>NZ_JBVJLM010000009.1:0-326312 GCF_055584725.1 Kitasatospora sp. NPDC101108
CGCCCGGTTACATTCCGAACCCGGAAGCTAAGCCTCACAGCGCCGATGGTACTGCAGGGGGGACCCTGTGGGAGAGTAGGACGCCGCCGAACAATTCTTCGAGAGAAGCCCCCGCCGGGTGAACCGGACGGGGGCTTCTCTGTTGTAGGGTCAACGTGCATTGTTGTGACACAGGACAGGAGGGCCCCCGGGTGGAGGTCCAGGAGACGCGGGTCCAGACCGATCGCGTCCTCACCATCCCCAACCTGCTGAGCATGGCCCGGCTGGTCGGTGTTCCGCTCTTTCTCTGGCTCATCCTGTGGCCCGCGTTCGGCGGGCCCAAGAACGACGGCTGGGCGCTCCTGATCCTCGCGCTCAGCGGGGTCAGTGACTACCTGGACGGAAAGCTCGCCAGGCGGTGGGGGCAGATCAGTCGGGTGGGGCAGTTGCTGGACCCGCTGGCCGACCGGCTCTATGTGCTGTCCACCCTGGTCGGACTGACGTGGCGTGAGTTCCTGCCCTGGTGGGTGACGGCGATTCTGCTGGCCCGCGAAGTCTTCATCGCGTCGCTGCTGCCGCTGCTCAACCGGCACGGTTACGGGCCGTTGCAGACGAGTTTCCTCGGGAAGGCCGCGACCTTCAATCTGATGTACGCGTTTCCGCTTCTGCTGCTCGGTGGCATCGACAGCTGGATCGCGCGGCCGGCCGAGGTGGTGAGCTGGGCCTTCATCTGGTGGGGGACCACGCTGTACTGGTGGTCGGCGATTCTTTACGCGGTTCAGGCGCGGCAGATCATCAAGGGCGCCGCCGCGGGCTCGACGTCCACAGTCTGAGACGTGATCTGAGAGAAGTCCCACGTCGCCTCGGTGCGTCGGACGAGGGCTTCCGGGTAGAGAACCCTCTGGAACGGTTTGATGGACCTGTAGGTCCACCACCGCGAAGGAGGACGCACCCGTAATGAAAGCCGTAGTCATGGCAGGGGGCGAGGGCACCCGTCTCCGCCCGATGACCTCCAGCATGCCGAAGCCGCTGCTTCCGGTCGCCAATATGCCGATCATGGAGCACGTGCTGCGGTTGCTGAAGCGACACGGCCTCTCCGACACCGTCGTCACCGTCCAGTTCCTGGCGTCACTCGTCAAGAACTACTTCGGTGACGGCGAGGAACTGGGCATGCACCTGACCTATGCCCATGAAGAGACGCCACTAGGCACCGCGGGGAGTGTCAAGAATGCCGAGGACGCGCTCAAGGACGATTCCTTTCTGGTGATCTCCGGCGACGCGCTGACCGATTTCGACCTCACTCAATTGATCGAGTTTCACCGTAGTAAGAACGCACTGGTCACGGTCTGTCTCACCAGGGTGCCGAATCCCCTGGAGTTCGGTATCACGATCACGGACGAGGAAGGGCGCGTCGAGCGCTTCCTGGAGAAGCCGACCTGGGGGCAGGTGTTCTCCGACACGGTGAACACCGGTATCTACGTGATGGAGCCCGAGGTCTTCGACTACGTCGCGGCGGGTGAGTCCGTCGACTGGTCGAGCGACGTGTTCCCCCAGCTCCTGAAGGAGGGCAAGCGGGTCTACGGCTACGTCGCCGAAGGCTACTGGGAGGACGTGGGCACCCACGAGAGCTATGGCAAGGCCCAGGCGGACGTCCTGGAGGGCAAGGTCGACGTCGAGCTGGAGGGCTTCGAGATCTCGCCGGGCGTCTGGGTGGCCGAGGGCGCGGAGGTCGACCCCGAGGCCGTGCTGCGCGGACCGCTGTACATCGGCGACTACGCCAAGGTCGAGGCCGGCGTCGAGATCCGCGAGCACACCGTGCTGGGCAGCAACGTGGTGGTCAAGCGCGGTGCGTTCCTGCACAAGGCGGTGGTGCACGACAACGTGTACGTCGGGCCGCAGAGCAATCTGCGCGGCTGCGTGGTGGGCAAGAACACCGACGTGATGCGGGCCGCGCGGATCGAGGACGGCGCGGTGATCGGGGACGAGTGCCTGGTCGGCGAGGAGTCGATCATCGGGGCCAACGTCCGGGTCTACCCGTTCAAGACCATCGAGGCCGGCGCGGTGGTCAACACCTCGGTGATCTGGGAGTCGCGCGGGCAGGAGCACCTCTTCGGCGTCCGCGGCGTCTCCGGCGTCCTCAACGTCGAGATCACCCCGGAGCTGGCCGTCCGGCTGGCCGGCGCCTATGCCACGACGTTGAAGAAGGGCGCCACCGTCACCATTGCGCGTGACCACTCGCGTGGTGCGCGTGCGCTCAAACGGGCGATGATTTCGGCGCTGCAGACCTCGGCGATCGACGTCCGCGACCTGGAGAACGTGCCGATGCCGGTGGCCCGGCAGCACACCGCACGGGGGAGCGCGGGCGGGATCTTCCTGCGGACCACGCCAGGGGTGCCGGACTCGCTGGACATCCTCTTCTTCGACGAGCGCGGGGCGGACCTCTCCCAGGCCGGGCAGCGCAAGCTCGACCGCGTCTACGCGCGCCAGGAGTACCGGCGGGCCTTCCCGGGCGAGATCGGGGACCTGACCTTCCCGTCCAGCGTGTTCGACTCCTACGCGGGCAACCTGCTGCGGACGGTGGACACCACCGGGGTCCGGGAGGCCGGACTGAAGGTGGTGGTGGACACCGCGCACGGCAGCGCCGGGCTCGTTCTGCCCAGCATCCTCGGCCGGCTCGGGGTGGAGGCGCTCACCGTCTCCACCGGGCTGGACGAGGCGCGGCCGACCGAGGACGCGGAGACCCGGCGGGCCGGGCTGGCCAGGCTCGGCGAGTTGGTGGCCTCCTCGCGGGCGGCCTTCGGCGTTCGGTTCGATCCGGTCGGCGAGCGGGTCGCGTTCGTGGACGAGCTCGGCCGGGTGATCGACGACGACCGGGCGCTGCTGGTGCTGCTGGACCTGGTCGCGGCCGAGCGGCGCAGCGGTCAGGTGGCGCTGCCGGTGACCACGACCCGGATCGCCGAGCAGGTCGCCGCCTACCACGGCACCCAGGTCATCTGGACCACGACGACGCCGGACGACCTCGCGAAGGCGGCCTCCGCCGAGGGCACGGTGTTCGGCGGGGACGGGCGCGGCGGCTTCGTGGTGCCCGAGTTCAGCGGGGTGCTGGACGGTGCCGCGGCCTTCGTCCGCCTGGTCGGCCTGGTGGCCCGGACCCAGCTCACGCTGAGCCAGATCGACGCGCGGATTCCGCAGGCGCACATCCGGCGCCGGGACATCGCGACGCCCTGGGCGGCGAAGGGCATGGTGATGCGCTCGGTGGTGGAGGCGGCCGGCAACCGGCGGCTGGACACCACGGACGGCGTGCGGGTGGTCGAGGCGGACGGGCGCTGGACGCTGGTCCTGCCGGACCCGGCCGAGGCGGTCACCCACCTGTGGGCCGAGGGCCCGGACGACGAGGCGACCGAGGCGCTGCTGGACGAGTGGGCGTCGGTGGTCGAGGGCGCGGGCCGGTGACGGCCTGAGCGGACGGGTCTTCTGATCGGAGGAATCCCCGAACGGCGGGGCGTGCGGTTCGGCCCGCGCGCCCCGTTGTCCGTTTTCACATCATTCGGAAGGGTCCGTCACTTTCCGTCGATGTGTGCGGTGTGTGTGCAGCTCAGGGGCCGTGCGCGGGCCCCTCGGCCGTCATGGGACGATGGTCCGCATGCCAGCGACGCCGACGCCGAGTGCCCCGAACGGACGGTACAACCGCCCGGACGCCTCGATGTCCCTGCTGACCAACGTGATGGACCACAGCCTGGACGAGGGCTACGCGGAGGCGGCCGCGGCCCGGGGCGGTGAGCACGACAGCCGGATACCCCGGACCCTGCGGGGTCTGTTGACGCTGGGTGCCGGGCTGGCGCTGGTCGGGGCGGTGGTGACGGTCGGCGCGGTGAACGCGCACAAGGCGGAGCCGACGCTGGCCAAGGAGCGGGACGCGCTGATCCACCGGATCAACGACAGCAACGGCTCGGCGGACCACCTCCAGAAGGAGGTCCAGGACCTGCGGCGCAAGGTCGACGACACCCAGCAGCAGGCGCTGGCCTCCGGCGACGGCGGAGCGGCCGGTCTGACCGATCAGGTGGGGCTGGGAGAGGTCACCGGGCCCGGGGTGAAGCTGGTCCTGGAGGACGCCGCGGGCACGGGGAGCGGGGGCAACGTCGATCCGCGGGCCGGGCAGGGCTTCTCCAACAGCGGCCGGCTGCGCGACCGCGACCTGCAGCTGGTGGTGAACGGGCTGTGGGGATCCGGCGCGGAGGCCGTCTCGATCAACGGGCAGCGGCTGACCGCGCTGTCGGCGGTCCGGGCGGCGGGCGAGGCCGTGCTGGTGGACAACCGGCCGCTGGTGCCGCCGTACAACATCCAGGCGATCGGGGACGGGCCGAAGCTGCTCACCGCCTTCGAGAAGGACATGGCCGGGCAGTACCTGCGGCTGCTGGAGGAGAAGTACGGCATCAAGTCGACGCTCTCCGCGCAGAAGAGCCTGACGCTTCCGGCGGCGGTGGGTGTGACGCTGCGGACCGCCCAGCCGGTCACACCGGAGCCGACTCCGACTCCAACTCCAACTCCGACTCCGACTCCGACGCCTTCGGCGACCTCGTCGGCCGGCTCCACGTCCGGGCCGGGAACCTCGGAGAGCCCGGGAGCCGTTTCACCATCCGCGACCAGCGGCGCACCGACCACGAAGCGGCGTCCGGCCGGCGGATCCGCCAAGACCACCACAGGGACAGGAGCAGCTAGACCGTGATTGCCGTACTGGGTCTCGTGATCGGGGTGGTCGTCGGCCTCTTCGTCCAACCCGAGGTGCCCGACGCCGTCGTGCCCTACCTGCCGATCGCGGTGGTGGCGGCGCTGGACGCGGTGTTCGGCGGCGTCCGGGCGATGCTGGACGGGATCTTCAACGACAAGGTCTTCATCGTGTCGTTCCTGTCGAACGTGGTGGTCGCGGCTCTGATCGTCTTCCTGGGTGACCAGCTGGGCGTCGGTTCGCAGCTGTCCACGGGTGTGGTCGTCGTCCTCGGCATCCGCATCTTCTCCAACGCTGCCGCGATCCGGCGTCATGTCTTCCGGGCCTGAGCCGGGCCGCGAGACGGCGGCGACGGAGGAGGAGAAGAAGAGGGCGGAGGCGCCGGTGGCCGAGGAGTCCGTCGTGGAGCAGGTCGACGAGCCCGTCGAGGAGCCCGTCGAGGAGCCGGTCGAGAAGGCGCCTGCGGAGGCCGCTCCGGAGGCGCAGGAGGAGCCGGCGGCTGTGCCCGCCGAAGCCGTGGCCGAGCCGGAGCCCAAGCCGGAGCCGGAGCCGAAGGAGTCTGACGCTAAGGCTGAGCTTGAGGGCGGGGCGGAGGAGCTGAAGCCGTCCGTCCGGCTGGTGAAGGAACCCGAACCCGAGGCCGAGCCGGTCGAGGTTGAGCCGGTCGTGGCCGAGGCGGTCGAGGCCGAGACGGAAGCCGTCGAACCGTCGGGGGCCGTTGAACCGTCGGGGGCCGCCGAGGAGCCGCCGGCTGTGGACCGGACCGCCGGTCGGCGGCGGCTGCAGGCCGCGCTGTGGCCGCCGCGGCTGTCGCGCGGCCAGCTGGTGGTGGCGCTGCTGCTGTTCTCGCTCGGCCTGGCGCTGGCGATCCAGGTGCGCTCGACCAACGACCACCACAACCAGCTGCGCGGAGCCCGGCAGGAGGACCTGGTCCGGATCCTCGACGAACTGGACAGCCGTCAGCAGCGTCTCCAGCAGGAGAAGGCGGAGCTGGAGCAGTCCCTGGGCAAGTTGGAGAACAGCTCCAACCAGGCCAAGGAGGCCCAGGAGCAGACCAGGAAGAAGATGACGGAACTGGGTGTGCTGGCCGGTACGGTCAAAGCCACAGGTCCGGGCATCGTACTCACGGTCGACGATCCCCAAGGGCTGGTGAAGGCAGATATGCTGCTGGACACCCTGCAGGAACTTCGAGCGGCGGGGGCGGAGGCGATTCAGATCAACGATGTGCGCGTGGTGGTCAACACCTACTTCACCGACCTGTCGGGTGGTGGGGTGCAGATCGACGGGAAGAAGGTCTCGCAGCCCTATCGGTTCACCGTCGTGGGGAACCCGCAGGATCTGACGCCCGCGCTGAACATCCCGGGAGGCGTCGTCCGTACTCTTGAGAGCCACCAGGCGCGGGCGACGATCACCCAGCAGCAGAAGGTGGTCGTCGACGCCCTGGTCGACCTGAAGTCGCCGCAGTACGCCAAGCCGGCTTCGAAGTGACGCGCTCGGCGAACGGCCCGTCAAGGGCGGGCGGCACCCGGTGCGGGGCGCCGTCGTCGCGTGGGAGAGACTGGTTCGCACCAGTACGCTCCGTAGCACCAACCGCAGCAACAACCGTCGGAGTACCACTCCAGCAGGCCCGGGCCGCGACCGGGCCCGCAGCCTGTCCGAGGTTCTCACCCTGCCCCGCGGGCGGGTCTGTCACACGCAAGGGGATTCGCCCGTGAGTTTCTTCTCGAAGTTGTTCGGCCGCAACAAGGGCCGTGACGCCGCCGCCGTCGAGGCGCCGACCGCGCGGCACCGCCGGGCGGAGGACGAGCCCGCGGTGCCGGGCATGCGTCCCGCTCCCGAGGCCGGCACGTACGCCGGACAGCAGCTGTACCGGGACGGTGCCGCCGCCCAGTACGCGGGGAATCCGGCGGGCTACGGCGCGTCGGTTGACCCCTCCGGCGACCCGCGCATAGGTTTCCCGTCAGGACCCTCAACCTCTGCTGGAGGGTTTGCACCGGACCCGTACGCCGGGCACAACCCGTCGGGTGTGCCGCGCCAGGAGGCTGTGAACATGGCTGGCCCCACTCCGTGCCCCAGGTGCGGCAACCAGAACCCGGCCGCGGCCCGCTTCTGTTCCAACTGCGGCACCCCGCTGCGCGGCGGCGTGCTGCCCGAGGGGGCGGCGGAGACCACGTCGACCATCTCGATCTCCGGCCTGGAGTCCTACGACCCGTCCGCGACGACCGGCACCGGTACCACGCCGGCCCTGTCGGCCGAGGTGCTGTCGGCGATCGACGCGCTGCCGCCGGGTTCGGCGCTGCTGATCGTCCAGCGCGGCCCGAACTCGGGCAGCCGGTTCCTGCTGGACTCGGACGTCACCACGGCGGGTCGTCACCCGCAGGGTGACATCTTCCTGGACGACGTCACGGTCTCCCGGCGCCACGTGGAGTTCCGCCGCACCCCGGCCGGCTTCAGCGTCGCCGACGTGGGCAGCCTGAACGGCACCTACGTCAACCGGGAGCGGATCGACGAGGTGCCGCTGAACAACGGCGACGAGGTGCAGATCGGGAAGTACCGGCTGGTGTTCTTCGCCGGCCACAACCGGGGGTACTGAAACCAACGTCGGCGGGAGCCCGAGTGAATACGAATACCCCTTCCTCTTCTCTCGGGGCGGCCAACCCTGCGTCGTCGTCAGGTCCGCAGGCGGACCGGGGCGGACGCGGGGTGGTCGCGGGCCCCAGGCAGCCGGTCCGGCCGGACCGGCCCGCCGGGCGGCGGCGCGGCGGTGACGAACTGCTGAGCATCGGTGCGGTGCTGGCCTTCCTGCGGGACGACTTCCCCGAGGTGACCATCTCCAAGATCCGCTTCCTGGAGGCGGAGGGCCTGGTCGAGCCGCAGCGCACCCCCTCGGGGTACCGCAAGTTCAGCCCGTCCGACGTCGAGCGGCTGGCCTACGTGCTGCGGATGCAGCGGGACCACTACCTGCCGCTGCGGGTGATCCGCGAGCACCTGGACGCGATCGAGCGCGGTGAGGCCCCGCCCGCGCTGCCGTCCGCGGCCGACACCCGGCCCGGGCCGCTGGAGGAGGCCGACCGCGAACTGGTGGCCTCGGCGGACGTCTCCTCCGGGGTCCGGCTGGGGCGCGCCGAGCTGCTGGCGGCGGCCGAGGCCGGCGAGCAGGAGCTGGCCGCGTGGGAGTCGTACGGGCTGATCGCGCCCGGCCCGGACGGCGGGTACGACGGGGAGGCGCTGCAGGTGGCCCGGCTGGTCGCAGAGCTCGGCCGGTACGGGCTGGAGCCGCGGCACCTGAGGGCCATGAAGGCGGCGGCGGACCGCGAGATCGCGCTGGTGGAGCAGGTGGTGGCACCGCTGCGGCGGCACCGGAACCCGCAGACCCGGGCGCACGCGGAGGCCACCGCGCGGGAGCTGGCCACGCTGTCCGTGCGGCTGCACGCGGCCATGGTCCAGGCCGGTCTGCGCGCCCGCGGCTAGGGCGTGTGCCGCGGCCCGGCAGGGGCCCCGAAGCGTCCTCGGCGTGCCCGGTGCACCGCGCTGACCAGCGGCGTCGGCCCTGCGCTTTCATATCCGGGGTCGGAGCCATAGGGTTGCCTGTGTGAATGAGCTCGACGTCGTGGGTGTCCGAGTGGAGATGCCTTCCAACCAGCCGATCGTGCTGCTGCGGGAGGTCGGGGGAGATCGATACCTGCCGATCTGGATCGGCCCCGGCGAGGCGACCGCGATCGCCTTCGCCCAGCAGGGCATGACGCCGGTGCGCCCGCTGACGCACGACCTGTTCAAGGACGTCCTGGAGGCGCTCGGCCAGCAGCTCACCGAGGTCCGGATCACCGACCTGCGGGAGGGCGTGTTCTACGCCGAGCTGGTGTTCGCCGGCGGGGTCGAGGTGAGTGCCCGGCCGTCCGACGCCATAGCGCTGGCCCTGCGCACCGGCACGCCGATCTACGGGAGCGAGGAGGTGCTCGCCGAGGCGGGCATCGCGATCCCGGACGAGCAGGAGGACGAGGTCGAGAAGTTCCGCGAGTTCCTCGACCAGGTGTCGCCCGAGGACTTCGGCGGTGGCGGGCCGCAGTAGCGCGGACGGTTCGGGTCGGTTCGGGTCAGCTCTTCAGCGTGCCGTTTTGCCAAAATCCGTCCATCTACCCACACTAGGGGCACGAAAAACCACTCTCCTGAGTGATGTGGTTTGTCTGGCCCGGCGTGGCGATCGTTGACGGGTCATAGGGGACTGCCTACCGTCAGGAGTGGCTGTCCGGGTGGCCGATGCCCGCAGTCGGGTTGCCCGCAGCACGAGCGGACGGAGGTAGGCATGAGCAGCACCGGCGATGACGCGGCCGTGGGAGGCCTGTGCGCCGTGCACATGCCGCGCACCGCTCGCACCGTGTCGGACCTGCCGAGGATGGGCAGGTTCCCGGCCGTGCAGCCGGGCCAGCCCGCGATCGAGCGGCTGGCCCCGACGTCCGAACTGCTCGGTTTCCGCGGCCCGACGGCCTGCGCGGCGGCCGGCATCACCTACCGCCAGTTGGACTACTGGGCCCGCACCGGACTGCTGGAGCCCAGCGTCCGGACCGCGTACCCGGCGACCAGTCAGCGGCTCTACAGCTTCCGTGACGTGCTGCTGCTCAAGATCGTGAAGCGGCTGCTCGACGCGGGCGTCTCGCTGCAGAACATCCGGGTGGCCGTCGCCCATCTGCAGTCCGGCGAGCAGGCCGACCTGACCGGGCTGACGCTGATGTGTGACGGGGCGACGGTCTACGAGTGCACCACGCCGCAGCAGGTGGTCGATCTGCTGAAGGGCGGTCAGGGGGTCTTCGGCATCGCGGTGGGAGCGGTCTGGCAGGAGCTGGAGCTGACCCTCGGTCGGCTGCACGCGGAGCGGACCGACACCGGCGAGACGCTGGTGGGCAACGATCCGGCGGACGAGCTGGCGCAGCGGCGCAACCGGGCGGTCTGACGGAGCGGTCCGGTCGACGGGGCCGTGGCCCGGAACGGGGAACCGTTCCGGGCCACGGCCTCGTCGTGTTGCTGGTGGAGCGACCGAGGGAGGGGCACGTGGAGGCCGGTACCGGGATATCCGGGATGCTGCGGCGTCGGGCCGGGGGGCTGCGGGCGCGGCTGCGGGAGCGCGGGACGCAGCGCAGGGTCTTCCAGGTGACGACGCTGCTGTGCGCGCTGGCGCTGGCACCGAGCGCCTGGCTGTGGTTCGCGGCGAGCGACCGGGTGGGGACGGTGGAAAGCGCGCCGTCGGCGCCGGTGGCGGTGGTGTTCGGCGCCGGGCTGGACCAGGGCAAGCCGTCGCCGTACCTGGAGCACCGGCTGGTGGCGGCGCTGGACCTGTACCGGGAGGGCAAGGTGAAGGCCGTCCTGGTGACCGGGGACAACGGGCGGGTGGAGTACGACGAGCCGGACGCGATGTACCGGTACCTGACCGAGCACGGGATCCCGGGGGACCGGGTGGTCCGGGACTACGCGGGCTTCGACACCTGGAACTCCTGCACCCGGGCGCACCGGATCTTCGGGGTGGACCGCGCGGTGCTGGTCAGCCAGGACTTCCACGTCCGGCGGGCGCTGGCGCTGTGCGAGGCGGCGGGCATCCGCTCCTACGCGGTCGGTGTGCCGGAGCCGCACGACGTCACCTGGCTGTACGGCGGGTTCCGGGAGGTCGCCGGGGCGGGGAAGGCGGCCGTGAACGTCTGGCTGCGGCCGGACCCGGAGTTCCTCGGGCCCAAGGAGGACGGCATCCCGAAGGCGCTGGCGGAGGCCGCGGAGCGGTAGCGCCGGGCGCGGGGCGTCGGCCGGGTTCGTACGCACTGTCGGACCCGTGCGCGATGATCGGCGGGTGCGATCTCTGCCGAGCATCATCCACCTCGACATGGACGCCTTCTTCGCGGCGGTGGAGCAGGCGTCCAAGCCCAGCCTGCGCGGGAAGCCGGTGATCGTCGGCGGGCTCGGCGGGCGCGGGGTGGTCTCGACGGCCTCGTACGAGGCGCGGAAGTTCGGGGTGCACTCGGCGATGCCGATGGCGCAGGCGCGCCGGCTGTGCCCGAACGCGGCCTTCCTGACCGGGCGCTTCGAGGCGTACCGGCAGAACAGCGAGATCGTGATGGGGCTGCTGCGCGAGCTGTCGCCGCTGGTGCAGCCGCTGAGCCTGGACGAGGCCTTCGTCGACCTGGAGGCCGGTCCTTACGGGCCGGTGCTGACGGAGGCGGACCACGAGACCGGGGAGCGGCTGGTGCTCGCCCTGGCGGAGGACCTGCGGGCGGACATCCAGCGGCTCACCGGGCTGACCGGCTCGGTCGGGGCGGCGGGCTCCAAGCTGATGGCGAAGATCGCCTCGGAGCAGGCCAAGCCGGACGGGCTGGTGCTGATCGAGCCGGGGGAGGAGCGGGCGGTGCTCGGCCCGATGCCGGTCCGGGCGCTGCCGGGGATCGGCCCGGCCACCGAGCAGGTGCTGCGGCGGGCCGGGCTGAGCACGGTGGCCGACCTGGCGGAGGCGGGGGAGGCGGAGCTGGTCCAACTGCTCGGGCGGGCGCACGGCGCCGGGATCTTCCAGATGTCGACAGGGCTGGACGAGCGGCCGGTGGTGGCCGACCAGGACGCCAAGTCGGTCTCGGTGGAGGACACCTACGAGGTGGACCTGGCCGACCGGGACCGGGTGCTGCGTGAGGTGGAGGCGCTGGCCGGCCGGTGCGTCCGGCGGCTGCGGTCGGCCGGGCGCTCGGGGCGGACGGTGGTGCTCAAGGTCCGGCGGTTCGACTTCTCGACGCTGACCCGCTCGGAGACCCTGGGCGGGCCGACCGACGACGAGGCGGTGATCACCTCGACGGCACGGCGCCTCGCCGAGCAGGTGGACATCACCGGCGGGGTCCGGCTGCTCGGGGTGGGCGTGGCCCAGCTGGCCGACTACACCCAGGAGGACCTGTTCGCCCAGGCGCTGCGGGAGGAGGCGGCGGAGCACGCCGCCGAGGCGGCCGAGGTGGCGGAGGCCGAGGAGGAGCCGGAGGAGGCGGTGGTGCGCCGCTGGATGCCCGGGCAGGACGTCCGCCATGCCGAGTGGGGGCCGGGCTGGGTGCAGGGCAGCGGGGTCGGGCGGGTGACCGTGCGGTTCGAGACGCCGTGGAGCGGGCCGGGGCGGGTGCGGACCTTCGCGGTGGACGATCCGGCGCTGGAGCCGGCCCGGCCGCTGCCGCTGCGGCAGGTCGAGGAGCCCGGCGCCGAGGGGGAGTGAGGCGGGAGGACGCGGAACGGCCCCACCCGGTGGAAGTACCGGGTGGGGCCGCATACCGTGCCGGACTCCGGACGGTCGTGATGCCCTCGCGACCGAGCGGAGGCCGGGGCCCGCGCGTCCTGTCCCTGAGCGCGCGGGCCGGACGCCTCGTCAGGCGTCGGTCTTGGCCAGCTCGGGGCTGGAGTCCTGCCGGGCCGGGCCGCCGGCGACGGCCGTGGCCGACTTGGCGGTGCGGATCAGGAAGGGGACGGCGCCGGCGATGACGCAGACGACGGCCGTGGTCCAGAACGCGTGCTTGTACGCGTCCAGGGTGGGCAGCAGCACCGGGATCGGGAGCTTCATGACGTCGCCGGTCAGGATGGCGGTCATCACGGCGGTGCCGATCGCGCCGCCGACGGTGCGCAGCACGGAGTTCATGCCGTTGGCGATGCCGCTCTGCTCGACCGGGACGGCGCCGTTGATGAAGGCCGGCATCGCGGCGAAGGCGAGGCCGATGCCGAGGCCGAAGATGGCGGAGGCGGTGTAGATGTCGCCCTCGGCGCTGTGCCGCAGGGCCAGGTAGGCCATCGAGACCGCGCCCAGGACGCCACCGAGGACCAGCGGCAGGCGGGGGCCGCGGCGGGCGATCAGCAGGGCGCCGACCGGGGCGGCCACCATCGAGCCGATGGCGGACGGCAGCAGCATCACACCGGCGTGCAGGACGGTCGCGGTGAAGCCGTAGTGGGCGTACTTCTCCGGGGTCTGGGCGAAGTTGCTGATGACCATGAACGAGCCGTACATGCCGAAGCCGATGAGCAGACCGGCCAGGTTGGTGAAGGCCACGGCCGGGCGGGACATCATCTTCAGGTCGACCAGCGGGTGCGAGACCTTGGTCTCGATGATGCCCCAGACCAGGGCCACCACGGCGGCGACGGCGAACAGGCCGAGGGTCTTGGTGGAGGTCCAGCCCCAGTGGTTGCCCTGGCTGACGGCGACCAGCAGGGCGGAGAGCCAGGCGGCCAGAGTGACGGCACCGAGCGGGTCGGCGCCGCCCTCCTTGTCGGTCACCGGGTCGGTCGGGACGCGGAAGGCGACCAGGGCGACCGCGATCAGGCCGAAGATCAGGCCCATCCAGAAGATGGACTTGTAGTTCCAGTGCTCCAGCAGCAGGCCGGTGGCGACCAGGCCGAGGCCGGAGCCGACGCCCATCGAGGCGCTGATGGCGGCGACGCCGCCGGTGACCTTCTGCTTGGGCAGCTCGTCGCGGACGATGCTGATCGCCAGCGGCATCACGCCACCGCCGGCGCCCTGGAGGACGCGGGCGACGACCAGCCAGGTGAAGGAGTGGGTGCTGACCGCCAGGGCCGAACCGGCGACCAGACCGGCCAGCGAGATCAGCAGCATGGGCTTGCGGCCCCGGAGGTCGCCGAAGCGGCCCAGCAGGGGAGTCAGCACGGCGGCGGACAGCAGGTTGGCGGTCATCAGCCAGGTGATGTTGGAGCCGGAGACGTCCAGTTCCTTGGCCAGCGACGGCAGGATCGGGACGACCGCGGTCTGCACCACGCTGAACGACAGCATCGCCAGGATGAGGGCCGGCAGGACCCGGGCGTTGCTCTGCTTCTTGGCCGCGGTGGTGGGCTGTGGTGCCTCACTCACGGTTGCTTCCTCCCGTACATAGTGAATGAACTGAAGTAACTCTGCCGGAAGATACTTCAGAGTGTCAAATATCGACTGGTTAAGGTTTGGCAAAGGTGAAGGTTCGGGTGCGGTGGACCGGCGGATCGCGGGCGCGTCGAGGGCCCCGGACCGGAGTCCGGGGCCCATCGGGAACGCTGGTCGGGGCGGTGGAATCAGGCCAGGGGGTGCAGGGCGGCGGGGCGGGCGCCCTCGGGGGCCGGGGACATCGAGCCGTTCGTCGGGTTGGGCGCGGCGACGGCCTCGGCGGTGGTGTCGTGGACCTCGACGTTCTCGCGGCGGAGCTCGTCCCGGATCACCTCCTCCTCGGTGTACCGCTCGACCACCAGACGGACCCGCTCGATCGGGGCGAGGTACTTGCGGACCACCGGCCGTTCCTCGCGGAGGGTGACCTCTTCCACCGCCTCGTCGATCTCCTTCTCGGTGAGCGAGGCGAGCTCGGTTTCGCTGACCGGGATCCGCTCCACCCGGACCCGCTCGCGGACCACCGGGACGCGGCGCTCGACCTGCTCGCTGGTCACGTACTTGCGCAGCTTCGCGGTGCCCAGGACGTGCCACTCGGTGGAGATGTCGAGCCGCTCCTCGCGGCAGGTGATCTCCACCGGGTCGCTGGGGGCCGAGGCGGCGGCGGTGTCGGTCGCGAAGGGAGCGGTCGCGGCCTGGGTGGTCGCGACCGGCGTGGGCGCGGCCTGGGCGGGATGCGGCATCGGCTCGACGGCGTGGCCGGGGAAGGGGGCGGGGGTGCCGAGGGTTCGCACGGGGGCCTCCGTGGCGGTGCTGGTGGCGGTGGCGGTCATCGTCGTGCCGGAGTCGGGGGAGTGGTGGGCCACCGGCTCGGCGGCCGCGGCCACGGGGACGGCCGAGGTGGTGCCGAAGTCGAGGTCCGGCTGGGCGGCCGGGCCGGGCGCCCCGGCGGTCGGGCGGCCGTCCACCGCGGTGTCGAGGCCGTAGTAGCGGTAGAGCTGGAGTTCCTGGGCGGGGGACAGGTGCTGGCCGACGCCGAAGTCCGGCGAGTCCTTGACCAGCGACTTGTCGTACGGCACCCGGAGCTCGTCGCCGGAGAACTCGCTCGTGGTGAGGGGGACGAAGGCGTCCCGCCCGAAGATGCCGGTGCGGACGGCCGCCCACTCCGGCTGTCCGGTGGCGTCGTCCAGGTAGACCTCGTCGACCGTGCCGATCTTGTCGCCGTTGCGGTCGACCGCCTTGTGGCCGATGAGGTCGCGGGGGTCGATTTCGGTCTGCACGCTTTCCTCCAGTGCGCTGCGCCTGCGGCACGCCCGCAGATCGGCGGCCGGGGCACCCGTCCCGTCCGCCACTTCACACCAAAAGCCATGAATCGGGCCCACGCGACCGGGGTGCGGCCGGACGGGTCGGCGCTGGGCCGTCCGGGGGACGCGCGTAGACCCGGAGTGATCCGACGCACCCGTGATCGGAAGGCCTCCCGCTGGTACCCTGGGCGGCGACCGCCGAGCCCGCTCGGGAGAGTCCCCGTCAGCGAAAACCACTGGTCGGGGCGCCGAAGGAGCAACTCCTCCCCGGAATCTCTCAGGCATCCGTACCGTGCGGGATAGGTCACTCTGGAAAGCAGGGCAGGACCGTCGGCGCGGGAGCCGGCGATCACCACCCTCACCGACGGTGCAAGCCGACGGAGCGCCACAGCGCGACGTGCGGGCGAAGCTCTCAGGTCCCGATGACAGAGGGGGAGGCCTTTCGGGTCCGTCCGCCCAGGCCGGTCCGCTGTCCGCAGCGGCGTTGGCCGGCCGGCGTGCGTACCCCCGTTGGTCCGTGACCAGGAGGCCTCGACCACCATGAACGCCCAGCCGAACGCGGGACGCCCCACCGGCGCCCCGACCCTCACCGAGCTTGAGCTGGCCAGCCCCTTCGAGAACCGCCACATCGGCCCCGACGCCGCCGCCCAGGAGAAGATGCTGGCGTCCGTCGGCTACGGCTCGCTGGACGAGCTCGCCGCCACGGCCGTTCCCGAGGCCATCCGTTCCATCACCGCCCTGGACCTGCCCGCAGGCCGCAGTGAGGCCCAGGTCCTCGCCGAGCTGCGCGAGCTGGCGGGCCGCAACCAGGTGCTCCAGCCGATGATCGGCCTGGGCTACTACGGCACCTTCACCCCGCCGGTGATCCTGCGCAACGTCATGGAGAACCCGGCCTGGTACACCGCCTACACCCCGTACCAGCCGGAGATCTCGCAGGGCCGCCTGGAGGCGCTGCTCAACTTCCAGACCCTGGTCTCCGACCTGACCGGCCTGCCCACCTCCGGCTCCTCGCTGCTGGACGAGGGCACCGCGGCCGCCGAGGCGATGGCGCTGGCCCGCCGCGTCACCAAGGTCAAGGGCGGCGTCTTCCTGGTCGACGCCGAGACCCTGCCGCAGACCATCGCGGTGATCAACACCCGCGCCGTGCCGACCGGTGTCGAGGTCGTCGTCGCCGACCTGTCCGAGGGCATCCCGGCCGAGATCGCCGAGCGCGGCGTCTTCGGCGTGCTGCTGCAGTACCCGGGCGCCACCGGCGTGGTCCGCGACCTCGCCCCGGTGATCGAGCAGGCGCACGGCCTGGGCGCGATCGTCGCCGTCGCCGCCGACCTGCTGGCGCTCACCCTGCTCAAGTCCCCGGGCTCGCTGGGCGCCGACATCGCCTGCGGCACCTCGCAGCGCTTCGGCGTGCCGATGGGCTTCGGCGGCCCGCACGCCGGCTACCTGTCGGTGCGCGCCGAGTACGCCCGCTCGCTGCCCGGCCGCCTGGTCGGCGTCTCCGTCGACGCCGACGGCAACCGCGCCTACCGCCTGGCGCTGCAGACCCGCGAGCAGCACATCCGCCGCGAGAAGGCCACCAGCAACATCTGCACCGCCCAGGTGCTGCTCGCCGTGATGGCCTCGATGTACGCCGTCTACCACGGCCCGGACGGCCTGGCCGACATCGCCCGCCGCACCCACCGCTACGCCGCCGCCCTCGCCGAGGGCCTGCGGGCCGGCGGCGTCGAGCTGCTGCACGGCGAGTTCTTCGACACCGTCACCGCCGTCGTCCCGGGCCGCGCCGCCGAGATCGCTGCCGCCGCCCGCGCCAACGGCATCAACGTGTACCAGGACGGCGAGGACCGGATCTCGGTCTCCACCGACGAGACCACCACCCGCGAGCACCTGGCCGGTGTCTGGGCCGCCTTCGGCGTCCCCGCCGTCGAGGTGGCCGAGGCCGCCGGGACGCTGCCGGCCGCGGTGCTGCGCGAGGACGAGTACCTGACCCACCCGGTCTTCCACAGCCACCGCTCGGAGACCGCCATGCTGCGCTACCTGCGCCGCCTGTCGGACCGGGACTACGCGCTGGACCGCGGCATGATCCCGCTGGGCTCCTGCACCATGAAGCTCAACGCCACCACCGAGATGGAGGCGGTCACCTGGCCGGAGTTCGGCCAGCTGCACCCCTTCGCTCCGGTCGACCAGGCCGCGGGCTACCTGACCCTGATCCGTCAGCTGGAGCAGCAGCTGGTCGAGGTCACCGGCTACGACGCCGTCTCGATCCAGCCGAACGCGGGCTCCCAGGGCGAGCTGGCCGGCCTGCTGGCCGTCCGCGCCTACCACCACGCGAACGGCGACACCCAGCGCGACGTCTGCCTGATCCCGTCCTCGGCGCACGGCACCAACGCCGCCTCCGCGGTGATGGCCGGCATGCGCGTGGTCGTGGTGAAGACCCTGGTCGACGGCGACGTGGACGTCGAGGACCTGAAGGCCAAGATCGAGCAGCACCGCGACAACCTCTCGGTGCTGATGGTCACCTACCCGTCGACCCACGGCGTGTACGAGACCCAGATCACCGACATCTGCGCCCTGGTGCACGAGGCCGGCGGCCAGGTCTACGTGGACGGCGCCAACCTGAACGCCCTGGTCGGCCTGGCCAAGCCGGGCAAGTTCGGCGCGGACGTCTCGCACCTGAACCTGCACAAGACCTTCTGCATCCCGCACGGCGGCGGCGGCCCGGGCGTCGGCCCGGTCGCGGTGCGCGCCCACCTGGCGCCGTACCTGCCGAACCACCCGCTGCAGGAGGAGGCCGGCCCGGCCACCGGCGTCGGCCCGATCTCGGCCGCGCCGTGGGGCTCGGCGGCGATCCTGCCGATCTCCTGGGCGTACGTCCGGCTGATGGGTGGCGAGGGCCTCAAGCGCGCGACCCAGGTCGCGGTGCTGAACGCCAACTACATCGCCAAGCGCCTGGCTCCGCACTTCCCGGTGCTCTACACCGGCCCGGGCGGGCTGGTCGCGCACGAGTGCATCATCGACCTGCGCCCGCTGACCAAGGAGACGGGCGTGACGGTGGACGACATCGCCAAGCGCCTGATCGACTACGGCTTCCACGCGCCGACGATGTCCTTCCCGGTGGCCGGCACGCTGATGATCGAGCCGACCGAGTCCGAGGACCTGCACGAGATCGACCGGTTCTGCGACGCGATGATCGCGATCCGCGGCGAGATCGACAAGGTCGGCTCGGGTGAGTGGGCCGCCGACGACAATCCGCTGCGCAACGCCCCGCACACCGCCGCCACGCTGGCCGGCGACTGGGCGCACGGCTACTCGCGGCAGGAGGCGGTCTTCCCGGCGGGCGTCAACCCGGCGGACAAGTACTGGCCGCCGGTGAGCCGGATCGACGGCGCGTACGGCGACCGCAACCTGGTCTGCTCCTGCCCGCCGCTGGACGAGTACGGCGTCTGATCCCGGTCGGACGGACAGGGCCGGGGCCCCGGCGGAACGTTTCCGCCGGGGCCCCGGCCTTTTCTCGTCGTGCACTTCGCGTCGAAGCGCCTCGCGTCGCGCTTCGCGCGGTCGGGTCGGCGGTTGCCCCCGCCGGGCGGTCCCGGGCTGGGCGGTCCCGGGCCGTACGGTTCCGGCCGTACGGGCTGGGGCCGCGTGCGGTCAGGCCGCGTGGGCGACGGGGCGGCGCGGGGCGATCACCCGGCCGTCCGGCAGCAGCTCTCCGGTGTCCTCGAACAGGACGACGCCGTTGCAGAGCAGGCTCCAGCCCTGCTCCGGGTGGCAGGCCACCGGCACGGCCGCTTCGCGGTCCTCGGACTCGGCCGTCGGGCACTCAGGACGGTGCTGGCACATACGCGTACCCTCGCTTCGCTCTGCGATCCTCCCCGTGGTGCGGTCACCGGAGGTCGAGCCGTCCGGAGCCGCCGTGGTGGTCGGATCCTGTCCGCGCGCCGACCAGGTGTGGACCGGCGCTCAAGTGGGTAGGACAGGTGGTCCTTCCACGCTGGTTCCCAGTGTCGGCATCTGCGGACGTGCGCGCAGCGATTTCGTGACATGCGCCACAACTCCCGGGCATAGATCACCCGTTCAGGTGGCGCCCAGGGGAAACGGCGCACCACCGGGTCAGCCGGGGGATGGCCCGGCGGGGCCATGGCGGGTGGCCCGACCGGGTGGTAGCCGTTCGGGTGAGCCCACCCCGGGGGCGTCGGAGCGCACGGCGAAGGGCCGCCGGGCGGCGCGACCCGGCGGCGGTGTGGCGCTTCGGCTCCCGGTCGGGTCAGGAGGAGCCGAGCAGCAGCGGCGGCGGTCCGGCGAGCGGGGCGCGGACGAGCAGCGGTAGCAGCTCGGCGGCCGGGTAGGCGCGGTGCGCGGTGACGCCGAGCGGGGCCGGGGCGAGCGGGATCAGCAGGTCGGCGGACGGGCCGGCGTCGGGGCTGTGCAGCCAGAGCGCCGTGGCGTACTGGCCCGGGAAGGTGAGCAACCGGGGCTGGCAGCGGGAGCGGGAGCCCTGGGCGAGCTGCCAGGCCTCGCGCAGCGCCCGGACGGTGGAGGAGAGGTACGGGCCGGCGGTGAAGTGGGAGAAGGTGTGGCCCTCCGCGCTCTGCACCACCTCGGCGGCGGCGGCCACCTCGGGGCCGTCCTTGATCAGGAAGCGCCAGCCGGTCCGGCGGGCGGCGGGCAGTTCCGGATAGGGGCCGTCCAGAACGTGCACCGCGAGCGGGTGCGCGGGGAGCAGTGGACCGGTCGGGTGACGGAGCGCTGCGGCGGCGGGCTGGCGCAGCGCGGTCTCCGAGTCGAGCGCGCCAAGGACCGCGCGCAGGGCACTCGGCGGGGGCTGGGGGGTCTGCAGGGTCATGGCGGGGTCCGCCTCTCCAAGCGAGATCGGCGTGCGAGTGCGGCATACCGGCGCGGCGCGGTGCGTCTTCGCTGACGGGGGCCGGCCTTGTCCGGTTGTGCAGGATCGCGGCGCCGGCGCGGTCGCCGCCCTCGACGGGAGCCTCGGGGCGGGAAACGGACCTGCCGGAACGCAGTGCGAACTCAGCGAACTCATCGAACAAATGCGCAGGGTGATCTGTTTATCACAGGCCGTGGCGCCGAGCAAGTCTGCAGTTGGCCTGAATTCCCGTCAGATGCCTTGCATTGCAAGCCAGTACAAGCATTCGGGTATCGATCTTCGAGGTGGGCATGATGCTTGGCACGGTCGACCGGCCGGGTGTCTCAGGAGGAGGGGACCGTGGGCGAGAAGGTCGTGGCGACTCGGGCGGATCTGGCGGACCGGCAGCAGTACCGGCTCAAGCTCCAGGCCTGTCTGGACGCGCTCGGGCGGATGCTGCGCGAGGACCGCTTCGACCGGCCACGGGCGGTGATGGGCCTGGAGATCGAGCTCAACCTGGCCGACGACCAGGGCCTGCCGGTGATGCGCAACGCCCAGGTGCTGAGCGCGATCGGCTCCAGCGACTTCCAGACCGAGCTGGGCCAGTTCAACATCGAGGTCAACATCGTGCCGCACCGGCTGTGCGGGCACGTCTTCGAGGAGCTGCGCGAGGAGATCGACACCGGACTGCGCTACGCCGACCGGCAGGCGGCCGAGGCCGGCGCCCGGATCGTCATGGTGGGCATCCTGCCGACCCTGGAGAACGACCACACCGGGCTCGACGCGATGAGCCACAACCAGCGGTACAGCCTGCTCAGCGATCAGATACTGGCCGCCCGGGGGGAGGACATCGCCCTGGACATCGAGGGCGTCGAACACCTCCAGCTGGAGTCCATCACCATGGTGGCGGAGGCCGCCGCGACCTCGTTGCAGCTGCACCTCCAGGTGACGCCGGAGCGGTTCTCCTCGGTGTGGAACGCCGCCCAGGCGATCTGCGGGCCGCAGCTCGCGCTCGGGGCCAACTCCCCGTTCCTGTTCGGGCGGGAGCTGTGGCGGGAGACCCGTCCGGTGCTCTTCCAGCAGGCCTGCGACACCCGTTCGGCGGAGCTCAAGGCCCAGGGCGTGCGCCCGATCACCTGGTTCGGCGAGCGCTGGGTGGACTCGGCGTACGACCTGTTCGAGGAGAACCTGCGCTACTTCCCGGCGCTGCTGCCGATCTGCGACGACGAGGACCCGCTGAAGGTGCTGACCTCCGGCGGCGCGCCCAGGCTCGCCGAGATGCGGCTGCACAACGGCACCATCTACCGCTGGAACCGCCCGGTGTACGACGTCGCCGGCGGCGTCGCCCACCTGCGGGTGGAGAACCGGGCGCTGCCGGCCGGACCGACGGTGGCCGACACCCTGGCCAACGCCGCCTTCTACTACGGGCTGGTGCGGGTGCTCGCCGAGCAGCCCCGGCCGGTCTGGACCCGGCTGCCGTTCGAGCGGGCGGACGAGAACTTCCGGCAGGGCGCCCGGTACGGCATCGACGCGGTGTTCCAGTGGCCGCGCCCCGGCCGGGCGGGCCGCGGCGGCGGGCTGCAGACGGTGTCGGCGGTCGACCTGGTCCTCAACGAGCTGCTGCCGATGGCCTACCAGGGGCTGGACGAGTGGGGCGTGGAGCCGGCCGACCGGGACCGCTACCTGGGGATCATCGAGCAGCGCTGCCTGCGCCGCACCAACGGCGCCGCCTGGCAGAGCGCGACCTTCCACCGGCTGCGGGAGCAGTACGGGATGGACCGCCCGGCCGCGCTCGCCGCGATGACCCGGCGCTACGCCGAGCACATGCGCGGCGGTGAGCCGGTGCACACCTGGCCGGTCGGCTGACGGCTCCGCCCGCTGTGTCAGGATGATCGCTCCGGTCGTCGGCCGACCGCCGGAGCGATCGTCCGTTCGATGGAGCGCCCGTGACAACCAGCCCGACCGTCCCGGAGACCGCGGAGCCCACCCGACGGCTGCTCGGCACGGAGCTGCTGGTCGTCCTCGGCCTGTCCCTCGGTGCCAGCGGGATCAGCGCGCTGATCAGCTTCGCGGGCTCGCTCACCGAACCGCTCAGGCTCGGCCAGCAGGTCGCCACGCTGAACGGCTCGCGCGCCCCCGGACGGCCCTGGCTGGACCTGGTGTGGCAGCTGTACTACATCGGGCGCGGGCTGATGCCGGTGGCGCTGGTCGGCTACCTGCTGGTGCGCGAGGGCGCCTCGCTGCGGGTGCTGGGCTTCGACCTGCGGGAGAAGCTGCGCGACCTCGGCCGGGGCGCGGGCGTCGCGGCGGCGATCGGTGGCTCCGGGCTGGCGCTGTACCTGGCCTCGCAGGCAGCCGGGTACAACCTGACGGTGGCGCCCTCGGGGCTGCCGGACGTGTGGTGGCGGGTGCCGGTGCTGGTGCTGTCGGCCTGGCAGAACGCGATCCTGGAAGAGGTCGTCGTCCTCGGCTACCTGCTGCGCCGGCTGGGGCAGCGGGGGTGGTCCTGGCCGGCCGCGGTGGCGGCCAGCTCGGTGCTGCGCGGCTCGTACCACCTGTACCAGGGGGTCGGCGGGCTGGTCGGCAACATGGTGATGGGGGCGGTGTTCTGCCTGCTGTACCGGCGCTGGGGCCGGGTGATGCCGCTGGTGGCCGCGCACGCGCTGATCGACACGGTGGCCTTCGTCGGGTACGCGCTGCTGGCCGGGCACGTCAGCTGGCTGCCGACCCCCTGACCTGTGGCCCCGGCAGCGGGAGGGTGCGCGGCGGCCGGGCCAGCAGGCGCTCGACGTGCCGGCGCTCCAGGCCCTGGCCGGGGTCGATCGGCAGCAGCAGCCGGTCCCGGCGCCAGAGCGAGCGGTGGACCAGCCGGGAGGGTATGACGTCGTCCACCCAGGCGAAGGGCCGGCCCCCGGCGTAGCGCAACAGCGGGGCCCACTTGGCGGCGGAGAACAGCTCCATCAGCGGGACGCGCGGGTCGCCGGGCTGGGGGACGTACCCGCTGAAGCGGACGAAGGGGAGCGGGTCCAGGCCGATCGCCGGGGCGATGTGGGTGTTGGCGTGCTCCTCCCAGGTGGTGGCCCAGACCAGCTCGTACGTTCCGGCGAGTTCGCGCAGCCAGGCGCCGTGCTTGGCGGCGAGCAGGACGGCGTAGCCGAGCAGGGTGTGGGAGTCGAACCCGGCGTCCGGATGCGGACAGACCGGGTTGAGCACCCCGTCGACGTCCAGGAACAGCAGTGGCTTAGGCACCGGCGGGCCCCCCAGGTGGATGGTGTTTCCTACCTGGTCGGACGAACCACGCGCACCGGTGGTTGCTCGGCGACGGGCGCACGCGGGGCGCACAGGGCGCTCACGGCGCGGGCGCGGGCTCGACGGCGGACACCGGTGCGTCCGGGGTGCTTCGGCGCGGGCCGCGGCGGGTGAGCCGGCGGACCTGGGGGTCGACCAGGACGACGGCGCTGAGCACCAGGCACAGCGCGGCGCAGGCCCAGAGCGCGCCGGACAGGCCGAGCACGACCGCCGCCGGGCCGGCCAGCGCGGTGCCGACCGGCGCCAGTGAGTAGGAACCGAGCTCGTCGTAGGCGGTGACCCGGGAGAACATCTCCTCCGGTATCTCCTGCTGGAGCGCGACCATCCAGTTGACGGCGAAGACGGTGACGCCGACCCCGGAGAGGAACATTGCGGCGATGAGCAGCGGCAGCGGGGCTTCGAGGGCCAGCGCGAGGGCGGGGACGCCGAACAGGAACACGCCCCAGTTGCCGACCAGCAGGATCCGGCGGGGGCGCCAGCGCGCCATCAGCAGACCGGTGACCACCAGCCCGACCCCGTAGGCGGACATCGCCAGGCCCCAGGCGCCCGCGCCGCCGAGCCGCTGGTCGGCCACGGTCGGCCCGTACACCGACTCGACCGCGTTGACGCAGGCGACCAGGACGGCGAACTGGGCCACGACCACCCAGAGCCAGCGGCGGGAGGAGAACTCCCGCCAGCCCTCGCGCAGGTCGCGCAGCATGTTGCCGCCGGAGGGGGCGGGGGCGCTCTCGGGCTCCAGGAAGAAGCGCAGGGCGGCGGCGACCAGGAAGCACAGGGCGTCCAGGGCGAGCACCCAGCCGGGCCCGAAGGCGGTGGTGAGCCCGCCGCCGAGGGCGGCGCCGCCGATCTGGGAGGCGTTCTGACCCATCCGGAAGACCGAGAAGGCCCGGTTGGCGTGCTCCTGGGGGACGGCCTGCATGATCATGCCCCCGGCGGCCGGGGCGTAGAGGGCGTACCCGGCGCCGCCCGCGGCGGAGAGCACCAGCAGCTGCCACAGCTGGACGCTCCCGGCCAGGACCAGCACGGCCAGGACGGCCTGGGCGGCGGCGCTGAACAGGTTCGCGGCGACCATGATGCGGTGGCGCGGCAGCCGGTCGGCGAGGGTGCCGCCGAGCACCAGGAGCAGGACGGTGGGCAGCAGCCGGGCGGCGGTGACGTAGCCGACCTCGGCGGTGGTGCCGCCGTTGCCGAGGACGGCGAAGGCGGTGGCGATGGGGGCTCCGGCGTTGCCGAGGCCGCTGACCACGGTGGCGGTGGTCTGGATGCGGAAGTTGCGGCTGGCCCAGGCGGGACGGCGGGGGTGTGGGGTCGGCACCCAGTGACTATCGCCGGAGTTCGTACAGGTGTCATCCGGATTTCGGGCAGGCTCCGGCCGGGCGGGGCGTCAGCCCAGGTGGCCCCGGAGGAAGGTGACGGTGCGCTGCCAGGCGATCCTGGCCTGGAGCGGGTCGTAGGTGCCGAGCAGGTTCTCGTCGTTCATGAAGGCGTGCCCGGCCGGGTAGAAGTGGATCTCCGGGCGGACGTCGGTGGCCTCGCCGATCCGGATCGCGGCCTCGTCCACGGCGGCCATCGGGTTGGAGCGGTCGAGCTCGCCGAAGTGGCCGAGGACGTGGGCGGTCAGGCCGCGGTAGTCGAAGTCCGGGTCGGGCGGGAGGCCGTAGAAGGGGACCACGGCGGCGACCCGGTCGCCGGCCCGGGCGGCCAGGACCAGGGCGAAGCCGCCGCCCATGCAGAAGCCGACCGCGCCGACCGCGTCGCCGACCACGCCGTCCAGCGAGAGCAGGAAGTCGACCGCGCCGGAGAGGTCCTCGACGGCCTGCTCGACCGGGAGTTCGCGCTTGAGCCGGGCGGCCTCGGTGCGGTCGTGGGTGGTGGCGCCGCCGAACAGGTCGGGGGCGAGGACGGTGAACCCCTCGGCGGCGAAGCGGTCGGCCATGTCCGCGATGTGCGGGGTGAGCCCCCACCACTCCTGCACCACCACCAGGCCGGGGCCGGCCCCCTGCGGAGGGAGGGCCAGGTACCCGTGCGCGGTGCGGCCGTTGCTCGGGAAGCTGACGTTCTGCCGGGAGCCGCCCTGGTCAGGCATGGCTTCCTCTCGGTGGGTCGGGCCGCGTGCGGCGGGGTGTGCGGGAGCGGGCGCTCAGCCCATCTCCTCCAGGGCGCGGCCCTTGGTCTCCCTGATGCAGAAGGCCACGAACGGGATGGAGAGCAGCGCGAAGGCCGCGTAGATGACGTACGTGGCGGAGAGGTTCCAGTCCGAGAGGTTCGGGAAGCTGACCGTGATGGCCCAGTTGGCGATCCACTGGGCCGAGGCGGCGACCGACAGGGCCAGCGCGCGGATCCGGTTGGGGAACATCTCGCCGAGCAGCACCCAGACCACCACGCCCCAGGAGAAGGCGAAGCAGAGCACGAACACGTGCGCGGCGATCAGGGCGGCGGTGGCGTGGGTGTTGTCGAGGGTGGCGGTGTCGCCGGTGCCGCTGCGGTAGGAGAAGGCCCAGGCGGCGGTGCCCAGCGCGAGCGCCATGCCGGCGGAACCCGCCAGGGCCAGCGGCTTGCGGCCGATCCGGTCCACCAGGACCATCGCGATCACCGTGCCGATCACGTTGATGATCGAGGTGGAGAGGCTGATCAGCAGCGAGTTGGACTCGTTGATGCCGACCGACTGCCACAGGAAGGAGGAGTAGTAGAAGATCACGTTGATGCCGACGAACTGCTGGAACACCGAGGCGCCGATGCCGACCCAGACGATCGGCAGCAGGCCGAAGCGGCCGCCGAGCAGGTCCTTGAGCCGGGGCTTGTGGGTGGACGCCAGCACCGCGCGGATCTCCGCCACCCGGGTGTCCAGGTCGACGTCCTCGCCCTCGACCTCGACCAGCACCTTGCGGGCCTGCGCCTCGCGGCGGTCGGCGATCAGGTAGCGCGGCGACTCCGGGATGGCCAGCGCCATCAGGCCGTACACCAGGGCCGGGATGGTCTCGACGCCGAGCATCCACTGCCAGGCCTGGATGCCGGCGAGATGGCCGGTGGACTCGCCGCCGGCGGCCTGGTTGAGCGCCCAGTTGGCGAGCTGGGAGATGGTGATGCCGAGCACGATCGCCATCTGCTGGAAGGACGCGAGCCGGCCGCGGTAGGCGGTGGGGGCGACCTCGGCGATGTAGGTGGGCGCGATCACCGAGGCGATGCCGATCGCGATGCCGCCGACCACGCGCCAGGCGGCGAGCGCCTCGATGTTCGGCGGGAACATCGAGCCGATGCCGCTGGCCGCGAACAGCACGGCGGCCAGCAGCATGGTGCGGACCCGGCCGAAGTGGTCCGCGAGCCGGCCGGCGCACACCGCGCCCAGGGCCGAGCCCAGCAGCGCGATGGCCACCACGAAGGCGGTGGTGCCGTTGCCCACCGCGAAGTGCCGCTGGATGCCGGTGACCGCGCCGTTGATCACGGCGCTGTCGTAGCCGAACAGGAAGCCGCCCATCGCGGCGGCCGCCGAGATGAAGATGACGTGCCCGAGGTGGGCCTCGCCGGCCGCCCGTTGACTGTGGACTGTGGACACGCGCGCTCCCCGAGGTGGACAGGCCCGTCCTTGACGACTGGGCAGGACTCGTCTCACATTCGAGCAGCGCGGCGGCCGGCCTGCCCGCCCTGTGCGGCCGATCGGGTGAAAGAGGGTCAGTCGCCGGCGCGTGGCCTGGACGCGCGCCGGGCGAGGACCGCTCCCGAGGCTCCCCCCGCCCCGGCACCGCGCCGCCGGTGGCGACGCAGCAGCTGGGTGCGGGCGGCGGCGTCCTGGTCGCGGCGACCGGGCGGGCCTCCGGCGCGCTCGGCGAGCCGGTCGGCGATCGCGTACTGCACCTCGGCCGGCTTCTTGTCGTCGTACTTGAACTTGGCGCGCACCTCGCGGACCGTCAGACGCAGCCCGCGCAGGCCCGGCAGCAGCCGGCCGAACTCGTTCGCGCCGGGGACCACCCGGACGTCCGGGGTCTCCGGCTGGAAGTGCGCCAGCTGGCGGTTGAGGATCTCGGCCTTGCCCTCGGCGGACTCGACCACCTCGGCGGTGCAGTGGAAGTGGACGGAGGCGTAGTAACTGGTGGGCGTGCCGGGCTCACCGCGCCAGTGCCCGGGGGCGAAGGCGTAGCCGTCGGTGACCGCGAGGGTGACGTTCGGGTCGGCCCGGACGGCGGTCAGCAGCGGGTTGGGCGAGGCGAGGTGGAGCAGGATCTCGCCGCGCCCGGCGTCCAGCAGGAAGTGCGTCGGGACGAGCACCGGGCCCTCGTCGGGGCCGCCGTTGGCGGCGAGCAGGCCGAAGTCGCGGCCCTCGGCGAGCCAGGCGCGCCACTCGTCCTCGTCCCCGCGGTCCCAGGACCTGATCAGCATCGGTCGGCCTTCCTCAGCGGGGGAAGCGGCGCATGTGCGCGGGCAGCGGGATGTCGCGGTCGTACGGCTCGGGGGTGCCGTGCACGGTGGTGACCGGGACGATGCCGGACCAGTGCGGCAGGTCGGCGTCCTCCGGGTCGTCGTTGGCGCCGTCCGAGCGGGTCTTGGCCGAGACCTCGTCCAGCTCCAGCCGGATCACCGCGGTGGCGGCGAGCTCCTTGGGGTTGGCCGGGCGGATCTCGCCGGAGCGGCCGGGGACGACCTGGTCGACCAGGGCGGCCAGCGCGACGTCCAGCTCCTCGGGGTCGGTGACCTGGTGGGCGGTGCCGTGGGCGACCACCGAGCGGAAGTTCACCGAGTGGTTGAAGGCGGACTTGGTCAGCACCAGGGCGTCGACGTGGGTGACGGTGACGCAGACCTGCATGCCCTGCTCGTCGGAGGCCCCGCGCATCGGGCGGCTGCCGGTGGAGCCGTGGAGGTAGAGCCGACTGCCGACCCGGGCGAAGACCGTCGGGAGGACGACGGGGGCGCCGTCGGCGACGAAGCCGAGGTGGCAGACGTAGGCCTCGTCCAGGATGGCGTGGATCGCCTCCTTCTCCCAGGTGGCGCGGTCCTTGTAGCGGGTGGGGGTGGTGCGCGGCGTCCGGGAGTAGCTGGTGTCCCCGGTGTTCGTCGGCGTGGTCGACATGACAACCTCTATGTACTAGTGCATAATTTGGTTTGTGCTAGGAGACTATCCGCTGAAAGGGCGACGCGCCAGCGAAATCGCTGCCCACATCGAACAGGGCGTGAGCAGCGGGCGGCTCGCACCCGGAACCGCGCTGCCCCCACTGCGCGACCTCGCCGCCGAACTCGGCGTCAACCCCAACACCGTGGCCGCCGCCTACCGGCTGCTGCGCGACCGCGGCGTGATCGAGACGGCCGGCCGCAGGGGCAGCCGGATCCTCCCCAGGCCCGCGCTCACCCCCCGCGACCAGATCCGCGTCCCCGTCCCCGCCCGGGCCCGCGACCTGTCCACCGGCAACCCCGACCCGGCCCTGCTGCCCGACCTCGGCCCGGCGCTCACGGCCGCCGCCGAGGCCCTGCGGGCCGAGCCCGTGCTGTACGGGCACGCGCGCATCGACGCCGGGCTGCTCGACCTCGCCCGCACCTCCTTCGAGGCCGACGGGCTGCACGGCCCGATCGCCGTCGCCTCCGGCGCGCTGGACACCATCGAGCGCGCCCTCGGGGCCTGGCTGCGCCCCGGCGACGCGGTGGCGGTCGAGGACCCCGGCTGGGGCAGTCTGCTCGACCTGCTGCCCGCGATGGGGCTGCGGCCCGTGTCGGTCCGGCTGGACGACGAGGGTCTGCTGCCGGCCTCGCTGGCCGCGGCGCTGTCCGAGGGGGTCCGCGCGGTGGTGGTGACCAGCCGGGCGCAGAACCCGACCGGTGCGGCGCTCACCGCCGGCCGGGCCGCGGCGCTGCGGACCGTCCTGGCCGGGTACCCCGGCGTGCTGCTGATCGAGGACGACCACGGGCACGGCATGGTCGACCAGCCGTACCACCCGCTGGTCGGCGCCGGGTCGCGGCACTGGGCGGTGGTGCGTTCGGCCGCCAAGGCGTACGGGCCGGACCTGCGGGTGTCGGTGATGGTCGGCGACGAGGAGACGGTGGGGCGGGTGGCCGGGCGGCTGCGGCTGGGCGCGGGCTGGGTCAGCCACCTGCTGCAGCGCACCGTCGCCGAGCTGTGGCGCGCCGACGCGGCGCCCGCCGCGCGTGTGGCCGCCGTCTACCGGGCGCGCCGGGACGCCCTGCTGGGCGAGTTGGCGGCGCGCGGCATCGAGGCGCACGGGGAGAGCGGGCTGAACGTGTGGGTGCCGGTGCCGGACGAGACCTCGGCGCTGGCGGCGCTGGTACAGCGCGGGTGGGTGGCGGCGCCCGGGGCGCGGTACCGGATCCAGTCGCCGCCCGGGCTGCGGTTCACCACGGCGCGGCTGGAGGCGGTGGAGGCTCGGCGGCTGGCGGAGGACCTGGCGGAGGTCCTGGGTTCGGGCGGGGGAGCCTCCCGGCTGGTGTGAGCGGGGGCGGCTCGCGGCGGGGGCGGGGAAGGATCGGGGGGTGGCTCGCGGCGGGGGCGGGTGGTCGGGGCCCTGGCGGCGCGCTGACGGACGCGCACGCCGAGGCGCCCCGCCGCGGTGGTTCCTCACCGTGGCGGGGCGCCGAAGTGTCCTGCTCCGCTCAGCCCTTGGCCAGCAGGGACTGGGCGTGGGCGCGCACCTGGTCCCGGCTCAGGTAAGCGTCGGTGTACTCGAAGTCCTGGAGCCGCGCGGGCTGGCGGGCGAGGAAGCCGATGCGGACGAAGTCGTCCCCGGCGGTCGCGTTCATCAGCCAGTTCGCCCCCACCCGGAGCTTGGCCACATTGGTGCGCATCGCCATCAGGTGGTAGCCGCGGGCCACCAACTGGGCGGGTACGCCGCGCAGTTCGACGCCGATCGGCTTGGAGACCGCGTCCTTGCCGCCGAGGTCGACCACCAGGCCCAGGTCCTTGTGGTAGTACGGCTCCAGGGGCTGGTTGCGGAGCGAGGCGATCACGTTGTCGGCCACCGCGCGGCCCTGGCGGGCCGAGTGCTGGGCGGTGGGCGGGCAGACCGCGCCGTCGCCCTTGGCGAGGTCCGGGACGGCCGCCGCGTCACCGAGCGCGAACACGCCCTCGAACTGCGGCACCCGCATCTCCGCCGTCACGGCGAGCCGGCCGCGGACCGTCTCCGCGTCCAGGGTGCCGATCAGCGGGCTCGCGGCCACGCCGGCGGTCCAGATCAGGGTGCGGCAGGGAAGCACCCGGCCGTCGGTGAACTTGACCGTCTCGGCGCCGACTTCGGCCACCGAGACGCCCAGCGACACCTCGATGCCGCGCTCCTGCAGCACCTCCAGGGCGGCGGTGCCCAGCGCTTCGCCGAGCTCGGGCATCAGCTTGGGGGCGATGTCGATCAGGTGCCACTTGATCTGGCGGGCGTCCAGGCGCGGGTAGCGGCGGGCGGCGGCGGTGGTGAGGCGCTGGAGGCAGGCGGCCGTCTCGGTGCCGGCGTAGCCGCCGCCGACCACCACGAACTGCAGCCGGGACTCGCGTTCGCGCTGGTCCAGGGTGGCCGAGGCGAGGTCGAGTTGGGCGATCACGTGGTCGCGGACATACGCCGCCTCGGCGAGCGTCTTCATGCCGCGGGCGTAGTCGGTGAGGCCGGGGATGTCGAAGGTCCGGGTGACGCTGCCGGGGGCGAGCACCAGGACGTCGTACTTCTGGGCGATCACCTCGTCGGTGACCTTGCGGACCACGCACACCTTGGAGACCGGGTCCACGCCGATGGCGCCGCCGGGGACGATGTGGGTGCGGCGCAGGCTCCGGCGCAGGGACACGGCCACGGACTGCGGGGTGAGGACGCCGGCGGCGACGTGGGGGAGGAGGGGGAGATAGAGCTGGTAGCTGAACGGAGTGACCAGCGTGATCTCGGCCTCCGCCGGCGAGAGCTTGCGTTCGAGGCGGCGGGCGCACTCCAGGCCTGCGAAGCCGCCGCCCACGATCAGGATCCGAGGTCGTTCCATCGCTCATCCCTTGTCATGCGGGTCGTACCGGAAGGTCCCCATTACTGTCCGCCACACTCGCACGGAGCAGCGGGGGCTGCCACCGGGGCGGGGCGGACGGGGTGAGGGGGAGCGGTGGGACGGAAGGGGGCAGAGTGGCGGGTGGTGCCACCGGGGCGGGTGGACGGGGTGAGGGGGGCGGAAGGAAGGGCAGGCCCGGATAAGCTGTCCGGCGTGCTCCCCGAGGTGACGGCGGTCCGCTACGTGACGCCACTGCGAGAAGGCGGCTCGATGCCGGGCCTGGTCGAGGCCGACGACCGGCGGCTGTACGCGCTGAAATGGGTCGGCGCGGCGCAGGGCCGGAAGGCGCTGGTCGCGGAGGTGCTGGCCGGGGAGTTGGGGCGGCGGCTCGGCCTTCCGGTGCCGGAGCTGGTGACGATCGACCTGGACCCGGTGCTCGCGCGCAGTGAGCCGGACCACCAGATCCAGGACCAGATGCGGGCCAGCGGCGGGACCAACCTCGGGATGGCCTTCGTCAGCGGCGCGCTCAACTTCGACCCGCTGTGCTTCGAGGTGGACCCCGAACTGGCCGGTCAGGTGCTCTGGTTCGACGCGCTGATCGGCAACGTCGACCGCTCCTGGCGCAACCCCAACCTGCTGGTGGCGACCGGCGGGCTGCGGCTGATCGACCACGGCGCGAGCCTGATCTTCCACCACAACTGGGCCGGTGCGGCCGGCTGGGTGCGCCGCCCGTACGACGCGTCCGACCATGCGCTGCTGCGGGCCCGGCCGGACCTGGCGGCGGCGGACAAGGCGCTCGCGCCGCTCGCGGAGGCGGCGGTGGAGGCGGCCGTGGCGCAGATCCCCGAGGTGTGGCTGGTGGACGAGTTCGGCTTCGACTCGCCCGAGGACGTGCGCGCCGCGTACCGCGCCCAACTGATCGAGCGACTGGCCGGTCCGCGTGACTGGCTGCCGGAGGTGCCCGCATGAACCAGCCGCTGTCGGGCGGGCCGTCGGCCGGGCTGCCGGCCGTCGTCGAGCTGCACGACTACGAGTACGCCGTGATCCGGGCGGTGCCGCGGGTCGAGCGGGGCGAGTGCGTCAACGTCGGGGTGCTGCTGTACTGCCGGCAGAGCGCGCATCTGGCCGCGCGTACCCATCTGGACCAGGCCCGGCTGCTGGCGCTGGACCCGGTGGCGGACGTGCAGGGGGTGCGCCGGGCGTTGCAGGGGATCGAGGCGGTCTGCCAGGGCGGGCCGCAGGCCGGTCCGGCGGCCTCGGACAGCCCCGGGCAGCGGTTCCGCTGGCTCACCGCGCCGCGCAGTGCGATGGTCCAGCCGGGGCCGGTGCACACCGGGCTGACCGCGGACGCGGATGCCGAGCTGCGGCGGCTGTTCGACCAGCTGGTGCTCTGACCGTTCCCGGGTGCGCCGGGGGCCGTGCGGCGGATGTGCTCCCGACGGTGGAAGTGTGAGGTGGCTCGCGGACGGTTGCCGTGGTCAAAGCTTGAGTTACTGAAGCACTGGGTCGTACGCTTGCCCCATGGGTTCGACCTCGACGACGACCGTACCGACCAACGCCGAGCTGATGGAGGCGTTGGCCGCCGTCGGCGCCGCGTACTTCCAGGACTTCGCGGCGGCCGCGGCCCGGCACGGGCTGTCCTCCTCGCAGGCCAAGGCGCTGGGCGCGGTGCAGGAGCCGGTGCCGATGCGGGCGCTGGCCGGGCGGCTGGGCTGCGACGCGTCGAACGTGACCGGCATCGTGGACCGGCTGGAGTCGCTCGGTCTGGCCAACCGGGAGGCGGCCGCCGGTGACCGCCGGGTGAAGATCGTGGTGATCACGGCCGAGGGCCGGGACATCCTGAGCCGGATCCGCAGCGAGATGGCCCGCACCCACCAGGCCTTCGAGGCGATGACCGACGAGCAGCGGATCGCCCTGCACTCGATCTGCGGGCAGGTCCTGCCGGTGCTGGCCGGCCGTGCGGGCGGCGCGCAGCAGTAGCGGGCCGCCCGTCCCGGGGTGCTCAGAGCGCCCCGGCGAGTTCCGGTGGCAGCGGCCGGTGGTGCAACAGGGTGAGCGTGCGGGTGGCGCGGGTGAGTGCGACGTACAGGTCCCGCGGGGCCAGCGCGGCCGGCTCGACCACCACGACGTGGTCGAACTCCAGGCCCTTGGCCGCCGTGACCGTCAGCGCGCCCAGCGCCGGCGCTGGGCCGTCCGCTGCGATGACGCCCAAGGTGCCGACCCGTGTGGGGAGTTCGGCCAGGGCCGTGGCGAAGTCGCCGTTCGGGACGGGCACGGCGCGCGGCCGTTCGGTGCCCGGGCGGACGGACTCGGGCGGCTGCCGGCCGGGGGCTGCGGTGCGCAGCACGGCGGCGGCGAGGGCCATGATCGGTTCCGGCGTCCGGTAGTTCACGGTGAGCCGTTCCTCGCGCCAGCGGCCGGGCAGGTGCGGGTCCAGCATCTGGGCCCAACTGCGGGCGCCGGCGGGCGATCCGGTCTGGGCGAGGTCGCCGACGACGGTGAGCGAGTTGGTCGGGACGCGGCGCAGGACGGTGCGCCAGGCCATCGCGGAGAGTTCCTGCGCCTCGTCCACCACGACGTGGCCGTACGCCCAGGTGCGGTCGGCGCCGGCGCGTTCGGCGGTGGAGCGGTACGGGCCGTCGTCGTGGAACCGTCGGGCCAGGGCGGCGGCGTCCAGCAGGACGTCGTCGGTCTGCCCGGTGATGGTCAGCACGCCGTGGGCGAAGGCGAGTTCTTTCGGGTCCTCGGGCTCGCTCCGGTCCGCGGGGCGGAGTTCGCCGAGGAGTTCGGCGGCCTCGTCCAGCAGCGGGACGTCCTCGACCGTCCAGGGCGAGCCGGGCGGGCGGAGCAGGGCGGCCGCGTGCTCGGGGGCGATCTCGGCGAGCAACTCCCCGTCGGTGAGCAGCCGTTCGAGGAGTCGCTGCGGGGTGAGGGCGGGCCAGAGCGGATCGAGTGCGGCACGGACGTCCTCCCGGGCCCACAGCTCGCGCGGGGCGTAGTGCGCCTCCTCCTCGTCGTACGGGCGGCAGAGGGAGAGCGCCTGGGCGATGGCCAGGGCGTCCAGCAGGGTGCGCAGGTAGTGGGCGCGGGCCCGGTTGTGCGGCGCCCGCAGGCCGCGGGCGGCGTCCAGGGCCTGGCCGCAGGCACGGGCGGAGACGCGCAGCCCGTCGCCCAGGTCGAGGCCCTCGGCGGGCGCCGACTGGTGGGCGGCGACGGCCCGTCGGAGCACCTCGGTCATCCACGGGCCGCCCTTGGCGACGGCCGTGGCGGGCGCGTCGGTGCGGCTCGTGGTGACGTCCGGGAACAGTTCGCCGACCGTGCGCAGCACCACCTCGGTCTCGCCGAGGGCGGGCAGCACCTCCTCGATGTAGCGCAGGAAGTCCGTGGTGGGGCCGATGACCAGTACGCCTCGGCGCTCCAGGGCGGCGCGGTGGGTGAACAGCAGGTAGGCGGCGCGGTGCAGGGCGGCGAGGGTCTTGCCCGTCCCGGGCCCGCCCTGGACGACCAGGGCGCCGGGCAGCGGGGAGCGGATCACCCGGTCCTGCTCGGCCTGGATGGTGGCGACGGCGGTGCCCATCCGGCCGGTGCGCTCGCGGGCGAGGGCGGCGAACAGCGCGGCCTCGCCGACCAGGGTGCGGCGGCCGGACTCGTCCAGCCCGGCGAGGTCGAGTGCCTCGTCGTCCAGACCGGTGAGGGTGCGGCCCTCGGTGTGCAGGTGGCGGCGGCGCAGCACGGCGCCCGGGCGGGCGGGGGTCGCGGTGTAGAACGGGCGGGCGGCGGGGGCGCGCCAGTCGAGCAGCAGGGGCTCGTAGGCCTCGTCGGTCAGGCCGGTACGACCGATGTAGTGCACGGTGCCGTCGCGCTCGTCGAGACGGCCGAAGCACAGGCCGCGTTCCACCGCGTCGAGCCGGGCGGCGTGGCGGGCGGCCTCGTGGGCGCGGACCTCGCGCTCCAGCCGGGCCTGGTGGGGGCCGCCGGCGGACGCGCCGCGGTGGGCGGCGGCGCTGGTGCGGCGGGCCCGTTCGCGGGCGGCGTCCAGGTGGGTGTAGAGCCGGTCGAGGTGGGCCTGTTCGGTGCGCAGGGCCTCGGCGAGCGCCGGGTCCGCGGAGTCGGCGGGCCGGGCCGGGCCGGTGGGTTCCGCTGGAGTTCCGTTCATCGGTGTGGTATTCTTGCGGCGAGGAGTTTGTAGGGTCGATTCTGACGAGTGTCGAACCGGCCCAGCGTAGCCCATCCGCCGACGTTCGGCGTGACCTCGGCTGTTAGGCTTGCGAAGCGTGAGCGCGAAGCCCCAGATCCCCAATGTCCTGGCCTCCCGGTACGCCTCGGCGACCCTGGCCCAGCTGTGGTCCCCCGAGCACAAGGTGGTCCTTGAGCGCCACCTGTGGCTCGCCGTCCTGAAGGCCCAGCAGGACCTCGGTGTCGAGGTGCCCGCGAACGCCGTCGCCGACTACGAGCGAGTGATCGACCAGGTCGACCTCGGCTCGATCGCCGCCCGTGAGCGGGTCACCCGCCACGACGTGAAGGCCCGGATCGAGGAGTTCAGCGAACTCGCCGGCCACGAGCAGATCCACAAGGGGATGACCTCCCGGGATCTGACCGAGAACGTCGAGCAGCTGCAGATCCGCCAGTCCCTGGAGCACGTCCGGGACCGTACCGTCGCCGTCCTGGTGCGTCTGGCCGACCTGGCCGCCCAGCACTCCGAGCTGGTCATGGCCGGCCGCTCGCACAACGTGGCCGCGCAGGCCACCACCCTGGGCAAGCGCTTCGCGTCGATCGCCGACGAGCTGCTGGTCGCCTTCCGCCGCCTGGAGGAGCTGATCGCCCGCTACCCGCTGCGCGGGATCAAGGGCCCGGTCGGCACCGCCCAGGACATGCTGGACCTGCTCGGCGGCGACACCGACAAGCTGGCCGAGCTGGAGCGCCGGGTCGCCGCGCACCTCGGCTTCGACAACGTGCTGACCAGCGTCGGCCAGGTCTACCCCCGCTCGCTGGACTTCGAGGTGCTGACCGCCCTCGTCCAGCTGGCCGCCGCGCCGTCCAGCCTGGCCAAGACCATCCGTCTGATGGCCGGCCACGAGCTGGTGACGGAGGGCTTCAAGGAGGGCCAGGTCGGCTCCTCCGCGATGCCGCACAAGATGAACACCCGCTCCTGCGAGCGCGTCAACGGCCTGGCCGTCATCCTGCGCGGCTACGCCTCGATGACCGGCGAGCTGGCCGGCGACCAGTGGAACGAGGGCGACGTCTCCTGCTCGGTGGTGCGCCGGGTCGCGCTGCCGGACGCGTTCTTCGCCTTCGACGGCCTGCTGGAGACCTTCCTGACCGTCCTGGACGAGTTCGGCGCCTTCCCGGCCGTGGTCGAGGCGGAGCTGGACCGCTACCTGCCGTTCCTGGCCACCACCAAGGTGCTGATGGGTGCGGTGCGCGCGGGCGTCGGCCGGGAGACCGGCCACGAGGTCATCAAGGAGCACGCCGTCGCCTCCGCGCTGGCGATGCGCGCGGGTGCCCGGGAGAACGAGCTGCTGGACCGCCTCGCCGCCGACGAGCGCATCCCGCTGGACCGGGCCGCGCTGGACGCGCTGCTGGCCGACAAGCTGTCCTTCACCGGGGCGGCCGGGGCGCAGGTCGCCGAGGTCGTCCGCCAGGTGGAGGCCGTCGCTGCGGCCTACCCCGAGGCGGCCAAGTACGCTCCTGCCGACATCCTCTGACGGAGCCTCAGCTGACTGACGGGGGACTCAGTTCTCCGGCGAGGGCCCTGCCGCCGTTCCGGTGGCGGGGCCCTCGGGCGTCCGGGAGTGGCCGGGGTCGAACGGCGGGGTGGTGGTGGAGCACGGCCAGTCGCAGCTCGGCTCGGCCACCGGCTGTTCCTCGGGCGCGAGCACGTTGCCCCGGACTGTGACGGAGGCGATCAGCCCGCCGCCGACCAGCAGGCCCGCGCAGATCAGCATCGCGGTGTGGAAGGCGGAGTCCACCGAGGAGGGCACCCGGTAGGCGTCGCCGCTCAGCCCGGCCATCGCCGGGAGGGCGGCCACCGCGAGCAGGCCGGCCGCCCGGGCGGCGGCGTTGTTGACGCCGCTGGCGATGCCCGCGTGCCGCACGTCGACGGCGGCCAGCACGGTGGCGGTCAGCGGCGCGACCAGCAGGGTCATCCCGGAGCCCATCACCGCGACCGCGGGCAGCACGTCCGCCCAGTAGGAGGAGCCGGGGCCGATGCGCAGCATCAGCAGCACCCCGGCGGCGCAGAGCATCGGGCCGACGGTGAGCGGGACGCGCGGGCCGATCCGCTTGCCGAGGCGTCCGGCGCGCGCGGACAGGGTGAGCATCAGCAGCGTGATGGGCACCAGGGCGAAGCCGGAGACCAGCGGCGAGAAGCCGGCGACGATCTGCAACTGCACCACCAGGAGGAAGAAGACCCCGCTGAACGCCGCGTAGACGCACAGGGTGACCAGGTTCACGGCGGTGAACAGCCGGGAGGAGAACAGTCCGAGCGGCAGCATCGGATCGGGCGCCCGCCGCTCGACAGCCACGAACGCGGCGGCGAGCAGCAGGCCGAGCGCGCCGCTGACCCAGACGCCGGGGGACAGCCCCTCCCCGGCGGCGGTGAGCGCGTAGGTGATCGCGCCGAGGGCGAGCGCGGCGAGCAGGGCGCCGGGCACGTCGAAGCGGCCGGTGGCGGACTCGTCCCGGCTCTCCGGGACGTACCGGGAGGTGACGACGATCACCGCGGCGGCCAGCGGCAGGTTCAGCAGGAAGATCCAGCGCCAGCCGGGCCCGTCCACCAGCCAGCCGCCGAGGAAGGGGCCGATGGCGGCCGCCACCCCGCCCAGGCCGGACCACAGGCCCACCGCGGCCGAGCGGTCGTCAGGGTGGAAGACCGCCTGGAGCATGGCGAGCGAGCCCGGGGTGAGCAGCGCGCCGCCGATGCCCTGGACGGCGCGGGCGGCGATCAGCACGTGGATGGTCGGCGCGGCGGCGCAGGCCGCGGAGGCGGCGGCGAACCAGACCACGCCGATCAGGAAGACCTTGCGCCGCCCGTAGCGGTCGCCCAGGGCGCCGCCGAGCAGGATCAGGCCGGCCAGGGTGAGCAGATAGGCGTTCAGGGTCCATTGCAGGGAGGCGAGGGAGGCGCCGAGGTCGGTGCCGATCCGGGGCAGGGCGACGTTCACCACGGTGCCGTCGAGCATCGCCATGCTGGAGCCGAGCACCGTCGCGAGCAGTACCCAGCGTCCCTGCGCGGTGCCCAGGCGCAGGGAGCCGGCTTCGGAGGTGGTCACGGCCCGATCCTGCGCCCGGTGGGGCGCACGTGACAAGGGTCACCGGGAGGCGTGTCGGTCGGCGACGGTGCGTGAACGGACCGGCGCGCTGGGGTGCGGCGGTCGGCGCAGGGTCGTGGATCAGTGGCGCCGAGTGAATGGATTGTGCACGTACGGTACAGCGGACCATCCGGAGGGTCACTGCCTGTCGGGGGTTGGTTGCCCGTTCAAGAGATCGACATTGCTTCACCCGAACGGATGAGTTTTAGTTCAGCGACCGCCCGGCCAGTCCGGACGGATCCGCCGGGTGGAACGCCGAGTCCTGCCGCTGCCCGGTGGTTCGAACTGAACTCTGTACGGCAGGAGCGGGGGACCCACAGGTAAGTCGCCGGACCGGAGTTCGCGCTTTTCGGAGCGCGGACGTCCAGGACCGGCTCGGGGTGAAGCCGCGCATGCGGCCGGGCAACTCCAGCCCGAACCCGACAGCTCACCTCGCAGGCGTCGGAGAGGAAAGTTCCATGCCTGCACAGGCTCGTCGTATCACCCTGCCCCGTGCCGCCCGCATCGGCATCGCCACCGCCGTCACAGGTGTCTCCTTCGTCCTGCCGCTGGTGACCGCGATGAGCGCCCAGGCGAACACCGCCGCGGCCGCTTCGCACGCCGCTCCCTCCTCGGCCGCCTCGGCCATCGCCCACGAGAGCTACCGCGTCGTCAGCGGCGACACCCTCTCGAAGATCGCCGACGTCAAGAACGTCGACGGCGGCTGGCACGCGCTGTACGAGCAGAACCGCTCGGTGGTCGGCACCGACCCGAACCTGATCTTCCCCGGCCAGCAGCTCGTCCTCGTGGGCCACGCCGCCGGGGCCTCGGGTGCCGCTGACTCCGCTGACGCCGCTGACGCCGCGAAGCCCGCCGCTCCGGCGAAGCCGTCCGCGCCGGCCACCCAGGACGCCGCCGCCGCGGACACCCAGCTGCAGGTCCAGACCGAGGCCGCCAAGCCGGGCGCCCAGCTGCAGACCCAGGTTCAGACCGCCGCCCCGGCCCAGGCCGTCACCGCGGCCCCCGTCGCCGCCACCGCCGGCTACGTGGCCCCGCTCGCCAACCCGGTGCTGGGTGAGGCCTACGGCGTGGCCGGCGCGATGTGGGCCTCCGGCCACCACACCGGCCAGGACTTCGTCGCCTCCACCGGCACCCCGCTGCGCGCCGTCGCCAACGGTGTCGTGGTGAAGGCCGGCAACGGCGGCGCCTACGGCAACGAGGTCGAGATCAAGCTCGCCGACGGCAAGTACGCGCAGTACGCGCACCTCTCGATGATCGGCGTGAAGATCGGTCAGAGCGTCACCGTCGGCCAGCAGCTGGGCCTCTCCGGCGCGACCGGCAATGTGACCGGCCCGCACCTGCACTTCGAGATCCGCACCGGTCCGGAGTACGGCTCGGACATCAACCCGGTCACCTACCTGCGGGCGCACGGCGTCGCGCTCTGACCCAGCAGGGTTTCAGGAACCACCGCTGTCGCGGGGGCGAAACGATCCTCCGGGATGGTCATGTCGGGTGACCGCTCGACCGGATGATCGCCGCGGTAGTGGACATGGGCGCGGGACACGCCCACGGCCGGCCCGGCTGCAGGGGACATCTCCCCTCCAGCCGGGCCGGCCATTTGCCGTTCTCGGTTCCGGGTGGCGTTCGGCCTGAACGGCGCGGCGGAGGGCGACCGAGGGCCTGCCCGGCGGGTCCCGTGTGCCGCCGGCCCTAGCTCCGGTGGGCCGGCAGGCCGTGCTGGGCGGCGGTGAGGAGCTCGTGCATCCGGTGGCCGAAGTCCTCGGTGTCACAGGCGGGTTCGGGGAAGACCAGGCGGACGTCGCGGTGGCCGTGCGAGTGGTCCAGGCGCAGCACCAGGCCGTGGCGGTCCAGGGCGAGCGGGCGCACGGCGGGGCGGTGGGTGAGCAGGGCCGGGTCGAGGAGTCGGGCGAGCAGGTCGAGGGCGTCGGCGTGGTCGTCGGCCAGGTGGGTGAGCAGTGCGGCCTCGTGGCGGGCCAGCGGGTCCGGGGTCGCGAGGGCGAGGTCGGCGGCGGTGAGCGCGCCGGTGCCGTACGGGGTGGCGAGGACGGCGTGGGCGACGTCCACCCGCAGGTGGACGCTCAGGCCGTCGTCGGCGAGGTGGGCCAGGTGCAGCCGGCCGGCCAGGGTGAGCCGGGCGCGGATGCGGTCGCGGACGGCGACGGGGGAGACGTCGGTGACGTCGAGGACGACGGCCAGGCCGTCGGTGGCGCCGGCGGCGGCCGCGGTGAGCGGAGCGTCCAGCGGGGCGCACAGGCGCAGGCGGGAGCCGTGGACGGAGACCGGGGTGTCCAGGTCGTGGTGCTCGCCGAGGGCGCGGACGGTCAGCGAGGAGGTCGCGCTGAGCAGGCTGTGGACCCGGTCGGCGGTGGTGGGCTCGGGCACCTCGGCGTCGCCGCTCTGCAGGCTCATGGACGGACCTCCTCGTAGTTAGGTGAGCCTAACCTAATGTTCGTGCCGGGGTGTGGCAAGCGGGGAGGGCCCGGGCGCCGTGGTGGCGTCCGGGCCCTCGGTGGTGCCGGTGGCGGTTCAGGCGACGACGGCCTGGGCGTCGATCTCCACCAGCATGGGCTCCTGGGGGAGTTCGACGAAGACGGTGGTCCGGCAGGGCTTCACCCCGCCCGGTGCGACGTTCTCCTCGATGAACTCGGCGTAGGCCTCGTTCATCAGCGGGAAGTGGGCGCGCTCGGTGAGGTAGACACGGAACATCACCACGTCCTCGACGGTGGCGCCGCCCGCCTCGACGACGGCCTTGACGTTCTCCAGGGTGCGGCGGGTCTGCGCCTTCACGTCGCCGTGGTGGAGGTACTCGCCGGTCGCCGGGTCCTGCGGGCCCTGGCCGGAGACCTGAAGGATCGGGCCCTTCCGGACGCCCTGGGAGAACATCCAGGCAGGGGCGGGGGCGCCGTCGGTGCGGATCTCGGTCTTGTCGGAGGGCGCGGGGGACATGGCGTTCCTTGTCGATCGATGACGGTTCGTCAGATGTGGTCGGGGTGGCCGCAGTCGGCCGAGACGGCGCGGGTGGTGGCGAGCAGCTGCGGGAGGAGGTCCAGCACCTGTTCGTACGGGAGGAGGACGTCGGGGACGGAGATGGAGGCGGCGGCGACGACCCGGCCGGTGGCGTCCCGGATCGGGGCGGCGACGCAGTTGATGAAGGCCTCGTGCTCCGCGTGGTCCTGTGCCCAGCCCTGGGCGGCGACCTGCTCCAGCTCGGCGAGCAGCGCCTCGGGCGTGGTGAGGGTGCGTTCGGTGTGCGGGGTGAAGTCGATCCCGGCCACCACCCGGCGGCGTTCCGGCAGCGGCAGGTCGGCCAGCAGCACCTTGGAGACGGCGGCGCTGTGCAGGGCGGCGCGCAGGCCGATCCGGGAGTACATCCTGACCGGGTGGCGGGAGTCGAACTTGTCGATGTAGACCACTTCGCCGCCCTCGTAGGCCGCCAGGTGCACGGTCTGGCCGGTGGCGGAGTTCAGCTCGGCGAGGTGCGGGGCGGCGATCCGGCGGATGCCGCGCTGCTCCAGGGCGAGGCCGGAGAGGGCGAACAGGCCCGCGCCGAGGTGATAGCGGTAGGCCGCGTCGCGGTAGACGAACCGTTCCTCCTCAAGGCTCTGGAGCAGCCGGAGCACGGTGGTCTTGTGCACGCCGAGGACCTCGGCCAGCTGGTCCAGGGAGCGCTCGCCCTCGCCGAGCTGGGCGAGGATGCGCAGGGCGCGGGTGACGGTCTGGCTCATCGGGCTCGTGCTCCGGTCAGGTGGCTGCAGGTCGTGCTCATTGTGCCCGGGCCGGATCGGCCGCTTCGGCCGGATGGGAGGGATGGGAGGGATCCGGGCGATCCGCGGGTTTCCCGGGCCGGGGCCCGGTCGGGGCCGCGGTGCAGGCCAGGCCGGAGGGCAGGGCGGGGGAGGTGATGCCCCCGGCGGTGACCCGGGTGGCCGCCCAGTCGGCCGGGGAGGCGCCGAGCAGCGCGGCCACCACCGGGGCGGGCGGCAGCTCGGCCTGGTCGCCGTGGGCGGTCAGCGCGCAGGCCGCGCCCAGGTGGCCGAGCCGCAGCCGTCTGCGCTGGTCCAGTCCGTGGAGGGTGCCGGCCAGGTAGCCGGCCGCGAAGGCGTCGCCCGCGCCGGTGGCTTCCACCACCTCGACGGCCAGGGCCGGTTCGGCGACCGCCGTGCCGTCCCGCTCCAGGGCGGTGACCAGCCGGTCCGCGTCCTTGACCACCACGGTGGCGGGGGAGGGGAAGCGGCGGCGCAGCTCCCCGGGTTCGTCGGTGCCGAAGGCGGCCAGGGCCTCGTCGGCGCCGAGCAGCAGCAGATCGGCGGAGTCCAGCAGGGGCGGGAGCACGGCCGGGTCGCGGTCCTGCCAGAGCGCGGGGCGCCAGTTGAGGTCGAAGCTGACCAGCCGGTCCGGGCGGCGGTCGGCGAGCAGGGTGCGCAGCAGGGCGAGGCAGTCGTCGGAGAGCGCGGCGGTGATGCCGGACAGGTGCAGCAGGCGGGCACCGGCCAGCAGGGCGGCGGCGGCCGGGTCGGCGAGCAGGGCGGGGGAGAGCGCGGCGGCCGCGGAGCCGCGCCGGTGGTAGTGGAGGCGGCTGCGGCCGGGGCCGAGGTCGTGCCGGTGGCCGGTGGCGCCGCCGACCTCCTTGAGGTAGAGGCCGGTCGGGCGGTGCGGGTCGACGGTGACGGCCGAGACGTCCACGCCGCGGGCGGCGAGCTCGGTGAGCAGTCGGCGGCCGAAGCCGTCGTCACCCACCCGGCTGATCCAGGCGGTCGGCACGCCGAGCGCGGCCAGCGACCCGGCCACGTTGGACTCCGCGCCGCCGACGGACAGCCGGAAGTTCTCCACGGTCTCCAGCGGGCCCGTTCGGTCGGGCAGCAGCACGGCCATCGACTCGCCCACGCAGACGGCCGTCGGGGGAGGCCCGGGCCGATTCGGGGCCGGGGTGTCCTGTCGCGACATCTGCTGGGCTCCTCGGGGCAGTCGGTTTCGTTGACCGTGATCCGGCGCCGATGCTAGAACCGTGCTGCCAGCATGTGCAACCCTCGTTGCACATGTTGCAACATGGCGGACGGAGGAGACGGTGGCGGTGGAGCAGGCCTTCGCGGGCGACCGCGGCCCGGTGGGCGGCAGTGCCTCCGCGGGCGACCGGGGGGCGGCAGGCGGCAGCGCCCCCGCAGGCGACGCAAGTCCGGTGGGCGGCAGTGCCTTTGCGAGCAGCGCAGCCGGGCCGGGGATCGCGGAAGGGGCGGTCGCGGCCCTGGCCGACGAGATCCTCGACTGGCGGTTCAAGGCCCTCCCGCCGGAGAGTTGGGGGCACACCGTCCGCGACTGGCTCGCCACCGGGCCCACCCTCTCCTCGCTCGGCACCCCGCTGCTCACCCTCGACGGCGCCGCGCTCGACCACAACGTCCGCACCATGGCCGACTGGTGCGCCGAGGCGGGCGTCGCCCTCGCCCCGCACGGCAAGACCACCATGGCGCCCGAGCTCTGGCAGGCCCAACTCGCCGCCGGCAGCCACGGCATCACCCTCGCCAACCTGCCGCAGATGCGGGTCGCCCGCGCCTTCGGCGTCCGGCGGATCCTGCTCGCCAACACCCTGCTCGACCCGGCCGGAATCGCCTGGCTCGCCGCCGAACTGGCCGCCGACCCGGGTTTCGCCTTCCTCTGCTGGACGGACTCCACCAGGGGCGTACGGCTGATGGACGAAGCCCTGCGCGCGGCCGGGGCCGAACGGCCGGTCGAGGTGCTGGTCGAACTCGGCGGTCCGGGTGGGCGGACCGGCGTGCGCGGAGTGGACGCGGCCGTCGAGGTCGCCGCCGCCGTGCGGCGCGCGCCCACCCTGCGACTGGCCGGCGTCGGCGGGTACGAGGGTGCCCTCGCGCACGACGCCACGGCCGAGGGGCTGGCCACCGTACGCGGCTATCTGAAGGCGCTCGGCGAGCTGCACGGCCGGCTCGCCGGCGCCTACCCGGACGGTGCGCCGCCGGTGGTCTCGGCCGGCGGCAGCGCCTACTTCGACCTGGTGGTCGAGGAGTTGGCCGCCCTGCCGGAGGCGCTGGTGGTGCTGCGCTCGGGCGCGTACATCGCCCACGACGACGGCTTCTACCGGGGCGTCTCGCCGCTCGCCCGCTGCGGCGGCTCCCGGTTCCGCGGCGCGCTGCACGGTTGGGGCCGGGTGGTCTCCCGGCCGGAGCCGCAGCTGGCGCTGCTGGACACGGGCAAGCGCGACCTGCCCTTCGACGAAGGACTGCCCGAGCCGCAACGGGTCCGCGGTGGAGCGGAGTTGACGGGTACGGCGGCACGGATCACCGCGCTCAACGACCAGCACGCCTTCCTCCGCGACGCGGGCGACCTTGCGCCCGTCGGCGCGGTGGTGCGGCTCGGGGTCTCGCACCCGTGCACGGCCTTCGACAAGTGGACGGCCGTTCCGGTGCTGGACTCCGCGGACGCGGCCGAGCCGAAGGTCACCGGGCTGGTCAGGACGTTCTTCTGATGGCGGAGGCGGAGACGGAGAGAGGCGTGGGCTCCACGGATCGGGCGACGGTCGTCACAGGGGCGACTGCCGTCAAAGGGGACACGGTCTTCAAAGGGGCAACGGTCGTCGACGGGACCGGCGCCGAGCGCTACCGCGCCGACGTACGGATCGCCGACGGGCTGATCGCCGAGATCGGCCCGGGCCTGAACGGCCCCTCGGCCGTGGACGCCGACGGACTGGTGCTCGCCCCCGGCTTCATCGACATGCACGCCCACTCCGACCTCGCCCTGCTGCTCGAACCCGAGCACCCGGCGAAGGTCACCCAGGGCGTCACCTGCGAGGTCCTCGGCCAGGACGGCCTGTCCTACGCCCCGGTGGACGACACCACCCTGCCCGCGCTGCGCCGCCAACTGGCGGGCTGGAACGGTGATCCGGCGGACCTCGACTGGGACTGGCGCGACGTGGCCGGCTACCTGGACCGGATCGACCGCACCCGGCCCGCCGTCAACGCCTGCTACCTGGTTCCGCACGGCTCGCTGCGGATGCTCGCCGTGGGCTGGCACAATCGCCCGCCGACCCCGGCCGAACTCGACCGGATGCGCCAGGAGTTGGCGCAGGGCCTGCTGGACGGCGCGGTCGGCATGTCCAGCGGCCTCAGCTACACCCCCGGGATGTACGCGGACACCGCCGAACTGGTCGAGCTGTGCACCGTGGTCGCGGCCTACGGCGGCTTCCACGCGCCGCACCAACGCTCCTACGGGCGCGGCGCGTTGGAGGGATACGCGGAGATGGTGGAGATCTCCCGGCGGTCCGGCTGCGCGCTGCACCTGACCCACGCCACGATGAACTTCGGGGTCAACCGCGGCCGGGCCGGCGAGCTGCTGGAGCTGGTCGACCGGGCGCTCGCCGAGGGCGTCGACGTCACCCTGGACAGCTACCCCTACCTGCCCGGATCCACCACCCTGGCCGCCCTGCTGCCGAGTTGGGCCACCGAGGGCGGACCGGGTGCGACCCTGGTCCGGCTCGCCACCCCGGCGGACCGCGAGCGGATCCGGTGCGCGATGGAGGAGCAGGGCAGCGACGGCTGCCACGGCGTGGTCGCGGACTGGGCGACGATCCAGATTTCCGGTGTCCGCTCGGAGCGGCTCGCCGGGGCGGTCGGCCGGACCGTTGCCGAACTCGCCGCCGAACAGGGGCGGAGCGGGACGGAGACCTTCCTCGACCTGCTGCGCCAGGACGAGTTGGGCACCACCGTGCTCCAGCACGTCGGACACGAGGAGAACGTCCGGGCGGTCATGCGCCACCCGGCGCACACCGTCGGCAGCGACGGGCTGCTGGTCGGTGCCCGGCCGCACCCGCGGGCCTGGGGCACCTTCGCCCGCTACCTCGGCCACTACAGCCGGGAGTTGGGCGTGCTCACCCTGGAGGAGGCGGTCGCCCGGATGACCGGCCGACCCGCGGCCCGGCTGGGACTGGACCGGCGCGGCCGGATCGCCCCCGGCTTCCACGCGGACCTGGTGCTCCTCGACCCCGAACGCGTCCGGGACGCCGCCACCTTCGAGCGACCCCGGATGCCCGCCGAGGGCATCGAGTACGTGTACGTCAACGGCACCGCCGTCGTCCGGCAGGGTCGCACCACGGGCGCCAGGCCCGGGCGCGCCCTGCGCCGCACCGACCGAGGGACTCTGGCCCGATGAACGACCTTTCCGAGCTGTCGGACGACCCGGTGATCGCGGTGGTCCGCGCACCCCGGATCCCGGACGCCGCCGCGCTGTGCGCCGCACTCGCCGAAGGCGGCATCGCCTTCACCGAATTCACGTACACCACACCACAGGTGACGGACCATCTGGCCCGGGCGTCCGCCGCCGGATGGCGGGTCGGGGTCGGGACGGTGCTGACCGCCGAGCAGGCCGAGCGGGGGATCGACGCCGGGGCGTCCTTCCTGGTCACGCCCGGCTGCCGGCCCGCGGTCGCGGAGGCCGGCCGGGCCCGGGGGGTGCCGGTGGTGCTGGGGGCGCTCACCCCGACCGAGGTGGCCCGGGCCGTCGACCTGGGCGCCGCGGCCGTGAAGATCTTCCCGGCCCGGTCGTTCGGGCCCGGCTACTTCAAGGACCTGCGCGGCCCGTACCCGGACGTGCCGCTGGTGGCCTCGGGAGGGGTCAACGCGGGCAACGCGGCCGAGTTCCTGTCGCAGGGGGCGCTCGCGGTGTGCGCGGGCACGGACGTGGTGCCGCCGGCGGCGGTCGAGGCGGGGGACTGGGCGGAGATCACCAGGCGGGCCCGGGAGTTCACCCAGGCGTGCGCGGCGGCGGGGGCGTAGCGGGGGCACCGGGCGGCCGGGGGCGTGGCGGGGGCGCCGGCGGCCGGGTGGTGGAGCGGAGCGGGCCGGCGTGCCGGGGCGGTGGGGGTGCGGGCAGGTACGGGGGTGGTTCCGTGAAGGCGCGAGGAGGGCTGTCGGGACGGCCGGGATTGGACGAGAATCGGTGGCACCCGGCTCAGCCCGGCCCCTCGGCTCTCGGCCCGCGCGGCCCCCGGACCCGGCAGGAGGACCCACCCCCATGACCTCGACCCGCCCCGGCCCCGACTGGCTGGCCGACGCCGTCCTCTACCAGATCTACCCGCAGACCTTCGCGGACTCCGACGGCGACGGCATCGGTGACTTCGCCGGGATCGCCCAGCACCTCGACCACCTCTCCTGGCTCGGCGTGGACACGGTCTGGCTCAACCCCTGCTTCGCCTCGCCGTTCCGCGACGCCGGATACGACGTCACCGACTACCTGACGCCCGCGCCGCGTTACGGCCGTACCGAGGACCTGGTCGCCCTGGTCGAGGCCGCCCGGGCCAAGGGCATCCGCATCCTGCTCGACCTGGTCGCCGGGCACACCTCCGACCGCCACCCATGGTTCCTGGCCGCCGCGGAGGACCCGGCCGACCACCGCTACATCTGGTCGGACCGGCAGGTGGACGGCTTCGTCGCCTCACCCGGCAGCCGCCCCGGCTGGTACCTGCCGAACTTCTTCGACTGTCAGCCGGCGCTCAACTTCGGCTACGCCCGCGGCAGTTCCGAGGAGCCCTGGCGCCAGCCGGTGGACGCCGAGGGCCCGCGCGCCAACCGGGCGGCCCTGCGCGGGATCATGGCGCACTGGCTGGACCTCGGGGTGGCCGGATTCCGGGTGGACATGGCGTACTCACTGGTCAAGGACGACCCGGGCCGGATCGAGACCGCCAAGCTCTGGACCGAACTTCGCGACTGGCTCGACCGCTCCCACCCCCGGGCCGCGCTGTTCGCCGAGTGGGGCGAGCCGGCCGCCGCCGTTGCGGCGGGCTTCCACGCGGACTTCTTCCTGCACTTCGGCGGGGACGACCACGGCCTCCCGCTGCGTTCGCTGTGGAACAACGGCGGCGGCACGGTGGAGGAGTTCTGGCAGCACGGCCCGTGCTACTTCGAGGCCGAGGGGCGCGGCACCCCGCAGACCTTCCTGGACGCCTGGCGCTGCGCCGCCGAACTCACCGAGGGCAACGGGCACATCGTCCTGCCCACCGCCAACCACGACTTCTCCCGGCTCGCCTCCGGCTCCCGCTCGGGCGAACAACTCGCCCCCGCCTTCGCCTTCCTGTTCACCTGGCCGACGCTGCCCGCGGTGTACTACGGCGACGAGATCGGCATGCGCTACCTGCCCGGGCTGCCGGACGTCGAGGGCAGCGTGCTCGGACCGCGCTACAACCGGGCGGGCTCCCGTACCCCGATGCAGTGGACGCCGGGCCCCACGGCCGGGTTCTCCACCGCGCTCCCCGAGCGGCTCTACCTGCCGGTGGACCCGGACCCCCGGCGCCCGGACGTGCTCTCCCAGCGCGCCGACCCGACGTCGCTGCTGCACACCGTCCGGCGGCTGATCGCGCTGCGCCGAGCGCACCCGGGGCTGGGCTCGTCCGGCGGGGTGGAGGTGCGGCACGCCGGGTACCCGCTGGTGTACGTCCGGTCCGGGCGGTACCTGGTCGCCGTCAACCCGTGCCGGGAGCCGGGCGCGGTCCGGCTGGCGGACGGCCCCGGCCGGGGCGTCGGGCGGCCGCTGGAGGTGCAGGGCGTGCGGGTGGTGGACGGCGAACTGCGGGCGGACGGCTTCTCGTACGGCGTGTTCGAGCTGGCCTGAGCGGACGGGCGGCTTCCGATCGGCATCGGATGGTTGTAAGCTACATTCATAGATGGTTGCATTTACCACCTGAATTAGTTGTATTTGCCACCTTGATCGGAGGTTTTCGCATGTCGCCGGAGGACGGTACGAACGCCATGAGCACACCCCAGACCACCGCCGCAGCGCCCACCCTGGGGCACTCGCTCAAGCACCTCGCCGTCCACCTGCTCACCCCGCTGCTGATGTGCCTCGGCATGGCCCTCGCCTACCAGGGTGCCTTCCACCAGCCGGAACCCCACCACCTCAAGGTCGCCGTGGTCGGCGCCGGCCCCCAGGCGCACGGCCTCGCCCAGGCGATCCAGGGCAAGGCGGGCGACGCGCTGGACGTCCGCACCGTCGACGACCGCGCCGCCGCCGAGCAGCAGCTGCGCGACCGGGACCTGGTGGGCGCCTTCGTGCCCGACGCCAGGAACCCCGAGCTGATCGTGGCCAAGGGCAACTCGGACACCTCGGTGGTGGCCGCCACGGCAGTGTTCACCAACGTCACCGACAAGCAGGGCGTGCCACTGCACGTCACCGACCTCACCACCCTCGCCGAGGGCGACCCGACCGGCCAGGGCCTCTTCTTCCTGCTGGTCGCGCTGAGCATCGGCTCGTACGCCAGCGTCGCGGCGATCGGCGCCGCCGGTGCGGGGCTGAGCCTGCGGATCCGGGCGCTGGTCGGCGTGGCGGTCTCGGTGGTGGTCAGCGTGATCGGGATCGTCACCGCCGGGCCGGTCTTCCACGTCGTCGACCACGACTACGCCGCGATCTGGGCGCTCGGCTGGCTCTACTCCGCGGGCATCGTCCTGATCGGCATCGGCCTGCACAGCTTCCTGAAGAGGTGGACCACGCTCGCGCTGATGGTGCTGTTCGTGATGCTCAACTTCACCTCCTCCGGCGGCATCTACCGGCCCGAGCTGCAGAACGGCTTCTTCGGGGCCCTGCACGGCTTCTGGACCGGGGCCGGCTACCTGGAGGGCGCGCGCAGCATCATGTACTTCGACGGCGGTGCCGGGCTCGGCGGTCACGTGCTGACGCTGGTGGTCTGGCTGCTGCTGGGCGGCGCGGCCCTGGTGGCCGCGGCGATGTACGAGGGCCGCGGGCGCCGCTCCGTGGGGACGGCCGGGGCGTCGGCGGGAATGTCGGCGGAGGCCGAGGAGGAGATGGAGGAGGCGGTCGCGGTCTGAGGACCGTACGACTGCGGGGGCCTCGAAGACTTCACCCGGCGCCACGGGCATCGCGCCGGGTGGGGACCGGCGGCCCGCGCCCGGCCTTGGACAAGCCGGGCGCGGGCCCGTTTCGCTCTCGATCTCGCTCGTGATTCCCGCCCGTTATTCCCGCTCGTGATTCCCGCTCGTGAATCTCGCCCGTGATTCTCGTTCTCGATCTTGTTCTCGGTCCCGCGCTACTGCCGCCGGGCCGGCGGGCGGGTGAAGCAGCAGTCCCCGCAGAGCCCGGCGCCCGGGCCGATCCGGTAGTAGAGGCAGCAGCTGGTCCGCCGGAACACCGGCCCGCGCGGGCCGGTGACCAGCTCGCCGGAGCCCTTCAACGGCGGACGGTCCAGCAGCTGCGCGACCAACTCCCGGGCCGGGCCCGCCGCATGGGCGTCCAGCACCCGGAGCGTGCCGGCCAGCGCGGAGGCGGCGTTGCCGTGCAGCAGGCGCGCAGAGAGCGGCACGGCGGCGCGAACCGTTGCGGCCAGCGGCTCCAACTGACCGATCAGGACGGCCTGGTGGAGCTGATCGGCGAGGCTCTCAGAGGCGGGGCGGGCCGGTTCCGGCGGCGTCCAGAGATCGATCGGTCCCTGGTCCGGGATCCGTACCCAGGCGCGCTCCAGCGTCGGGACCGTCCCCAGCAGGACGGCCGACCCGAGTCCCACCGACCAGAAGCGGGCGGCCAGGCCGAGGTGCAGGATCGAGGCGGCGACCCGGAGTTCGGCCGTGCCCAGGCGCTGCGCGACCACCCGGACCCGGGCCGCGAGCGGGGCGTCCGGGCCGGTGCCGTACAGCTCGGGGAGGGGGCGGAAGCCGGGCGGCGGGGTCGTTCCCGAGGTGTCGAGGGCGAAGTACGGGCCGGCGGCGGCGAGTCGGGCGTAGTCGGGGTGGTCGGGCGAGCGGTCCGGCCGGCGGGAGGGGCTTGGCCAGGACCGGGACCGGGGTCGGGGTCGGGGCGCGGGGTTCAACGGCCGTCCCCTGTGCGGTCGTTGGACCCCGCGCCGGCTTCGGTCGGTCCGGCTTCCGCCGGCCCGGCTTCGGGCAACCCGGGGACGGCCAACCCCGGGACGGTCGGGCGGTCGGGGAGCATCGGGGCCTCCAGGGGGTCCGGTGGTCGGGCGGTCGGTGACACCCCGGCCCGGCCGGACGCCGGAAGGCCCTGGTCGGGCCGGGGGGCAGGCGCTGGTCAGCCGTGCGCGGTGAGTCGCCACCGGTGGTGCGGATGAACGGTACCCTGCCCGGCAGGCCGCGACCGGTGGGCCGCAGCAGCCCCGGACCCAGCCGATCCGCGAGTCGTGCCGACGGCATCGAGTCTGGCACCGGCGGGCTGGGCGGACCTCCCCCCGGAGAGGGGAGTTGACTCCGTCGCGGGGAGGAGTACCGACTCCCCCGGGAGTGCTGCCCGTAGGCTCGGCGGTGTGCGTACCGATCTGCTGACCCGCCCGGACCGGCCCCGGTCCCGGCCCCGGTGTTGGCCCGCCGTCACCGCCGCACTCCTGCTGCTCACGCCTGTCGCGCTCGCGCACCCGGGGGACCACGGCGCGGCCCTGCTGCTCGCCCTGACGGCCACCTCGGTCGCGGTGGTGGTGCTGCTCCCGTGGCCGCTCGGTCGGGTCACGCTCGCCACCGCGGCCGGCGCGGCCGCTGTGGCCTCGCTGTTGGTCGACCTGTGCTACTCGGGGCCGTACCGGCTGCCCGCGTTCTGGACCCCGTTCGAATGGCTGGCGCTGATCGTCCTGCTCTTCCGGGCCGTCCGCAGGCTGCCCGACCGCTGGGCCGGGCCGATCGGCGGAGCGGTCGGCCTCGCGGCCGTGGTGCTGCCGCTGCGCTTCGCCCTCCGGATGCCCCAGGGCGGCGCGGCCGGGCCCGTGGGTGGCGTGCTGTTCTCGCTGCTGCCGGTGCTCGGGGTCGCCGGGGCGAGCCTCTACCTGCGCGTCCTGGACGCCCGCCGGGAGCGGGCCGTGGTCGGGGCCAGGCGCGAGCAGCGGCTCGAAGTCGCCCGTGGGCTGCACGACTTCGTCGCCCACGAGATCACCGGCATCGTGCTGGAGGCCCAGGCCGGCCAACTCCCGGGCCAGGAAGCGGAGGAGACCGCCGCGCTGCTGCGCCGGCTGGAGGAGGCGGGGCTGCGCGCGCTCGACTCGATGGACGAGATGGTCGGCGCGCTGCGCGAGGACCAGGAGGCGGCCGGAACCACCCGACGTCTGGGTCTGGCCGACCTGCCGGAGCTGGTGGCCCGCTTCGGCACGAAGGGTGGTCCGCGGGCCACCGTCGACCTCGCCCCGGAGGCCGTCGGACTGCTCTCCGCCGAGGCCCAGGCCACCGCGTACGCCGTCGTCCTGGAGGCCCTGACCAACGTCCGCCGGCACGCCCCGCACGCCACCGAGGTGACGGTCCGGGTGGCCTCCGAGCCGGACGGCCGCGCGGTACGGGTGACCGTCGGTGACGCGGGTGGGCCGGCCGCCGGCAGGCTCCGGCTGCCCCGCCGCCGCGGTGCGGGCGGGACCGGTCTGGCCGGCCTGGCGGCCCGCGCCGCCGCCCACGGCGGCACCCTGACCTCGGGCGCGCGCGACCCGTCGGGCTGGCAGGTGTGCTGCACCCTGCCGGGGCGGTAGCGGCAACCCGTACCCCGGGCTCTCGTCGGGACGGACAGCGCGGTAAGTTGAACGCGTTCAAGCCATTGAACGCGTTCAAATCATGTTCGGGGGTATCGGATGAGCGAGTCACTGCCGGCGCAGCCGGGCTATGCGAACGAGGCCGGGTTGTTCTACCGGCCCGTCGCACCGCGGGCGGCGCCCGTGTGGGGGCGGGTCAGGCCCGGCGGACGGGTGCTCGTCGCACTGGCCGGTGTCGCGTGGGTGCCGTGGGGAGTTGCCGGACGGGGCGAGACCGGGTGGTACTGGGTGCTGTTCGGCGGGTTCCTCGGGCTGACCCTGCTGCCTCTGGCCGTACCGCGCGAGCCGGGGTTCAGGCGCGCCTGCCTCGGCGTCGGCTGGCTGCAACTCGGGATCGAGGCCCTGTTCTCGACCCCGTTCCTCCTGATCCCGCTGCCGATCTTCGTCTTCGCCTTCCCGTCCGGCGTCATGCTGCTGCTCACGGGCCGGCGGAACCGCGGCTGGGTGGGGACGGTGATCGCCGCGCTGCTCGCCGCGGGCCCCATCGGACTCCTCGCCCACGGTGGGTGGACGCACATCTAGGCCCGTCGGCCGGGGGCACCGGTTGGCGCCCCCGGCCGACGGGCCGGCGCCTCCGCCGGCGGCGTGAACTTTCCCGCGCGTCGGGTGGTGCGGGAGACTGCCGGACGTGGCGAGTGCGAACGGTGAGTGTCCGCGGGTGATCCGGGTGTTGATCGCGGACGACCAGGAGGCGGTGCGGCGCAGCGTGCGGCGGATCCTGGAGGCGCAGCCGGACATCGAGGTGGTGGGCGAGGCCGTCGACGGGGTGGCCGCGCTGGATCTGGCGGCCGAACTGCGGCCGGACGTCGCGCTTGTGGACATCCGGATGCCCAGGCTGGACGGGCTGGAGGTGACCAGACGGCTGTCCGGCTCGGTGCGGGTGGTGGTGCTGACCACCTTCGACCTGGACGAGTACGTCTACCCGGCGCTGCAGCACGGCGCGTCCGGGTTCCTGCTGAAGCGTTCCGGTCCGTCCCTGCTGGCCGAGGCGGTGCGGGCGGCGGCGGACGGCGAGAGCCTGATCAGCCCGTCGGTCACGGTCCGGCTGCTGAAGCACGTGACGGCGCCGCGCCGGCCCGCGCGGTCGGCCGCGCGGTCGTCCGCGCCGGTGGCGGCGCTGACCGAGCGGGAGGTGGAGATCGCCGGGCACGTCGCGGCGGGCCGGACGAACGCCGACATCGCGGCCGAACTGTTCATCTCCGCGGGGACGGTGAAGACCCACGTGGCGAGCATCCAGCGCAAGCTGGGCGTGGCGAACCGGGTCGGGATCGCGGTGCACGCCTGGGAGATGGGGTACCCGGTGCCGCAGTAGCAGGCGGTCACGGGTGCGGTCGCGCGCATGCGCGCGTCCACGGAACCGAGGGGATGCTCCGTGGACGCGCGGAACCTGCGAGGTGGGGGTGGCCTCCGGACATGGTGTCCTCCGGGCCGGTAGTTCGATCGTCGACCGAGGTAGTACCAGCGGCAGACCCTGATCCGTCTCGACCTGTCGCCACTGCCTCCTGCGGTCGAACTTCCTTCAGCTACCTCGCAGGTCCATCTCCCATCATGCGCCTCCCACGGCGGGTGCACCAGGGGTCAACGGGCCGAATTCAGGCAAATTTCGCAAGTCGGCGGCCGGTGCTCGGACCTCGCGTTCCGGCCGCCGCTCACGGGCTTCGGCTGCCACTTACGGCCTCGGCCACCCGTCCACGAAGCTCAGCGTCCGGTGGTACGGCCCGTCCGGACCGGTGCTGCGGTAGTCCTCGGTGCTGCTGCCGGTGCGGACGGTGCGGTCGCCGTCGTGGCGCCGGGCGGTCGGTCGCAGGGTGTGGTCGACGGTGGACCGCTCGGTGACGTGGTTGCCGGTCGCGGTGGTGGCCTCGCGGTGGTAGCCGAGGTCCATCGCGGTGTTCTGGTCGGTGTTCCCGGCCGCGTCGTGGGTCACCTTGTAGGTGACGTCCAGCGGTTCGCCCTCGTGCACCGTGGTGGTGCGGTGCGGTCCGCCGCCCCAGGTGGCGGTGGTGCGGGTCAGGTCGGTGCCGTTGTGCAGCGTCACGTCGTTGCCGCTGTCGCGCAGTTGCTGGGCGGAGCTGAACGTGAGGTCGTCCCGGACCTCGGTGGTGATCCGGCCGTGCGAGGTCTGCACCCAGCCGCGCGCGAGGTCGTGCCGGGCGGCGGTGACGGTCCAGTCGCCGCTGCCGCCGCCGTGGTCGGTGAGCTCGGTGCCGACGGCCGCTTCGGGGGCGACCCGGTAGTCGGTGAGCTGCCCGGAGGTGCGGTCGGTGCCGTGGTCGACCTCGGCGAACAGGTTGACCTGGCCGGTCCAGACGTCGTTGCTCTGCGCCTCGGTCGCGTTGACCGTGATGCCGAGGCTGTGCGGGCGGCCGTCGAGCAGCAGGCCGACGTACGGCGTGAGGTCGAGCCGGTAGGCGGGCAGGTCGAAGGCGAAGATGCCCGGGACCGGTCGCCACAGCAGCGGGTCCCAGCCGCCGGTGTAGATCACCGAGTACGGCCAGACCGCGCCGGCCACCCGGCCGTCCACGGTGAGCCGCAGCTCGCGGAAGGGGCCCTTGCCGCAGGCGCCGATCGACGGGTTGGCGGCGACGAAGGCGTCCGGTGCGGAGGCGTACGCGAACTCCTCGCAGGCGCCACCACCGCGGGCGTAGACCTCGGCGCTCAGGCGCTCCAGGTTCGGCGGGAAGGTGAGGTCCTTGGTGGCGCTCGGGGCGTTCTGGGTGAGCGAGAACGGGCCGGTGGTGAGCACCTGGTCCGCGGCCCGGGCGGCGGGCCAGCGGTCGTTCGCGGTGTAGAAGGTCAGGCTCGCCGAGATCCTGTAGACGCCGGTGTAGGTGGAGTCGGTGACGTTGGCGAGGTCGAAGGAGAAGGGCTGCGGTCCGGCCTTGAACAGCGGGGCGTACCGGGTCAGATCGCGTTCGACGTTCCACTGGATGCCGTCCTTGGACGGCTCCGGGGTGGAGGACAGCAGCACCTGGACGCCGCCGATGCGGACGCTGAAGATCCGGTCGAACTGCCGTCCGGCGACCTGTCCGTGGAGGTCGAGGACGACGGCGGACCAGGGACCGGCGCAGTCGGCGGGCGGGGTGAGGGTGGCGGTGTAGGGGGTGTCGGGCGGGTTGCCGTAGCCGTTGCGGAACTCCCGGTCGTGCATCACGTCGACCGTGCAGGAGCGGGTGTCGGGGCGGGTGAGCGGCTTGGTGGCGGTGATCGGGTCGTGGTAGTCGCTGCCGAAGTCGGCGTGGGCGGGGGCGGCGGCGGTGAGGATGCCGGCCAGGGAGAGGGCGACGGCGCCGATCAGTCCGGCGGCGCGGCGGAGCAGGGGGCGCAGGGCCAAGGTGGGTCCCCGGGGTCGTCGGGCGGCCCGTCGGCGCGCGACGGGCCGGGTGGGTGATCCGGGCATCCTTTCGGCGCTGGCATGTGAGCGTCAAGGGTCGCTGCCGGAGGTCCCGCGGCCTTCACAACTCCTGTAGTTGCAGTGGCTTCTGCGGGTACTACGGCTGTCGTGGGCACTGTGGCCGCTGCGGGTGCTGCGGGCGCTGCGGCCGACGCGGCCGATGGGTGCCGTGCGGCTGCTTGGAGGTCCGGTGGCCGCTACCGGTCCTCCAGCTTCGCCGTCTCCTGCCGGATCACGTTGCGCAGCGTCGCCAGTGGGGGCCGACGGTCGTCCGTGCGCCACTGCATCTCCAGCGGCAGGGTGGCCCGCCCCTCCAGCCGTACGGTGGCCACGTCCTCGGTGAGGTGGCCGGTCATCGAGCCGGGCACCAGCGAGAAGGCGCGGTTGCGGGCGAGCAGGTAGAGCCGGGAGCCCACGATCCGCGGCGGGCTGACCAGCACCGGCGGGTCGACGCCGTGCTCCGCGCACAGGCCGAGCACGTGGTCGTAGTACCGGGGGTGCTGCTCGCGCGGCCACAACAGCAGGGGGAGATCGCGCAGTTCGGTCAGCCGCAGGCTCGCCTGCCCGGCCAGCGGGTGGTCCCGGCCGACGGCGACCCGGACCGGCTCGTCGGCGATCCGCTCCAGCCGGTAGCCGGGCGTGTCCTCCAGAAAGCGGCCGAGGCCGATGTCGGCGAGCTCGGCGGCCAGGGTCGCCGAGACCTGCCCGGTGTCGACGGCGAGTTCGGCGGTGTCGAGCGCGGGCAGCTCCTGCTCGGCGCGGCTGACCACGGCGGGCAGCAGCCGGTTCACCACGCTCGGCGAGGCGACGATCCGGGCCGTCGTCAGCCGGGACTCCTCGTGCAGCCGGACCCGGGTCAGCAGCGCCCCGGCCTGTTCGAGCAGCCGCGCACTCTCTGCGGCCATCACCTCGCCGGCCTCGGTCAGCGCGACCGAGCGGCGGCTGCGGTCGAACAGCTCGACGCCGACGGTCCGCTCCAACCGGCGACCTCCTGGCTGACCGTCGGCTGCGAGATGTGCAGCCGCTCGGCGGCCCGGCCGAAGTGCAGCGTCTCGGCGACGGTCAGGAAGACCTCCAGCTGACGCAACGTAAAGCCCATGGGGATCAATGTAGTGCGAACCAATAGCTGATCACCTATCGGAAACCCCAGGACTCATTCTGGTTTCCGATCCGAACCGTCCATACGCTGATCGTCGTGTTGCCCCACCGCAGTGGCATCTCACAGGGAGCTCGCATCATGACCGGACTGCCCGCCAGCACCGCCAGCCCCGCCAGCACCGCCGGCCCCGCCAGCACTGCCGGCCCCGCCAGCACTGCCGGCACTGCCGGCACCGCCGGAAGCCCCGCCATCCGGATCTCCGAGGAGGTCGCGCAGGCCGTCGCCGACGGCCGTCCCGTGGTCGCCCTGGAGTCGACGATCTTCACCCACGGCCTGCCGCGACCACGCAACCTGGCGGTCGCACTGGAGGCCGAGGAGCAGCTGCGCGGGGCGGGCGTCGTCCCGGCGACCATCGGCGTGCATGCGGGCGTCCCCACGATCGGCCTGAGCAGCGAGCAGATCACCGAACTGGCCGCCACCGACGGCCTGGACAAGGTCAGCCTGCGCGATCTGCCCGTGGTCGCGGCGCTCGGCCGCCACGGCGGCACCACCGTCGCCGCCACCGCCTTCCTCGCCCACCGGGCCGGCGTGCGGGTCTTCTCCACCGGCGGCCTCGGCGGCGTCCACTTCGGCGCCTCGGAGAGCTTCGACGAGTCCGCCGACCTGACCACCCTGGCCGCCACCCCGGTCACCGTGATCAGCGCCGGCGTGAAGTCCATCCTCGACATCCGGGCCACCCTGGAGCGCTTCGAGACCCTCAACATCCCGGTCATCGGCTACCGCACCACCAAGTACCCCGGCTTCTACGTCACCGACTCCGGACACGAGATCAACTTCTCCGTCCGGTCGCCCGAGGAGGCCGCCGCCGTCATCGACGCCCGCGACCGGCTCGACCTGCCGCAGGCCGTCCTGATCGCCAACCCGGTCGACCCCGCCAAGCAGCTGCCGCCGGAGGAACTGGACGGCATCCTGGCCCGCGCGTGGGCCGAGGCCGCGCGCCGGGGCATCACCGGCAACGCGTCCACCCCGTTCCTGCTCGACCACATCCAGCGCGACACCGGCGGCCGCAGTCTGGAGGTCAACGTCGAGGTCTACCGGGGCAACGTCCGCCTCGGCGGCGAGATCGCCACGGCCCTGGCCGCCCGGGCCGGTGGCTCCGCCGCCTCGTCCACCGGGGCCTGACCCGTGCTCGGGGTGCTCGGCGACCTCGTCGAGGACATCGTGGTCTGGGCCGACGGGCCGCTGCGCCACGGCACCGACTGCGCGGCCCGGGTGTTCCGCCGGCGCGGCGGCAGCGCGGCCAACGTCGCCTGTTTCGCCGCCGGGCAGTACCCGGTCCGCTTCCTCGGCTGCGTCGGCGCGGACGCGGTCGGGGACGGCGTCGTCGCCGAACTCGGCGGCCACGGCGTGGACGTACGGGTGCAGCGGAACGGCCGGACCGGCAGCGTCGTGGTGCTGATCGACCCGGACGGCGAGCGCACCATGCTGCCCGACCGCGGCGCCGCCCGACTGCTGGAACGCGTCCCGGACGAGTGGCTGGCCGGCCTGGCGCACCTGCACGTGCCCGCCTACTCCTTCGACGGCGAGCCGGTCGGGCGGACGGCGGTCGACGCGCTCGCCCGGGTCCGGCGGGCGGGCGGCACCACCTCGGTGGACGCCTCCTCCACCGGGATGCTGGAGCAGTTCGGGCGGGAGCGGTTCCTCGCCCTGCTGGCCGAGCTGGCGCCGACCCTCGTCTTCGCCAACCGCTCCGAGTCCGCCTTCCTGGGGCTGCTGGTGGACGGCCGGCCGGGGCCGGAGCGCGCCCGGCTGGCGGCCACCACCGTGGTCACCAAGTCGGGCGCCGAGCCGACGACGGTCGACGTGCCGGGCGAGGACCTGTTCACCGTGCCCGTGCCGACGGTCGCCGAGGTGCGCGACCTCACCGGGGCCGGGGACGCCTTCGCGGCGGGCTTCCTGGCCGGGTTCCTGGACGCCGGGGACCTGCGGTTGGCGGCAGGCCTCGGGCACCGCAGCGCGGCCCGGGTGCTGGGCTCGCCAGGGGCGTCGGTCGGCGCGCCCTAGGGGGTACTACTTCTGTAGTGCGTCCTTGCGGAGGAAGCGCTTCAGCTTCTGCCAGGTCCAGGCGTTGATCACGTCCTCGGTGGTGAGCCAGCCGCGCTGCGCCGTACCGATGCCGAAGCGCGGGTAGGCGAGGTGGCCGGTGGCGTGCGCGTCGCTGTCGATCGAGAAGCGCACGCCGTGCCGCTTGGCCCGCAGGACGTCCTCGTCGCGCAGGTCGAGTCGCTGCGGGGAGCTGTTGATCTCGATGGCGGTCCCGGTGCGCGCGGCGGCCTCGAATACCGCGTCCAGGTCGACCTCGATCGGTCCGCGCCTGCCGATCCGCCGGGTGGTGAGGTGGCCGATGATGTGGACGTACGGGTTCTCGCAGGCGCGGATCAACCGGCGGGTCTGGGCGGCGCGGTCGAGGTTGAAGTGCGAGTGCACGGAGGCCACGCACACGTCGAAGCCGGCCAGGAACTCGGGCGGCCAGTCCACGCCGCCGTCCGGGCCGATGTTCAGCTCGGTGCCGTGCAGCAGGCGCAACTTCTTGTGGCGGTCGGCGAGTCGGCGCAGTTCCTCACGCTGGGCGAGCATCTTCTCGTCGGTCATCCGCTGCATCACCAGGTCCGGCGCGTGGTCGGTGACGGCGTAGTAGGAGTATCCCCGTGCCGCGGCCGTGTCGATCATCTCGGTGAGGGTGGCCAGGCCGTCGGTCAGGTCGGTGTGGGTGTGCAGGTCCCCACGCAGGTCCGACTCCTCGATGAGGTCGGGGAGTTCACCGTTCAGCGCGGCCTCGATCTCGCCGCGGTCCTCACGCAGCGTCGGCGGGATCCAGGGCAGGCCGAGGGCGGCGTACACCTCGTCCTCGGTCGCGGACACCACCTTGACGCCCTCCGTCCTCGCGCCCGGCCCGCTGTCCTTCCCGCCCTTCGCTCCCTTCCCGTCCTTCGCTCCCTTGGCTCCCTTGGCGTCTTTCCGCGCGGTGCCGTCCACCTCGAACAGGCCGTACTCGGAGAGCTTCAACCCGGCCCGCACCGCCATCGTGCGGAGCTTGATGTTGTGCGCCTTCGAGCCGGTGAAGTAGACGAGCGCGGCGCCCCAGTCCTCCTCCGGGACGACCCTCAGGTCCACCTGGATCCCCTGAGTCGTGAGGACCGAGGTCTTGGTCGGCCCGCTGCCGATCACCTCGGCCACGTACGGCAGTTCGGTGAGCGCGGCCATCAGCGGGGCGGAGTCGACGGCGGTCGCCAGCACGTCGATGTCGCCCACCGTCTCGCGCATCCGGCGCAGCGAACCCGCGTACGCGCAGCGGGTGCAGCCGGGTACGGCCGAGAGCGCCTCGACCAGTTGCTCGGCCAGCTCGGTGGCGGTGTCGAGCAGGGTCCGTCCGCCGGACTGCCGCATCAGCTCGATGCCGTGCAGGATCTTCTCGCCGCTGCGCTCGCCGAAACCGGCCACGCCGGTCAGCCTGTCGGCGCGGATCGCCCCGGCGAGTTCGTCCACGGACGCGATGCCGAGGTCGCGGTAGAGGGCGAGGGCGCGCTTGGGGCCGACGCTGGGGACGGCCATCATCTCCCGTACGCCGGAAGGGATCTTGGCGCGCAGCGACTCCAGCGCGGGGATCCTCCCGGTGGCGAGGTACTCGGCGATCTTCTCGGCGGTGGACTTGCCGACGCCGGGGATCTGCTGCAGTCCCTTGACGTCCAGGTCGGCGAGGTCCTCGGGGTGGCCGCCGACGGCTCGGGCGGCCTTCTCGTAGGCGCGGGCCCGGAAGGCGTCCCCGCCGGTGATGTTGATCAGGTCGGCGTACTCCTGGAGCAGCTCCCTGACCTGGTCGTTGAGCCGGGGCATGGGGCAAGTCTAGGTTCGGCGGCCGACGTTCGCCGCGCGGCGCGGGTTGGTGGGCGGTGCGGGCTGACGGCGGTGCGGGTTCGCGGGGGCCGACGGTGGTGCGGGCCGATCAGTCGTAGGCGACCGTCAGCAGCAGCACCACGGTCAGGCCACCGCCGGGTGTCGGCTCGACCGCGAGCCGTCCGCCCGCCGCCAGCACCAGGCTGTGCAGCGCCGGGCCGACCGGTCCGGTCGGCCGCACGCCCGCGAGCAGCCATTCGCGGGCCCCGGGCGGCTCGTACGCGCCGCGATCGGATATTCGTATCTCCACTCGTTCCCGGCCACGTGCGGCGGCCCAGCCCCGCCCGGCTCCGGACCGGAGCGCCGCCGGTCCGGTGCGCCTGACGTCCGCCCGGACCAGCACCCGGCCACCCAGCGGGCTGCGCCGGATCGCGTGGTCGACCAGCCCGGCCACCGCGGCCTCCATCCGGCGGGCGTCCCCGGCCACCACCGGCAGCCCCGGCGCCAGGCGGACCGTGACGGCCGCCGCCCGGCCACCGCCGCGCACCACCCGGCGCACCACCTCGGCGACCTGGACGTGCCGAGCCTGCGGCTCGCACCCGGCCTGGCGACCCGTCCAGCGCAACTGGTCGAGTTCCGTCCGGGAGAGCGTCCTGGGCCCGGCCATCGCGAACCGCGGGTGCGGCCCGAGGCCGTCCGATGCGCCCGCACCGCCCTCGCGGGCGCCGCCCGCGCCGCCGAGCGCGCCGAGGGCCCGGGCCCCCGAAGCGACGTAGCCCCATAGCTTCCCGCGTGCCATGGCCCTGCCCCTCGTGCCTGACCGGCGGCCGTCATCGAGTCCGCGGCCGACCGGGGCGGGCCGCTTCCCCGGCCCTGCTGTCAGCCTGCTCCTCCTCCGCCCGGGTGACAATCCGGCTCCGGGACACGAACCGGGTCCCGGCCCCCGCCGAGCGGCGGGTGGGCGGTCCGCCGACCGGCGGGGACGGGCGACCGCCGTGGCCGCTCGGTGACCGCGTGGTGTCCGCGTGTCCGCACGACGAGGCCCGCTCACACGCGCCCAAGGGACCGCAAAGAAAGCTTCGCAAAAAAGCCTTTGCAAACTGGTCTTTGCGGTCCTAGGCTCCTGGCCATGACCGAAGACCGCGGCTGGATGCACAGCGACGACCCGCACGTCGTCCTCACTGCCAAGGGCATGAAAGCGATGGCCCACCCCGTCCGGATGCAGCTGGTCGGGCTGCTGCGCAAGCACGGCCCGTCCACGGCGACCAGGCTCGCCGAGCAGCTGGGGCTCAACTCCGGAGCCACCAGCTACCACCTGCGCCAGCTCGCCGCCGCGGGCTTCGTCGAGGAGGACGAGGAGCGCGGCAACGCCCGTGAGCGATGGTGGCGTTCGGCGCACCGGATGACGGTCTGGACAGGGGAGGACATGGCGGACGAGGAGCCCGAGACCGCCGTCGGCTTCCTGCGCGCCGTTCTGGCCGGCCACACCATGGCCGGGCAGCGCGTGCTCGACTCCTTCGAGACGATGCCCAGGGACTGGCGCAAGGCGGTGGATTTCAGCGACGTGCTGCTGCAGATCACGCCGGGCGAGGCCGAGCAGCTGACCGCGGAGCTCTCGGCGGTCCTCCGGCGCTACCGGCAGGTCGGCGCCGAGGGACCGGTACCGGAGGGCAGCGAGCAGGTCTCCGTGGTGGTCCACGTGCTGCCCGACGCGCAGGGGCTGCCCGAATCGGGTGAGGGGAGAGCCGAATGACCACCACCGACGTCGCTGCGCCGGTGCGCAGCCTGCGGCCGCTGGTCGGAGTGCTCGCCGCGACGGCGGTCTCCCTGACCGGGACGCGGGTCTCCGCCATCGCCCTGCCCTGGTTCGTGCTGGCCACCACCGGCAGCGCCACCTTGACGGGTCTGGTCGCCTTCGCCGAGATGACGCCGTACGTGCTGGTCAAGGCCCTGACCGGGCCGGTCGTCGACCGGCTCGGGCCGCGCGTGGTGTCCTGGACGACGGACGCGGTGAGCGCCGTCGCGGCCGGGCTGGTCCCGCTGCTGCACGCCCAGGGGCTGCTGCCGTTCTGGATGCTGCTGGCGATGGTCGCCGTGATCGGTGCGATGCGCGGGCCCGGGGACCTGGCCAAGTCGGTCATGGTCCCGGAGGCGGCCGACCACGCCCGGGTGCCGATGGAGCGGGCCACCGGGCTGTCCGGCGTCACCGAACGGCTGGCCTCGACGGTCGGACCGGCGGTCGGCGGAGGGCTGGTCGCGCTGGTGGGGCCGCTCGCCGGGCTGGCGGTCAACGCGGGCACCTTCGCGCTCGGCTCGCTGATCATCGCCCTGGCGCTGCCGTCGGGCATGGGGCGCTCGGCGGCCCCGGCCCCGGCCCCGGCCCCGGCCTCGGTCCCGGTCGCAGCGCCGGCCCCGGCCCCGGCCTCGGCCTCGGACACGGCCTCGGACGCGGGTGCGAGCCCGGCCGAGCCGGACCGGCACGGCAGCGGCTACTGGCGGATGTTCCGGGAGGGCTTCGGCTTCCTCCGCGCCGAGCCGCTGCTGCTCACCGTGACCGTCATGGTCGGCATCACCAACCTGCTCGACGCCGGGTTCTCGACCGTCCTGCTCCCGGTGTGGGCCCGGGAGTCCGGCAACGGCCCGGCTGCGCTCGGGCTGCTCGGCAGTGTCCTCGGCGTCACCGCGGTGGCCGGCAGCCTGATAGCGGCCGCGCTCGCCCACCGGCTGCCCCGCCGTACGGTCTTCTTCGTCGGTTTCCTGCTCGCCGGTGCGCCCCGCTACCTGGTGCTCGCGCTGGACGCGCCGATGTGGGCGGTGGTCGCGGTCTTCGCCGTGGGCGGCTTCGGCTCCGGATTCCTCAACCCGATCCTCGGCGCGGTCCTCTTCGAACGAGTGCCCCGCCACCTGCTCGGCCGCGTCCACGCCCTCGGTGACTCCCTTGCCTGGGCAGGCATCCCGCTCGGCGGCCTCCTCGCGGGCGCGGCCGTCGCTCTGGTGGGCCTGATACCCGGCCTGCTCACGGCCGGGATCCTGTACTTCGCCACCACCACGCTGACCGGACTGCGGCCGGAGTGGCGGGAGATGGATCGCCGGCGCGGGCACGGGCGTGCCGGGGCCGATGAGCAGGTGACGGAAGGCGCGGAGGTCACGGACGTCGCGCTGGAGGCGGCAGGGCAGTAGCAGTCGGGCATCGAGCGACGGACGCGCCCGGGCGGGCCGAGAACCACCGTTCAGCAACGATCCTCGGGCGGCTGCCCTGCCCAGTGGAGGAGTAGGAGGCTGGCCAGGGCAGCGAGGGCGCACCAGGTGGAAACGAACGCGAATCGCCAGAGCAGGGCGCAGAACACGGCGCCCGCTCCGGTGACCAGGCCGAGGCGGCGCAGCAGACGGTCGCCACTCAGCAGGAGGGAGCCGACCGTGGCGAGGAGATAGCCGGTGAGCAGGAGGGCCGGGTGCGGGATGCCGATGGCATAGCCGAGGGTGCGGCCGTGCCGGTGGGCCGTCACCGGGTGAGCGGCAACGGCGGCCGCGAGCGGGATCGCGATCGCCGCGCCCAGCAGGGCCAGCAGCGCGAGCACACGGCGGCGGTTGGGGCCGGCCGGGTGCCCGGGCTCATGGGCCGCGCACCACACCCCGGTGGGGACCAGGACGGGCAGCAGCGGCAGGGCGATCACCGCCCAGGCGGTACGCGCCCCCGCGGCGACGGTCGACGGCAGCTCACCGTCCGTGCCGAGCCACACCAGCGCCTCGATCAACTGGTGCACGCCCAGCACCATCGGGAGCGCGGCGAGCGGCAGGCGTTGCGGTCGCCCCGACCGCCGGGCGCGCACCAGGCAGGCCACGCCGACGCCCGCGACCGCCCCGCCGACCACGACGTCCGCCCGGGCGCTCCAGCACATCGATCCGTCTACTCGCCCTTCCCGTTCGCGTCGACCTCGGAGCTGGTGTCACCCGTTGCGGTCACCGTCGTCGGCCCCGGCGGTGCTGCTTCCGCCCCTGTCGTCGTCTTTGCTGTCCCGGTCCGGGCCGGCGGCGCTGCCGGCCGAGTCGTCCTCCGGCGATGCCCCGATGCTCTCCAGGGTGTCCCGGACGCTTCCGGGCATCGCCGGATGCCGGCCGATCACGATCACCCCGATCACGATCGCCACCAGTCCGGCGGCCTGCCAGGCCAGCGCGCCCGGGGTGACCCGCAGCCGGTCGCCGAGGAAGCCGACCGCACACGCGATCCCGGACAGCGGCTGGGCGGCGGTCAGCGCGGGCAACGACATCCGCAGCGGGGCGGCCTCGAAGGCGCTCTGCACCAGCAGCAGTCCGACCACGCCCGCCACCACGACCGCGTACGGCTGCCAGGTGCGCAGCACCGCCGCGAGGCCGCTGTGGCCGATGCGCTGGGTGGTGGTGCGGGTCAGCGCGTCCTGGAGGCCGTAGAGCAGTCCGGCGGCGAGCGCCAGCAGGGTGGCCTCCTCGAACAGCGGCAGCCGTCGGGCGAGCGTGACCAGCAGCAGCGTCAGCCCGACCACCGTGCCGACCACCAGCCAGTGGCGTAGCTCCCCGGCGGGTGGACCGCCTCCGGTCGGCTGCCCGGCCACGATGAACGCCGTCACCCCGAGGCCCAGCAGCAGGACCCCGGCCCAGCCGGAGCGGCCGAGGGTCTGATGGGTCAGCACCCGGGAGAGCGCCATGGCGAAGAGCAGGTTGGTCGCGAGCAGCGGCTCGACCAGCGACACCTCGCCCTGGTTCAGCGCGAGCGCGGAAAGGAGCAAACCGCTGATCATGAACCCGGTGCCGAGCAGCCACTCGGGCATCCGCACCAGGTCCAGCAGCAGGCGCCAGTGCAGCAGGTCGGCACGCGGGGCACGTTGCGCCGCGTGCTGCTGGAGGACGAAGCCGAGCCCCAGACAGCAGGCCGCGCCCAGAGCGAGGAGGAAGACCGCCACGGAGGGACCACCAGGTTGTCGCTGCCCCGCGCCGCGCCGGCGGGTCCGGGGGAGGGGCGGCGTTTGCGGCGCGCTCCCGTCAGCGTACCGCCGGGGCGGCGGCCGAGCCGATCGGACGCGGCGGCACCGGGCCGGTGCTCGCGACAACTGTCGCGCTTGCCGCCACGGGTGGGGCGGGCGCACGCTGGTGTGAGCGGCCGCCACGGGTCCACCGCCCTGGTCGGCCCGGACCGGCGAACGGGGGCCGGCGCCAGGAGGTGTGGCATGCACAACCAGTGGGACGTGGAGCTGAACTTCGACGAAGACGGCGTGCACACGACGTGCGACGCCAGGTTGACGGGCGCGAGGGCGCCGGGCTTGAGCGCGCACGGCGAGGCCGAGAAGAGCGCGGAGGACCGTCCGCTCGCCCGGATCGGCGAGGAGGTCGCGGCCTCCCGGGCCCTCGAAGAACTGTCCCGCAAGCTGCGGGCCCAGGCCACCGGAGAGATCGAGGACGAAGGGCACCGCCCGGGCTACCTGATCTACTGACGTCAACTACTCCCGAGCGGTACGACCGGGTTCAGCGCGTTAGGAGGCGTGGCGGCTGGGCAAAGCCGCTCGGCGGCGGCCGCGCGCACCGAGTCCTCCCACGCCTGAAACCCCTCGGGCGGTCCTACGAGAGGGGCTCGACCCAGTACTCGGGGCCGATCGCGTCGACGAACTCGCGCTCGGCCCCGATGTCCCCCGACAGGGCAGCGGCACCAGGCCTCGCCTGCCACCTCGCCGACCGCCAGCCGGCCCGCAAGTGGTGGAGCATCCCGGCATTGTTCCCACCGCCCTCAGCTGCGCCACCAGGGGGGCGGATCTCGTGGTCGGAGTCGGTGCTGCAGTTGGTGCCGCCGACCACCTCACGACCGGGGAGGCCCCAACCCGCCACCCCGGGGCTGCCGGTCCAGCCAGACCAGCCGCGCCCGGTCCGGCCCGGCACCCGTGTACCGGCACCAGAAGCACCTCCAAGGCGAACAGCGCACGGTGAGCCGAACACCCTCCGCGGCCCGCGTCCCGAAGGCCACGGTGGGCCGACCGGTCAGGTGGCCGTGGAATGCCCACCGACGCCCGAACCGCACTCGGGTGTCGCGCCGCCCACCCCGGGCGGCCGAGACCGCGTACGTGATGTGCGCGGTAACCGGCCTCGGGCTCATCCGCACCGGCCACACCCGAACCATCACCCTGCCAACCACATTGCCGTTGAGGGGCTGTTCGAACCGGGACAGCCCCTCAACGGCAAGCTCTTTTCAGACTTACGACTCGGTCCGCGATTGAGGTCGGGACATGTCGGCCTGGCGGGTCGGCTGGTGGTTGATCAGCAGGCGCTCTGCCGGGCGAGCACCAGTTCGGTCTCGGCTTGCGGCGGGTCGCCCGGCGGGCGGAGCGGTCCGAGACCAGCGAGGCGATCGCGCGGTGCGTCTCGGCGTAGCCCTCGCGCCGACCGGTGTAACGCTGGAGCGGGCGCCACTGCCTCAGCTCGGCGTTGGTGTGTTCGACGCAGATCCGGGCCGAGGACTGCCGTCGGCGCGCTTCTCGCCACGTACTGCTCGCCGACGGGCGTGTCCTCTTTCGGCTTCTTCGGCGGCGCGCTGACCTGCTCGGGGAACTCGTTGGCCAGGCCAAAGCGACCAGCACGCGGTCGGTGAAGACCAGGTCGTGCTTCGGCCCGGCACCGGGCTGCTGCTGCCGCTCGGCACCGCGCCGCTCGCGCAGCGCGGACTCGCATCGAGCGAGCCACGGATTGGCCAACTCTTCGATCAAACCGCCGAGATGTGCACGGGACAGGCCGCAGAGGGCAGGATGGGACAAGGCCGCACGGGCCAAGGCTTGCGTCACAACTTGCCTAAACCGTGCGGCCTGTCTCGCGTCACGGCCCTATCGCGGGCAGGTCGTGGCGACGCGTGAGATAGCGATCGAACGCCTCCTGCCCGTCCGGAATGAAGCGCCACTGCCGCACGGCCTCCTGCACCTCCGTCTCTGTCAGCCAACCGTGCCAGGCAACCTCTCCCGGGTCAGGCGTCACCTCGCCCGTGATCACGGCCTCATGCACGCCGAGCCAGTACGGGCTGATCGCCCCCCGGCACAGGAACTTGAACAAGAAGCGCACAGGTACATGAATGCCCAGTTCCTCAGCCAACTCCCTGGCCGCCGCCTGCTCATAGGACTCGCCTACATCTACAGCCCCACCGAACATCACCTCGTGGTGGCCGGGGAACCGGGACAGGTTTTCGGGCCGCCGATAGACCAACACCCGCCCCTGCTGATCGCGGCAGACCGTCGTCGCGATGCGGTGCAGCCAGCCTCGACGGATGGCCTCACTGCGGTCCACCACCGCCAGCACCCGATCCTGATCATCTACGCGCTCCACCGGTTCATTCACGGCACCCACGATCGCACGACCCCGTCAGCGCTCTCACTCCTGCCAAAACTCACGTTCTGACCGGGCCTCTACAAGCTCCCGAAAGCCGCGGCCCCGCTGTCGCGGACCGAGTCGTTGGACCGACCCCCGACCGGCACATGGATCACTTGGGGAGGCGTGTGGTGGGGCGGCCATCCCACCGGTAGCGGGTGGTGGTGCGGCGGATCGGTTTGCGGAGGGTGACGAGTGCGGCGGCCAGGTGGCCTACTGCGGGTTGATCAGATCGGCCGTCACCCGGTAGGTCCGGCGACTGCGCTCCGCCCGCTAATCAACACACACGCCGGTCCGGTGAGCCGTGCTCACCATGTGGGCTGTCCGCGACGGGGAGGACGCAGCATCGTGAGCATTGCCGTCGTCGTAATGTAGGCGCATCCCGCGAGGATGGCCGCTCCTTCGATCCACTCGGCGCCGACGGGCTGCGCCGCCGGGTCCAACAGCGCCCGGACCACCGCGATCTGGACGAGGACCACCCACGCCATCAGCACCCGAACCCTGCGGCGCGGCGCGCGGTCGTAGCGGAACCAGAGCAGCGCGACGAGGAGGTTGCACGCGGCGACCAGGATCCAGAGGCCGAGGTCCAGCCCTGCCGCGACGCAGGTGGGTTGCTGATCCTCCCAGGGATGGTCACAGTCAAGAACGGCGAAAAGTGCGAAACCCACCTGCACCAATGAGCCGGCGAGCGCCTCGAACGCCAGCACTGTCGCTGCCACACGCGGCCTGAAGACTCTCACGACCGCATGAGTATCACGCCGCAAACAGTGAGGTTGCAGTCGGTCTGGCATCGGCGGTGGTCAAGATGAAGAACGCCCATTGAAAAGGCCGCACGCAAGATGGCAGCGCGGGCACGGCCCTCCCTGGTGATCACTGAGCGTGGAGAACCGGTCTGCTGTACGGACGATCTCGCCACCGTCTATTGCCGGGCGGTTTTGGAGACGACGAGTGGTGGTCGGCGGGCAACGAGAGCATGACGGGCGGGCCGGTGTGGTCGTTGTGTCTGATCGCGCTGGTCAGGGCGAGGATGCGTGCGAGGGCGCGGACCGTCACTCGGCCGGGGAACGGCCCTGGTGGTGTTCGAGGTCGAGCCGGGCCTCGTGGGGGCTTCGCGTGAGAAGTCGGCCGGTTCGACTTCTCACGCGATGGCGCGGGCTCGGGGGTGTGAGCGCGTGTGGTTGGGGTGGGGGGTCAGGGGTGGGGCGGTGGGAGGAAGTTGAGGAGGTGGTGGTTGACCTGGGAGGCGGCGGTCATGGGGAGGTTGTGGTGGGAGGCGCCCGGGATCGTGGTGACGGTGGCGTGGGGGAGGGTGTGGCGGGTGGTGGCGGCGGTGCGGTGGGGGTCGTGGGCGCGGGAGTGTTCGGCGTAGAGGGCGAGGAGGGGAGTGGTGAGGGTGCGGAGCCGGGCGGGGGTGGGGCGGGGCCCGGTGATGACGGGGGAGGCGGGGAAGTCGGCGTAGCCGAGGGCGTAGAGCTCGCGCCAGTCGGGGTCGGTGCGGGCGACGCCGACGGCTTCCCAGTCGAGGTAGTTGCGGGCGCGGGCCGGGGTGCGGTGGGGGAGGAAGAGGGGGAGGGCGCGGAGGAGGTAGCCAGGGCGGTAGCCGGCGAAGCAGAGGGTGGGGTCGAGCAGGGCGAGGCGGCTGACCCGGGTGGGCGCGTGCAGGGTGTATTCGAGGGCGATCCAGCCGCCGTACGAGTGGCCGCAGAAGTCGGCGGTGCGGACGTCCAGTTGGTCGAGCACGGCGTCGAGCCAGCTGAGCAGGCCGGGGACGTCGCCGAGCGGGCTGCCGTCGTGGACGCTGCGTCCGGGGTCGCCGATGAGGTCGACGGCGAGGACGCGGTGGCCGGCCTCGGCCAGGGCGCCGGCGTTGGCGTACCACATGGTGGAGGTGGCGCCGCCGCCGTGGAGCAGGACGAGGGGGTGGCCGTCGGCGGGTCCGCAGGCGTTGATCCGGGTGGTGCCGTGGGCGGTGCGGACGGTGAGCGGCTCGACCGGGACGGGCCAGCGGGCGAGCAGCGCGTCGTAGGCGGCGAGGAAGGGCGCGAGGCGCGACGGGTGGGACGGGGCGGTGCGGGCGGACATGATGGGCCTCCGCGGTGTGGTGTGATCGCGTGCGGTCGACGCGCCGGACCACGTGCTGGGTCGGTCGCTGAATGACTCGTTGACCAAGTATCTCGCTGAACGAGAGAATAGTGGCACGCGCGTGCCCGAGGAAGGACGAGAGGGTGTCCGAGGTTGAGGAGCCGATGCGGCTGGTCCACCTGCTGCGCGGTCTGACGGTCGAACTCGACCTGTTCGGGGCCGAGTTCGCGGCCCGTAGCGGTCTGCACCCGACCGACCTGCGGGCGCTGATCCACCTCCTGGACGCCGCCCGGGTCGGGGAGGTGGTCACTCCGGGCCGGCTCGGCGAGGCGCTGCGGCTGAACTCGGCGGGTACCACCGGTCTGGTGGACCGCCTGGAGCGGCTGGGGCTGATCCGCCGGGAGCGCGATCCGGGGGACCGGCGCAAGGTCCGGCTGCTGGTGGAGGAGCGGGCGATGGAGCTGGGGCAGGGCTTCTTCGGCGGGCTGATCGGGGACCTGGTCGCCGCGATGGGCCGGTTCGACCCGGCCGAGCTGGCGACGGCCCGACGCTTCCTGGAGGCGATGACCTCCGTGGTGGCCGCCGCCCGGCAGGAGTGAGCAGGGCAGGAGGGAGCCGAGCAGGAGTGAGCAGCGCAGGGGCGAGGGGCAGGAGCGAGGGGGCGGGAACGCGGAGGTTATGCGGGCCCGAGGGTCCAGGCGATCACGGACAGGGTCACCATCGACACCAGCGTCGACCAGAGCACCGTGTCCCGGGCGAGGTCGGTGCCCTGCCCGTACTCGCGGGCGTAGGTGTAGACGTTCTGCGCCGTCGGCAGGGCGGAGAAGAGCACCACGGTGAGCAACTGGTGGGTGGGCAGGTGGAGCACCGGGCCGGCCACGACCAGGGTGACCAGCGGCTGGACCAGGGTCTTGATCGCGACGGCCACCCCCACCTCGGCACGGCGGGAGAGGCCGTCGGCCGGCGGTCGGTTGTGCAGCGACATGCCGAGGGCGACCAGGGCGGTCGGCACTCCGGCGCCGCCGAGCAGTTCGGCGGAGTGGTGGAGCTCGGCGGGCAGCCGCAGCCCGGTCGCGGAGGTGGCGGCGCCGAGCGCGGTGGCGAGCAGGACCGGGTTGCGCAGCGGCAGGGTGACCAGGGCCCGGCGGCCGGCCGCGCCGCTGTCCAGGACGGCCAGGACGGCCGGGGTGACCAGCAGGATCTGGAAGAGGATCACCGGTCCGACGAACGAGGCGTCGCCGACGACCTGCACGGTCACCGGGATGCCGAGGTTGGCGGAGTTGACGTAGCCGGCGGCCATCGCGCCGATCGCCAGTTCGCCGCGCTTGCGCTGGAAGAGCATGCGCCCGGCGAGCAGTCCGAGGCCGGTCGCGGCGGCGGCACCGGCCACGAAGGCGAGCATCGACGGGTTGGCGAAGTGGCCGAGCGGGGTGCGGGCGATCATCAGGAAGAGGGCGGCCGGCATGGCGACGTGGAAGACGTAGCGGGTCAGCACCATCTCCGCCTGCGGTCCGATCAGCCCGGCGCGGGCGACGAGGTAGCCGACCGCCGTGAGGGCCCAGATCGGGGCGAAGGCGGACAGCAGCGGGTGGAGGGCGGGCATCGTTCCTCGGATCGCTCGTACGGGTCTGCCGGGTGGGCGGGTGTCGCCCCGCCCGAGGGCCCCGGACCAGCGAGACCGCCGAAAACCCCTGAGGCAGTAAACCAGTGGCCTTCGACGAGTTGATCAAGGGGCGCCGGAGAGCGGTCCGGCGGGCGGGGCCTACGATGAGCCGATGGAGGACCAGTACCTGAGCCTGTCCGAGGTGGAGACCATCGCGCGCCGTGCCCACGAGGGGCAGGTGGACAAGAACGGCCACCCGTACGGAGAGCACATCGCCGCGGTTGCGGGCGGGACGGCGGCCCGCGGCGGCAGTGAGGCGCAGATCGCGGCGGGGTGGCTGCACGACACCGTCGAGGACGGGCGGCTGAGCCGGGAGTGGCTGGCGCGGGCCGCGCTACCGGAGGAGACCAAGGCGATCGTCGACGCGCTCACCCGGCGGCCGGAGGAGCCGGTCGAGGCGTACACCGCGCGCATCCTGGCCACGCCCGGCGCGCTGCTGGTCAAACGCGCCGACCTGGCGCACAACTCCGACCCGGCCCGGCTGGCCGCGCTGGACCGGCCGACCGCCGAGCGGCTGGTCGCCAAGTACGCGCGGATGCGGGAGCTGCTGGGGCTCACCGAGAAGCTCTGAACCGCGGAGGAACCGGCGGACGGGCTGCCGGGGCGGCGGTGCCGCGCACGGTGGCGCCGGGGCGGGAACCACGACAGGGCCCGGGCCACGCGGTTCGCGCGGGCCCGGGCCCTGTACGGGTCACCCCGGTGGTCCCTGTCCGACCCCCGGGGTGAGGGGGAAATGGTCAGGCGACGGGTGGAACTCGGTACGCCGGTGGTCGGTCGGCTCAGTACCAGTGGTGGGTCTGCCAGAAGGCCCAGGCGGCGTTCGGGCTGCCGTAGCGGGTGTTCATGTAGTCCAGCGCCCACTTGATCTGGGTGGCCGGGTTGGTCTTCCAGTCCGGGCCGGCCGAGGCCATCTTGGAGGCCGGCAGCGCCTGGCCCAGCCCGTAGGAGCCCGAGCTCGGGTTGGTCGCGGTCACGTTCCAGCCGGACTCGTGCGAGATGATCTGGCTGAACGAGGCCAGCTGGTTCGCCGGGACGATCTGGGCCGCGATGGCCTGCGGGGAGGCGGTGGCGGCGTTGGCGGTGGCGGGCAGGACGCCCGCGCCGAGGGCGGTCAGACCAGCGGCGCCGGCAAGAATCGCGGCGGAAGTGCGCATACGGAGCTTGAAAGCGGGCATGTAGGACAGGACCTCAATCGGGTTGGGCCGAGTCGCGCCCCACCCAGGACCACGGGCCGGACAGGGGCCGTTGCGGTTGTGGAGCGTGACTCGGCGGTAAGCCGTTCACCGGCGGGACAGGAGCCGGTGCGGCTGACGACGAGAGCCATTGTTGCCAGACCGGATCGGCCCCCGCCAAGACCCCCTTGCTACGACGCGGCGTCGTAGGCACCACGGTGACCTTGGAAACGAAGGAGTGCTCGGCCGGGGCTCGGTTACGGCCTCTGACCTGGGGAAACGCCGGGATCGGGGCAGGGTGTCCGCAGGTCCGGTGACAGCCCTGATCCCATCACTACAGCTCGTCGTATCCGCGAATCCGCTGTGAGCGCACTCACCGTTTGGGAGCCGGGCTGGTCACCGGACGATCCGGTGACAGTACTTTGGGTACTGACGATCTGTGTCCGGCGCCACAGGATCCGCTCACGGCCCGGCCGTTCCCGCTCACCCACGGTCATCGGAGGTCGCCGAGGCGCCGGTGCCGGAGTGCCCGGGCGGCGAGCCGGTCCGTCTCACCGGTGGCCGAAAGCTCACCGAGGGTCGCTGCGAGCGCGGCTCCCAGGCGTGCGCAGAACGTCTCCGGCTCCTCGGCGGCGTCCGGCAGCTCCGGGACCACCTCGTCCACCAGCCCGACCCGCGCCAGGTCGTGGGCGCCGATGCCCTGGGCCCGGGCCAGCTCGGCGGCGTGCGCGCCGTCCCGGTGCACGATCGCCGAGGCGCCTTCCGGCGGCAGCGGCGCCAGCCAGGCGTGCCCGGCGGCGAGCACCCGGTCGGCGGGCAGCAGCGCCAGTGCGCCGCCCCCGGAGCCCTGGCCGAGCAGGACGGCGAGGACGGGCGTGCGCACCGCGAGCAGGGTGGTCAGGCAGTGCGCGATCTCCACCGCGATCCCGTCCAGCTCGGCCCGCGCGGACAGCTCGGCCCCTGCGGTGTCCACCACGGTGACCAGCGGCAGGCCCAGTTGCTCGGCCAGGCGTGCGGTGTGCCGGACGGCCCGCAGGTCGGCGGCGGTGAAGGGTCGCTCGTGGTCCGGGGTCCGCCGCTGCTGGCCGACCACCAGGACGGGCCGGCCGCCGAGCACGGCGAGCGCCCGGACCAGTGCGCCCTCGCGGCCGCCGGGCGCGTCCAGCAGCACCAGCTCCTCGGCGGTGCGGCGCAGCAGCTCACGGGTGCCGGGGCGGTCGGGGCGGCGGGTGCGGCGGACGGAGTCCCAGGCGTCGGGGTGCGGGGCGGGCGGTTCGACGGGGTGGTCGGACCGGGCCGGACCGCTGTGTACGGACGGAGCCGCACCCCTATAAGGGGGAGGCGTCGTACCCCGGTAAGGGGGAGGTGTCGTGCCGAGGACGGCGAGCGTGCGGCGGAGGAGTTCGCGCAACTCCTGCGGCGGCACCACGGCGTCCACCAGTCCGCGCCCGGCCAGCGTTTCGGCCAGCTGGACGTCCGCCGGGAGCTCCACGCCGCGCAGCTCCTCGTACACCCGCGGGCCGAGGAAGCCGAGCCGGGCGCCCGGCTCGGCGAAGACCAGCTGGCCGAGGGTGCCCCAGGAGGCGAAGACGCCGCCCATGGTCGGGTTGCGCAGGTAGGTGAGGTAGGGGAGGCCGGCCGCGCGGTGGGCCAGGACGGCGGCGGTGATGCGGAGCATGCAGAGGAAGGCGGCCGAGCCCTCCTGCATCCTGGTGCCGCCGGAGACCGGCAGGGCGAGCAGCGGGAGCCGCTCGGCGGTGGCGCGCTCGACGGCCCGGGTGATCCGCTCGGCGGTGGCGACGCCGATCGAGCCGCCGAGGAAGCCGAACTCGGAGGCGATCAGGGCGACCGGCCGTCCGTCGACCAGGCCGAGGCCGGTGAGCACGGCCTCGTCCAGGCCGGTGCGCTGGCGGGCCCGGTCGAGCGAGGCGCGGTAGCCGGGATCGGCGGGCGCCGAGGTGAGCGGCGCGGACGTGGGCGAGGACGTGGGCGCCGAGGTGAGCGGCGTGGGCGTGGGCGCGGCCGTGGGCGCGGATGTCAGCGCGGTGGTCGGGTCGTCCCAGCTGTGGAAGCCGCCGGCGTCGACCAGCAGCCCGATCAGCTGGCGGGCGCTCAGCGCCGTGCCCTTGCCGACGGTCGAACCGCTACCCGTACCGCTACCTGTACCCCTACCCGTACCGCTACCTGTACCCCTACCCGTACCGCTGCCCGTACTGGCGCCCGTACCCATGTCCACCCCGTCAGAGATCGTTCCGGTCCGACACGATCCGTCACTCTATGCGGCGCGGGCGGGCCGTTGTGGGAGTGCTGTGAAGGTGTGAGCAGCCCGACAGCGGCACGTGCGGTTGTTCGACGACGGTCGACCCAAGGGCGGCGCGGGCGGTTCGTGGGCGGCCCCGACGGTGCGTCACCGGATGGCGACGTACGGCTCAAGTCGCTTATGAGAAGCGGGAGTTACCCGCCGGTAAAAACTCCGCCGAGGCCTTTCGGAGTTGTCGGTGGCTCGACACACTGGGGGCATGACCCGCACTCTACGCGCGTGGAAGACCCGCGCTGCCGCCATCACCGCCGTCGCCCTGATGACCCTCGCCCCCGTTGCCGTCGCCACCGAGGCGCACGCCGACGTGAGCGGCACGGTGTGTCTGTCCGCGCTTCCGCCGGAGGCCACCGACACCCTGAACCTGATCGCCTCGGACGGTCCGTTCCCGTACTCGCAGGACGGCGTCGTCTTCCAGAACAGAGAGAACGTCCTGCCCAGCCAGTCGTACGGGTACTACCACGAGTACACCGTCATCACCCCGGGCGCCCGGACCCGCGGTACCCGTCGGATCATCACCGGCGAGGCCTCCCAGGAGGACTACTACACCGGCGACCACTACGCCACGTTCTCCCTGATCGACCAGACCTGCTGACACCCGCCGGCGCGCCCGTGGCCCCGGCGGGGACGCCCGCCGGGGCCACGGGCGCTGCGCGCGGTCCGTCGACGACGGGCCTACAGCTCGGACGGCCCCCACTCGCTCACCGTCAGCTCGTCCCCGACCCGCAGCGTGCCGGGGCGCAGCACCGAGAACTTGCTGCCGAACGCGACCCCGCCGGCCGCCGCCCGGCGGTAGCGGGCCAGCGTGCGCAGCGGCTCCGGGCCGGCCTTGCCGCCGGTGGACTGGTCCACCAGCGTCACCGAGCAGCGGATCGCCAGCTTCGTGTAGCCCAACTCGGCGCCGCCGACGCTGAACCGGCGCAGCAGGTCCTCGGTGTACGGCTCCGGCCAGCCGTCCACCACCAGATTGGGCCGGAACCGCTCCACCGGCAGCGGGGCCCCGCCGGTGCGGGCGTTGAAGTCGTCCAGGCTGGAGCGGGACAGCAGGTGCACCGCGCTGCTGTCGGCGAAGCCGGACGTCCCCGGGTTCAGCCCGTCGGTCACCCGGTCGTGCTCCGGCGGCACCCGGACCAGTCGGCTGGGTACGCCCAGCACCCGGGAGAGCCAGTCGGCCGCCTCGTCCCCCTGGTCCACCGCGAGGAAGGGCGCGCCGAACAACTCCACCTTGTGGCGCGGACCCACGGTGTCCACCGGGAACGCCACCGGCTCCACCCCGGGGGGCGGCGAGGGTCAGCCGGTCGTCCGGCTCCACCGTCGGGCGGACGGTGGCCAGCAGCGCGTCCCGCCGCTGGGAACGGAACACGCCCCGCTCGTCCACCACCATGAACGCCCGGTCGTGGGCCAGCCCCGCCGGGGTCAACTCCGCCTGCTCGACCCGCACTCCGGCACAGCCCTTCACCGGGTAGTACCGCAACTCCGTCACCGTGGCCATGCCGCCCCCGTACCCCGCGGCCGCTCCGGACCGCTCCTGATCGTCGCTGGTGGATCTTTGCCCGTAGGGTAGTTGCCGGCCGGGCCGTCGAGCCGACGGCCCCTGCGGCCGCGCGGTTGCTAGGGTCTGCGCATGGCACAGAGCAGCGCGAACCCCCCGGGACGGCTCCGGCGCGACGCGCAGCGCAACCGGGACCTGCTGCTGGCCGCCGCCCGCGAGATGTTCTCCCGGCACGGCCTCGACGTCCCGCTGGACCAGATCGCCAAGGAGGCGGGCGTCGGCAACGCCACCCTCTACCGGAACTTCCCGACCCGCGAGGCGCTGATCGCCGAGGTCTTCGCGGACGCCGGAGCCGGACTGGCCGCGGCCGGGCGGGAGGCGCTCGCCGCCGAGGACGCCTGGACCGGCCTGGAACGCTACTTCGAGCGGATCTTCGAACTCGTCGCGGCCGACCGGGGCATCAACGACCTGGTCACCCAGGCCATCCCGACCATCCCCGGCATGATCGAGATCAGCCGCGGGCACGCCGCCACCGTCGGCGCCCTGATCGCCCGTGCCCAGGAACAGGGCAGCATGCGGCGCGACGTGGTCACCATGGACCTGCTGTTCCTGCTCGGCCCGCTCTGCCGCGCCCTGCCCGCCGCCACCGAGCTGCGCCCCGACCTCTGGCGCCGCTACCTCGCCCTGCTGCTGGACGGCTTCCGCACCCGGGCCACCCACCCGCTGCCGGTCCCGCCGATCGGCGAGGAGCACCTGGACCGGATGTTCGCCGACCTGTGGGAGGCGGAGGCGCCGGAGGCCTGACGCGCACGGGCTCGGCGGCCCCGCGCCCGATGGGCATCAGGGCCGCGTACGGAACGCCGGGCGCCGCGTCAGGGGCGTGTCAACGGGCGGGGCGCCGCGGGTACCGGCGGCTTTGCTGGGGGGACACGACTCGGGTCGGTTCGGTCGACACGGCTCGGGTCGGTTCGGTGACGCGGGCGGAGAGGCAGGGCAGGCCATGACGGACAGGGGTGTGGAAGCGGGTGGGGACACCGGTGCGGACGCGGGCCGGTTCGTGGTCGGTGTCAGCGGCTCGCTCGGCAGTCTCGCCGCCCTGCACCACGCGGTGGCCGAGGCCCGGCGCACGGACGTCGAGGTGCTCGCGGTGCTGTGCTGGACGCCGCCGGGGGAGGAGCTCGGCTACCGCCGCGTGGTCGGCCCACCGGTGATCGGCGCCGGTCGCGACGCCGCCGTCGCCCGGCTGCGGCAAGCGCTGGACGAGGCCTTCGCCGGGGGCCTCGTGGGAGCCCGGCTGCGCTGCCAGGCCGTGCGCGGGGAGACCGGCCACGCGCTGGTGCGCTGCGCGGACCGGCCGGGAGACGTCCTGGTGCTCGGCGCGGGCCGGGAGCGCAGCTGCCTCTCCCGGCTGATCCGGCCGTCGATCACCGCCTACTGCGTCCGGCACGCCACCTGCCCGGTGCTCACGGTCCCGCGCCCGCCGCTCCAGCGGGACCTGGAGGCCCTGCAGCGCGGCTACGGGTTCCGGGAGCTGGTCGCGGGCAACTGACCCGCGGTTCACGGCCGTTGGCCGGCGAGGCCAGCGGCGGCGGGCCGGGGCGGGAGTGTCTCGCCCTCGGCCGCCGGCGACAGTGCGGCCCGCGGCGTCCCGTTACGGCAGGATCCCGGCCGCGCGGGCCAGGGTGGCGGCGGTCCGGCGGCCGGCGGCCAGGGTGGCGAGGTCGGTGGCGGGCAGGCAACGGTTGGCCTCGGGGCTGTAGGTGGTCATCACCACACCGGCGTGGTCGGTGGGGAGTTCGAGGAGTTCGGACGCCGGTACGGCGTCGTGCAGTTGGTGGGTGAGCCGATTCGGCACCACCTCGTCCGCCGTGCCGAGCACCAGCCAGACCGGGACCGGTGAGGGGCTCTCGGTGAGGTGGTCGAGCGGTACGTCGCCGGTGGTGGCGGCCGGGCGGCCGTACGCGGAGGCGATGCCGACGGCGGCGGTGGGGCGCAGGTCGTCCGGGGTGTCGGGGTGGGTGGCCACCGCGACGGCCTCCCGGCCGCCGAGCGACCAGCCGGCCAGCACGAAGCGCTCCGGATCCCCGCCGTACGCGGCGGCGTTGCGGCGGGCGAAGGCGAGCGAGGCGAGCAGATCGGCGCGACCGCCGTCCTCCCGGTCGGGGCGCCAGTCGGGGACGAACACCAACAGGCCCAGCCCGGCGGCCTCCTGGGCGAGCGGGTGCAGCACGTCGCGCTCGTCGGGGCCGGAGCCGTGCCAGAGCAGCACGACGGGGGCGGGCCCGGTGGCGGCGGTCGGCCGGTGGACGTCCAGCAGCCGCCCGTCCGCGTAGGGAACGGCCTCGGGTCGGGTGCTCGTCATGCCGGGTTCGCCTCCGATTCGGTGGATGATCACGGAACTGGTACTGTACTTCGTGTCGCGAGGGAGTCGATCCCTCGTCAGGCGTCAGCGGTGCTACCAGAGCACGCCCTACTTTCAGTAGGGAGAGTCCGTGCGACCCGGGCCTGGCGCTCCATGATCGGACGGGGTCCGGTACCTTCACGGGTGCCGGGCCCCGTCCGCGTTCCACGGGCGAGGGGCCGTCAGGACGGCTGTCGGCCGGAGCCCAGTTCGCGCGAATGACCGTGCCAGGTGCTGGTGTTCTTCATCGCGGTGCAGCGGAAGCTGGTGTCCGGGCCGGCGGGCGCGGTCAAGGACTGACGCCCGCCGGCCCGGAGGCCTCAGGAGACGAAGCCGATGACCCCGTAGCCCTCGAACTCCCGTGCCGCGCGCAGCCATCCGGCGACCTCGTCGACGGCCTCGGCCACCTCGCGGTCCAACTCCGGGGCCCGGCCCTCGGATCCGGCCAGCTCGAACTGCCGCAACGCCTCCGCGCACTGATCGGACGACCACTCTCCGCAGGACAGCTCGGCGCAGTAGGGGAAGGCGGCCGGGAAGCCGCTGCCGTAGTGGAAGTCCGAGACCGAGACGGCCGTGACGCCGTACGCGCGCAGGCCCTTGTCGACCTCATCCAGCCACTGGCCGCGGAACGGGCCGAAGGAGCGGTTGTCCAGCGCGGTCGCGTCCGTCCGGCACATGCGCTGGTAGGCGTAGCCGTACTGGAAGGCGTACTCCTCGTCGAACGGTCCGCCGTACACCACCGCGCGCAGCGCCTCGCGAGCGGTGGGGGCGCCGTCCGCGATCTGGTCGGCGAACTCCCGGTCGGCGCGGTCCAGGGTGGCGTCGAAGTACCGGAGGAGCTCGTCGAGCACACCCTCGTCGGCACAGCCGACGAGGGTGTGCTTGTCCTCGACACAGGTCAGGTAGGCGGTCAGGAAGGAACTCATGGAGCCACCGTAACGGCTGTGACGGACAGTCGGTTCAGGCGGCCTCCGCCTCCTCCCCGGGCGGCGGGACGGCGAACAGGACGAACTCCGCCCCGGCGTCGTCCCGGACGAGTGCCGCGCGGCCGAAGGGCGTCGGCCCGGGGCCGGTGCGGACGGTGCCGCCGAGGCTGCGCAGGGCGGCGGTGGCGCGGTCGGTGTCGGCCGTCCCGAAGTGGACGCGCCAGCCGGGGGCGGTTCCGGGCGGATCGGCGGGACCGATGCTGCACGCGGGCAGGCCGGCGGCCCGGGCGAGGGTGTGGCCCGCCCGGGGGCGGTCGTAGCCGTAGCCGAAGACCCGGTGGTAGAAGGCGCGGGCGGCGTCCGGGTCGGGCGAGAGGTGCTCGTTCCACGTGAGGGTGCCGGGTTCGTTCACCAGGGCGGCGCCGTCGACGCCGCCGCCCTGCCAGAGGCCGAAGGGCGCGCCGAGCGGGTCGACGGCGAGCGCGGTCCGGCCCTGGTCGGGCACCTCGTGCGGCTCGCGGAGGATCCGGCCGCCGGCGGCGCGGACGGCGGCCGCGGTGCGCGGCAGGTCGCGGGCGGCGAGGCAGGTGGTCCAGGTGGCGGACCGCGACGCGGGGGTGGAGACCGAGGCCTGCGGCGCGGAGGTGATCGCCGCGACCTGGGCGCCGTACCGGGTGGCGACCGCCTCGGCGGGCCCGGTCGGGACGAACTCCCAGCCGAACAGCGCACCGTAGAAGCGTTCCGCCCGGGGGAGGTCCGGGGTGGTCAGGACGATCCAGCAGGGGACGCCCTCGTGGTACCTGCCCGCCTTCGGCATGCCGCCTCCTCGCCCGCCCGGCCCCATCCGTCAGCCTCCGTGCCCGGCGGGCGGGCGGCAAGCGGACGGTTCAGGCGACCCCGCGCGGACGGAACTGGATGCTGATCCGGGGACCGACCGGGCGGGCCGTCTTCGGGATCGCGTGTTCCCAGGTGCGCTGGCAGGAGCCGCCCATCACCACGAGGTCCCCGTGGCCGAGCGGCCGCCGGACGACGGCCGCGCCGCCGAAGCGCGGCCGCAGGGCGAGGACGCGCGGTTCACCGACCGACAGGATCGCCACCATGGTGTCCTCGCGGGCGCCGCGCCCGATCCGGTCGCCGTGCCAGGCGACGCTGTCCCGGCCGTCCCGGTAGTAGCAGAGCCCGAGGGTGCGGAAGGGTTCGCCGAGCTCGGGCGCGTAGTGCCGGCTGAGCGCCGTACGGGCCTCGCCGAGCACGGGGTGCGGCGGTTCGGCGTCGGCGCCGTACGAGGCGAGCAGCCGGGGGACGTCGACCGTCCGCTCGTACATCTCGCGCCGCTCGGCCCGCCAGGGCACGGTCGCGGCCAGCTGTTCGAACAGCTGGTCCGCCCCGCGCAGCCAGCCGGGCAGCACGTCCAGCCAGGCGCCGTCGCCGAGCACCAGGCGCTGCAGGCCGTCGAGCGGCCCGAGCCGGAGGTCGGCGGCTTCTTCGAACAGCGAGGGCTGGCGGTGGACGGTGCCGTGCATGGGTCCAGCCTACGCCGTGAATCGAACATCTGCTCGAACCCGTGCTCCGGCGCTAGCCTGCCGGTATGGCGATCAACGGGTTCGGGGTGACCGAGTTCCAGCTCTTCCTGCTGCGTCGGATGGCCGACTACCACCCGGAACTGGTCGAGGAGGCGGTGCGGCGGCTCGGCGCCACCCGTGCCTCGATGCGGGAGGCGAACAAACGCTGGCAGGCGATGGTCCGGGCACCCCGGTTCCCGCGCGGCGCCGCCCGCTGCACCGCCGTGCTCGGGCCGGCGGAGGTGAGCCGGACGCGCCGGATCGGGGACCTCGCCTGCACCGCGCGGCAGTGGACGCTGCCGCTCTGGCCGGAGCTGCGCTTCGAGGTGCTGCTCGGCCCGGCGGAGATCGGCGCGCCGGTGCTGAACGAGTGGCTGGTCCGGGCGGACGGCGCCCCGCCGCCCGGGCTGCGCACCGCCGCCGACCTGGAGCCGTGGGGTTGCGTGGCGGACGACGTGGGGACGGCGTTCCCCGGCGCGGTGCCGCGCGAGGGGAGCGCGCCGACCCGCTTCCGGCTGGACTTCGAGGCGCCGGGCGCCGACGGGCGGGTGCGCTCCTGGACGGCCGACTTCACCTGGGGGCTCTTCCAGGAGGTCCGGGAGGCTGGGCCGGGGGCCCGGGGGGCTGGTCCGGGAGGCTGAGGAGTGGTCATCCGATTGCCGAGTGATTCAAGGCGGTATTCAGTGAATGCCTTTGATTTGCAGGCTGGGGTGCGACCGTGGCAACCTAATCGCAGACACTGAATCGGTTTGGCATCGGAAAGTGAAGGATCATGTCGGGCGACGCGCGCGTCATCGTCGGAGTAAGCGGCTCACTGCACAGCCTCACGGCCCTGCATCGGGCGGCGGAGGAGGCCCGGGCCCGCCGGGCCCTGCTGGTCCCGGTGCTGGCCTGGACCCCGGTCGGCGGCGAGCGCAGCTACCGGGCCCGCCCCTGCCCGCCGCTGCTCCGCGCCTGGCAGGACGCCGCCGAGGCCCGACTGGAAGGCGCGCTCGGGCAGGCCTTCGGCGGCCTGCCGATCGGCCTGCCCGTGCAGCCGCTGGTCATGCGCGGCGAGGCCGGGCCGGTGCTGACCGCCCTGGCCGACCGCCCCGGTGACCTGCTGGTGATCAGCGCCGGGCAGCACGGCTCGATGCGCGGACGGCTGCGGCGCCTGATGCGCGGTTCGGTCGCCCGCTACTGCCTCGACCACGCCCGGGGCGGCGTGCTCGTCGTCCCGCCGTCCGACCTGCACGAGGACCTGCGCGCCCTGCACCGCGACGGCATCGACCTGCGGGAGCTCATCGCCGCCTGACGGCCCGTCAACTCCGGTGGACGGTACGGCCACCGACCACCGTGCGGACCGGCCGCAGCTCCCTGAGCCGCTCCACCGGGCAGCTCAACGGGTCGACCGGCCACAGCGTGAGGTCGGCGAGCGCGCCCGGGCGCAGGCTGCCGCGCTCGGCGCTCTCGCCGGTCAGCCGGGCGGCGGCGACGGTGTGCAGCGCGACCGCCTCCTCCCGACCGATCGCGTGCTCGGCGCCGACCACCCCGGCCGTGGTGCCGCGGGTCGTCATGCCCCACACCGAGACCATCGCGCCGTACGGGCCGACCGGGAAGTCCGAGCCGGCCGAGAGCTGCGCTCCCCCGTCCAGCCACTCGCGCAACGGGAACAGCGCCGCGGTGCGCTCCTCGCCCCAGGCGCGCTGCTGGGTGAGCGCGCCGTCGTGCAGCAGCGGGTGCTGGACCGTCACCGGGATGCCGAGCGCGATCGCCCGGGCCCGCTGGTCGGCCCGGGCCAGTCCGCCGTGTTCGACCACGAGGGTGCCCGGTGGCAGTCCGGGCCGGCCCTTCAGCACCTGCTCGAAGACGTCCAGCAGGACCCGCAGCCCGCGGTCCCCCCAGGCGTGCACGCCGGCCCGCCAGCCGCGCTCGACCACCCGGTCCACCGCGGCGAGCAGCTGCTCCGGCTCCCAGAGCAGCCGCCCGTGGTAGCAGGGCTGCCCCTGGTAGGGCTCCTCCAGCGCGCCCGCCTCGAAGCCGCCGTCGATGCCGAACTTGACTCCCCACAGGCGCAGTTGCGCGTCGTCCCGGCCGTCCGCGCGCCACTGGTCCATCCGGTCCAGCAGGGCGTCCACCTGCTCGGGGGTGCGCGCCGCGAAGCCGGAGACCAGGACCCGTACCCGGACGGCGAGCGCGCCCTCGGCCCGGGCCGCGTCCAGCACGTCGAGGTCCTCGACCGGGACGAGGCAGTCGCGCACGGTGCCGATCCCGGTGGCGGCGTAGTCGGCGGATGCCGCCCGCAGCCCCTCGATCCGCTCGGCGAGGGTCGGGCGCGGCAGCACCCGCTCGACCAGCTCGGTCGCCCGGTTGATCAGCCGGCCGGTCAGCCGGCCGTGCTCGTCGCGTTCGATCACCCCACCGGACGGCGCCTCGGTGGACCCGTCGATCCCGGCCAGCCGCAGCGCGGCCGAGTTGAGCACCATGTTGTACGCGCCGCGGCGCACCAGCACCGGGTGGGCGGCGGTGGCGGCGTCCAGCTCCTCGGTGGTCGGCATCCGCTGCTCGGTGAGCAGCACCTCCTGCCAGTTGACCGTGGTGAGGATCCACTCCCCGGCCGGGGTGCGGGCGGCGCGCTCGCGGATCAGCTCCAGGAACCCGGCGAGGTCCCGGGCCTCGTGCACCGGGACGCCGTGGACGCTGTGCCCGGCCAGGATCAGATGGGTGTGGGTGTCGTCGAAGGCGGGCAGCACGGTCGCCGACGGGGCGTCCACCACCTCGGTGCCGGGCCCGATCAGGGCGTCCAGGCCGTCCGGCTCGGCGGCGAGGGCGGTGATCCGGCCGTCGGTGACGGCGACGGCGCGCTGCGGGCCCTCGCCCGGGGCGAGGGTGTGCACGGTGGCGGCACGGATCAGCAGGTCGGCCGGGATGGTCATGACAGCTCCTGGGGGTGCGACAGGCCGGTGACCTTCTCGACGTACCGCAGGCTCGGCTCGGCGAGCAGCCCGTGCACCGCGGTGAACACGGCACGAGCCGGGACGGCGTTCCAGTCGGCGGGCAGCAGCGGTTCGGGCAGCCCGGGGTCGAGGTACGGCAGCCGGCGCCACTGGGTGAGCATCGGCACGTAGTCCCGGAAGGCCTCGGCCGGGTCGATCCGCGAGCGTCCGCGCAGCTCCTCGGCGAGCGGGCGCCAGGCGTCGGTGAAGGCCGCGTACTGCGCCTCGATCGCCGGGAGGTCCCACCAACTCGCCACCGCCGTACGGAGTTCGGCGAAGCCGGCGTACTCGGCGGAGAGGAAGAGGTGGACGTAGGCGCTCAGGCCCAGGCGTTCCAGCAGCCGGCGGGCGTCCGGCAGCAGCCGGGCGGGGGCCAGCCAGACGCCGGGGGCGGCGTTGCCGAAGCCGAGCCAGCTGAGCCGGGAGCGCAGCTGGTGGCGGTGGGCGCGTTCGGACTCGGGCACCGAGAAGACCGCCACCACCCAGCCGTCGGCGAGCTCGGCGGGCTCCAGGCTGTGGAAGATCCGGCGGTCGCCCTCGTCGAAGACCGGGGCCATCGCGGGGGACAGCCGGTAGCCGGTGCCGGCGCGGCGCTCCTGGAGCAGGGTGCCGGCCTTCTTCAGCCGGGAGATCGCCGAGCGGACGGCGGGGGCGTCGACGTCCAGCTCGGCCATCAGCGCGATCAGGTCGGCGATCGATATCCAGCCGCCGAGGCGGCGGACGAACTCGCCGTAGACGGTGTGGATCAGGGAGCTGGGCCGGGTCGTGCTCTCCATGTGCGGACCCTCCTCCCCGACGGCTGGTGGTGATCATAGCGGGGGCGGATCTAGGCGTAGGCGCCGGAGAGCAGGTGTCCGGCGCCCGGGGCGACGGCGGGCAGGCCGAGCGCCCGCAGCAACTGGTGGGTGGTGCAGATCGCGGCCGAGACCACCGGTTTGCCGAGCTGCTGCTCGGCCTCCTCGACGGCGGACAGCGAGGGCATCTGCACGCAGGCGGAGAGCACCACGGCGTCGGCCCCGCCGTGCGACAGGCCCTTGGCGATCGCGGGCAGCCGGGCCGGGTCGTGGGCGGCCACGTCCAGGTTGTCGGCGATCTCCAGGGCGGCGTGGTCGAGCACCTCGATGCCCTCCTGGGCGAGGTAGTCGACCACCGTCCGGGCCAGCGGCCGCAGGTACGGGGTGACCATCGCGACCTTCCTCGCGCCGAGCGTCCGCAGGCCGGCGACCAGCGCGCCGGCACTGGTGACCACGGGCGCGGGCGCGCCGTTCTCCACCGTGCGGCGGTGCAGCCGCCGTTCGGCCTCGCGGTGGTAGCCGGGGCCGGTGGCCATCACCGCGACCAGGCAGGCGTAGCCGATCACGTCGACCCGGGCGTCCGAGAGCTCGGCGGCGCAGCGGTCGGACTCGCCGTCCATGGCGCGCAGTTGCTCGGGGGTGACCCTGGTCATCCGCATCCGGCTGGAGTGGAAGGTGAACCGTTCGGGGGCGACCGCCTCGCGGGCCCGCAGCAGGGCGGGGACCTCGGTCTCCATGGTGACGTTGGAGCTCGGGACGATCTGGCCGATCCGGTAGGTGGTCATCTGCGCCGGACTCCTCTCAGCGGGGTGTCGATCAGCGGCGTTGCTCAGCGGGCGTTGCCCAGCGGGCCTGGGTCTGCGGCCCTGTTCAACGTTCAACGGGTGTGGTTCAACGGGTGCCGGTTCAGCGGGCGTCGACCACGGGGTTGGCGAGGGTGCCGATCCGCTCGATGGTGGCCTCGACCAGGTCGCCGGGCTGCAGGAACTGCGGCGGGACCATGCCGGCACCCACTCCCGAGGGGGAGCCGGTGGCGATCACGTCCCCGGGCTCCAGGGTCATGCCGGCGGAGATGTCGGCGATCAGCCGGGCGATGCCGAACAGCATGTGGCGGGTGTTGGAGTTCTGCCGCAGCTCGCCGTTGACCCGCAGCGAGAGGTCGAGCCGCTGCGGCTCGGGGATCTCGTCCGCGGTGACCACCCCCGGGCCGAACGGCGCGTAGCTGTCCTGGCCCTTGGAGAAGAACCACTGGCCGGAGCGGCGCTGGTCGCGGGCGCTGACGTCGTTGACGATGCTGTAGCCGAACACGTGCCGCCAGGCGTCCTGCTCGCTCACCCGGCGGGCGGGTTCGCCGATCACCACGGCGAGTTCGCACTCCCAGTCGAGCTGCTTGGTGAGGTCGGCGTTGTGCAGGATCGGCTGGCCCGGTCCGGTGACGGCGGTGGCCGGCTTGCCGAACAGCACCGGGCGGTCGGGGAGTTCGCGGTCGGTGTCCAGGCTGCGGTGCGACTCGTCCACGTGCTCCACGTAGTTGAGGCCGACGCCGACGATCTTTCCCGGGCGCAGCGGGGCGCACAGCGACACCTCGGCGAGCGGCCGGGTGTCCGGCGCCCCGTCGAGCAGCTGCCGGGCAGCGGCCAGGGCGGGCTCGCCGGCCCGGATCAACTCCAGGAGGCTGTCCGGGAGTCGCACTCCGGCGGCGGAGGCGAGTGCGGTCAGGTCGGCGACCCGGTCGGCGCCGATCCGGGCGCCCAGACGGGGGGTCTCGTCGCCGTCGGCGCAGTAGGTGAGCAGGTGCATCTCTCTGGACTCCTGTTACGGGGTGGTGGGCTGGTGTCCGTCGTGGTCCGGGTAGGACTCCTCGCGGTAGAGGCCGAGCGAGTGCATGACCGGGAAGTCGTTGAAGGAGAAGAGACAGGCGTCCTCGCCCTGGTCGAGGTTCGCGTGCTCGTGCCAGGCCCAGGACGGCACGACGAAGATGTCGCCCTGCTGCCACTCGAAGCGCTGCCCGGCGATCACCGAGACGCCGCGCCCCTTGGCCGCCGTGTAGACCACCGAGCCGGTGTGCCGGTGGGCCCGGGTGGCCTGGCCGGGGCGCAGCAGTTGCAGGTGGGCGGCCATGGTGGGCATCACCGGGCCGCCGGTGACCGGGTTGGTGTACTCCATGATCACACCGTCGTACGGGGATCCCCCGGTGGCGCGGGCGAGTTGGCACAGTGCGTGGTAGCTGGGTTCCCAGGGCCAGCCGAGCAGCGGCGAGTACGGGCGGGTCCACTTCTCGACGCCGTACGGGAGCAGGTTGCCGCCGTAGCTGAGCAGCGAGGAGTTCGCCACCGGGCCGGGCCGCTGGTAGAGCTCGGGGTGGACCTCGTAGAAGTTGGCGTCGAGGGTGTTGACCAGCGGGATGTCCAGACCGTCCTGCCAGATCACCGGGTTGTCCTCGGCCTCGTTGCCGTGCTCGTGCCAGGTGTTGTTGGGGGTGATCGCGAAGTCGCGCGGGCCGACCTTGAGCTTCTGCCCGTCCACGACCGTCCAGGCGCCGGCGCCCTCGTGGACGAAGCGCAGCGCGGAGGCCTGGTGGCGGTGGGCGGTCATCGCCTCACCGGGGCCCATGATCTGCAGGCCGGTGTACAACAGGCCGACGGCGGCGCTGAGTTCGCGGCGTCCGGGGTTGACCAGCATCACCACCCGGCGTCCCGCGTCGTCGGCCTTCACCAGCGGGAGGGCCTTGCGGACCAGCGGGCGCAGGTCGGCGTAGCGCCACAGCACCGGGACGGACTTCGGCTGCGGGTACCAGGGTTCGATCTTGTTCGCCACCGTCCACAGGGCGCCGGCCTCGTGCTTGGCCAACTCCTCGTAGTAGGCGAGCAGTTCCGGTCTGTCGTTGACGCGGGCCCGGCCGATCCGGTCGTCGTCGTAGCTGTTCTCGCTGGTCATGCCTCCTCCTCGGGGAGCACCAGGGGACGCAACGGGCGGTCGTTCACGTGCAGTTGGAAGACGTCGAAGCGGTTGTAGTGGCCGACGATGTCGTGCATCTGCTTGGGCTGGATGCACCGGCCGAGGTCGATCTCTGCGTAGACGATGCCCTCCTCGTCGACCAGCGGCTCGGTGACCGCCCGGCCGTCCGGGCCGAAGATCCCGGACAGCGCGTTGCGCGGGCGGGCGAGCTGCTTGCGGACCTGCTGGTCCTCGCCGGCGATCAGGTCCACCATCTCCGGCGAGATGGTGGAGCAGGAGACCACGGTGAACAGCTTGCCCTCGAAGCAGTGGGCGGCGGCGCGCAGGGCGATCGCCTCCGCCATGTCGTAGTCCTCGGGGGCCACCGGCAGGGCGATGTAGCCGGCGGCGTGCACGAGTTCGCCCTGCGCGAGGAGGGTGAAGCGGGCCAGGGTGTTGGTGTTCTCCCCGCAGGCGAGCGCGCCGAGCGGGCCGACGGCCGTGCGGTGCACCCGCAGCGAGCTGCCGTCGCCCTGGGTCCAGGTCAGCTTCTCCGCCCAGGTGGGCACCAGCTTGCGGTGCGCGCCCAGGAGTTCGCCGTCCGAGTCGATGATCAGCAGGGTGTTGTACAGCACCCCGAGACTGTGTCGGCCGCGCTCGTTGACGCCGATCACCAGCACCACCCCGGCCTGCCGGGCGGCGGCGCGCAGGGTGTCGACGTACGGCCCGGGGACGTCCACGGCGGCGCGGTACAGCCGCTCGTACCAGGGCGAGCCCTGCACCGGGGTCATCGTCCAGTTCCAGTACGGGTAGCCGGGCACGAAGACCTCGGGGAAGACCACCAGCGCGGCGCCGTGCCGGGCCGCCTCCTGGATCAGGGCGACGGCCTTGTCCACGGTCGCGGCCGGGTCCAGGTAGACCGGGGCGGCCTGCACGGCGGCGGCGGTGAAGCGGGGCAGGTCCGGCATCGTCACTCCTTGGGCGGGCTGGTCGGCAGCCAGCGGCGGTGGACGGGCGGGGCGGGCTCGCGCAGCAGGTGCAGACGCGGGGCGACCCGGTCGGCGCCGGGGCCCGGCGGCCTGCGGCGGCCGGCCAGCCAGGGTTCGGGCCAGTGGGCGCCGGGGCCGGTGTAGTCCTGGTCGGCCGCGGCGTGCAGGGTCCAGAACGGGTCGTGCAGCTGGGCCCGGCCGACCGCGACCAGGTCGGCGCGGCCGGCCAGCAGCACGGAGTTGGCGTCGTCGTGGCCGGAGATCGCGCCGACCGCGATGGTCGGCAGGCCGGTGGAGGTGCGGATCAGCTCGGCGAAGGGCGTCTGGTAGCCGCGCCCGTACGGCGGCCGCTGGTGCGCCACCACCTCGCCGGTGGACACGTCCACCGCGTCCGCCCCGGCGTCGGCGAGGGCCTGGCAGATCGCCACCGCGGCGGTCTCGGAGGTGCCGCCGGGCGCCCAGTCGGCGGCCGAGATCCGCACCAGCAGCGGCCGCCCGGCGGGCCAGACGGCGCGCACGGCGGCCAGCACCGCCAGCGGGAACAGCAGTCGGTGGGCGAGCGGGCCGCCGTAGTGGTCGGTGCGGCGGTTGGTGAGCGGGGAGAGGAAGGAGGAGAGCAGGTGCCCGTGGCCGAACTGCAGCTCCAGCGCGTCGAAGCCGGCCCGCGCGGCGCGCTCGGCGGAGGCGGCGAAGTCCGCTGCGACGGCGGCCAGGTGGACCTCGTTGGCCTCGTGCGGGGTCGGACTGCCGGGGCCCCAGGGCAGCGGTGAGGGGGCGAGCAGCGGCCAGCCCTCGGCGAGCGGGCGGCCGACGCCGTCCGGTCCGGGCGCGGTGGTGGCGCCCCGGCGGCCGGCGTGGGTGAGCTGGATGCCGACCGGGGTGTCGCTCACCGCCCTTACCGCGTTCAGCAGTTCCGTCCAGGCGGCCTCCTGGCCGTCGGTCCACAGGCCGGGGCAGCGGTCGGTGGCCCGGCCCTCGGGGCTGACGGCCGTCATCCCGGCGATCACCAGCCCGGCGCCGCCGAGCGCGTGGGCGGTCAACTGGGCCCGGTCGAAGGCGCTGGGCAGCGCGTCGGGCGAGGTGAAGGTGGCGAGCGGTGGGACGACGATCCGGTTGCGCAGCTCCAGCGCGCCCAGCTTCAGCGGCCGGAACATCGGCGGCACCCCGGGCGAGCCGCCGGTGGCGCTCTCCACGGCGGCCGTGAACTCCGGGTCGCGGGCGCGCAGACCGCCGTAGGTGACCCGGCGGCTGCGGGTGAGCAGGTTGAAGGCGAACTGGTCGACGCCCAGGCCGGTGCGGCGGCCGACCGTCTCGAACCACTCCAGGCTGGCCTGGGCGGCCCGCTGGGTGGATTCCACCACCGGCCGCCGCTCCGCCTCGTAGGCGGCCAACGCGGCGTCCAGGGTGGGCTGTTCGCTCAGCCCGGCGGCCAGGGCGAGGGCGTCCTCCAGGGCCAGCTTGGTGCCCGAACCGATCGAGAAGTGCGCGGAGTGCGCGGCGTCGCCGAGCAGCACGAGGTTGCGGTGGCGCCAACTGGCGTTGCGCACGGTGGTGAAGCGGATCCAGCGGGAAGCGTTGGGGATCAGCCGGTGGCCGTCCAGGTGGCCGGCGAGCAGCTCGGCGCAGCGTCGCACGCTCGCCGTGTCGCTCTCGCCGCGCGCCAGCTCCCGTGCCGCGAACGCCTCGAAGCCCGCGCGGCGCCAGGCGTCCTCGGCGATCTCGACGATGAAGGTCGAGCGGCTGGCGCTGTACGGGTAGGCGTGCACCTGGAGGACGCCGAAGTCGAACTCCTCGACGATGAAGGTGAAGGCCTCGAAGACCCGGTCGGTGGCGAGCCAGATGTAGCGGCAGCTCCGCTCGTCCAGTTCGGTGCGGAAGACGTCCGGGTGGGCGGCCCGGGTGCCGGAGTGGATGCCGTCGGCGGCCACCACCAGGTCGTACTCGGCGGTGAGTTGCTCGACCGGCGGGGCGGGCGTGCGGTAGCGCACGTCCACCGCCAGTTCGGCGCAGCGCTGTTGCAGGACGGCGCGCAGCCGGTTGCGGTCGAGGGCGGCGAAGCCGTGCCCGCCGCTGGTGCGGACCTGGCCGGCGTAGCGGATGTCGATGTCGCTCCAGCGGGCGAACTCGGCGCTGATCGCCGCGAAGACCTGCGGGTCGGCCCGGGCGATGCCGTCCAGGGTCTCGTCGGAGAAGACCACGCCGAAGCCGAACTCGTGCTCCCGGGCGTCGCGTTCGTACACGGTGATCTCGCGTTCGGGGGCCAACTGCTTGGCCAGGGCGGCGAAGTAGAGCCCGCCCGGACCGGCGCCGATCACCGCGATGCGTCGCGGTCCGATGGCCGGGCGATGTGCTGCCGTCATGCGACCACCTCCGGCTGCTGCGGCCCGGCCTCCGCGAGTGCCCGGCGGACCGGGGCGGGCCAGGGCTCGGCGCCCTTGGCCTGCGGCGCGGCGTGCACCACCGACATCCGGCCGCTGGCGGCCAGGCCGGTCGGGCCGTGTACCTCGAAGGTGTAGTGCAGCGAGGAGCCGCCGACCCGGACCACCCGCAGCTCGGTGCGGACGACGTCCCCGAACCAGAGCCGCTCCCGGTAGTCGGCCTCGAAGTGCACCCGGGGGATCCGTCCGAACAGCTCGGCCAGCCCGAGCCGGCGCAGCAGCGCCGCCTCGGCGGCCTCGGCCCAGCGCTGGACGGCGGAGAAGTGGTAGTGCCCGGCGGCGTCGGTGTCCGACCACTCGACCCGGCGCTCGACGGTGATGGCGGCGGGGAGCGGAGCCTGTTCCGCGTCCTTCGGCGTGTCCTGGGGCACGTTCTGGGTCACCTCCTGGGTCGCCTCCTTTGGAACGTTCTGGGGCACCTGCACCTCCTGGGGAACGTCCCGGGGCACCTCCTGGGTCACGGCGGCCCTTCTGCGCAGCTCGGCGCGGAGCAGCTTGCCGGTCGCGGTGCGCGGCAGCTCGGGGACGAACTCGACGGCACGCGGGTACTTGTACGGCGCGATGGTGCGCTTGACGTGTTCCTGGAGCTCCTTGACCGTCTCCGCACCGGCCGAAGCGCCCTCCCGCAGCACCACGTACGCCTTGACCACCGTGCCGCGCCGCTCGTCCGGGGCGGCCACCACGGCGCAGTCGGCGACGGCGGGGTGGGCGCCGAGCGCCTGTTCCACCTCGGGCCCGGCGATGTTGTAGCCCGCCGAGACGATCATGTCGTCGTTGCGCGCCTGGTACCAGAAGTAGCCGTCGCGGTCGCGGAGGTACGTGTCGCCGGTGAGGTTCCAGCCGTTGCGCACGTAGTCGCGCTGGCGCTCGTCGTCCAGGTAACGGCAGCCGGTCGGGCCCTTGACGGCGAGCAGCCCGGGTTCGCCGTCCGGCACCGGGTTGCCCTGCCCGTCCAGTATCGCCGCCCGGTAGCCGGGGACGGGACGGCCGGTGGAGCCGGGGCGGATGTCGGCGTCGGCGGCCGAGATGAACACATGCAGCAGCTCGGTGGCGCCGATGCCGTCGATCAGCCGTCGGCCGGTGGCGGCGTGGAAGGCCTCCCAGACGGGGGCGGGCAGCGGCTCGCCGGCCGACACACAGCGCCGCACCCCGGCCAGTCGGTCGGCCAGCCCGGCGGCCAGAATCGCCCGGTAGGCGGTCGGCGCGGTGAACAGGACGCTCACGCCGTGGCCGCGGACCAGCTCGGCGAGTTGCTCGGGCGTGGCCTGCTCCAGCAGCAGGCTGGCGGCGCCGGCCCGCAGCGGGAAGACCAGCAGGCCGCCGAGGCCGAAGGTGAAGCCGAGCGGCGGGGTGCCGGCGAAGAGATCGTCGGGGGTGGGACGGAGCAGGTGGCGGGAGAAGGTGTCGGCGTTGGCGAGCACGTCCCGGTGGAAGTGCAGGGTGGCCTTGGGGCGGCCGGTGGTGCCGGAGGTGAAGGCGATCAGCGCGACGTCGTCGGCGGCGGTCGCTAGGGCGGTGAAGCCGGGGCGCAGGGTGGCGCAGCGGGCGGCGAGGTCCTCGGGGCCGGGGCCGCCGAAGGGGACTATCCGCAGGTCGGGGGCGTGAGCCCGGTCGAGTTCGGTGAGGAAGCGGTGGTCGCACAGGGCGAGGGTCGGGCGGGCGATCCGGGTCAGTTCGGTCAGCTCGGCGGCGCGCAGCAGCGGCATGGTGGTGACCACCACCCCGCCGGCCTTCAGCACACCGAGCCAACAGGCTGCCAGCCAGGGGGTGTTGGGTCCGCGCAGCAGGACGCGGTTGCCGGGGACGAGGCCGAGTTCCTCGGTGAGCAGGCGGGCGATCCGGTCGGTGCGGTCGCGCAGTTCGCCGTAGCTCCACCCGTCGGTGGGGGTGAGCAGGCAGCGGCGGTCGGGTCCGAAGCGGGCGATGGTGTCGTCGAGCAGGGCGGCCGCGCAGTTCAGGCGGTCGGGGTAGGCCAACTCCGGGAGATCGAAGAGGAGTTCCGGCCACTGCTCGAAGGGTGGGAGATGGTCGCGGCAGAACGTGTCCACATGCGCTGAGGGGGAGAGCTCCATGGGCGGGCACCTCATTGTGCGAGCGGGAGTGAAGCCAGTATGGCGCTCTCGTGACGCCAGTCAAGAGAGCGACACATGCATTCGGGCGACGGGGGCGCGCGGTGCGCCGTGGGCCAACGGAACGCCCCGCAGGCCGGCGGGCCTGCGGGGCGGGGGAGGGGGCGGGGTGTCCCTGGTGGTTCTGGCGTTTCCGGTGCTCTGGGTGCTCTGGGTGCTCTGGGTGCCCGGGGTGCTCAGGGCGCGGTGGCGTGGAAGACGGCGTCCGGGGTGCGGCCCTGTTCGGCCTGCTGGGCGCGCTCGGCGAGCAGCCGGGCGAAGGGGGTGAGGCCGGGCAGCGCGACCGTCGCCCCCGGGCCCGAGTAGTGCACGTACAGCAACGCCGCGTCGACCCGGACCAGCGTCTCGGCCGTCGACTCGCCCCGGGTGCGGGCGGCGCTCTGGTCACCGATCGACGGGACGGCCGCCACGGTGGCGTCGCCCCGGGCGTCGATCAGGTCGAGCCTGGCGGCGAAGGCCCGGCCGGCGGCCTCGGCGGAGGCGAAGGTGACCACGGCGAACTGCACCGACGGGAGCGGGGTGGCGCGGAACGTCACGGTGGCGTAGGCGAGTTGCTGGTCGCAGGCGTCCGGGAGCAGGCAGGGCGCGTCCGGTCCGCTGCCGGTCCCGGACCGCGGCCCGCTCTCCACCTGCCAGCCGCCCGGCATCGCCGCCAGGTCCGGCAGCACGCCCTGGGCCTGCGCGGGATCGCGGACGGTCCGGGCGGCGTGGGCGAAGTCCGGTCCGTTGGGCTGGAGCAGCGGGCGCGAGCCGAGGTGGATCGCGAGTGCGACCACTGCGGTGATCAGGACCAGCGCCAGGGTGACGACGAGGGCGGTGTTGCCGCGCCGGGCGGCCAGGGCGCGGGCGCCGGCGGCGGCCGGACCCAGCCGGAGCTGGACGGTGGACGGGTTCCTGGGTCCGGTCCCGAGCTGGACGGTGGAGGGGTTCCCGGACTCGGCCCGGAGCTGGACGGTGGACCGGTCTTCGGGATCGACCCGCAGGTGAACGGTGGTCGGGTCGGGGGCAGGGCCCGTCCGGAGCTGGACGGTGGTCGGGTCGGCCGGCCCGCCGAGCTCGGTGGTGGTCAGGTACTGGGCGAATCCCGGGTCGGTGGCGAGCAGTTGGGCGACGGCCGCGGTCAGTTCGCCGCGCGCCCGCGGATCGTCCGGGCTCGCCTCGACCGCCGTCACGGCCCGCGCCCCCTCCGGCACCAGCCGCAGCCGGGCACGAACCACCTCGGCCACCGCCTGGCCCGGCCCGGCCGTGCCCCGCGTCAGCCGTACCAGCGCTCCCACTACGCGCGGTACCAGCTCCCGGCCGTCCCCCATGGCAACTCCCCCCGCCGCATGAGTCCTTGTCACCAGGCTCCCGGACCGGTGGCCACGACACACCCCCACCGGACCGAACGGAGACGGAACTGCAACCGGGTGCGGACGTGGCGGCGGCCGGTGGACACCAGGAGCCACATCCGCCCCGCGTGTCATCGGCCGGGCGGGTGCCGGGAGACCAAGTCCGCGATCACCGTCGCCGGCAGGGCCGGGTTGGCGGCCGCCGCCGCGGCGGTGCGGAGGTCCGGGGATGCCAGGCAGGTGGCCAGGGCGGTGGGGGAGGCGTTGGGGTGGGCGGCGACGGTGCGCAGGGCCTTGACGGGGATCGGCGGGGTGGCGACGATCCGGTCGAGCAGCGGGCCGGGGGCGCCCGGATTGGCGGCCACGGCGGCGGCCACCATGGACCCGAACGCATCCAGCGCAGCGCTGAGTTGTGCGGCGGTCAGGCCGGGGTGGGGTGCCACCGGGTTGACCACCTTGGCGTCCGGGTCGGCGGCCAGTCGGTCACGGAGCTCCGCCGGCAGATCGCGGCGGGAGGCGGCGAGGGCGCGGACCCTCGGCTCCCGGGAGCCCGCGAGCCGGGCGAGTTCGGCGGCATCGGCGGCGCCGATCCGGGGCAGTAGCAGGGCCGGGCCGATCCGGATGGTGGCGGCGAGCCGGGTGAGGAGGTCGAGCGGGATGCGCGGGTGCTGGACGAGCGAGCGCCGCACGTCGTGGCCGTCGTCCTCGGCGAGGCGGCGGATCAGCCCTTCGTCGACCCCCGGGTTCCGGGCGAGGTTGGACCGGACCCAGGGGATCCCGTCCCCGGCGAGCCGGTGGTACGTCTCGGCGGGCAGCCCGGCGTGGGTGGCGAGCGCCTGCCGGACGACGATGTGGTCGGCCACCAGCCGGGCGGCGGCCGCCCCCGGGGTGGTCGGATGGCCCGCCGCCTGTTCGCGGACCATCACCTCGGGGTCGTCCAGGAGGGCCGTGAGGAGTTCGGCGGGCATGGCCCCGTTCGCCGCGGCGCAGCGCCGCACGGTCGGCACCGGGTGGGCGGCGAAGCGGCTCAGCAGGTCCGGTCGGGTGGTGTGGGCGGCGAGTACGGCCACCACGTCGGCCGACTCGTCGGCCGTGAGCAGGTCCGCGACCTCGTCCGGCAGCCCGACCGCCGAGGCGACCCGCTCCCTGACCAGCTCCTCCGGGTGGTCGGCGAACAGCCGTGCCCAGGCCGGATCTCCTCGGCCCTCGTCCAGCAGGGCGAGCGCGACCTGCGGGCGGGCGAGCGGGTCGACGTGCTCGGCGGGCAGAAGGCCGCGCCCGGCCAGTCGCACGGCGGCGCCCTCGTGGCCGTCGGCCAGCCGCCGGACCTGTTCAGGGGTGAGATCCGCCCGCTGCGCGAGTTCCTCGGCGAGGCCCTCGTCGGCGTCGGCGACCAGGCGTGCGAGCAGTCCGGGCGGCAGGGCGGGGTTACCGGCAACGGCGTGCAGCAGCGAGGGCATCCGCGCATTGTGCCCGCCGCCCGGCCGGGCCCGCCGCCGAATTCCGTGGCGGGCCCGGGCCGCCGCGGGTCAAGCGGGGTGCGGCCGGGCGATTCGGTTCGGCTCGGTCGCGGGTCAGGCGGGTGCGGCCGAGCGGCTCGGCTCAGCGCACCGGTGTCGACATGTGGACGGCCCGGTGAAAAAGGAGAGTTGAGTGATACGAGCGTGCCACCGTGGACCGGACCACTCTCGAAGTCAGCGACGGACAGGGCGGCCGCGGCGAGGTGCGATACGCCGCCGCCCGGTGGCCTCCGAGTCTTCCCCCGAGCAGTTTTCGGGTAGCCCCGAGTGGGGAGCCGGTGGCGCGCACCACAGGCCCCGGCCCGCACGCCAGGACGAACTTCCCTCGATGATCCGAACGGCCGTGCGGGCTCGGGCGGCTCAATGCCGCGGATCCCGTCGGCGGGGTCAATGCCCGACGCGAACCTGCCGATAAAGGCTATGTCGTCATGACGCCGTTCGGAGGAGCCAACATGCCGGAACTGTGGCTGCCCGGTGCCGAGATCCACGACCTCGGCGACCACGCGCCGACCGACCAGCAGTACCCGCCGAAGGCCATCGCCCACATCACCTGGGACCGCAACGCCACCGCCGCCGCACCGCAGGACTGGTGCCCCTACGAGGACCTGGTCGGGTACTTCACCGGCGCCGGTGCCGGTGACGCCCCGCACCTGGTCTGGGACCCGTTCAGCGGACGCGCCGCCCAGCTGTTCCCCGCCGACTCCCGCTCGAAGAGCCTGCTCAGCCCCGCCCAGAGCCCGACCCGTACCAACCGGGCCGGGCGGGTGGTGATCCAGATCGAAGCGGTCTTCTTCCCGTACTGCCGCCACCAGGGCACCGTCTACGCGCAGTTGGTCGACACCCCGTGCGCGGGCTGGGACCGGATCCACGCCTGGATCTCCTCGTGGGGCGTGCCCGACGCGTGGCCGATGGGGCAGCCGACCGACTTCTCCTCGCACCGCGACGAGCACGTGTGGGAGACCCGCGGCGGCTGGTACGCCCACGCCCACGTGCCGTTCAACGACCACACCGACCCGGGGAGCTGGCCCGCCCTCCGCAGCGGCTCCGGCTCCCCGTCCTCGCCGCCCCCGCCCGGGGGGTCCGTCCCGGCCCGGTACCAGGTCACCGTGAACGGCCTGGCGTACGGCTACGGCGCCCAGGGCTACCAGGTCACCACCGTCGGCCGGGCGCTGGTCGCGGGCGGCTTCGGCTCCCACTACCACTCCGGTCCCGGGCCGACCTGGACGGACGCGGACACCGAGAACTACGCGGACTACCAGGCGAGTCTGGGCTACTCCGGGCAGGCCGCGGACGGCGTGCCGGGCGAGGAGTCGCTGCGGCGGCTGCTCGGCTACCTGCCCGGGCCGCGCACGGTCTCGCTCGCCCACGTCGTCGCCGCGGCGCGCAGCGACCCCGGGGCCGAGCAGGGGCACCGGACGTACGGGGCCGAGGTGGCGATCGTCGAACAGGCGCTGGCGGACGAGGGGTTGCTCGAACAGCGCTGGGTGGACGGCTCGTACGGCAGCCTCACGGTCACGGCGTACGCGGGCTGGCAGAGGCGGTGCGGGTACACGGCGGGGGCCGCGGACGGGATACCCGGGCGGGACTCGCTGCAACGGCTGGGCGCGGCGCGGGGGTTCGCGGTGACGGACTGAGCGGGGACGGACTGTGCGGTGGTGGCTCCCGGGCGTCGGCGTACTCCCGGAGGAGTTCGTCGGGCGCGGCGACGCGCGGGCGTGTACTCGCCCGGGAGTACACGAGGTTACTTCCCCTGGCAGACGACCGATGAGGGGCGGACGGGGGAGTCTGGGCGCGTCGTCGTGAGCCCGACTCGAAGGAGGTACCCGTGCGTCCGTCCAGTCCGTCCAGTCCATCCAGCTCTTCCACCGGGGCCGTCGCGGCGCCCGGGGCCGCCCCCGGAGAGGCCCCGGGCGTGGGGCGGAGGTCCGCCGGCCGCCGCCTCTCGCCAGGGGCGCGCAAGCGCCTGGTGGTCCTGCACGTCGTCGTCTCGGTGAGCTGGCTGGCGCTGATGCTGTGCCTGCTCACCCTGGCGGTGACGGCTCTGACCACCGACGACGGCGACCGGCTGAGAACGGCCTACCGGGCGATGGGCATGCTGGGCGACACGCTGGTGCTGCCGCTGAGCCTGCTCACCTTCCTGAGCGGGGTGACGCTGGGGCTCGGCACGTCCTGGGGCCTGTTCCGGTACTACTGGGTGAGCACCAAGTTCTGGCTGACGCTGGGGGCGATGGCCGCCTCGGTCTTCGCGCTCACCGCCCGGCTGCACGACGCCGTCCGGGTGGCGGACGCCCACCCGACCGGGCCGATCCCGGTCGCGGACCTCGGGTTCGTCCGGTACAACACGGTGATCGTCCCGGCCGTGGCACTCTCGCTCTACCTGTTCAACGTCATCCTGTCGGTGTACAAGCCCTGGGGCCGCCGCAAGGCCACGGAGCGGCGACCGGGCCGAATACCCTCGGCGGGGCGGTGACGGCGCTCCCGGCGATCCGGGGACTCCCGGCGTTCCCGCCTGTGCGGGGCGGTGTCGGCCTTGGGAATGCCCGTGCGGCCGAGAGGCGTTGTCGCCCCACGTGACCAGTGCTGCGCCCCCGACCAGGTTCTCCGTCCTCGATCGCTCTCGGACCAGACGGGGCGAGGAGCCGGCGCAGGCGCTGCGGAACACGGTGGCCTTCGCCCGGGAGGTCGAGCGGCTGGGCTACCACCGCTTCTGGGTCTCCGAACACCACGGCGTGCCCGGGGTGGCCGGATCGGCACCGACGGTGCTCGCCGCGGCGGTCGCGGCGGCCACCTCCCGGATCAGGGTCGGCACCGGCGGGGTGATGCTGCCCAACCACCGTCCCATGGTGGTGGCCGAGCAGTTCGGGGTCCTGGCGGCGCTGTTCCCGGGCCGGATCGACATGGGCCTCGGGCGCTCGGTGGGCTTCACGGACGGCGTCCGGCGGGCGCTCGGGCGGGAGAAGGACGCCGCGGACGACTTCGGAGGTCAGCTGGCCGAGCTGCTCGGCTACTTCGACGGCTCGCAGCAGGTCCACCGCGACGTCCACGCCCGTCCGGCCGAGGGCCTGGACGTGCCGGCCTTCGTCCTGGCCACCGGCGCCGGCGCCGATCTGGCCGCCGAGGCCGGGCTGCCGCTGGTGATCGCCGCCGCGCGAGGGGAGGAGCGGATGCTCGCCGCGATCGAGGGCTACCGCAGGGGTTTCCGCCCCTCCGCGCAGGCCGCCGAGCCGTACGTGGTGGTCTCGGGCACGGTCGCGGTGGCCGAGACCGAGGAGCGGGCGCGCGAACTGCTCGTGCCGGAGGCCTGGGCCGGCGCGTACTCCCGCACCCACGGCGAGTTCCCGCCACTGGCCCCGGCCGCCGAGATCCTGGCGCGGGAGATGAGCGCACGTGAGCGGGCCGCGTTCGAGCAGTCGCTCAAGGGGCACATCGCGGGTACCCCGGAGCAAGCCGCCGCCGAGCTGGCCGCCCTGGTGGAACGCAGCGGCGCGGACGAGTTCCTGGTCGCGACCAGCACCTACGACCGCACCGCGCTGCTCGACTCCTACCGGCTGCTCGCCGAGGCCGTCGGGCAGGCCTGAACGGCGTCTGTCGGGAAGCCTCGACGGCGTACGGCGGGTCGTCCTCGACGGCGTACGGCGGGTCGGCCGGAGCCGGGAGGGCGGGGGTGCCCGGACCGATTTCTGACCAGGCGTGATGACCTGGTACTGTTCATCACGTCGAGAGGAAATGATCTTCCGAAACGGGGATCAGATCCTTCGAACATGCGTCAGTGGTGCTACCAGAGCACGTCCCACTTTCAGTGGGAAGAGTCCGTGCGACCCGGGCCTGGCGCTCCACCCGAAGGGGCCCGTTCCGTCCAGCGGAACGGGCCCCTTCGTCATGCCCGGCCGTCGAGGTCCGGCCGTGTCTGCCGACCGTGTCTGCCTGTCGTGTCCGTCCGTCGTGTCCGCCCGTCGGGTTCCCCCGTCGTGCCCCTCCGCCCGTCGAGTTGCCGAGGGGTCAGGCCTCTTATCGCATTTCCGGCCTCCAAACCCGGTGCCCTGCGCAGGTATCGGCCAAGGTCCCGCAGCAGGTAGCCGATGGGCGACGCTCCGTGACGGCGCACCGGCCAGCGACTTTGCCCCAGCGGCACGCTCGGCGGCCGGTCACACCTTGGCCGGAACTCGCTGGAATTGGTGTGAATATGCCATTGGAATGTTCGTCATACGGAATCCGGCAGTAGCCTTCCGTGTCGAACCTGCCACTGCTGGTGGCGACCCGGTCGGAGCCGCGCTGCGCCCGGCCGTCCAGACCCCCTCGAAGGAGCCGGTGTGCCCGGTATCGACGAATGCCTCTCCGGAGCGATGGCGATCGCCGGAGCCCGCTCGGCGAGCCTGGTCGACTGGAGCAGCGGACTCGCCCTCGGCAGCCTCGGTGACAGCCCGGTCGGTGAGCACGAGACCGCGGCCGCCGAGGCAACCGACCTGGTGCGTGCGGCCGTTGAGAGCCAGACCTTCACCGTGGCGGAGGACCGGCAGTCCCCGTTGGAGGACATCATCGTCACCGCCGGCCGCAGCTACCACCTGATCCGGTTCATCGACACGGCCTTCGACAGCCGGCTCGTCCTGCACCTCTGGCTCGACCGCGAATCCGGCAACCTCGCCGCGGCCCGCTTCCGCCTCCAGGCCCTCGCCGAGGACCTGGTGCTCGGGTGAGCACCGGACCCGCACCGACCGCCGCGATCCGGCCAGCCGTCCGCGGTCACCGGGTGCGCCTCTCGCCGGTGGCCCGCCGGGCGACCCCGCGCCGCCGCACCGACGGGCGGTGGCCCGCGTGACCGCCGCCGCGCCCCTGGCGGAACCGGCCGGCCGGACCGAGCCCGCCGCACCCCGGACCCCCGCCGAGGCCGTCGCCCTGCTCGCCGCCCGCCGCGCCACCGGCGCCCTGCACGGCCCACTCGGCACCCTGCACCTGGTGGACGGCCAGGTGGCCGCCGCCGAGTCCACGCGCGCGCCCGGTCTGGCCGAGCTGCTCACCGGTTGCGGCCGGATCACCCCCGAGGCCTGGGCCGAACTCCTGCACCGCCACGGCCCGCAGGGACGGCTCGCCGAGGTGCTGGTCGAACGGCAGCTGCTCACCCGGGGCGAGCTCGAACTCGGTCACCTGGGCACGCTGTTCGACGCCGCCTACTTCGTCCTCGCCGACCGGTCCGGTGGTACCTGGCGGTTCGAGTCCGAGGCCCGGCACTGGCTCGGCACGGTGGCGCTGGTCGACCCGGCGCGGCTGGGTCGCGAGGTCGAGCGCCGACGCCGGCTCCTGGACGGGATCTGGCCCTGGCCGCAGCTCGACACCGCACCCGTCCGTCCGGTCGAGCACAGCCGCCGCGCCTCGCACCGCCCGCCGGGCCGCCGTCGGCGCGAACTGCTCGACCACGCCGACGGCCGAAGAACCCCGGCGGACCTGGCCCGGCTGCTCGGCCGCTCCGGCTTCGGCGTGACGGCGGACGTGCGCCGCCTGGCCGCCGCCGGTCTGCTCGACGCCGGTCTGGTCGACACCCCGAGGCACGCGGCGCCGACCAGCACTCCTCCGGCCCCAGCCCCCGGAGGACCGGTCGGCGGCGGGCTGCACCGCCGGGTCCCCGGCGCCACCCTCCGCAGCACCCTGGCCACCGGGTCCGCCTACCCCGGGCCGGCCGCCACCGGACCAGCCGCCACTGCTGTCACCGCCGTCACCGCCGCTGCCGACCGCACCGCCGTTGCCGACCGCACCGCCGCTGCCGACGGCGCCGCCTCAGCCCCCGCCCCCACCAGCTCCGATCGACCGCCCACCACGGCAGCGGCCCACCCGCTGACCGTCCCCGACCCGGACATCGCGCTGCTGACCCGGGTCCGAGACCTACTGGAGGCCCGACTTTGAGCCACTCTCCGCCCGCGACCCCGTCGTACCGGCCATGAGGCGGGCGCTCAAGCAGCGTGTCGGAAGGAGACAACTGATCGCCTTGGAGACCGAGCTGCTCGCCGAACTCCGCGTCGTCAAACGCCGCGTCCCGCACCTCGCGGGCGGCCTGGTGGCCAGCGTGGACGGCCTGCTGGTCGCGCACGACACCCACGGGGCCGAGCCCTCCGGTCTGGCCGCGATGACGGCGGCCTCGCTCTCGCTCGCCCAGCGGCTCGCCGACACCACCGGTCAGGGCGAGTTCCGCGAATCGGTGGTGCGCGGCGAGCACGGCTACGTCGCCACCTACGCGGCCGGCGGCAGCTGCGTGCTGACGCTGCTGGCGCACCCGGACGTCAACGTCGGCCGGCTCCACCTGGAGGCCCGCCGCTGTGCCCGACGTATCGCAGAGCTGCTCAACGACGCCCTGACGCCCAAGGAACTGCGCGACCCCGGCTGACCGGCCGCCGGCCCGGAACCCACGGGCCCGACACCACCGACCGGGGCCCACCGACCGGGGCCCACCGACCGAACACCACCGACCGAACGCCCCTGAACCAACCACTGCACCACCATCCCGGAACCACCCAACAGGAGTTGAACAGAAATGACCGACGCAGCAGGCGCCCTCAAGCAGGCCATGACCTCCATCGAGGGCGCCATCGGCGCGGCCCTGGTGGACTACAACAGCGGCATGGCGCTCGCCACCCTCGACGGCCCCGGCGGCCTGGACCTCAACGTGGCCGCGGCCGGGAACACCGACGTGGTGCGCGCCAAGATGCGGACCATGGACATGCTCGGCCTGCAGGACGGCATCGAGGACATCCTGATCACGCTGAGCAGCCAGTACCACCTGATCCGCCCGCTCGCCGGCCGCACCGGCAAGGGCCTGTTCCTCTACCTCGCGCTGGACAAGGGCCGCGCCAACCTGGCGATGGCCCGCCACCAGCTCACCAGGATCGAGGCCGACCTGGAGGTCTGACGGCGACGGTCCGCGGAGGACCTCGCAGAGGACACTCCGGACGCGACCCGGACGAGGCCCCGGCGGCGGCTCACGCCCCGCCGGGCTCCGTCCACCGCACCTCCCCGCCCGGCAGCCCCGCGCAGACCGCCCCGTCCGGGGCCAGCACGCTCCACGGCGCGAGCAGCGCGTGCGGGGGGACGGACAGCGCGCCGCCCTCGGTGAAGCCGAGCTCCAGGCCGCCCGCCAGGGTGATCCGGGCGGCGCCGACCGTCCGCCCGACCAGCGCCAGCAGGGCGGGGGTCGGCCGGAAGGTCAGTGCCGGGAAGAAGTGCTCGACCCCCGACGGCGCGGTGAAGGACGGCGTCGCGAAGCGGAACTCGTGCGGCACCCGTACGGTCACCGGCCCGTCGAGCCGGAGATCGAGCCGGTCTCCGCCGCTGACCGCCTCGACCCGCCGACCGGCCAGCACCTCAGTGATCGCGTTCTGCATGCCCCCAGTGTTCACCGGGCGGACGGTCCCCAACCGCCTGCCCGGCCTGCCCAACCGCCTGCTCGGCCTGCCCGGCCACCAGCTCGGCCGGCCCGGCCGCCCGCTCCCGGGCGGCCAGCGCGGCCGCCACCCGGTCCCAGGACGGCCCGGACAGCAGCGCCCGGGCCTCGGCCGGTCCGCAGAGCCGCCACTCCACCAACTCCTGCTCCTGCAGCGCGATCGAGCCGAGCAGGTCCTCGGTCACCGTGCCGCCGTCGTACACGTACACCAGGACGGCCGTGTCCCGGCCGGTCGCCGGATTCGCGCCGGGATCGGCTGCGGCCCCCGGCTGCCAGTCCAGCGCCAGCAGCGGTCCGGGCTCGACCTCCCAGCCCAGTTCCTCGCGGATCTCCCGGCGGGCCGCCGTCCGGGGCGTCTCCCGGTCCGCCTCGACCCCGCCGCCCGGCAGCGTCCAGTACCGCTCGTCCGGCCCGGACCACGGCCGCAGCCGCACCAGCAGCACCCTCCCGTCGGCGTCCGTGAACAGTGCCCGTGCCTTCGCCCGGATCCGCGGCCGGGTGGCGTAGTAGGTGTCCCGGTCCATCGGCGGCTCCGGCGGCTCCGGCGGTTCCGCCTCCGCCGACCCCGCCCCGGGTGCCGCTCCCAGGCCCGGCGCGGCGGCCAGCCCGGTGTACTCGGGCACCGGCCCGTCGGCGGGCAGCTCCCGCAGGGTGTGCCCGACCGGCCGGCTGTCCTCCAGCTCCAACGGCCCGGCCGCCCGGGACGCCCGCAGACAGGCCGTCACCCGACGGGACAGCCGCGGTGGCAGGGCGTGCGCCGCCTCCTCGGCCGTCAGCCACACCCACCCGCCGACCTCCGCAGCGTCCGGCCGGATCGCCGCCACCTGCTCCGCCGTCAGCGGCTCGCCCCAGTACAGGTACGCCACGATCGGCGGACGGCTCGGGGACAGCGCCCAGTCGACGCAGGCCAACGGCCCCAGCCGCGGCGTGAACCCCAACTCCTCGGCGATCTCCCGCGCCGCGGTCTCCCGCGGCGAACGGTCGGCGGGCTCCCACCCACCACCCGGCACCGCCACCGGATGCTTCCGGTCGTACGGCAGCCGCACCACCAGCACCCGCCCCTGCCCGTCCGGGAACAGCACCCCGGCCGCCGCCAGAACCGCCCGCCCCGCCCTGTCCGACGTCTCCACCCCGGCTCCTTCCACCACCACATCGCTCCTCGGGGACGGACACCCCCGCAGACCCGATGGTTCCCACCCGGCCCCCGTCCCGACCACCACCGGGTGACGCGGCGGTGCGGGGAGACCCCCGTCGTCGGCGCCGGACGACCTGGGCAACCGGATCGAGCCGCCGCTGCCACCCGGGCAGCAGCGGGCGCCGCCGGAACACGGCACCCGCCGCTACGCCGTCACCCGAGCTCCGCCAGGGCGCGGGCCACCGCCCGGGCCATCCGTTCGTCGTGGTGGCCGCTGGAGCCGCGGAGGCGGGCGGCGGCTTCGGCGGCGGCCAGGGCGAGGAGACCGGGCAGGAGGTCGGTGCTGCGGGCGGCGAGCCAGCGGGTGCCCTGGGTGGCCATCCACCAGAGATCGGCGGCCAGACCAGGTGGGGGTTCGGCGGGTTCGGTGGCGGGTGGCGGGCCGAGGGGGTGGCCGGCGGTGGCGAGCAGTTCGTGGAAGCGGCGGGCGATCAGGTGGTGGCCTTCGGCACTGGGGTGGAGACGGTCGACGCTCAGCAGGCCCCGCTGGGCGCACCAGGGCAGTTCGGCGAGGTGGAGGTGGAGCGCCCGGTGCCGTTCGGTGAGGGCGTGCACCACGGTGTTGACGGCCCGCATCCGCCGGGCCAGTGGCCGGGCGAGCGGGGAGGGAAGCCGGAGCAGCGTTCCGGGATCGGGCAGGCAGGCGGTCAGCAACAGGGCGCCGTGGCAAGCGAGTTCACCCAGGGTGGCGTCCAGTTCCACCGTGGTGCGCCGGATGTCGAAGCCGGTCCGCAGGGTGTCGTTGCCGCCGACCAGGACGGCCGCCAGTTGGGGTCGCCGGGCCAGGGCGGCCGGAAGTTGGCGGGAGGTCAAGTCAGCGGTCAGCGCGCCGCTGCAGGCCAGGTTGGTGAAGTTGACGGTCCGGCCTTCGGGCGCCAGTGACCGGGCGAGGACGGCGGCCCAGCCGCGCCACTGCGCGTTCACCTGGTCGCCGACTCCTTCCGTCAGTGAGTCCCCGAGCGCGACGAAGCGCAGCAGTTCCCCGGCCGCCGGCCGTTCCTTCGCCGCCCGGTCAGGCCCGGCGTTCAGCACGCTCATCCCGATCCCCTTCCGGCGTCTCCGCCGCGCCGCCGGGGCTCCGAACCCCGTGCGCCGCCAGGAAGGCCGCCACCGCGGCCGGCCAGCCGTACCGTTCGGCCTGTGCCCGGGCGGCCGTCCGCCGGGTCTCCTCCGGCCGGGCCAGCAACTGCCGGACGGCGCCCGCGAATCCGGCGCCGGTGTCGGCGGCGGCGACCCCGGCGAGGCCGATCAGCCCGGGCAGTGCGGAGGAGCGGCTGACCACGACCGGCGTGCCGCAGGCCAGCGCCTCCATCGCGGCGAGCCCGAAGGTCTCCACCGGTCCGGGCGCCAGCACGACGTCCGCGCAGCCCAGCAGGTCGGCCAGCTCCGCGCGCCCGTCCAGGTGCCCGAGGAGACGCACCGGCAGCCGAAGTCGCGCGGCCCGGGCGGCCAGCCGCTCCCGCAGCGGGCCGGTCCCGGCCACCACCAGGACGGCGGACAGCCCGCGCGCCCGCAGCATTGCCAGCGCCTCGATCGCGCGCTCGGGACGCTTCTCCACGGAGAGCCGTGAGCAGAGGACGAGCAGCACGTCCTCCGGCGCCGCGTAGCGGGCCCGCCGGGCCGCCCGGGCGGCGGCGGGCAGTGGCCGCATCGCCGCCAGGTCCACCCCGAGCGGGGCCCGGACCAGGTTGGGCACGCCGATCCGCCGGAACTCCGCGGCCGCCCAGTCGGTGGTGCAGAGCACCGAGTCGTAGGCGCGGGCGGTGGCGGCGTTGAGCCGGTCGGCGGCCGCGGCGGCGAGCGGGCCGGGCACGCCCCAGGTGCGCAGCACCCCGGTGGCGCTCTCGTGCGAGACCAGCACCGAGCGCACACCGTGCCGACGGGCCCAACTACCGGTCCAGCGCAGGGTGGTGCGGTCGGACACCTCCAGCCGGTCGGGGGTGAGCCGGGTGAGCTCGGCGGCCACCGCGCGCCGGTCGGCGAGCAGCCGGTAGCCCCCGGCGGCCGGCAGCTGCGGGCCGGGCAGGGTGATCACCAGGCCCTGTTCGGTCTCCTGCTCGGAGCGCCGCGCGCCGGGCACGATCAGCACCGGCCGGTGCCCGGCCGCCCGGTAACCGGCGCCCAGGTGGCGCAGCGCGGTGCGCAGGCCGCCGGAGACCGGGGTGACGAAGTTGGCGAGCCGCACGATCGTCAGCGGCCCGGTACGGGACGGCCCGGTGGGGGACAGGGGTGTCATGCCGGCAGCTCCTCCGGCAGGACCGGCGCCACCGGCGCACCCGGAGCTGCCACCGGCTCGCCCGAAGCCGCCACCGGCACACCCGAAGCTGCCACCGGCACAACCGGAGCCGCCACCGGCTCGCCCGGAGCCGCCTCCCGCGGGGGCAGGACGGCGGGCGGCAGCCCCCGGTGCTCGGCCAGCACCTCGGCGTAGTGCCGCAGCAGCAGGTCCCCGACGGCCTCCCAGGTCCGGGCGGTCACCTCGGCCCGTCCGGCCTGCCCGTACGCGGCCCGCCGGGCCGGGTCGGCGGCCAGCTCGGCCACCGCCCGGGCCACCGCCGTGCCGTCCCGGGGCGGCACCAGCAGCCCGGTGCGGTGGTGGGCGACCAGGTCGAGCGGGCCGCCGGCCGCCGGACCGATCACCGGTACGCCGCTGGCCATCGCCTCCTGGATGGTCTGGCAGAAGGTCTCCAGCGGGCCGGTGTGCACGAACACGTCGAGGGTGGCGAAACAGCGGGCCAGTTCCTCGCCGGTGCGGCGGCCGAGGAAGACCGCGCCGGGCAGCGACGCCTTCAGCCCGGGTGCCGAGGGCCCGTCGCCTACCACCACCACCCGTACCCCGGGCAGGGCGGAGGCGGCCGCCAGCAGGTCCACCCGCTTCTCGGGGGCCAGCCGTCCGACGTACCCGACCAGCACCTCCCCGCCGGGGGCGAGCGCCCGGTGCAGCGCCTCGTCGCGGTGGCGGGGGTGGAAGCGCGCCGAGTCGACGCCGCGCGGCCACAGCTGCACCCGGGGCACCCCGTGGGCGGTCAGGTCCTGGGCGGCCGGGGTGGACGGCGCCAGGGTGCGGGCGGCGGCCCGGTGCACGGCCCTGATCCGCCGCCAGGCCGCGGCCTCGCCGAGGCCCCGACCGGCCCGGTAGGCGTGGGCGTACCCGGCGAGGTCGGTCTGGTACACGGCGACGGCGGGGACCCCGAGCCGGGCCGCGACCTGCATCCCGCGCGCCCCGAGCACGAAGGGGCTGGCCAGGTGGACGAGGTCCGGGCGGTGCCCGGCGAGCGCGGCCGCCAGCTGCCGGCTCGGCAGCGCGATCCGCACCTGCGGGTACCCCGGCAGCGGCATCGAGGGGATGTGCACCACGGGGATCCGCTCCGCCCCGGCACCGGCGCCGAAGCCCCGGGGCGGGCAGTGGGCGCCCCGGGCCGGGGCGGGGGTGACGACGAGGGGCTGGTGGCCCCGGCGGACCAGGTGCTCGGCCGTCCGCAGCACGCTGTGGGCGACTCCGTTGACCTCGGGCGGGAAGGATTCGGTGACGATGGCGACGCGCATGCCTGTGTTGTGTCCGCGCCCGGCGTGCACCCGGCCAAAGGGATCTGTCGTACAAGCGAACGCGGGTCGGCGATTTGCACCACCGACCCGCGTCCGAGCGCTGTCCGAACCTCAGGACGATCCGGCCGTCTCCTTGAGCTCCGCGTAGGGCGCGAGCTTGCGGATCGACTCGATGCTCTTCAGGCAGTCGTCCTTGCTCTCCTGCGGGTCGCCGGTCACCACGACGGACCCGTTGCTCGCCTTGAGCCGGAACCGGTGCATCCCGCTCTCGTCCTTGTACAGCTCGAACTTCCCAGCCATGTCACTCGACACCTCTCGCTCGGGTAACCCCCACGCACCGCACGGTAGGTCCAACCCCGTTGCGCCGCCTGCCGGGTGGGGCATCCGGGTCAGCGGGCCCCTGACCACCTGAGCCGTTCGGGTCAGGTGGTGCTCGCGAGCCCGCTGTACCTCCGGTGCAGATCCGAGGGGGACGCTCCATAACACGATGTGATGGTGGGCTGGGAGCTTCTGTCGGGCCGTCCGGTCGGTCAATCTCCTTCCACGCATGAAATGTCACATCATGCATGGAGGAGAAGTGGGACACGCAAGAATCGGGCTGGCCCTCGGCGCGGCTCTGGGGCTGGTGTCGGTTGCCGGCTGTACGGGCGGCGGTGGCGCCGGTGGCGGCGCCGCGGGGGCGAACGCGGCAGCGGTGAAGGGTGGCACGCTGCACGTGCTGTCCACCCTTGACCTGGAGCACCTGGACCCGGCGCGCAACTACGTCACGTCCTCGGAGGACGTGAGCCGGTTGATCTACCGGACGCTGACCACCTTCGCCGCCGCGCCGGGCCAGGCGGGCGGGAAGATCGTGCCGGACCTGGCCACCGACACCGGCCGCCCGAGCGAGGGCGCGAAGACCTGGACCTTCACCCTCAAGCCCGGAGTGAAGTTCGAGGACGGCCGCCCGATCACCAGCAAGGACGTCAAGTACGGGGTGGAGCGAACCTTCGCCGGCGAGCTTCCCGAAGGGCCGCCGTACGCCCGGATGTGGTTGGCGGGTGGCGAGGGCTACAAGGGGCCGTACAAGGATCCGGCCGGACTCGCCTCGATCGGGACCCCGGACGACAGCACCGTCGTCTTCCACCTCAACCGCCCGGTGGCCGACTTCGGCTCGGCGGTGTCGCTGCCGATGTTCGCTCCGGTGCCGCAGGACAAGGACACCGGCGTCACCTACGACTCCCGGCCGTTCTCCTCCGGCCCGTACAAGATCGACAGCTTCGATCCCAAGAAGCGGCTCACCCTGGTCCGCAACACCGACTGGGATCCGGCGACCGACACCGTCCGCAAGGGACTGCCCGACAAGGTGGTCATCGACCTGGGCCTGGACACGGCGGTCGTCGACCAGCGGCTGATCGCCGGGCAGGGGGAGGACGCGAACGCCGTCGCGATGGAGCCCATCGGCCCGGCATCGGTGGGGCAGGTTCTGAACGATCCGCGGCTGAAGAACCGGCTGGTCACCGGCGACTCGATCAACACCCGCTACCTGAGCATCAACACCGGGCACAAGCCGCTCGACGACGTCCGGGTGCGCCGGGCCATCGCCTACGCGCTGGACAAGGAGGCCCTGCGCACCACCCGTGGCGGCCCGATCGCCGGCGACCTGGCGAGCAGCCTGTTGCCGCCGTCCCTCGGCTACCAGGCCGAGGACCCCTACCCGAGCAAGGACGGCAAGGGCGATCCGGACAAGGCCAAGGCGCTGCTCGCCGAGGCGGGCCACGCCTCCGACCTCACCCTGACCCTTGACGCGCCCGCCTCGGCGGCCGGCAAGGCGCAGGGCGAGGCGGTGCAGGCTTCGCTCGGCCGGGCCGGCATCACCGTGAAGATCAACGAGATCAGCTCCTCCGCCTTCTACAGCACGGTCGGCAACACCTCCCAGGAGCACGACCTGGTGATCGCCGGCTGGTCCCCTGACTGGCCGGGCGCCTCGACCTACCTGCCGATCGTGTTCGACGGCCGCCTGATCACCGGTCAGGGCAACAACGACTACGCGCAGTACGACTCCCCGGCCGTGGACGCGCAGCTCGACGAGATCGCCGCGATGGGCGACCCGGCGGCGGCCCAGGCGGCGTACGGGCAACTCGGCCGGCAGATCATGCAGGACGCCCCGGTGGTGCCGTTCCTGTGGGACAAGGCGCCGGTCCTGGTCGGCGGGAACGTCGCGGGCGCGTACGGGCACATCGCCTACGTCGGCCGGCTCGACCTGGTCTCCCTGGGGTTGCGCAAGTGACCGTGATCCGACGACTGTTGGCCCAGCGCTCGGCGGCCCTCGCGCTGGCCGTGGTGGCCGGACTGATCCTGGTCGCGGTCGCCGCACCGCTGATCACCCGGATCGCCGGAAACTCGCCGACCGCCTTCCACGGTGACGCGGTGGACCCGGCGCTCGGCGGCCTGCCGCGCGGCGCGGCAGGCGGCATCAGCGCCCGGCACTGGCTGGGCGTGGAGCCGGTCAACGGACGGGACGTGCTCGCCCGGGTGGTGTACGGCGCGCAGGTGTCACTGCTGATCGCGGTGCTCGCCACGGTGCTGTCGGTAGTGCTGGGAACGGCGCTCGGCCTGGTCGCCGGGTTCTTCGGCGGATGGGTCGACACCGTGATCGGCCGGACCATGGACCTGCTGCTGTCCTTCCCCAGCCTGATTTTCATGATCGCGCTGATCTCGGCGGCGCCCGGGGTGGACCGCCGGCTGCTGCTGGTGGTGGTGCTCGGGTTCTTCGGCTGGCCGTACGTCGGGCGGATCGTGCGCGGGCAGGCGATGGTGCTCGCGCGGGGCGAGTTCGTGGCGGCGGCCCGGGTGCTCGGCGCCTCCCGTCGGGCGCTGCTGGTGCGCGAGGTGCTACCGAACCTGACCGGCCCGGTGCTGGTGGTGGCCACCATGTCGATCCCCGGCTGCATCGCCACTGAGGCCGGGCTGTCCTTCCTCGGCGTGGGTGTCCGGGCCCCCACCCCGTCCTGGGGGCAGATGATCGCCACCGCCGTGCCCTGGTACGCCTCCGACCCCGCCTACTTCCTGATCCCCGGCGTCTTCCTGTTCGTCACCGTGCTCGCCTTCAACGTGCTCGGCGACGCCGTCCGCGACGCGCTCGACCCCCGGAGCCGACGACGATGATCCTCTACCTGCTGCGCAGACTGGCCGTCACGGCGGCCATCCTGGTGGTGATCTGCGCCGCCACCTTCGCCGTCTTCTACCTGATGCCGGCGGACCCGGCGCAGGGCGCCTGCGGCAAGGCGTGCAGCCCGGAGCGGATCGCCGGGATCCGCGCCACCCTCGGGCTGGACCAGTCGCCGCCCGCCCAGTTCGGCGACTACCTGGCCGGCATCGTCTCGGGGCGCACCTACGGTACCGGTGAGCACGCCGTCAACTGTCCTTTTCCGTGCCTGGGCTTCAGCTTCCAGACCAACCAGCCGGTGTGGCGGATGCTGACCAGCCGGCTGCCGGTGAGCTTCTCGATCGCCGTCGGTGCCGCCGTGCTGTGGCTGGCCGTCGGCGTGGTGGCCGGCGTGGTGTCGGCGCTTCGGCGCGGCAGTCTGTGGGACCGGGCCGCGATGACGGCTGCCCTCGGCGGGGTGTCGTTGCCGATCTACCTCACCGCCCTGGTGTTGCAGTACCTGCTGGTGGTGCGACTCGACCTGCTGCCGTACCCGCAGGTCGTGCCGTTCACCGCCGACCCGGTGGGCTGGGCGCAGTCGATGGTGATGCCCTGGGTCACGCTGGCCATGTTGTACGCCGGGATCTACGCCAGGGTCACCCGCGGCGAGATGCTGGAGAGCCTGGGCCAGAACTACGTGCGCACCGCCCGGGCCAAGGGCCTGTCCGAGATCACGGTGGTGCGGCGGCATGCCCTGCGACCCGCCCTGATGCCGATCGTGACGATCTTCGGCATGGACCTGGGCGCACTGCTCGGCGGCGCGCTGATCACCGAGTCCGTCTTCGGCCTGCCGGGCGTCGGCAAGCTCGCGGCCGATGCCATCGCCTCCGCCGACCAGCCCGTGATCCTCGGCGTGACGCTGTTCGCGGCCTCCTTCGTGGTGCTCGCGAACCTGCTGGTGGACCTGGTCTACGCCGTCCTCGACCCGAGAGTGAGGGCCCTCGGATGACCCTGCTGACCGTACGTGACCTGGCCGTGGAGTTCCGCTCCGGCGTCCGCGCCGTGGACGGCCTCGACCTCGACCTGGACGCCGGCCACGTACTCGGCGTGGTCGGCGAGTCCGGCAGCGGCAAGTCCGTCACCAGCCTCGCCGTCCTCGGCCTGCTGCGCGACGCCCGGGTCGGCGGCGAGATCCGCTTCGACGGACGGGAGCTGACCGCTCTCGACCAGCGCGCGCTGCGCCGGCTGCGCGGCCACCGGATCGCCATGGTCTTCCAGGACCCGCTGTCCTGCCTCAACCCGTACTACTCGGTCGCCTTCCAGATCGCCGAGGCGTACCGCGCCCACCGCCGTGCCGGTCGCAAACAGGCGCACCAGGTCGCGGTGCGCATGCTGGACCGGGTCGGCATCCCCGAACCGGAGCGGCGCGCCCGCTGCTACCCGCACGAGTTCTCCGGCGGCATGCGCCAGCGGGTGATGATCGCGATGGCGCTCTGCCTGGAACCGGACCTGCTGATCGCCGACGAACCGACCACCGCGCTGGACGTCACCGTGCAGGCACAGATCCTCCAACTGCTGCGCGAGCTGCGGGAGGAGGCCGGCACGGCGATCATGCTGATCACCCACGACATGGGAGTGGTCGCCGGACTGGCCGACCAGGTCGTGGTGATGCACCAGGGACGCGCGGTCGAGCGCGGCCCGGTACGGGACGTCTTCCACCGCCCACAGGAGCCGTACACCCGTGGCCTGCTGGCCTGCGTGCCGCGCATCGACGGACCCCTGCCGGACCGGCTGCCCACCCTCGGGGCGATCACATGAAGGAGCGAGCCATCAGGAGGGACACCGTGGACGAGGACGACCGGCGTGACGAGCAGGCAGCCGCCCGCAGCGCCCTGTTGGAGGTGCGGGACCTGGTCAAGCGGTTCCCGGTACGACACGGCCTGACCCGGCGGTCGGCCGGCCACGTCACGGCCGTCGACGGAGTCTCCCTGACCGTCGGGCCCGGTGAAACCCTCGGCCTGGTCGGCGAATCCGGCTGTGGCAAGTCCACCGTCGCCAAACTGATCACCCGCCTGGAGCGGCCCACCTCGGGCAGTATCCACTTCGCCGGGCGTGACCTCGCCGGACTGGACGAGACGGCCCTGCGACCGCTCCGCCGCGACCTGCAGATGGTCTTCCAGGACCCCTTCTCCTCACTCAACCCCCGGCACACCGTTCGCCGGATCCTCACCGGCGCCTACCGCTACCAGGGTCTGGAGCCCGACCAACCGGTCGAGGAACTGCTCGCCCGGGTCGGGTTGACGGTCGAGCACGCCGACCGGCACCCCCATGAGTTCTCCGGTGGTCAGGCCCAACGCATCGGAATCGCAAGGGCGTTGGCCCTGCGGCCGAAGCTGGTGGTGTGCGACGAACCGGTCTCGGCACTCGACGTCTCCGTCCAGGCGCAGATCCTCAACCTGCTCAAGGACCTCCAGGACGAGTACGGGCTGAGCTACCTGTTCATCGCCCACGACCTCGGCGCCGTCCGCCAGATCAGCACCAGGATCGCCGTGATGTACCTCGGCGCGGTCGTCGAAACCGCCGACCGCGACACCCTGTTCGCCCGACCCGCCCACCCCTACACCCACGCCCTGCTGTCCGCCGTGCCCCTGCCCGACCCGGACCTGGAGGCCTCCCGGGAGCGGATCGTGCTCCACGGCGACCTGCCCAGCCCGCTGGACCCGCCCAGCGGCTGCCGCTTCCGCACCCGTTGCCCCAAGGCCGGGGAACGCTGCGCCGCCGAACGCCCGCACCTGCGGACGATCGCGCTCGGACAGCAGGTCGCCTGCCACTACCCGGAGAGGACACCGTGATCCGCGCCCAGTACCGGTTGCCCGGGCTCGCCGTGACCGACCACGTCTTCGACGTGCCGCTCGACCACGGCGACCCCGCACAGGGAACGATCGAGGTGTTCGCCCGGGAGGTCGTCGACCCGGTGCGGGCCGGCGAACGGCTGCCCTGGCTGCTCTACCTCCAGGGCGGGCCGGGTGGCAAGTCCCCCCGCCCGCTGAACGCCACGGCCGGCTGGCTGGGCCACGCGCTCAGGACTCACCGGGTGCTGCTGCTGGACCAGCGTGGCACCGGCCGCTCCACCCCGGTCACCGCCCGCGCGGCGGAACGGTTCGGCTCCGCCCGTGAACTGGCCCACCATCTCGCCCACTTCCGCACCGATTCGATCGTCGCCGACGCCGAACTGATGCGCCGCCGGCTGTGCGGCGAGGGCGAACCCTGGGAGACCCTCGGGCAGAGCTACGGCGGATTCGTCACCCTCAGCTACCTCTCCTTCGCCCCCGAAGGCCTGCGCGCCTGCTACGTCACCGGCGGCCTGCCCGGCCTCGACGCCGCCGCCGATGACGTCTACGCCGCCACCTGTCCTCGCGTGCGCGACAAGGTGAACGCCTACTACGAGCGCTACCCGCAGGACCGGTCGCTCGTCCGCCGGATCGCCGACCGGCTCGCCCGGCGCCCCGCCCAACTGCCCGACGGCGACCGGCTGACAGTCCGGCGACTGCGCACGCTGGGTCTGCTGCTCGGCATGGGCGACGGCTTCGAACGCCTGCACTGGCTCCTCGACGAGGCCCTCGAACCGGACGGCGCGCCCTCGGCCACCTTCCTGCACCAGGTGGCGAACCTGACCGGCTTCACGGACAACCCGCTCTTCGCCGTCCTCCAGGAGTCGATCTACGGCCGCCCGGGCGCAGCCACCGGCTGGGCCGCCGCCCGGGCCACGGCCGACCGCCCCGAGTTCGCCGAGGACGCCGACCCGCTGCTGTTCACCGGCGAGATGTTCTACCCGTGGATGTTCGAGGAGATCGCCGGGCTGCGCCCGTTCGCCGAGGCCGTCCACCTGCTCGCCGAGCGCACCGACTGGCCCGCCCTGTACGACCCGGCCCGGCTCGCCGCCAACCGGATCCCGATCGCCGCGGCCGTCTACCACGACGACATGTACGTCGATGCCGGCCTCTCCCTGCGCACCGCCCGCGCGGTCGGATCCCTGCGCGCCTGGGTCACCAACGAGTGGCAGCACGACGGGGTCACCGCCTCCGGCGACCGCGTCCTCGCCCGCCTGATGGACCTCGCCGCCGACCGCGCCTGATACCCCCACCACCCCACCCCCTGCCGTAGGGAAAGGAACGAAGAGATGAGACTCACCCCCCTCGCCGCCGCACTGGCCGCGGCGCTCCCGCTGGTCGCCGGCACCCCGGCCCTGGCGGACACCGCCCAGCCCACCACCGCGCCGGCCTCCGGCTGCGCCCTGCCCGGGAGGACCGGCTGGACGGACGAGGGCCACGACACCGACTACACGCAGTTCCAGCGGCCGCTCGGCACCAAGCACGTGCTGATGCTCTTCGTCGACTTCCCCGACGCCCCGGCCACCGGATCCCCGGACGACTACTACCGCGTACTCGCCCCCGCGCAGGAGTGGATGAAGCAGGACTCCTACGGCCGGGTCGGGCTCGACATCGATCCGCTGAAGCGGTGGATCACCATGCCGCAGACATCGGCCTCGTACGGCTTCCAGCGCGGCATCACCTTCGAGCAGCAGGAGCTCTACGTGAAGCAGGCCGTCCAGGCCGCCGCCCCGTACACGGACTTCTCGAAGTACGACATGCTCTACATCGTCCCCACCAGGTCCGCCTCCGCGATCAGCTTCTCGCCCACCTACCTCTACGACCCGACCACCGCCGGCATCACCGTCAACGGCACGCGGATCAAGTGGGCGATCACCTTCGGCCAGGACATGTACCACTGGGGCTACAAGGTCGCCGACCACGAGACCTCCCACACCTTCGGCCTGCCCGACCTGTACGCCTTCGCCGGCACCGACGTGCACCGCTACGTCGGCGGCTGGGACCTGATGGGGAACATCGCCGGCCCGGCCCCGCAGCACACCGGCTGGGAGCGCTGGAAGTTCGGCTGGATCGACGACCACCAGGTCGCCTGCCTTCCCGCCGCCGGCGGCCGGACCGTCCGCCTGAAGGCCGTCGAACGCCCCGGCGGCACCAAGATCGCCGTGGTGAGGACCGGCGACACGACGGCCTACGTCGCCGAGTCCCGCCGATCCGTCGGCGCGGACGGCAACGCCTGCGCCACCGGCGTCCTCATCTACAAGGTCGACACCTCCACCACCACCGGCAACGGGCCGATCCGGGTGGTCACCAACCCCGACGCCGCCGCACCCACCGGGAACTGCACCGCGCCGGACATGCAGACCTGGCAGCCCGGCCAGTGGTTCCAGGACGACACGGCCCGCATCCGGATCCACGTCATCGCCTCCGACGCGTCCACCGACATCGTCCGGACCGACCGGTGGTGACCGCGTAGCACCGGAACGGCTCGCGAGCGGTGCGGCCGACACGACATCGCCTCGACCGCACCGCCACGGTGCCACACCGCACGGATCGTGCCGGGGGCCGGGCACGTCATCCGGAGGGAGCGGAGATCACCCTTCGACAGGCAGCCGTACCCGTGGCCGGCGCCGTGGCCCCCTGGCGCTCAAGCCAGCTCCGGTAGACCGTGCTGCGAGCGGCTGCCGTCCAGTACGCCTCGGTGACGGTCCGCACGAGCGAAGGACGCAGCGACGCGAGCGGTCCCTCCTCGTGCCAGGCGAGCACATGCCGGTACCAGAGCGGATCGCCGACGATCGGCCGTACGGCGATGCCCGGCACCTCCTCGAAGGTGGCCTGGCAGAAGCTCACCGCGTGGCCGCTGCGGACGAGGTCCAGGACGAGCCGACCTTCCACCTCGTGGACGACACGAAGGCGATGGCCCAGGACGAGCAGGGTCCTGGACCAGTACTCACGGATCCGGTCGTTGTCCGGCCGAGGAGCGGCCCAGTCCTCGCCTCCGAGATCCTCCAGCGCGACCTCCTCCAGCGACGCGAGCGGATGAGCCGCGGGCAGGGCCACGAAGAGCGGTTCGGTGGCTATCGGCTCGCCGGCGACTCCTGCGGGGAGCGCGAGCTCGTACCCGGGGCTGTCGCCCACCACGGCCGCTTCGAGCCGGCCGCCCGCGACGGCCTCGACGAGCGGGACGGGGCATCCCTGGCCCCGCGAACTGATCTCGGCCTCCGGATGGTGCGACCTGATCGCGGTGATCAACCCGCCGAGCAGCGGAGCGTTGACCGAGCCGAGCCGGAAACGGTGCTGCGACCAGCCCGTCCTCGCGGCGAGGGCGGAGACCTCCAGCAGTTCGTCGACGGTCGGCAGCACCGCCCGTGCCCGGCTGAGGACCTCCTCCCCGAACGCGGTCGGAATGACGCCCGACTGCGCGCGGCTGAACAGCTCCGCTCCGAGCGCCCGCTCGATCCGCGCCAACTGCGCACTGAGGCCGGGCTGGGTCAGCCGCAAGGACGCGGCGGCCCGCGTCAGACTGCCGCAGTCCGCGATGCTGCAGATGATCCGGAGGTGCCGGAATTCGAGCTCCATGGCGAGATGTTATGGAGATCGAGCCCACCTCAACAGATGTCCGGCGGTAGCGGACCAGCTGCCACGCCGACGCCCTCGGATCAGAGACACGGATCACTCCGTTCCGGTCGGGGGCAGGGGTCTGCTCCATCTCCGGGCATTCCTTCACCCGGGCCCGGCACGGCCTCGCTCCGTACGACCCCGGGGAAGTGTCGGAGCATCAGGTTCGAGCGCGAGCCGCCGCCATCGGCCGGCCGGGCGGGCCTGCGAGTTCGGCCTGGGCGTGAGACGCATCACACCGCCTTGCCGTACGTGTGATGGTTTGTTTACGTTTCCTCTCGTTCGTCCCCACACGAACCCCACTCTCCGGAACGCCGAATCCTGTCGCCGGACCGAGCGGGCACGCGCAACACCAGCATCAGCGGCAGGAGCGGGGGAACCACAGGTAAGTCGCGCTGCCCGGACCGGTCCGGGCAGCGCTAGGGGTGAGGCCGCGCTCGGCGCGGCCGGGCAACTCCAGCCCGAACCCGACAGCTCACCTCGTAGGCGTGGGAGAGGAAACACCGCATGTCTGCGAACAGCCGATTCGGCCTGTCCAGCCCGATCACCCGCCGGTTCAAGGGCGTCGTCGCCGCCGCCGTCATGGCCGGCGTCACCCTCGCCGTCCCCGCCGTCTCCGCCGGCTCGGCGGAGGCCGCCACCGCCAACAGCCCCGCCGCCCTGCAGAAGCTGGCCGCGCAGATCGTGCCGGCCAACCAGCTGGCCTCGTTCGACCAGATCATCGCTCACGAGAGCGGCTGGAGGGTCAACGCCACCAACCCCAGCTCCGGCTCCTACGGCCTGCCGCAGGCGCTGCCCGCCAGCAAGATGGCGTCGGAGGGGTCCGACTGGCGAACCAACCCCAGCACCCAGCTGCGCTGGGCGCTGAAGTACATGAACGGCCGCTACGGCAGCCCGAACCAGGCGTGGGTGTTCTGGCAGAACCACCACTGGTACTGATCCTGGTGGCCGCAGGGTCGTGTCATCTGCCGCAGCGGGGCCTTCTGCGGCTCCCTCCGCGCCCCTGACGGGTAACGCGGCGGTCTGACGGGGCGGCGTTGCCGCGCTGGTCGACGGCGACCACCCGGTAGCGGTCGCTCAGGGCCCGGCCGGCGCGTCCCGCTCGCCCGCGTGGCCGGCCGGGCCCGTGCGGCAGGACCACGGACGGGCCCGGCGGCGGCCCGTTCGTGGGGGGTTATTCGGGTCGGGTCGTCCCGCCGCTCGCTTCGCATAAGCGCTTCTTCGGACTTCCGAATCCCCGCTTCTGAAACCCTCATCGTGAGTAACATTGCACTCACGCTGTGAAATTTCACAGCCTGAAGGACTTCTCAGGAACAATAACGATAAAATAACAGTGGACTGGACCAATTGGCTCGGCGCCCGCCAAGTCGCCTTCGTGCAGCATCCGTTGGCCCATGACTCCTCGCCGTCCCTGTGCGTGGCCGCAAGGCGCCCCGGACTCCTTTGTTCCGGTTCTGACGCGGCTCTGCCAGACTCCCCCGCATTCGGTTTCACCTAACGGGGAGTGAGATCTGACGCATGAGCAGACACCGCAGGAAATCACGCCGATGGGCCGTGGCAGCAACCGGCGCCGTGCTGGCCGGTGCGGCCGCGCTGGGTATCGGCGCCGTGGCCCAGGCGGGCCTGGTCAAGGGAACCGTCATCGGGGGGCAGGGGAACTACAGCACCGTCAACGAGCGTGTGCTCCCCTCGCTTTCGGCCCGGGTCTCCGGTCAGGCCGCGCCGGGCGACCGCATCCCGATGATCTGCCGTACCACGGGGGACACCGTCGAGAACGACAACCGCTGGATCTGGTCCGGCGGCTACTACGTCGCCGACGCCTTCATCAGCGAGGACACCGGGAACCTGCCGGTCTGCGGCTCCACCCGGCCCACCAGCTGGACGGCGCTCGACATCACCATGCAGAAGCAGGTCCAGGACCAGTGGTGCTGGGACGCGTCCGGCCTGACGGTCGCCACCTACTGGGGTTACCACCAGTACAACCAGTACGACTTCTGCCGCCTCGCCCAGCAGGGCCGCTGGCTGGACTGCAACGACCGGCCCGCCACGCTCGACGACATGGCCAACGGCCTGTCCGCCATGGGCTTCCGCAACAGCGGCTACGACCTGAACCGCAACGCCTCGTTCAGCGAGGTCACCAACGAGATAGCCAACGGGCGGCCGTTCGCGGTGCGCATCGGCTGGACCTCGGGCGGCGGGCACATGAACGTCATCTACGGCTACGACAGCACCAGCAACATGATCGCCGTGGGAGACCCGTGGCCCAGCACGCAGACGTACACCTGGTGGAACTTCGACACCTACGTCAGCAACGGCTCGTTCCGGTGGACCCACTCCCGGGTCGGCATCCACGCGTGAGGAGACAACCAACCATGAGGACACTGAAGGCGGTTGCCCTCACCACCGCCGCGCTCGTGAGCGTCGGCGCCGCCACCACGACAGCCCGGGCCGACAGCGGGGGCGATGCCCCCGACTACGGCGCCGCCCAGCAGCTGCTGCACTCCGGCCGGACGCACGACACCGTCTCCCGCTTCCTCGGCGCCGCGAGGACCGCGGTCTCGCCCGGCGGCGGTCCCGGCACCGGGACCGGTGCCGCGACCGGTGCCGACGGCGGCAGTACGGGCGGTCGGCCGAACACCCCGAACGCGGTGGCCGCGCCACCGTCGTTCGAGCTCAAGGACCCGGTTCCGATGTACGAGCTGTCGGTGGACTTCGTGAAGGGCAAGGCCCAGCCGACACCGCAGAACGCGCTCAGGCTGTCCTACCTCGCTTCGCGGGTGAGCGCTGCCGACGGTCACCAGGCCGCGGTCCTGCTCGCCCCGCCGGACAACCGCGGGGGCTGGCGGATCGCCGGCATCCGGGACGGCGACAACGAGCTCACGCTCGCCGAACGGGCCACGGCCGGTGCCCGCACCTTCACCGAGCCGCAGATCCACGCCTGGTACCGCCTCACCGCGAGCGCCGACGTCGAACCGCTCAACACCGAGGCCACCACGGGTCTCGGCGGCAAACAGAGCCTCCCGCTGGCCGCCTACCAGAAGCTGGTGGCCGGCCGCTACGCGGACAAGCTCCCCGGGTCCGGCTACGACCGAAACGGGCTCGCCGGAGGGTTCGGTCTGTTCGACGGCACAGGGTCCACGGCCGGATCCACGGCCGGATCCACGGCCGGATCCGAGGCCGGGACACCGCCCCAGGCCCAGCCCGAAGCGCGAGCCGGGACGCAGACACCGACGGCCTCGTCGGCCGCCGCCCCGGGCGAGCAGTCGCCCTGGACGTCCTGGCAGCTGCCGGCGCTCGGAGCCGCACTGCTGGCCGCCGGCGCCGCCGGTCTCGGCGTGCGCCGTCGCCGCCGCGCCGCGGCGACGGACTGACGCCCCGAACGGCGACACACGAGGCACCGGGCACCGGACCACACCCCCGGACGCCCGGTGCCTCGACAGGCCGTCCGGGCCGAAGCCGCCCGGGTCGACCCGCGTCGGGTCGGCCGACCGATGCGGCCCGCGTGGCGACAGCATGGTTGGCCGTCAGGTCAACTGTGAAGAACAGTGCTTGACTCAACTGATCCAGGTTCAGTTCGGTGCCGAACATGGTTCGGAAGTTCCGCGTCGGCCGTACGACATGCAGCCCGGGCCCGCGAATTGTGCCGCCCTTGACGCACCTGGTTGTGATGCCCGTGACCGGTCGGTGCGGGCGACGTGATCTCGTCGACGCCCAACTGTCGCTCGTCGAGCTCTTCCATGGCGCACAGTGTTCCACCTGCGAGGTTGGCCGACGACGGTGGCGATCATCACTCCCCGGGAGGGCATTGTCGCAGGGCGTGGGCATCTGGCAGGATCACGACCGCTCGCCGATGAGAAACCGTCACCGGCTTCGGCATTGTTCAGACCGGAACCGGGGGGCCGTCAGTTGATCGAGAAGTTCGAGCGCGCAGCCGAGGAAGCGGGTTTCGTTCTCGACGCCTCGCAGAAAGCCGCGGCCGAGCGGCTTTCCGTGCTCGCCGCCGAGCTGTCCGGCCGACGCCGCTTCTTCGGCGGGAAGCAGCCGCGCGGCCTCTACGTGTGGGGGCCGGTCGGGCGCGGCAAGAGCTGGCTGACCGGAGTCTTCTACGAAGCGCTGCCGGTGCGGAACAAGCGCCGGGTGCACTTCCACGAGTTCTTCCGCGAGTTCCACACCGTCTACGCCCTGCACCGCAAGGACCGGAACGCGTGCGACCTGGCCGTCGCCGAGCTGCTGAGCGACTGCCGGCTGCTGTTCTTCGACGAGTTCCACGTGCACGACCCGGGCGACGCCATGATGATGGGCCGCGTCCTGACCTCACTGTTCGACCAGAAGGTCACCCTGGTGACCACCTCGAACTACCCGCCCGACGGGCTGCTGCCGAACCCGGTCCACCACCACATGTTCGAGCCGACCATCAAGCTGCTCGAAGGCAACCTGGACGTCCTGGAGGTCGCCGGCCCGCAGGACTACCGTGCGGAGAGCACCACCGGAGCGGCCCGCTCGCAGTTCCAGCGCGGGGCCTACATCTGGCCCGGCACCGACCAGCAGCTGCGCGAGGCCGGGCTCGAACCGCCTACCGACGGTGAGCGGCAGCGCATCGACATCGGCGGCCGGGACCTCGTGGCCCGCGCCGTGCGCGACGACCTCGTCTGGTTCGACTTCCACGAGCTGTGCGACGAGCGCACCTCCACCATCGACTACCTGGGCCTGGCCGACCGGTTCGGCACCTGGGTGCTCTCCGGACTGCCGGAGCTGACGTCCGGCAGCAGGGACGCGGCGCAGCGCTTCGCCAACCTGGTCGACGTCCTGTGCGACCGGGACGCGAAGCTCTACCTCGTCGCCGACGGCCCGCTGGCGGACTGCCTGCGGGGCGACGCCCTGCCCATCGACATCAACCGGACCGCCAGTCGCCTCATGCTCCTTCCGGGCTCCGCCACGCCGGGTGCGAAGCAGACGGCCGCACAGGCGTGAACGAGGATCTGGGGCGCCGGCGGCGGCCTGGGCCCCTCCGCCACCCGGCACACGAGAAGTGGCCCCGGTGCGCGGTACACCGCGCTCCGGGGCCACTTCCGCAGGGAGCTCAGCGGGCGTCGCCCTCCGGCCGGGTCCGGCGGCGGCCGGCCATCCAGACGTAGACCAGGATGCCGGCGAACAGGAACAGCACGCCCTGGTAGACGGCCGCGTAGCCCGCGCCGGCGAGGAGCCAGAGCGAGAAGGCGAAGGCGCCGAGGCCGAGGACGGCGTCGCGCACCAGGTGCGGGCCGTCGACCTTCTCGGTGGCGCCGCGGACCAGCCAGTACAACCGGGCGGCGGTGGACAGCAGATAGGGCACGACGGCGGTGAAGGTGGTGACCAGCACCAGCATGTCGAACGCGCCCTTGGCGCCGCTGGCGAAGTTGGCGACGGTCAGCACCGAGGCCAGGGCCACGCTGACGATCACGCCGAAGGTCGGCACGCCGCGCCTCTCCTTGCCGAAGGCGGCCGGGAACAGCCCGTCCCGGGCGGCCGCGTACGGCGCCTGGGCGGCCAGCAGGGTCCAGCCGTTGAGCGCGCCGGTCATCGAGATCAGCGCGGCGACGGCGATCACCGTGCCGCCCCAGGTGCCGCCGAACACCGCGTTCATGGCGTCCGAGAACGGCGCGCTGGAGTCGACCAGTCGCTGGTGCGCGACGGTGCCGAACACCGCGAGGGTGCCGAGCAGGTAGACCACGGCGGCGCCGCTGGTGCCGAGCACGCTGGCCCGTCCGACGTTGTGCTCGGGGTCGCGGACCTGCCCGGCGCTCATCGCGGCCGACTCCACGCCCAGGTAACTGAACAGCAGGATCGCCGCGGAGGCCGTCATCCCGCCCATCCAGCCCTGGCCGCTGCCGTCGAAGGGCCCGATGTTCTTCGGGTCGAAGAAGCACAGTCCGCCCACCGAGACCAGCAGCAGGGGGATGAACTTCAGGACGGTGGACACGAGTTGGACCGCGCCGACGAAGCGGGTGCCGGCCAGGTTGGCCAGCGCGGGCAGCCACTGGAAGGCCAGCGCGGTGGTGATCTCCAGCACGCGGTTGTGGCCGATCGGCACCAGCACGTCCAGGTAGCCGACGGCGGCCACGGCGAGCGCGGCGTTGCTGACCCAGGTGGTGATCCAGTACGACCAGGCCGACAGGAATCCGGCGAAGTCCCCGAAGGCCTCGCGGGCGTAGACGTACGGCCCGCCGGTGCGCGGGTTGCGGCGGGCGAGCTGTCCGAAGACCAGCGCCAGCGCGATCGCGCCCACGGTGAGGACGGCGAAGGCGAGCAGGCTGACCGTCCCGAACGGCGCCACGGCGGCCGGGATCATGAAGATGCCGCCGCCGATGATGTTGCCCATCACCAGGGCGGTGGCGGTCGGCAGTCCGAAGCGGCGGCCCTTCACGGGGGCGGGAGCGGGAGCGGGGTCGGGGGTGACCGGGGCCGCACCGGTCGGGCCGCCCGGTCGGGCCGCCTGCTGGGTCGCCTGCCGGGTCGCGGCGGGGCTGGTCTGCATGAGGGTGGTGCGCCTTTCGTGGTCCTGCTCGTGCTCGGTGGAGCGACCGTTCATGCTCGGACCGGGCGGTACCTTGCACCAAATCGACGGGATTTGTTCATCCAGCCCGGCGGATCACCGCAAGACTTGCGGTCGCACGCCGGTCGGACGGGCACTCGTCCGGCGCACTCCGAGCCGCCGTTCGACCCGGAACGACGGCCTACGACCGCTTTCGTCCGGCGCGTTCCTCCGGCCGGGGGAGATGTGTCACCCGGATGCCCCAGCCCGGTTGCGGCGCGCGTCCCGGCTGCGCGTCCGTGTGCCAGCCTTGGCGCGGCGCCTCCCCGGTGGGGCGCCGCCCGGCCCCGTCGATTCGGCTCGAACTGGCCGTCCGGGGGCCCGGGTTGAGGACCACAGAGACGAACCAAAAGGACATCAGATGTCGCTTCGTGGGAACATCCGCAAGCTCGCCGTGATCGTTGCCGTGGCCGGTGCCGTCGTGGCGGTCCCGACCTCGGCGATGGCGGGGGGCCACACGCCGATGCAGTCGCAGGAGTCCGGCCAGAGCCTGGAGTCCGGCTCCGCGGGCGTCGGCCTGTTCGGCCCGCACGCCAACTGGTTCAACTTCCACGAGCACAGCGAGAGCGAGAGCGACTGCGGCTGCTGATCCCCGCCCGCACCCCGAGCCCGGAGGCCGCCCGTCGGCCCCCGGGCTCGGCGCTGCCCGCCCGCCCCGGAGGCCGCCGCTGCGGTGCCGGGAGCGGTCTCAGGCCGGAACGGCCGCCCGCTCGCGCAGCTCCCGCAGCACCGCGATGTCCATCGCGTGTCCGGTGCCGTCCCCGCCGTGCTTGCGGTCCGGGGTCTCCACCAGCAGCGGCACCCCGGCCGTCTCCGGGTGTTCGAACAGCTCGCGGAACGGCTCCGCGCCGATCATCCCGGCACCGATGTTGGCGTGCCGGTCCTTGCGGGCGCCGACCACGTCCTCCGAGTCGTTGGCGTGGATCAGCCGCAGCCGGCCCGGGCCGGCCGCCGAGGCCAGCGCGTCCAGCGCGGCCGTCACCCCGCCGGGCGCGGCCAGGTCGTGCCCGGCGGCGAAGGCGTGGCAGGTGTCCAGGCAGACGCCCACCTTGGGGTGCCCGTCCAGCGCCTCCACGTACTCGGCCAGCTGTTCCAGCCGCGAGCAGAGCGAGCTGCCCTGGCCGGCGGTCGGCTCCAGCAGCAGCCAGGGCGCGTCGTCGCCGAGCGCGTCCAGTTCGTCCAGCAGCGGCCGGACGTCGGCGCGCACCTGGGCCATCGCCTCGGCCCGCCGCGAGCCGCCGCCGGGGGCCGTGCCGACGGCCGAGCCGGTGTGCAGCACGACGCCGAGCGCGCCGATCGCGTGGCCGCGGTGCAGCGAGTGCCGCAGCGAGTCGGCCGAGCGCTCCCGGGTGGCCGGATTGTCCGAGCCGAAGTTGATCAGGTATGGCGCGTGCACCCAGGCCGGGATGCCCAGCTCGGCACAGGCCGAGCGGAACGCCTCGTCCTGCGCCGGACTGCCGGCCGGAGTGGCCCAGCCGCGCGGGTTGGCCACGAACACCTGCACCGTCTCGGCGCCGACCTTCGCCGCGTACGCCAGACCCGTCCCGGCCAGGCCGCGGCCGGCCACCGGGACGTGGGCCCCGATCGGGTTGCGGCGGGCGGCGGCGGACGGGGCGGGCGCGGTGCTCATGCCCCCGAGGATGCCACGGGCCGAGTCGGCGACGGCGCGCGGGCCCGTCGTCCCGGCGGACGGGTACGCCACGCCGGGCCGTCCCACCAGCGGCCGACGCCCCGTCAGTCCGGCAGCCCAGCCCTGGTGGCGGCCCCTGCGGGGCGCCCGTACCGTCGACTCGGTCGCACTCACCGTCCGTCACCACCCGCGCACAGCGGGTCGGACCGATTCCCCGAACAGCCAGAAGATCGTCACCACCCGTCCCACCTGTCCCATCCGTCCCACCGCTTCACCCGTCCCACCCGCCGAACCGCCAAGCCGCCCCAACGCGCACGCCGAAAGACAGGTCACCACTCATGTCCATGTGTCGGGTCCACCACCTCGCCGCGGCCACCGCCGCCGCCACCGCCCTGACCACCGCCCTCACCACCCTGGCCGTCGCACCCGCGGCCCACGCCGCCGGCGGCACCATGCACCTCGTCCGGCCGGGCGACTCGATCCAGCGGGCCGTCGACGCCGCCAAGCCCGGCGACACCGTCGAACTGCTCCCAGGCACCTACCGCGGCAGCGTCCGCATCACCACCCCCGGCCTCACCCTGCGCGGCGCCGGACCGGCCAGCGTGATCACCCCCGGGACCGGCACCGAGAACGCCTGCGCCACCGCCGGCCACGGCGTCTGCGTGGTCGGCACCGAGGCGGCCCCGCTGTCCGACGTCACCATCGAGGCCCTCGCCGTCACCGGCTTCGCCAAGAACGGCATCGACGCCGGCGGCACCACCGGTCTGACCGTCCGCGCCACCTACGTCCACGACAACGGCCAGCAGGGCATCAGCCAGGAGATGTCCACCAAGGCCGCCATCCTCGGCAACCGCGCGACCGACAACGGCCAGTCCGGCGTCTTCCTCGCCAACTACGCCTACCGCGAGGGCGGCGCGCCCGACACCGGGGGCACCGTCGTCGAGGGCAACGAGCTCTCCGGGAACCGGGTCGGCGTCACCGTGCGCCGACTGCGCGCGCTGACCGTCCAGGGCAACGAGATCAGCGGCAACTGTGCCGGCGTCTTCGTGGTCGGCGACGAGGGCGTGCCCCGCGCCGGGGACCTCGACGTCCGGAAGAACCGGGTCGTCGGCAACAACAAGTTCTGCCCGGCCAACCCGCGCCTCGGCGCCATCCAGGGCGCCGGCATCGTGCTCACCGGCACCGAGGACACCCGGGTCACCGACAACGAGGTCCGCGACAACGTCGGCACGACGGACTTCTCCGGCGGCATCGTCCTGTTCAAGAGCGTCGTCGGCATCCCCAACACCCGGGCGACCGTCGCCGACAACAAGCTGAGCGGCAACGGTCCGGCCGACCTCGCCGACCGCGACACCGGCACCGCCAACACCTTCACCCGCAACACCTGCGCGGTCTCCGAGCCGTCCGGCCGTTGCTGACGCCCCCGATCGGGAAGGACCATCCATGACCACCGCCCCCGTCAACACCACCCCCCAGGCCGCGATGCGGCTGCGCGAGCTCGTCTTCGGCGCGGCCTGCGCCGCAGCCGTCCGCGCGGCCGCCCGGCTCGGGGTCGCCGACGTCCTCGACGACACCCCGGCCGGCGTCACCGAACTCGCCGCCCGGCTCGACACCGAACCCCGCCAGCTGCGCCGCCTGCTGCGCGCGCTCACCTGCTACGGGCTCTTCGCCGAGACCGGCGACGACCAGTTCGAGCACACCGAGATGTCCCGCCTGCTGCGCGAGGACGCCCCCAACTCCCTGCGGCACATCGCCCTCTGGTGCACCGAGCCGTGGACCTGGGAGGCCTGGCCGAAGCTGGACGAGGCGGTGCGCTCCGGGCGCAACGTCTTCCCCGAGCTGTTCGGCAAGGAGTTCTTCGACTACCTGCACAGCGACGCGGGCGACTCGGCGAAGGTCTTCGACAAGGCGATGACCACCTCCAGCCGGCAGTCCGCCCAGGACTTCGCCGAGTACCTGGACCTCACCGGCATCGACTCGGTGGCCGACATCGGCGGCGGCCAGGGCCACGTGCTGGCCAGCCTGCTGGAGAAGCACCCGGCCCTGCACGGCACCCTGCTCGACCTCCCCAAGGTCGTCGCCGGCGCCGACCCCCGGCTCCAGGACGGCGGCGCCTTCTCCGCCCGCGCCCGCCTCGTCCCGGGCGACTGCCGCCAGGCGATCCCGGTCCGCGCCGACCTCTACATCATCAAGAACATCCTGGAGTGGGACGACGACAGCACCCGCCGCACCCTCGCCAACGTGGTCGCCGTGGCCCGTCCCGGCGCCCGGGTCGTGGTGGTGGAGAACCTGGTCGACAACAGCCCGTCGATGCGCTTCACCACCGCCATGGACCTGATGCTGATGCTCAACGTCGGCGGCGCCAAGCACTCCGAGGAGAGCATGGTCCAGCTGATGGAGGAGGCCGGCCTCGACGTCGTCGCCGTCCGCCCGGTCAACCCCTACCTGCACGCCTTCGAGGCCACCGTCCGGGTCTGACCCGGGCGCCGCCCGCGAGGGCACACGACGACGGCCGCTGCTCCCCGACCCACCGGGGAGCAGCGGCCGTCCGACGTGCCGGCCTCAGGCCTTGTGCGAGGACTCCAGGTGCGCGAAGACCACCACGTTGTCCAGGTAGTCCCGCTTCTTCTTGTCGTACGTCCCGCCGCAGGTGATCAGCCGCAGCTGGGCGTCCGGCGTCTTGCCGTACACCTTCTTGTCGGGGAAGGCGTCCTTGGCGAAGGTCTCCACCGAGTCGACGGCGAACACCGCGACGGTGCCGTCGGCGCGGCTCACCTCGACCTTGTTGCCCGGGATCAGCAGGCTCAGCAGCAGGAACACCGCCGGGCCCTTGGTGGTGTCCACGTGCCCGGCCACGACCGCGCTGCCGCGCTCGCCCGGGGAGGCGCCGTCGCGGTACCAGCCGACCAGGTTCTTGTCGTCCGGCGGCGGGGCGTTGAGCTGGCCGGCCGGGTTGAGGGTGAGCTCGGTGAACGGCGCGTCCACGGCGATCTGCGGGATCCGCAGCCGGGTCGGCTGGGAACGCTTGAGCGCCGGTACGCCCGAGGCGGCCGCGGGCGCCGTCTGCCCGGCGGCGGCCGCCGGGCCCGGAGAGGTGGTCGCGACGGCCGCCGGGGGAGCGGCCTGGCCCGAGACCGGGCCGCCGCCCGGCCCGGTGTCCACCGAGTTGTAGATCAGCAGCAGGCCGACCGCCGCAGCGCCCATCCCGCCGCGCAGCAGCCGGGTCCACCCGGAGCCGGGACCGCCGGTCATTTCCTGTCCTCCGCTCGAAGTCCTTCGGCACGTGCCTTTTCTCCACAACGACCCGCCGCCCCCGTGCGCCCACCCGCCAGGGGGGCGCCCAGAGGCGGCGGTGTCAGGTGTCAGACCGCGGCGGCACCGGAGGTGCGGCGCCCGCGGCGCAGCGCGTACGCGCCCGCCCCGAGGCCGCCGAGCAGCAGCACCGCGCCGGAGGCGAGGCCGCCGCCGGACAGCGCCAGGCCGCCGCCGCCGGTGTGCACGCCGCCGTGCGGGCCGTGCTCGTCCTCCTTGCCCCCGTAGCCCTTGTCGTCGCCCTTGTGCTCGTAGCCCTTGTCGTCCGAGCCCTTGTGCTCGTAGCCCTTGTCGTCGGAGCCCTTGTGCTCGCCCGAGCCCTTGTGCTCGTCGGAGCCCTTGTGCTCGTCGTAGCCCCTGGAGCTGTCGGAGCCGCCCTTGTCCGACTGCTTCTCCTGCCAGGTGAGGTTCTTGCCCTGGTCCGAGGAACCGTCGGCGAAGGCCATGGGGGCGCCGACGGTGAGGACGGCGGCGACAGCCGCTCCGGCGAGCAGCGTGCGTGCAGAACGCATGAGGATGATTCCTTCCGGCGCGGACCGCGACCGCCGGCACGGTGCCGGTCAAGGGGAGTCGCGGAAAGTGGCGCCTGATCCACCGTCAACCACCGCGGGGCCGCGTGCCACCGGAGAGTGGCGGAGCGGGCACGGATTGTGAGCCCTTCGGGTGGTGCTGCGGCGGTGTTCACCCGACTGCCCCGGCGATCCGGGTGAACCCGTGGCGGTGTCGGATGGTACGGGTGCGCACCCGGGTGAGCCCGGCCGCGCGGCGCCAAGGGCCGAACCCCGGTGATCCGCCCGCGCCCACGCCTCCGAACCCGGCCGCGCGCACCCCGCCGTACCCGGCCGTACAACCGGCCGTACGCGCCCGGCTGAGCCGCCCGGGACGGTACCCGGGCGCGCGCATGGGCCCGCCCCCGGCGCACGGCCGGGGGCGGGCCCAGACGGGACCGGGTTCAGCGGTCCCAGCGGTAGAACTCTCGTGCCATCGCGTCCTTCGGCTCGCGCCAGGTGGCCGGGTCGTAGGCCTGGACGAATGCGGTCAGGCGGTCGCTGACGCTCCGGAACTCCGGATGGCCGAGGACCTTGGCCACGGCCGGGCCCGGCGGACGGTCGGCCTCGATCAGATGCAGGTAGACGTCGCCGAACTGGAAGAGGCTGCGGCCGGTGACGCCGATCAGGTGCGGCAGTTCGCCCCGGTCGGAGTCGGCGAACACCTCGGCGATGTCCGGGGCGGCCCCGGGCTTCATCCGGGCGACGATGAGGGCGCGGTGGGTGTCGGTCACTGCTCGGCCGCCCGCTTCTCGACCTTCTCGCGGATCAGCTGCATCTGGATCCGGGAGTTCCTGTTGATGTGGTCGGTCATGCCGTCGTCGTCCACCGGGGCGGTGGGCTTCATCGCGAAGTCCTGGATCCAGCGCATCCTGGTGCCGGCCGGGACCTCCGCGTACTCCCAGCGGATGTCCATGAACTCGAACGGGCCGGGCTCGACCCGGCGGGCCTTGACCGCGAGCGAGGATCGGTCGGTGGTGCGCTCGGAGACCCAGCTCCACACCTTGCCGTTCTCGTCCGGGTGCATGGTGAGCCGGAACCGCACCCGGTCGCCGTCGCGCTCCAGCACCTCGACCGAGGCGTACTCGCTGAACAGCTCCGGCCAGTTCTCCAGGTCGTTGGTCATCTCCCAGACCAGGTCGAGCGGAGCGTTGATGATGATCTCGTTGTCCGTGTGTCCGGGCATCTCAGGCGCCTGCCTTCGCGGAAAGGGAGCTGTTGACCAGCTCCATGAACTCGGCCGGGGTCTTGGCGGATTCGGCGCCGGAGGTGACCTTGAGGCTGTGGCGGTTCTCCAACTCGCCGACGACGCCGAGCAGTCCGAGCGAGTCGACGCCGAACTCGTCGAACTGGGCGCCCGGCTTCGCCAGGTCCTCGGGGGCGACGGTGACGCCGGCCCGGGCCTGGAGCAGGGCGGCCAGCTCGGGATAGCTGAGGGTGTTGCTCACGGGTTTCCCTTCCAGGGTTCAGCGGATCGGGGGTACGGGGGGTTCAGGACGGCTCCGCACGCCGGAGCACCAGCGCGGAGTTGGAGCCCATCAGCCCGCGGCTGAGCACCAGCGCGGTGCGCAGTTCGGCCGGGCGGGCGCGGCCGGTCACCAGGGCGAGGTCGTGGCAGACCTCGGTGACGTTGGGGGTGGGCGGCAGCACGCCGTCCTCCATGGCCAGTACGGCGGCGGTGATGTCCAGCATCGGGGCGCCGCAGTAGGCCCTTCCGGTGCCGGACTTGGGAGCGGTGACCGGGACGCGCTCGGCGGCCGGGCCGAGCGCGTCGGCCAGCGCCAGGGCCTCGGCCCGGTCGGCGGCGGGGACGCCGAGCGCGTCGGCGAAGACCACGTCGACCTCCTCCGCCGCGATCCGGGCCTCGTCCAGCGCCGTCCGGATCGCGGCGGCCAGCCCCTCCCGGGACTCCTCCCAGCGGGAGGCGCCGGTGAAGGTGGCGCCGTGCCCGGCCAGGTACGCCCGGACGTTGGCGCCGCGCCGCAGGGCCGCCTGCTCGTCCTCCAGCAGCAGCATGGCGCCGCCCTCGGCGGGGGCGAAGCCGCAGGCCTGCGCGGTGAACGGCAGGTAGGCCGCCTCCGGCCGGTCGGCCAGGCTCAGCTCGGGGTAGCCGAGCTGGCAGACCATGGAGTACGGCGCCAACGGGGCCTCGGCGGCGCCGACCACCACGGCGTCGGTGCCGCGCTCGACCGAGCGGGCGGCGTGGGCGACGGCGTCCAGGCCGCCGGCCTCGTCGCTGGCGACCACCCCGCACGGGCCCTTGTAGCCGCCGCGGATCGAGATCTGGCCGGTGCTGGCCGCGTAGAACCAGGCGATGGACTGGTACGGGCCGACGAACCGCGGCCCCTGGCCCCAGAGTTGCTGGAGCTCGCGCTGGCCGAACTCGCCGCCGCCGGAGCCGGCCGCGGTCACCACGCCGACCGCGTAGGGCTGTTCGGGATCAGGCCGGAACCCGGCGTCCGCCACCGCCAGGTCGGCGGCCGCCATCGCGTAGTGGGTGAAGCGGTCGGTCTGTACGAGGAAGCGGCTGTCGATCACCGACTGCGGATCGAAATCCCGCACCTCGCCCGCGACTCTGAGCGGCATGTCGGTGCAGCCCTCGCGGGATATCCGGTCGAGGACGCTCACGCCCTGCCTGGTGGCCTTCCAGAAGGCGTCGGCACCGACGCCGTTCGGCGCCACCACGCCGAGGCCGGTGACCACCGCCCGGCGGCCCTGCTGACGTGACGTCATGGCATTCACCCCGTTCTGTTGAGCACGACGGCGGACTGGAATCCGCCGAATCCGCTGCCGACCGAGAGGATGTGGCTCAGCGGCAGCTCACGCGCGGTGCGCGGCACGTAGTCGAGATCGCACTCCGGGTCCGGCGTCTCGTAGTTGGCGGTGGGCGGCACCACGCCGTGGGCCAGCGCCAGGGTGCAGGCGACCACCTCGATCGCGCCGATCGCGCCGAGCGAGTGCCCGACCATCGACTTGATCGAGCTCATCGGCGTCGCGAAGGCGTGGTCGCCCAGCGAGCGCTTGACCGCCGCGGTCTCGTGCCGGTCGTTCTGCTTGGTGCCCGAGCCGTGCGCGTTGACGTAGTCGACGTCGGTGCGGTTGACCCGGGCGTGGTCGAGCGCGTGGTCGATCGCCCGGGACATCTCCAGCCCCTCCTTGGTGAGGCCGGTCATGTGGTACGCGTTGCCGAAGGTGGCGAAGCCGCCGACCTCGCCGTAGATCCGGGCGCCACGGCGGCGGGCGTGCTCCAGCTCCTCCAGCACCAGGACGGCGCCGCCCTCGCCGAGGACGAAGCCGTCCCGGTGGGCGTCGAAGGGGCGGGAGGCGTGCTCCGCATCGTCGTTGCGCTCGCTGGTGGCCTTGATGGCGTCGAAGCAGGCGACGGTGATCGGCGAGATCGGGGAGTCGGAGGCGCCGGCGACGCAGATGTCGGCGCGCCCCTCCTCGACCGCCTGGAAGCCGTAGCCGATCGCGTCCAGGCCGGAGGTGCAGCCGGTGGAGACGGTCTGCACCGGGCCGTGCGCGCCGACCCGCTCCGCCACCGCGGAGGCCAGCGTGCTGGGCGCGAAGGCCCGGTGCAGCTGCGGCTCGGCCTGCCGGTGGTCCACGTCCCAGCGCGCCCCGCCGGCGCTGACCAGGGCGTAGTCGTGCTCCAGCCGGGTGGTGCCGCCGACGGCGGTGCCGAGCGAGACGGCGATCCGCCACGGGTCCTCGGCGGCCAGGTCCAGCCCGGCGTCGGCGACCGCCTCGGCGGCCGCGACCATCGCGAACTGCACGTAGCGGTCGGCCCGTTGGACGTCCTCGGGGCCGAGCCCGTGGGCCTGCGGGTCGAAGTCGCACTCGGCCGCGATCCGGGAGCGGAACCCGGTCGGGTCGAAGAGAGTGATGCCCCGGGTGGCGGTGCGGCCGGCCGTCAGGAGGTCCCAGAAGGCCGGGATCCCGATCCCTCCGGGCGCGACCACACCGATCCCCGTGACGGCGACGCGCCGCGTCACGAGCCCACCTTGGCGTGTTCCGGCGGACCGGAGGTCGCCGACTCCTCGGTGCTGACGTGGCCGAGGTCGGGGCGCGGGGCGAGCGGGCCGCAGTGGAAGACCATCCGGGCCTCGGTCTTGCCGACGTTGCGGAAGCGGTGGCGCATGTTGATCGGGATCATCAGGCCCTGGTCCGGCTTGAGCGGGTGCGCCTTCCCGTCCAGGTCCACCTCCAGGTCGCCGGAGACGACGAACACGAACTCCTCGGAGTACGGGTGGTAGTGCTCGTTGATCTGCTCCCCGGGCTTGATGATGGCCAGGCCCATGAAGCCGCTGGTCGCCCCGCAGCTGGGAGGGGTGAGCATGGTGCGCAGCTCGGCGCCGTGGCGGCGGTTCTCCGGGGCCTCGTCGACGTTGATGATCCTCGGGTACTGCGTGGTCATGATGGTGTTCCTCCGGTGGGGTCGGCTGGGCGTCAGTCGCTCAGCGAGCTGCGGTCGGTGACCGGGCTCATGGCCCGGGCGGCGAGGAAGGCGCTCAGACCGGCGACGGTGCGCAGGTCACCGTTCGGGCCGAGCTCCAGCATCCCGGCCAGCTCGGCCGCCTCCTGGTCACCCGCCACTCCGAGCGCGGCGGCCGGGTCGGCCTCGGCCGGCACCCGCAGGTCGACCAGGCGCACCACGATGTCGTCACGCTGGAAGACGGTGGCCGCCGCGACCGGGCCGGTCGGGTCGGCGGTGGCGAGGTTGTCGTGGTCGAAGAGCAGCTCGGCGACGGCCTGCCCGCGGCCCGGGCGCACCGGGTAGAGCACGGCGTGCCGGTGCAGCCGGCCGGAGGTGGGGGAGCTGGCGATCGCCTGGTGCCGGGCGGGCAGCGCCGCCTTGGCGAAGAAGGCGCGGGCGGCCTGCGGGTCACCCAACTGCCGGGCCTCCTCCAGGTACGGGTTGAGCTCCTCCTCGACCGCCCGCACCTCGGGCTGCATCGCCACGTGGCGCAGCGCGTCGCCCAGGTTGCCGACCACCTCGACGGCCCGCACCACCCGGTTGCCGTGCATGAACAGGGAGGTGCGGTGCAGCCGGGTGTGCTCGTCGACCTCGGCCTTGGGGGAGGCGTACGCCGACAGGATGCGGGCGACCTCGGCCTCGGTGCCGGGCTTCACCGTGAAGGTCAGCGCGTGGCGCACCACGCCGTCCGGGCCCGGCTCGGCCCTGGGCGGGCCGACGTGTCCGGCGGGCTCGCTGCGCGGCATGCCCGGCGGCACCTCGATCGGCGCCCGGTCGCCGGTGGAGCCGGCCGCGGAGGTCTGGCGCAGGACGGCGTAGCGCAGCGAACGGAAGTTGTCGCTGACGCAGCCGTGCATCGGCTTGACCATCTCGCGGTGGGCCGGGCTGTCCACCCACTCCAGGAAGGTCTCCTGGTCCTCCCACTCGCTGGTGATCAGCCACTGGCGGGGGTCGTTGATGGACTGGCACAGCTGGTCGCTGACGTGGCCGGGCACCGCGGCCACCTGGTGGCGCAGCTGCTCGTAGACATCGAGGAAACGCTGCTGGGCGCCGTCCTGGATCTCCAGCATCAGCACCACCCTCAGCCGGGTGTCGGACTCTTCGTGCTGCTTCGGCTGCGGTTCGGACAGAGTTGTCATGATCCACTTTCTGCTCTCGGCCGCTCGCGGCGGGCCCTTGACGGCCGCGTCCGGCGGGTGCTCCCGGCCTGGGGGAGGGGGTGCGGTGGTGGTCGGCCCGGGCCCAGGGCCTGTCTTCTCACTCCCGTCTGCGGGGCTTCGGGCGGACGACAGGAGTTCGAGGACAGGCCCTGGGCGCCAGGCCTGAGGTCGATCGTGAGCGGCCCACCGGGCGCGGCGCGAGATTTGCGGGCCATCCGGGCGAAGAGGCGGCACAGCCCCCCTCGGGTGGGGGATGGAAGAGAGGGGCCCCGGGCTGAGCGGGCCCGTCGAGGGCGGCGCCGATTCCAGCTGCCGCGCCGCGGAATCCCCTTACAGGGTGGAGCAATTGATGAATCCGAAGGTTGACGACCGGGTGCCGGTCCTGATCGTGGGCGGCTCCCTGGTCGGGCTGTCGGCCTCGCTGTTCCTCGGCCGACTGGGTGTCAGGCACCTGCTCGTCGAGAAGCACGCGGACACCTCGCATCACCCGCGCGGGCGAGGCAACAACGTCCGCACGATGGAGCTGTACCGGGTCGCCGGGATCGAGCCGGCGATCCGCGAGGCGGCCTCGGTGCTCGCCCCGAACCACGGCATCCTCCAGGCACCCTCGCTGACCGGCGAGGAGCAGGAGTGGCTGTTCCGGGAGATCGACCCGGGCGGCAGGCTCGCCCGGTTCAGCCCCAGCGGCTGGTGCCTGTGCAGCCAGAACGACCTGGAGCCGGTGCTGCTGCGGGCGGCCCGCGAGCTCGGCGGCGACGTGCGCTTCAGCACCGAGCTGGTCTCGTTCGAGCAGGACGCCGACGGCGTCACCTCCCTGCTGCGCAGCAGGGAGACCGGCGAGGAGCGGGTGGTGCGCTCGGAGTACCTGATCGCCGCGGACGGCCCGCGCAGCCCGGCCCGGGTCCGGCTCGGCATCGGCCAGACCGGCAAGGGCGAGCTGTTCCACAACGTCAGCATCACCTTCCGCGCCAAGCGGCTGGCCGAGGTGGTCGGTGACCGGCACTTCATCGCCTGCTACCTGACCAACCCGGAGGCGGACGGCGCGCTGCTGCCGGTGGACAACCAGACCGAGTGGGTCTTCCACGCGCCCTGGCACCCCGAGCGCGGCGAGCCGCTGGAGGCCTTCACCGACGAGCGCTGCGAGCGGCACATCCGCACCGCCGTCGGCCTGCCCGAACTGGACGTCGAGGTCACCGGCCGGGCGCCCTGGCACGCGGCCGAACGGGTCGCCGAACGGTACGGCGTCGGCCGGGTCTTCCTCGCCGGGGACTCCGCCCACGAGATGTCCCCGACCGGCGCCTTCGGCTCCAACACCGGCATCCAGGACGCCCACAACCTGGCCTGGAAGCTGGCCGCCGTGCTGTGCGGCTGGGCCGGGCCCGGCCTGCTGGAGACGTACGGGCAGGAGCGCCGCCCGGTCGCCGAGGTCACCAGCGAGCGCGCCTCGGCCCGCTCCGCCGAGCACAGCCACCCCGGCTACGCGGTGGTCCCGGGCGTCGGCCGCCAGGCCGGGGTGCTGGCCGTGGCGCTCGGCTACCGCTATCCGCGCGGCGCGGTGCTCGGCACCGATCCGGCGGGCGCCGTCGTCCCGGAGACCTTCGAGTCGAACGGCGAGCCCGGCAGCCGCGCCCCGCACCAGTGGCTGCTGCGCGCGGGCGTACGGCTGTCCACGCTGGACCTCTACGAGCAGGCGATGGTGCTGCTCACCGGCCCCGGGGGCACGGCCTGGCAGCAGGGCGCCCGGCGGGCGGCCGACCGGCTGGCCGTCCCGCTGGACGCCTACCGGATCGGCGACGGCGCCGAGGACGACCTGGCCCCGGAGCCCGGTACGGACTTCGCCGCGCTGCACGGCCTGGACCCCGGCGGCGCGCTGCTGGTGCGCCCGGACGGCTTCGTCGCCTGGCGTTCGCCGGGGCCGGCCGCCGACCCGGAGGCCGAGGTGGAGGCCGCCCTCCGGGCGGTCCTGGACCTGTAGGGAAGCGCACGCGGACGGGCCCGCCGGTCGACTCAGCGACCGGCGGGCCCGTCCCGTCAGGTGTCGATCAGGTGATCACATGATGGCGTGATCGGGTGATCGGGTGATCAGTGCCCGCCGGCGTCCACCACCTCGACGTCGGCGACCTCGCGCTCGATCTCCTCGGCCGGCAGGGCGACCCGGATCGCCCAGTAGTAGATGGCCAGCGAGAACACCGACACGAGACCCATGTCGTACCACATCGGGATCCGGCCGGTGCCGTCGCCGAAGCCGCCCTGCCAGGAGATCAGGCCGAGGCCCACCAGGTAGACCGGCAGCCACTGGGCGGCCTTCCAGTTGAGCCGCGGCGCGTTCGGCAGGCCCTTCTTGATCGCGTACGCGGCGTAGCCGCCGAGCAGGGCGTAGCCGAGCACGATGGCCAGGCCCAGGCGGGACAGGGTCTGCCAGCCGGCCCAGTAGATGATCAGGCTGGCGACCACGAACGAGGCCGGGGAGATCACGTTGCCCAGCGGCAGGCGGTAGGAGCGCTCGCGGTCGGGCAGCCGGCGGCGCAGGGCGCCGAAGGCCAGCGGGGCGCCGGCGTACATCAGCACGCTGGCGGAGGTGATGAAGCCGACCAGCTGCTGCCAGCTCGGGAAGGGCAGGAAGCAGATCACGCCGGTCACGAAGGACAGGATCAGGCCGAACCAGGGCACACCGTTCTTGTCCAGCTGCTCGAACTTCTGCGGCGCGTAGCCGTTGCGGCTCAGGCCGTAGGAGATGCGCGAGGTGGAGGTGGTGTAGATCAGGCCGGTGCCGGCGGGGGAGATCACCGCGTCGACCTTCAGCACGTAGTACAGCCAGCCGAGGCCGATCAGGGTGGCCAGACCGGCGAAGGGGCCGTCGATGCCGGGGAAGTCCAGCTTCGCCCAGCCGTCGGCGAAGGCGGTGACCGGCAGCGCGCCGATGAAGACGACCTGCAGCAGGGTGTAGATCAGGGTCCCGATGGCGACCGAGCCGAGCACGGCGCGGGGGATGTCGCGCTTGGGGTTGCGGCTCTCACCGGCGATCTGGATGGCCTGCTCGAAGCCCAGCAGGGCGAAGATGATGCCGCTGGTGCTGATCGCGGCGAGCACGCCCTTGGCGCCGAACGGGGCGAAGCCGTGCGAGGTGAAGTTGGAGCTGTGGAAGCTGGTGATCGCCAGCATGAAGATCGTGAGCAGAGGAACGAAGATCTTCAGCCAGGTGGCGATGCTGTTGGTCCGGGCGAGGACCTTCACGCCGAGGAAGTTGACCGCGACGAATACCGCCATCAGCGCGGTCGCGACGATGAAACCGCTGGTGGTGAGGGTGCCGTTGTCGTTCTGCAGCCCGCTGGCCCAGGGCGCGTCCTTGGCGTAGCCGATCATGGCCTCGACCTCGATCGGTGCCACGGTGGCCGCCTGGAGCCAGGAGAACCAGCCGAAGGACATGCCGGCCAGGCCGCCGAAGGCGTAGTGCGGATAGCGGGCCGTGCCACCCGAGACCGGGAAGAGCCCGCCGAGCTCGGCGTGCACGAGTGCGAGCAGTACGATCCCGACGGCGCCGATGCCCCAGGAGATGACGGCTGCCGGTCCGGCGGCGGTGACGGCGCTCTTGGCGCCGAAGAGCCAGCCGGAGCCGATGATCGAGCCGACCGAGGCCCACATGAGGCCGACGAGCCCGACGTGGCGCTTGAGCGACCGGTGTGCGGTCCCGGCGGTGCCGGAGCCCTGGTCGGGCGGCGAGATCTGGTTGAGGGAAGCCATGGGCGATCTCTCTGTGTGTGGGGGCTCCGGGGAGTGGGTCGGAGCGCGGAGAGTTGCCACACAGTAGGGCTATTCAGAGACCTCTGCACAGATTTCATTACTGAATGTTTACTTTCTTTGCCTGATATCCGCGCAGGTAGGAGGCATTCTGTTCAGTTGTCTGTTACGTGACTCGCCAGTAGGTCCGCCATCTGAGCGGGAATTGAGCTTCGCGATTCGATCATGCACCATTGACCACCCCGGGCGTTTATGAGAATGACGGCCGCTGCATAGTCATCCGCCGGCGCCCGGGGCTCCGCCCTGACGGAGTGTCAATCCAGCAGGTCCGAGGGGTCGGTGTTGGCGCCGCAGAGCAGCACGGCGATGCGCTCGCCCTCCACCCGGTCCAGGGCGGCCAGCGCGGTGGAGGCCGCGTACTCCACGGCGATCCGGCGCTCCTCCCAGAGCCGGCGGCGGGCCGCCACGATGTCCCCGTCCTCCACCAGGACCGAGCGCACCCCCGCATGCCCGGCCGACGCCCCGGCCGCCTGCACGGCGAGCGCGGTGGCCCGGCGGGCGCCCAGCGCGTCCTGGGCCACCGAGGCCACCGGGACGTCCACCGGGCGACCGGCCTCCAGCGCCGCGTTCAGCGCCCGGCTCCCGGACGGCTCCACCGCGACCACCCGCACCCCGTGCTCGCGGGCCGCCACCGCCACCCCGGCGAACAGCCCGCCGCCGCCCACCGACACCACCACCGTGTCCAGGCCGGGGACCCTGGCGCGGATCTCGTCCAGGACCGTCCCCGCACCCGCCGCGATCAGCGGGTGGTCGTACGCGTGCGAGGCCAACGCCCCACTGCCGGAAGCGAATTCCTCGCAGGCCGCCAGCGCGTCCGCGTACTCCCGGCCCACCAGCCTCACCTGCGCCCCGTACGAGCGCAGCCGGTCCAGCTTCACCGGCGAAGCCGTCTCCGGCAGGAACACCGTGGCCCGGACGCCCAGTTCACGCGCGGCCCAGGCGCACGCGAGCCCGGCGTTGCCGCCCGAGGCGATGGTCACCCCGGCCGGTGGCAGGGTGCCCGCCTCGGCGTGGGCGAGCAGGAAGTTCTGCGCACCGCGCGCCTTGAAGCTGCCGGTGTGCTGCAGGAACTCCAGCGCCAGCCACGTCCTGCCGCCGTCGTCCCCCGGCGCCACCGCGACCGGCCGCACCCGCCCGGCGATCCGCCGCCCGGCGGCCTCCACCTCGTCGTACGTCAGCTGCTCCATCGTCGGCTCCTTCGCCTGTGGGGTGCGGATCGGTCGTCCGGACCGACCGTAGTGCGGCGGAAGGGGCCCGAGAAGATCGCCGACGGGCGGGCGTAGCCTGGACCCGTGCGTTTCGTGATCCTCCCCCCGCCGGCCCGCTAGCGGGCGGCGTACCCACCTGACCCGGCCGAGCGGGAGAGCCCCCTCGGTGCCCGGGGCGATGGCTGCCGCCCGCGTACCCCGCGGACCAGAACCGGCGAACCATCGTGGAGTACGACGCATGACCTCGCACGCCGCCGTGCCGTTCCGGCACGGCCTGTTGTCCATTTCCGCCGCCGCCGTCGCCTGGGGGGTGGGCGGAGCCGTGGCCGCACTGCTGATGCGCACCAGCGGACTCGGCCCGGTGGCCGTCTCCTGCTGGCGCTTCGGCGTCGCGGCCCTCTGCCTGGCGCTGCTGCCCTCGGAACGCCCTTCCGGGAAGCCCGGATCCACCGTGCTGACCGGCCTCGGGCTGGCCGTGAGCCAGTGCGCCTACTTCGGCTCCGTCCACTACGCGGGCCTCGGGCTGGGCACCCTGATCACCATCGGCGCCGGACCGGTGCTCACCAGCCTCGGCGCCCACCTGCTGCTCGGCGAACGCCTCACCCGGCGGTCGACGGCCGCCGTCGTGCTCGCCCTCGGCGGGCTCGCCCTGCTCGTCGCCGCACCCGCCGCCGGACCGCGCCCGGCACTCGGCGTCGCCCTGGCGGTGCTCGCGGGCGCCGGTCAGAGCGGGCTCACCCTGTGGGCCCGCGGCGGCGGCTCGGCCCGCGCGAGCACGGGCGCCTTCACCACCGGACTGCTCTGCCTGCTGCCCTTCGCGGCGCTCCAGGGCCTGCTGCCGACCCTCGGCCGGCCGGCGCTGACCGGGGGAGCCCTGCTCTTCCTCGGAACCGTGCCGACGCTGCTCGCCTACCGCTGGTACTTCAGCGGCCTGACGACCGTACCGGGCACCACCGCTTCGGTACTGGTCCTGCTGGAGCCGGCCACCGCGGCGGTGATCGGCGTCCTCTTCCTCGGTGAGCCCTTCACCCTGGGACTGGCGGCAGGCTCCGCACTGCTGCTGGCGGCGATCGCGGCGCTGACCCGGCCCTGACGGGCTGCGGAGCCGCAGGCACGCCCCCGGCGGCGTGCCTGCGGCTGTCGTGCCTTTGGCTGTCGTGCCTTCCGGCTTGCGGCCCCGTTCGCTCGCGGCCTCCTGGCTCCGGGCCGGCGCTGCCCGGCGGCCCGGCCGACGGGCACCCGGGCTTCCGGCCCTCGGGGCGGTTCGGGGCCGTGCGGTCGTCCGTCGCCGGTCCGGCGTGGTGTCCACCCGGGCGGGCGAGCTGTGGTCGCCGGGCGCCGGGTGCCGTGCTGTCGTGGCGGCATGAAAACCTCACGCGCGGCCCGGGTGGCCGTCACGACCGCGATCGCCGTCCTCCTCGCCGTGGGCGCCGCAGCGCCGGCCGCGTATGCGGCGGCGGGCGGTCGGCGCGATGTCACCGCCGACACCTGTCGGGCCGCAGGCGGCCATGTGGAGGGCAGCGGCTACTGCGTGGACGCGAGCGGCGAGGACGCCTGGGGCGCGGAGATCGACGGCCAGGCGGTCAACCCGGACCCGCGCCCCGGTTTCGAGTGACACACGGCGGTAGTCGGCCTCCGGTCGCGCCGAGAACCGCCGCCCGGTGTGGAGCCGCTGGGCCCCCACAGGGGCCGGGGCGGAAGTGGTGAGCGCCCCCGGCCCTCTCCGGTGAGGGGCGGGGGCGGCTGGGCGGCGGGCTACGGCACTGGCCGCAGGGTTACCGGGGTCGGGGTCAGGGCGCGCAGGACCAGGTCGATGCGGACCTTGGTGGCGCCCGCGCGGTGGAGGGCGGCGGCGACGGCCCGCAGTTCATCGGGGCCGGAGCAGGCGAGGCGGAGTTCCAGGTCGGCGTCGCCGGCGAGGGCGAGGCCGCTCTGCACGGCGGGGAACTCCGCCGCGAGGCGGTCGAAGTCGAGCGGGACCGGTCCGTGGCTGATCCGGGCGACGGCGTGCAGGGCCCGGGCCTGCTCGGGGCGTCCCGGGGCCGGGGTGAAGCCGTCCGGGACGAGGTGGAGGGGGGCGGTCACCGGGGCTGGAGCTGGGTGGCCGGGGCCGGGGCGGGTGCGGCGGCGGGTGCCGTGGCGGAGGCGGGGACGGGCGGGGCGACCAGGCGGGGGTCGAGCACCAGGGTGTCGACGCCGAGCGGGCTGGTGAGGGTGCGCAGGGCGGGCTCGCCGAGTTCGGTGTAGGCCTGCTCCGGCCCGAGGAGCGCGGCGAGGGCCTCGGGGCTGCTGAATCCCACCGCGCAGCGGCGGCCGTCGCGGGTGCGGAAGAGGCGGAGGGTGGTGGTGCTTCCGGTGGCGTTGGTGGTGACCGGAACGTGCCAGACGACGCGGGCCATGCGGATGCTCCCGGGTGGGGTGGTGGTGGCTGCCGGAACTGTTCTGTCCCGACGCTAGGTCGGGTCGGGCCGCGCGTCGCCGGTCCTGACGCAGCGTTGACCGAATGGCGTGGTGCATTGACGCACTCCTGACACCCGACTCATTCGATTGGACTACGCCTCTGTCCCGGGCAGCCGAACATCACCCGACGGGTTCCGGAACGCCGGCCGTCCGCCGCCTGACCGGGACGTACCAGGAGCCCTCCGCTTGCCCCCGGGGCGCTCGCGGACGACGGTGGAGTCGGCCCTCCCGGCGCCCCCGGAACCGACCGGCGCACGCTCCGGGGCGGGGGGAGGTGGAGCGAGGGGCCCGGGACGAGATATCTTGACGTCAAGACGTTGGAGACGTGAAGCGGAGTACCGATGACTGACTCGACCATCATCTATACGCACACCGACGAGGCTCCGGCCCTGGCGACCTACTCGTTCCTGCCGGTGGTCCAGGCGTACGCCTCGACGGCGGGTGTGCGGGTGGAGACCCGTGACATCTCCCTGGCCGGGCGGATCATCGCCAGCTTCCCGGAGCGTCTGACCGAGGCCCAGCGGATCGGCGACGCCCTGGCCGAGCTGGGCGAGCTCGCCAAGACCCCGAGCGCCAACATCATCAAGCTGCCGAACATCTCGGCCTCCGTGCCGCAGCTGAAGGCCGCCATCGCCGAGCTGCAGGCTCAGGGCTACGCCCTGCCGGACTACCCGGACGACCCGCAGACCGACGAGGACAAGGACGTCCGCGCCCGCTACGACAAGGTCAAGGGCAGCGCCGTCAACCCGGTCCTGCGCGAGGGCAACTCCGACCGCCGCGCCCCGCAGTCGGTCAAGAACTACGCCAAGACCCACCCGCACCGCATGGGCGCCTGGACCGCCGAGTCCAAGACCAACGTCGCGACCATGGGCGAGAACGACTTCGCGAGCACCGAGAAGTCCACCGTGATCGCCGCCGACGGCGCCCTGCGCATCGAGCTGGTCGCCCAGGACGGCGCCACCACCGTGCTGCGCGAGAAGGTCCCGGTGCTGGCCGGCGAGGTCGTCGACGCCTCGGTCATGCGCGCCGCCGCCCTGAACGAGTTCCTGGCCGCCCAGGTCGCCCGCGCCAAGGCCGAGGGCGTGCTGTTCTCGGTGCACCTCAAGGCCACCATGATGAAGGTCTCCGACCCGATCATCTTCGGCCACGTGGTCCGCGCCTTCTTCCCGAAGACCTTCGCCGCGTACGGCGAGGCGCTGGCCGCCGCCGGTCTGAACCCGAACAACGGCCTCGGCGGCATCCTGGCCGGCCTCGACAAGCTGCCGAACGGCGCCGAGATCAAGGCCTCCTTCGACGCCGAGCTGGCCGAGGGCCCGGCCCTGGCCATGGTCGACTCCGACAAGGGCATCACCAACCTGCACGTGCCGAGCGACGTCATCGTCGACGCCTCGATGCCGGCCATGATCCGCACCTCCGGCCACATGTGGGGCCCGGACGGCCAGGAGGCCGACACCCTCGCCGTCCTGCCGGACCACAGCTACTCCGGCGTGTACCAGGCCGTCATCGACGACTGCCGCGCCAACGGCGCCCTGGACCCGGCCACCATCGGCTCGGTCCCGAACGTCGGCCTGATGGCCCAGAAGGCCGAGGAGTACGGCTCCCACGACAAGACCTTCGAGATCGAGGCGGCCGGCACCGTCCGGCTGGTCGACGCCGAGGGCAACGTGGTGCTGGAGCAGGCCGTGCAGCCGGGCGACATCTTCCGCGCCTGCCAGACCAAGGACCTGCCGATCCAGGACTGGGTCAAGCTGGCCGTCACCCGCGCCCGCGCCACCGGCGACCCGGCGGTGTTCTGGCTGGACGAGAACCGCGCCCACGACGCCGTGCTGATCGAGAAGGTCAAGACCTACCTGCCGCAGCACGACACGACCGGCCTGCAGATCGAGATCAAGTCCCCGGTCGAGGCCACCATGTTCTCGCTGGAGCGCATCCGCCGCGGCGAGAACACCATCTCGGTCACCGGCAACGTGCTGCGCGACTACCTGACCGACCTGTTCCCGATCCTGGAGCTGGGCACCAGCGCCAAGATGCTGTCGGTCGTCCCGCTGATGGCGGGCGGCGGCCTGTTCGAGACCGGCGCCGGCGGCTCCGCCCCGAAGCACGTCCAGCAGCTGGTCAAGGAGAACTACCTGCGCTGGGACAGCCTGGGCGAGTTCTTCGCGCTGGCCGCCAGCTTCGAGCACCTGGCCACCACCACCGGCAACGCCCGCGCCAAGGTGCTGGCCGACACCCTGGACCGCGCGACCGGCACCTTCCTCAACGAGGACAAGTCGCCGAGCCGCCGCCTCGGTGGCATCGACAACCGCGGCAGCCACTTCTACCTGGCCATGTACTGGGCCCAGGAGCTGGCCAAGCAGACCGCCGACGCCGAGCTGGCCAAGGCCTTCGACGGCCTCGCCAAGGCGCTGACCGAGCAGGAGAAGACCATCGTGGACGAGCTGATCGCCGTCCAGGGTGCGGCCGTCGACCTCGGTGGCTACTACCAGCCGGACCCGGCCAAGGCCGCGGCGGTGATGCGCCCGTCGAAGACCTTCAACGAGGCGATCGCCAGCCTGGCCTGACACCGGGCGGGTTGAAGCACCGGGAGGCCCCCGGGTCCGCTGCGGCGGATCCGGGGGCCTCCCCGCGTGTCAGGCCGCGTCGCGGACCTTCCGGGCGGGCCGGCGGAGCAGCCGGGACTCGTGCATCGCGAGGACCGCTCCGGGGCCGAAGACCAGGGCCGGCACCGCGACGATGCCGGTCAGCACGACCTTGACGGCGATGTCGAGGGCGTCGTGGTCGGCGAGCTCCCCGGTCGAGGGGTCCGTCCACATCCGTGTCCGGTAGCCGTCGCGGTGGTCCCCGTCGGCCGGGCGGACCTGTTCCCAGCTCCGCCCGCCGGTCGTCCAGGAGTAGGTGCAGGTGTAGACCTCGCTGGTGACCGGGTAGTTGTCGACCATGTCCGTCCGGGTGTCCGAGTGGTGGCAGCCGTTGAGGGTGACCGTGACCGACCGGTCGGTGCGCAGCCACTGCCGGACGTCCTGGACGACCTTGGTGGTCAGCGCGGTGTCGAGGACGGCCGGGACCGCGAAGAACAGGAACAGCACGAGGCCCGTGCCCGCCTCGAACCAGCCCACCGCCGGGACCAGGCCGAGCACACCCGCCAGCAGCGCCAGACCGACCACCCAGAGGCGTGCGCCGAGCCAGGCCGGGTCGTCCACCGTCCAGTCCCGGGCGGCCATGGCCGCCACCACCACCGCCGTGGCGAAGGCCAGTACGCTGATCGCGCCGCCGACCCGCTGGAGCGGGCTCCAGCCGTTCTCCGGTTCTGCCATGGCCGCCCCCTGCGCGCTCGGATTCCGTCCTCATACTGACCGACCGGGCGGCATGATCCAATGGCCCGTTCAGGCCAGCCCCAGCACCACCCCGGTACCGGTCAGCAGCAAGAGCGCCGCGCCGTTGGCGCGCGGCAGCGCGAGGGCCGTGCCGACCGCCTCGCGCAGCAGCTGGTACGGGCCGTGCGCGAGCGGCCCGTCCGCGCCGAGCACCCGGCCGTGGGCGCCGGCCCGGCGGGCGGCCACGGCGGAGCGGACGGTGTGGAAGCCGCTGGTGACGACGGTGCAGCGGTAGCCGGGGCGCTCGGCGGCCATCAGGGCGGCGCTGAAGCGCAGGTTCTCGGCGGTGTTCACAGCCCGCTCCTCGCGCCGGATCCGCTCGGCCGGGACGCCCCGGACGACCAGGTAGCGGGCCATCGCGCCGGCCTCGGTGCACTCCTCGTGCGGGCCCTTGCCCCCGGTCACCAGCAGCAGCGGGGCGTGCCCGGCGGCCTCCTCGGCGGCGAGGCGGTCCAGCGCGGCGTCCAGCCGGGCCGCCAGGGTCGGCGCGGGTACGCAACCGTCCAGCGCGGCGCCCAGGACGACCAGGTAGTCGGTGCCGACCGGCACCCGCCGTAGGCGTTGGTGCAGCGCGCAGACGAGGAACCCGAGCAGCCAGAGCAGGACGTACCCGCCGAGCAGGGCGGCGGGTGTGAGCAGGGCGCGCATACCCCTCGAACGCGGCCGGTGGAGGCACCGTTCCGGGGCGTGGGGGAGGGCGGTAGGACGGAGCCCACGTCCTCGGCGAGGACGTGGGCTCCAGGGGGCGGGACGTTCGGGGCGCTCCGGGCGGCGGGGCTCAGCCGGCGTCGGCCGCCGGGGTGGCGGGCGCGGCCGGGGTGGCGGGGGCGGCCGGGGTGGCGGGGGCCGCCGGGCGTCGGCCGCCGCCCTTGTGGAGCGAGGCCAGGTAGGCGTTGTACGCCTCCAGCTCGGCGTCACCGCTGCGGTCCTCGGCGCGGTCGCGGCGGCGGGCCTGCCGCTGCTCGGAGCCCATCCACTGGTAGACCAGCGCGATCAGCACGAGCGCGGTCGGGATCTCGCCGAACGCCCAGGTGATGCCGCCGGCCAGCTTCTGGTCCTCCAGCAGGTCCGTCCCGGGTGGCGCGCCCTGGACGGTGAAGGTGGAGACCAGCGGGTGGCTGGCCATCATCACCGCCACGCCGAAGAAGGCGTGGAACGGCATCCCCATGAACAGCTCGATGATCCGCATCACGTGCCCGGGGCGGTGCGGGCCCGGGTCCACGCCCATGATCGGCCAGAAGAAGGCCAGACCGGTCATGAGGAAGTGGACCATCATGAAGATGTGCCCGAGGCGGTACTCCATCAGGATGTCGAACACCGGGGTGAAGTAGACCCCGTACAGGCTCGCGATGAACAGCGGGATGGTGAACGCCGGGTGCGAGACCACCCGGACGTACCGGCTGTGCAGCAGCGCCACCAGCAGCTCGCGCGGCCCGCGCGGCCGCCCCTTGCCCGTCGGGCGCAGCGCGCGCAGGGCGAGGGTGATCGGGGCGCCGAGCAGCAGCAGGATCGGCGTCAGCATGGACAGCACCATGTGCTGGATCATGTGCGCGCTGAACAGCACCATGCCGTAGTCGTTCAGCCCGCTGCAGGTGACCAGCAGCATGCTGGCGATCCCCGCGACCCAGCCGATGACCCGGCCGACCGGCCAGCGGTCGCCGCGCCGGTACAGCCGGACCACGCCGACCAGGTACAGCGCCAGCGCGACCAGGCCGCCGAGCAGGAACACCCAGTCCGGGGACCAGGTCCACACGGGGGAGAGGCTGAACGGGCCTAGTCGGGTCATCCCGCCGTGGTGGTGCATTCCTGACATTCCGTCGCCCATCGGCGGGTCCCGCTTTCCGTCCTCGTGGTCCCCGCTGGGGGTCCGGTTCGCCCGTTTTGCTTGGCATACAGCCTAGGTGGGCCTTACCTCGGCCGTACCGCCGCCCCCTCCGTACGGGCTCCGTACGGGCTCCGTACGGGATCCGCGCAAGCCCGGTGCGAGCGGCCGCGGGTGGCTCGCCGGCGGCTCCCCGGGCGGCTCTCCGGTGCGCGGCGTCGTGACTAGACTGACCGGCCGGTCGGCAGGGAGGAATCAGCCATGGCGGCGACGCAGCGGCCCGGGGCACGGACCACGGTCGCACTCACCGGGGCGACCGGCTTCATCGGCTCGGCCGTACGGGCGGCCCTCGCGGCGCGCGGCGTCCCGGTGCGGGCGCTGGTACGCGGGGAGCCCGTCGCGGACGGGCACACCGCCTGGGTGCGCGGCGACCTCGCCGACCGGGCGGCGCTGGCCGAGCTGTGCGCGGGCGCCGGGGTGCTGCTCCACCTGGCCTCGCTGGTCGGCGGCGGCGCCGAGGAGTGCGCGGCGGTCAACGACCGGGGCGCGGCGGCGGTGATGGCGGCGGCCGGCCGGGCCGGGATCGGCCGGATCGTCCACCTGTCGACGACGGCGGTGTACGGCGAGGGCCCGCACGCGGGCATCGGCGTCGACGAGGTGCCCGCCGCGCCGCTGTCCGAGGCCAGCCGCACCAGGCTGGTCGGTGAGGGCCACGCCCTGGCGGCGGGTGCCGTGGTGCTGCGCCCCGCGCTGGTCACCGGTACGGGTGACCGCTGGGTGGTGCCCGGCCTGGCCGAGCTGGCCAGGCGGGTACCGGGCCGCTGGGCCGGCGGCGACGTCCGGATCTCCCTGGTGGACCGCACGGACCTGGCCCGGCTGATCACCGCGCTCGCGTTGGACGCGCCGGCCCCGGTGGCGGGCGTCCACCACGCGGCCCACCCGGAGCCGGTCCGCAGCGGTGACCTGCTCGACGCGCTGGCCGGGCTCGGCCTGCTGCCCGCCCTGGACGGCCCGGCGCTGTCCTGGGAGGAGTGCCGCCGACTGCTCGCGAAGACGCCGGGGCAGGTCTCCGAGCGCCAGTTGGCGATGATCGCCCGCGATCACTGGTACCGCAGCCACGAGGTCTGGCGGCTGGCCGCCTGCCCGCCCGGCCCGGGGCCGTTGGCCCGTCTGGCGGGGGCGGCACCCTGGTACCGGACGGCGCTGGGGGCGGGCTGAAAGCCGGGCGGCGTCGACTGCGGACGCCACTAACTACGGCTGTAGTTACTGCATCTGTAGTTACGACGGCTGTAGTTACTGCACCTGTAGTCACTGCGCCTGTGGTTACCGCAGCTGTCGTGTCCAGGAACCCGTAGCCGCTGCGCCGTAGCCACTGCGCCCGTAGCTTCTACGCCTGCAGTCGCCGCGCTCGCGCCTCCAGGAACCGCTGCTCCGCCAGGCTCGCCGTGGCCTTCGCCGCGCGGCGGTAGTGCTCGTACGCGCCTGTCCGGTCACCGGCCCGCTCCAGCAGGTGCGCCCGGACGGAGAGCAGCCGGTGGTGCCCGGCCATCCGCTGGTTCCCGTCCAGGGTGGCGAGCAGGGCGAGCCCGGCCTCCGGGCCGTCCCGCTCGGCGAGGGCGACGGCGCGGTTGAGGGTGACCATCGGATTGGGGGCGATCCGCTCCAGGATCAGGTACAGGGCGTGCACCTGCGCCCAGTCGGTCTCCTCGGCGGTGACGGCGTCGGCGTGGGTGGCGGCGATGGCGGCCTGGAGCTGGTACGGGCCCAGCTCGGGGCCGGCCAGGGCGGCCTTGGCCAGCGCGGTGCCCTCGTCGAGCAGGTCGCGGTCCCAGGCGCTGCGGTCCTGCTCGCCCAGCGGCACCAGGTCGCCCGCCGCCGTCGTCCGGGCCGCCCGCCGGGCGTGGGTGAGCAGCATCAGGGCGAGCAAGCCGGTCACCTCGCCGTCCTCGGGCAGCTGGGCGTGCACCATCCGGGCCAGCCGGATCGCCTCCCGGGCGAGGTCGGCGCGGTGCAGTTCGCTGCCCGAGGAGGCCGTGTAGCCCTCGTTGAAGATCAGGTAGAGCACGTGCAGGACGACTCGCAGCCGTTCCTCCCGCTCGGCGCCCTCGGGCGGGGTGAAGGAGCTGCCGGCCGCCCGGATCCGCTGCTTGGCCCGGCTGATCCGGGCCGCCATGGTGGCCTCGGGCACCAGGAAGGCCCGGGCGATCTCGGCGGTGGTCAGCCCGCCGACCGCGCGCAGGGTGAGCGCGGTCTGGGAGGCGGCGGTGAGCGAGGGGTGGCAGCACAGGAAGAGCAGCAGCAGGGTGTCGTCGGTGTCCGGGACGTCCTCGGGCACCACCTCGGCGGCCGTGGTCGCGTTCTCGCGCTCGCGGCGGGCGTGGTCGCTGCGGATCTGGTCGACCAGCCGCCGGGAGGCGACCGTGACCAGCCAGCCGCGCGGGTTGTCCGGCACGCCCTCCTCGGGCCACTGCACGCTCGCGGCGAGGACGGCCTCCTGCACGGCGTCCTCGCAGCCCTCGAAGCGGCCGTACCGTCGTACCAAGGTGCCGAGGACCTGCGGCGTGAGATCACGCAGCAGGTCCTCGAAGTCCGGTGCTGTCATGCCTCCAAGTGTCCGTCGGAGAACATCACCTGGCGTACCTCGACGCCCAGCCCCTCGATCGCGGCGTCCGGGATCTGCGCGGCGAGCTCGATCGCCCGCTCCTTGTCCTCGCAGTCGACCAGGTAGAAGCCGCCCAGGAACTCCTTGGCCTCCAGGAACGGGCCGTCGGTGACCGCCGGCTGGCCGTCGCGCACCGTGACCACGGCGGCCTGGGACGGGTCGACCAGAGCCTGGGTGACGATCAGTTCGCCGGAGGACTTCAGCGCCTCGATGAACTTCCCGTGCCCGGCGCCGATCGCCGCCTTCTCCTCGTCGGTCAGCGCGTCCAGCACGGCCGGGTTGATGTGCAGACTGATCAGGAACTTCATGGCGTACTCCTCGTCGTGGTCGGGCCCCGGTCGGGCCCCTCGACCGTACGGTCGGAGCCGGTGCGGCCGTCTTGACATCCCCGCCGGAGAAATCTCCCACGACTCCGCTCGCGTCGCACCGTTCACCACTGCCGCGAAGCCGGCGCCGAGAAGCCGGTGCCGAGAAGCCGGCGCCGAGAAGCCGGCGCCGGGAAGCCGGTGTCAAGAATCCGGCGACCGCTCCGACCGCCCGGCGGAAGGTTTCCGAGGCGGAGGAGTCGCCGAGATGAGAGTGAACCGGGCACGGCTGGGGCTGGCCCTGCTGATGCTGCCGACCCTGCTGGTCGCGATGGACATGACGGCGCTGCTGCTCGCCCTGCCGAGGTTGAGCGCCGACCTGGGCGCCTCCGGCGTCCAGCAGCTGTGGATCAGCGACGGCTACGGCCTGATGGTGGCCGGGCTGGTCATCACCATGGGCACGCTGGGCGACCGGATCGGCCGCCGGCGCCTGCTGCTCTGCGGCGCTGCGGCCTTCGGCGTGCTGTCGGTGCTCGCCGCCTTCGCGGTCGACCCGCTGATGCTGATCGTCGTACGGGCCCTGCTGGGCGTGGCCGGGGCGACGCTGGCGCCGTCCACGCTCGCGCTGATCACCAACATGTTCCGGGACGAGCGCGAACGCGGTCGGGCCGTCGCGGTCTGGGCCACCTGCCAGTTCGCGGGCGGGGCGCTGGGCCCGGTGCTGGCCGGGTTCCTGCTCCAGCACTTCTGGTGGGGCTCGGTGTTCCTGGCCGCTGTCCCGGCCATGGCGCTGCTGCTGGCGGTCGGCCCGGTCGTGCTGCCGGAGTTCCGTGGCGGGACGGCCGGGCGGCTGGACCCGGCCGGGGTCGGGCTGTCGCTGGTGGCGGTGCTGCTGATGCTGTACGGCGTCAAGCAGCTGCCGCTCGGGGGTGCGCCGCTGGTCCCGGTGGCGTCCCTGCTGGCGGGCACCGGCGTCGGGTACGTCTTCGTCCGGCGGCAACTGCGCTCGGAGCGGCCGCTGTTGGACCTGCGCCTGCTGCGCGGCCGCCCGTTCACGGCGGTGCTGGTCTCGCTGGTGCTGGCCGGGGTCGCGATGGCCGGCACCGGCCTGCTGGTGACCCAGTACCTGCAGAGTGTGCTGGGCCGCTCGCCGTTCGCCTCGGCCGTGCTGTTCGCCCCGATGGGCCTGGCGGTGGCGGTCGGCACGATGGCCGCGCCGCGGCTGGCCGGCCGGGTCGAGCGGACCACCGCGATCGCGGGCGGGCTGGCGCTGTCCGGGTTGGGCGCCCTGCTGCTGGTCGCCGTGGACCAGGACGCGGGCTCGCTGCCGCTGGTGATGACCGGCATCGCGGTGCTGGCGCTGGGCACCGGGCCGCTGTTCGCCCTGGGCACCGGGCTGGTCCTCGGCTCGGTGCCGCCGGAGCGGGCGGGCTCGGCGGCCTCGATGTCGGAGACCGGCAACTACTTCGGCGGCTCGCTCGGCTTCGCCCTGCTGGGCACCGTCGCGTCGGTGGTCTACCGCGGCCGCACCGGCGGCGGCTCCGACTCGCTGGCGGGCGCGGTCGAGGCGGCCCGGCAGCTGCCGGCCGGGCCGGGCGCCGAACTGCTGCACCGGGCTCGTTCGGCGTTCACGGCAGCGCTGCACGTCAACGGGCTGGTCGCGGCCGCGCTGTTCGGCGCGCTGGCCGTGCTGACGGTGGCGATGCGCCCGGCGAAGGGCGCGGCGCCGGCCGGGAACGAGGCGGAGGAGGAACGGGAGAAGGAGGCGCCCGCCTACGAACGGGCTTGAACCTGCCACCCGTGTCAGGTCCTGCCTTCGGGCCGCGACGAACGCGACATCCACCGGAGGGGAAGGAACGATGAGCAGCGAGGAGGCCGCCACTCCCCGCGCCCACGGTGGGTGATCATGCCGTCATCCTTGGTAGCGTCGGTCGCGCCGCCGCTCAACCGCGGCGCAGCACCGTCGACGTGAGAGAGCATCACATGGCCCCCAGGACGATCCGCCGAGCCGTCATCCCCGCCGCCGGACTCGGCTCCCGCCTGCTGCCGCTGACCAAGGCCACCCCGAAGGAGATGCTGCCGGTCGGTGACAAGCCGGTGATCGAGCACACCGTGCGCGAGCTGATCGAGAGCGGCATCACCGACATCACCATCGTCGTCAACGGCGACAAGGGGCTGATCCAGGAGCATTTCCGCCCCAACCCGGTGCTGGTCGACCAGCTGCGCCGGGACGGCAAGGCGGCGTTCGCGGACGCCGTCGAGGAGGTCGGCGAGCTGTCCCGCAGGGGGCACATCAGCTACCTTTACCAGCACGGCCCGTACGGCAACGGCACCCCGGTGCTCAACGCCGCCCGGCACTTCGGGGACGAGCCCTGCCTGGTGCTGTGGCCGGACGACGTGTTCGTGGCCGAGGTGCCCCGCGCGCAGCAGCTGATCAGGGCGTACGAGCAGACCAACGCGCCGGTGCTGGCGCTGATGCCGATGGCCCCCGAGGACTCCTACCGCTACGGCGTGCCGGTGGTGAAGGAGGACCTCGGGGGCGGATCGCTGCGGATCACCGGCCTGGTGGAGAAGCCCAAGCCGGCCGACGCCCCGTCCTCGTACGCCGCCATCGGCGGGTACGTCATCACTCCCGGCATCGTCGACGAGCTGCGCGAGCTCACCCGCCGCTGGCACGAGAAGCCGGAGGACGAGGTCTACCTGACCGACGCCATCAACGCCTACGCGGCCCGCCGCGCCGTCTACGGGCAGGTCATCGCCGGCACCTGGTACGACACCGGCAACCCCGCCGCCTACCTGCGGGCCCAGTTCGCCGCGGCGCTCGCCAACCCCGAGTTCGGGCACGAGCTGCGCCAACTGGCGGGCGAGCTCGCGCCGACCGAGTGAGGCCCTAGCTGCGGTCGTGGTCCCCGGTCGCCCCGTCGGTGAGCTCGCGCAGGATGTCCATGTGCCCGGCGTGCCGGGCGGTCTCGGTGGCCATGTGGATGAGCACCCAGCGCAGCGACACCGTCCGGCCCGACCAGGATGTGCCCAGGGAGTCCAGCTCCAGTTGGTCGATCGCCTCGTCGGCGGCGGCCCGGGCGCGGGCGTAGAAGGCCAGCACGTCCGCCGTCGACTCGTGCGGTTCGATCCGCATGTCGGAGCTCTCGTCGGCGTCGAGGTCGAACGGCATCGGGCCGGTCTCCAGACCGAAGGTCTGGCGGAACCAGCCGAGTTCGGCGCCACCGAGGTGCTTGACCAGGCCCAGCAGGTTCGTTCCCGAGGGCGTCATGGGGCGGCGCAGCTGCTCGTCGTCCAGGCCCTGGACCTTCCACAGCACCGCGTCGCGGTGCCGGTCCAGAGCCGTGTACAGGCTTTCCTTCTCACCGCCGGTGAACGGCACGATCTTGACCATGTGCGGACGGTAGCAGACCCCGCAGGCCGGGTCCGGCCAGGTTGTGGCGCTCCTGGCAGAAAGTTCCGCCGTGTGTAAGGTGGACGAACTTTGTCGGGGGGCAGGGGGAACGGACGTGCTACAGGAGTGCGGGGCGCCGCGGTTGCGGTTCAGCCTGCTCGGGCCGCTCGGCATCGAGAACGAGGGACGGCCCGTTCCGCCCGGGCCGCCGCAGCAACAGGCCATGCTGGCCGTACTGCTGCTGCGGGCCGGCCGCGCCGTCACCCTGTACGAACTCCTCGGGGCGCTGTGGGGCGAGGACCCGCCGTCGTCCGCCGTGACGATTCTGCGGACCTACGCCTGGCGGATCCGCCAGCGGCTGGCGGCCCCGGACGGAGGCGATCCCGCGGTGCAGCTGCTCGCCTCGATCGGTGACGGCTACCGGCTGGCCGTACCGCCCGAGTCCGTGGACGCCCACCGGGCCGAACGGCTGGGTGAGGCGGCCGCCCGGGCCTGGCGACAGGGGGAACAGGAGGAGTGCGCCGCGCTGCTCGCCGACGCGCTGGCACTGTGGCAGGGTGAGCCGCTGGCCGGAGTGCCCGGGCCGCTCGCCGAGACCGAGCGCTCCCGCCTCGCCGAGCTGCGGTTGGCGCTGACGGAGCAGCGCTTCGCCGTCGACCTCACGCGCGGCCGGCATGACGCGCTGGTCGCCGACCTCACCGCGTTCGTCCGGGAGCACCCGCTGCGCGAGCGGGCCTCCGGCTTCCTGATGCAGGCCCTGTACGCAGCCGGGCGCCAGGCGGACGCGCTCGCCGTCTTCGCCCGCGCCCGGCGGACGCTGGACGCGGAGCTGGGACTCGCCCCCGGCCCGGAGCTGAGCGAGCTGCACGGCCGGATCCTGGCGGGCGATCCCGGGCTGCTGCCGTCGGCGGCCGTCGCCCCGTCGGCGGTGCGGGACGGCAGTGTCCGGCCCGCCCAACTCCCTCCGGACATATCGGACTTCAGCGGCCGCGCGGACGCCGTCCGACAGCTGGCCGAGGCCCTGACCGGGGCCGGCCGGGCCGCCCTCGCGGTGGTCTCGATCAGCGGCATGGGCGGTATCGGCAAGAGCACGCTGGCCGTCCGGGTCGCCCACTCCGTCCGGGACCACTACCCCGACGGCCAGCTCCACGCCGACCTGCGTGGCAGCAGCGGCGAACCCGCCGACGCCGGCGCCGTCCTCGGCAGCTTCCTCGCCGCGCTCGGCGTCGCCGCCGCCGAGCTGCCGCGAGCCGTCGAGGACCGCTCCCGGCTGCTGCGCAGCCTGCTCGACGGCCGCCGGGTGCTGCTCCTGCTCGACGACGCCCGGGACTTCGACCGGCTGCGGCCGCTGCTGCCGGGCTCCGCCGACTGCGCGGTGATCGTCACCAGCCGCACCCGGGTGCCCGGACTGTCCGCCCGCGCCCACGTCGACCTGGACGTCTTCGCCGCCGACGAGGCCCTCGAACTGCTGCGGCAGGTGGTCGGCGAGGACCGGCTCGCCGCCGAGCCCGCCGCCGCCGTGGAGCTGGTCGAGCTCTGCGGCGGACTGCCGCTGGCCGTACGGATCGTCGCCGCCCGCCTGGCGGCCCGTCCACGCTGGGCACTCGCCCGGCTGGTCGCCGCGCTCACCGACGAGCGCCACCGGATCGACCAGCTGCGGGTCGGCGGCCTGGCCGTGACCACCGTGTTCGAGCACGGCTACCGGCAGTTGAACGGAGTCCAGGCGTACGCCTTCCGCACCCTCGCGCCGTTCACCTGGCCCACGATCGCGCTGGACTCGGCGGCCGCCGCGCTCGGCCTGGGCCGGGAGGACGCGGAGGAGGTGCTGGAGTCCCTGGTGGACGCCGCGCTGCTGGAGTCGCCGCAGCCCGGCCGCTACCGCTACCACGAACTGCTGCGCAACTACGCCGAGCAGCGGCTGGCCGACCGCGGGCGGACGCAGGTGGCCGCCCGGCTGCTCCGCTTCCTGCTGGCCGGTGCCGTCGCGGCCTTTCAGTGGGGGGTGCCGGGGGACCCGGTCGGCACCACCTTCGCCGTCGAGGACGCCGCCCGGTTCAGTGACCTGGCCGAGGCCAGGGCCTGGCTGGTCCGGGAGTTCGACGGCATCGCCCACGCCATCGGGGTCGCGGTGCGGTCCGCCGCCGATCCCGCCCTGCTGGGCGTCGCCGCGGACCTGCTGGTCGCGTGCAGTGCCTTCGGACGGGACGTCCCGTCCGCCCGGCTCGGCTCGGTGGCCCGGGAGGTGGCCGAGGCCGCCGAACCGGCGGGGGACGACCGGGCGGCCGGCCGGGCCCGCTTCGTCTGCGGCAACGTGGCGCTCCAGGCCACCCGGCTCGACGAGGCCCGCGAGCACACCACCCGGGCCGCGGAGGCGTGCCGACGGGCCGACGACACCGTGATCCTCCGTCAGACCTGGAACGACCTGGGCGTCATCGCCCTGTTCCAGCAGCGTCACGCCGACGCGGTGCGCAGCTTCGACCGGGCGCTCCTGCTGGCCCGCAGCCTCGGCCACCGTTCCGGCGCGCTCGCCACCGCTCTGAACGCCGCCCTCGCCCGGCTGCGCAACGGCGACGCCGCGCAGGCGGTGGCGATCTGCGACGAGGAACTGCGCGCCCTGCGGGACGCGCCGGACAGCCACGGGGCCGCCCACGCGCTCGGGCTGCGCGGCCGGGCGCTGCACGAACTCGGCCGCCACGACGAGGCGTTGGCCACCTACGGGGAGTGCCTGGAACTGTGCCGGACCGCCCGGCTGCCCCGCCAGGAGGCGATGACCCGCTACCGGCGCGCCGACACCCTGCGTGCGGTCGGGCGGCTGGACGAGGCCTTGGCGCAGGCGCGGTCGGCGGTGGCCCACCTGGAGTCCGCGCGCGACGGCGAACGCGACCGGGCGTACGCCCTGGAGGTGCTGGCCCGGACGGAGGCCGAGCTCGGCGACCGGGCGGCGGCCGGGGAGCACGCCGCCCGGGCGTACGAGCTGCTGAGCGCGCTGGGGCTGCCGGAGGCGGCGGAGCTGCGGGAGTTCCGCGACCGGGTGCGGTCCGGGGGCTGAGCGCGGGGCGGCCGGTCAGCGCGAGCGGCGGAGGCCCGGGGACTTCAGGGCCTCCGCCGCTCGCGCTGTCGCCGGACGGATCAGGCCTGCTGGGGCGGCACCACCACGGAGGCGATGGTGTTCCACTCCGCGGGGTTCGGCTTGGTGTTCGAGCCGCCGGCCTGGTGGGTGGACGCCGGGGCGGGGGAGGCCGCGCCGGCCGTGGCGGAGAACAGGGCCGCACCGGCGGCGAGGCCCAGCAGGAGAACGGCGGCACGCTTGGCGGCGGACGGAACGAGGCTCATCGGGGCTCCTGATCGGTCGGGAGGCGCACGGCGTGTGCGCGCCCGCTCAGCTTCCCAGGCGCCGGTTGACGAACAATCAACGCCTTCGGTTCGCGCCCCGCCGCACCGGGAGGCCGAGCACCGGCCGGGCCCGGTCAGTCACGGAGCAGCACCACCCGGGTGAGGTCGGGCAGGACGGCGGTCGCCAGTGGATCGCGGTCCAGCGGGACGGCGACGGCCCGCAGGCCGGTGGTGGCCCGCAGGGCGGCGGCCAGGGCCGCCAGGCCGGTGCGCGGGGCCGCCGGGTCGGCGCCCGGGGCGTCCGAGCGCTGCGCGGCGGCGGCCACGGGCACGAGCGCGGTGATCCCCGGCACCGTCCCGGGCCGGTACGCGGGCTGCCCCTCCCTCCTGGACTGCCGGGCCAGCAGCGCGCGTTCGGCCGAGCGGGCGACCGCCTCGGCCAGGTCGCGTCCGGCGGCGGCGACGGTCTCGGCGCCGGGGCCCTGCCCGGCGGGCCCGAGCCGGGTGGCGCAGGCAGGCACGCCGGTCACCGTCGTGAGGTCGTACAGCGCGGGCTCGCCGACCGTTTCGAGCAGCCGCAGCAGGTGGCCGGTGCGGGGGTCGGCCGCGAAGTCCGTCGGGTCCAGTGCGGTGATCCGCCCGGCCGGGTGGGCGGGCAGCGCGAGCAGCGCCTCGACCTGGTCGGCGAGGCCGTGCCAGTGCGCCTCCGCGGGGGACCGGCCGCCGGCCGCACCGCGCAGCCGGGTCCCGGGAGCGCGCTCCGGGAACGCCGCGGAGGCCGGGATCAGCACCGTCCGTCCGTCGGCCAGGTCCACGCCCTCGACGGCGGCCCGGCCCTCGTCGGCGGTCCGGCAGGCGGCGGCGTCCGCCGCGTAGGCCGCCAGGCCGGCCAGCACGGCCGCGAGCCGGGCCTCGTCCGCTTCCAGGCCCGAGCCGATGGCCGGCGCGTCCAGCGGTCCGCCCCGGTAGCCGTGCGGGACGGCGCGGCAGACCCGGAGCGGCGACTGGGCGAAGTCCGCCTCGTCGACCGCGCCGAGCAGGCCGGTCCGGGCGTCGACGACGCGTGCCGCGCGGGTGAGCAGGTCCGCGCCGGGGTCCCCGGAGGGCGTCGGGTCGGCGCCCCCGGTACGGAGGCCGGCGGTGACGGCCGCCGGGTGGGGGAGGGCCGGGTGCCGGGAGTCGGCGAGGGTGTGCAGGTCGGTGCGGGACAGTACGGGGTCGGCGGAGGAGCCGGGCGCGGGCGGCGGGTCGTCCGGACCGGTCAGGGCGCGGAACAGGCCGAGGACCAGCCGGTCGGCGAGCAGGCCGGGGTCGGCACCGCCCAGCGGCACCGGCCGGGCGTCCGCGGAGGGCGGCAGCAGCCGGTGCCAGCCGGCCGCCGCGGCCCGGGCCCGGGTGGGCCCGTACCAGACCTCGTCGTCGGCCACCAGCAGCTGGGCGGGCGTCAGACCGGCGGCGGCGCAGTGCTCCGCGGTCGCGATCAGCGCCCGGCGCGCGGTCTCGAAGTCCCCGCGTACCGTGCGGACCTGCAGCACGGCCCCGGTGTGCGGCACGCCCGGCACGTCGGGGGCGTCGGCCCCGTCCGTCAGGTGCACCCACTGGTCCGGGTCGCGCCGCTCCTGCTCCGCGGCCCGGCTCAGCTCGGCGAACCGGGACGGCTCGGCGACCACCTCGATGTCCCGGCAGCCGGTCCTCAGCAGCGCCCGCAGCACCGCGACGCGCAGCGGCTCGTCGGCGAGCAGCCGCACCCGGGTGTCGCGGTAGCGCCGGAAGCGGTGTTCGGGGGAGTCGGGTGCGTAGCGCAGGGACGCGATCTCCGGTGCGTACTCGGGGAGTTCGCGCTCACCGGGGCCGGGTCGGTGGTCCCGGGGGGAGAGCAGCTGGGAGTCCATGGTGAGGGTCCTCCTGCCTGGATCCGTCGGATCCGTTCGGCCGACGGGAAGGACCTTCCCAGGTGCTGATCTACAGCCGATATACGCGGCCGCCCGCACCCGCACCCGCACCCGGACCGTGCACCGGATCCGTTCATGCCTTCGGCACCAGGACGTTCGCACTGCGCCGGCCCGCGGCGAAGTCGTCGATGTTGCGGGCGGTGGCGTCGATGATCTGGCCGACGGCGGTGTGGGTGAAGTAGGCCTGGTGGCTGGTGACCAGGACCTGGGGGAAGGTGACCAGGCGGGCGAGGGTGTCGTCGGTGATGCCGTGGATGGAGCGGTCGGTGAAGAAGACCCCGGTCTCCTCCTCGTAGACGTCCAGGCCGACGCCGGAGAGGCGTCCGGCGCGCAGGGTCTCGACCAGGGCGGCGCTGTCGATGAGGCCGCCGCGGCTGGAGTTGATGAGGATGGCGTCGTCCTTCATCCGGGCGAGGGCGGCGGTGTCGATGAGGTGGTGGGTGGCCGGGACGAGGGGGACGTGCAGGCTGATCAGGTCGGCGCGGGACAGGAGTTCGGGCAACTCGGTGTAGTGCATGCCGAGTTGGCGGCAGGCCGGGTTCTCGGCGATGTCCCAGCCGAGCAGTTCGGTGCCGAAGCCGGCCGCGATCCGGGTGAAGCACTCGCCGATCTTGCCGGTGCCGATCACCCCGACGGTCATCCCGTGGACGTCCCGGCCGAGCAGTCCGTCCAGGCGGAAGTCGAACTCGCGGGTGCGGTTGGCGGCACGGGTGAGGCGGCGGTTGACGGCGAGGGCGAGGGCCCAGGCGTGCTCGGCGACGGCGTACGGGCTGTAGTGGGAGACCCGGGCGACGGTGAGGCCGAGGTCGGCGGCGGCCTCCAGGTCGATGTTGTTGAAGCCGGTGGAACGCTGGGCGATCAGCTTGGTGCCGCCGGCGGCCAGCAGGGTGAGCGTCTCGGCGTCCAGCACGGCGTTGACGCTGCTGCTGACGGCCGGGGCCCCGGCGGCGAGCGGGGCGGTGTCGCGGTTGAGGAACACGTCCAGGCAGCGCAGCCCGTGCCGGCCGGCGAAGGCCCGTTCCAGCAGCGGCCGTTCGTCGGCCTGCACTCCGTACGCCAGGATCTCCATGGGCCGTCGTCCCTCCGGTGGGCTCCCGGGGCGGGTGGCACGCGCCCCGGCCCACGCTAACCGGCGGGCGGCGGGACCGCCCGCCGGGCGTGCGGGAGCCCCCGGCCGGGCGACCGGGGGTTCCCGCACGCGGACGGCCGACGCTCAGAGGACCGTCTCGGCCTCCTGGTAGCGCTCCTGCGGGACGGTCTTCAGCTCGGCGACCGCCTCGGCCAGCGGCACCAGGTTGATGTTGGTGCCCTGCAGAGCGGTGATGTGTCCGAAGGCGCCCTTGTGGACGGCCTCGACGGCGTGCCAGCCGAAGCGGGTGGCGAGCACCCGGTCGTAGGCCGTCGGAGTGCCGCCGCGCTGGGTGTGACCGAGGATCACCGGGCGGGCCTCCTTGCCGAGGCGGTGCTCCAGCTCGCGGGAGAGCTGGGTGGCGATGCCGGTGAAGCGCTCGTGGCCGTAGATGTCCTTGGTGCCCTCCTCCCAGTGCATGGTGCCGGGCTCGGGCTTGGCGCCCTCGGCGCAGACCACGATGGCGAACTTCTTCTGCCGGTCGAAGCGCTCGCGGACGACGGCGGTGAGCTTCTCGATGTGGAACGGGCGCTCCGGGACGACGATGGCGTGGGCGCCGGCCGCCATGCCCGCGTTCAGCGCGATCCAGCCGGTGTGCCGGCCCATGACCTCGACGACCATGACCCGCTGGTGGGACTCCGCGGTGGTCTTCAGCCGGTCCAGGGCCTCGGTGGCGACGGACACGGCGGTGTCGAAGCCGAAGGTCACGTCGGTGGCGGCGATGTCGTTGTCGATGGTCTTCGGCACGCCGACGATCGGCAGGCCCGCGTCGCTCATCAGCTTGGCGGCCTTCAGGGTGCCTTCGCCGCCGATCGGGATCACCGCGTCCAGGCCGAGGTCCGAGCAGTACTTCTTGGCCCGCTCGACGCCGTCGCGCAGGTGGCTCGGCTGCACCCGGGAGGAGCCGAGGATGGTGCCGCCCTGGGCGAGGATGCCGCTCACCGAGTCCAGGGTCAGGGGGCGGTGGTGCCCTTCCAGGAAACCGCGCCAACCGTCCTCGAACCCGATGATCTCGTCGCCGTGGTCGACCACCCCCCGGTGCACCACGGAACGGATCACCGCGTTCAGGCCGGGGCAGTCACCGCCACTGGTCAGCACTCCGATACGCATTAGCTTTGCAACTCCCGAGCAGAACCGAGGAACGGCCGGACCACAGGCTGGGACGACGAGCCGACACCGTAACGAGGCGTTCCCACACCGGGATGGCGGGGAGGTGGCCGCGGGGTGAAGGACCGGCCGATCCGGACAGAAGGTCCGAAAACGGCCGTGAAGTCGAGCATACGGCCCCTGGTCCGGCCGGGCAGGAGCCGACGCGGGGGCGGCGCCGTCGGCGCCCCCGCGCGGAATTGCGGCCTGCTGCCGAGGAGGGTGTGCAGCCGGCAGCCCCATTGTCGTACGTCCGGGGCCGCCCGCGGGCCGGGTGACCGCATCGCGGGCACCCGGGCGGGCGTCCGGTCGTACGACGCGGGGTGCGTCGTTGGGGTACTACCGCGGTACTCACCGCGTACTACCGCGTGCTACCGCCCGGTACTACGCGGGGCGCGTCGCGGCGGCGATGCGCTCGGCGCGCAGCGCGTCGTACCAGGTGGTGTCGGCCGGCGGCAGGGCGTTGACGTCCAGCGCCAGCCGGATCAGCATGTCGGCGACGGCGGGATTGCGGGCCAGCACCGGACCGTGCATGTAGGTGCCGAAGACGGTGTCCCGCCAGGCGCCTTCGGTGCCGTCGCCGGTGCCGTTGCCCCGGCCGACGGTGACGGTCGCGAACGGCTGGGCGCCCTGGCCGAGGTGGGTGACGCCCTGGTGGTTCTCGAAGCCGGTCAGCTGCGGCAGTCCGAGGCGCGGGTCGATGTCGGCCAGCACGTCGCCGACGCAGCGGGCGCCCTCGCCGCGGGTGGTCCAGACGTCCAGCAGGCCGAGGCCCTGCTCGCGCTCGCCGAGGTCGTTGACGAACTCGTGGCCCATGATCTGGAAACCGGCGCAGACGCCGAAGATGATCGCGCCGTTCTCGGCGGCCCGCACCAGGCCGCTGTCGGCGCGCAGCCGCTCGGCGGCCAGCCGCTGCGGACGGTCCTCGCCGCCGCCGATCAGGTAGATGTCCCCGCTGGTGGGGATCGCCTGGTCGGACCGGACGTCGATCCGGGTCACGTTGAGGTGGCGCTGGCGGGCCCGGCGCTCCACGACCAGGGCGTTGCCCCGGTCGCCGTAGGTGCTGAGCAGGTCGGGGTAGACCCAGACCACGCGCAGGCTGCTCTCACTCATCCTCGAAGGCCTTCCGTCACGAAAAGACTGGTGTGCGGGCGCGGCATCAGCCGGCCACGACCTTCCGCAGCTGCTGGAAGGCGGTGTAGTTGGCGATGGCCTCGATCCGGCCGGGCGGGGCCATCCGGACGGCCTGCTCCAGGGTGTCCACCACGTGGAACTGCAGTCCGGCGACCTCCAGGCGGACGGCCAGGTCCAGCTTGCGCTGGCCCATCACGAAGACGGGGTGCCCGGCGAGGCGCTCGTAGTCGACGTCCCACAGCCAGGAGGTGTCGGTGCCGTCGGCGTCGAGGGCGTTGACCGAGAGCAGGACCGGGGCCGGCGGGCCGTCGATCAGCGAGAACGTCTCCAGCCAGCCGGCCGGGTTCTTGGCGAGCAGCAGTCGGATGTCCCGGCCCTGGTACTGGACCACGTCGTAGCGGCCGGCCACGGCGGTCACCGAACGCATCCGCTCCAGCGCGACCTGCGGGGAGACGCCGAACACGGCGGCGACGGCGGCCGAGCTGGTGGCGTTGGCCAGGTTGGCCCGGCCGGGCAGCTGCAGCTGGATCGGCCAGGCGCCGCGCTGCGGGTCGATCACGTGGGTGCCCTGGAGCGCCCAGTGCGGGTTGGGGCGCCGGAAGCCGCACTCCTGGCAGAACCAGTCGTCGCCCGGGCGCTGCATCACACCGCCGCACGCGGGGCAGGACCAGGCGTCCTCCTTCCAGGCCTGTCCGGCGGCCACCCAGACCACCTTCTTGCAGGAGGAGGCGGCCCAGGTCACCAGCGGGTCGTCGGCGTTGGCGATGACCACGGCCTCGGTGTCCTGGAGGCCCTCGCGCCACTTCTCCGCCATCATGCGGGTCTCGGCGGCGCGGTCGAGCTGGTCGCGGGAGAGGTTGAGCAGGGCGATCGCCTTGGGGTGGGTGTCGCGGGCGACCGTCGCCAGGTACTTCTCGTCGACCTCGATCACGCCGAAGCGGGCGTCCGTGCCACCGGCCAGCGCGGAGGTGATGCCGGCCGGCATGTTGGCGCCCAGGGCGTTGGAGACCACCGGGCCGGCGGCGCGCAGCGCCTCGGCGATCAGGCGGGTGGTGGTGGTCTTGCCGTTGGTCGCGCTGACCAGGACGACGTCGAGGTGGTCGGCGAGGGTGGCGAGCAGATCGGGGTCGAGCCTGAGGGCGACCTTGCCGCCGATCACCGAGCCGCTTCCGCGACCGGCCTTGCGGGACACGGCGGCGGCGACCTTGCCGGCCGTGACCGCGATCTTGGCGCGGGCCGGCAGCGAGGCGTCGCGTGCGCCTGTGGGCTCCGATTCGGTGCCTGCCATGCTCAGTGGTTCCTCCTTGCTGCGGCACCGCCCGGTGGCCGGATAACGGGCCGTCGGGCGGCGGGGACGGGGTCAGCCTACCGACTCCGTCGCCCGACCGGACGATCCGGATCCCGCGCCGCCTGCTGCGACGCGGCCGCGGGGGCCACTGACGGCCCGTCAAGAACGGCGGTGTACGGAGGGACCTTCGTTCCCCCGGGGACGCTCCGCCGCCGGTCCCGGGTTCCCGGGGCATCCGGTGAGGATGTGGTGAAGAAATGATCAGCGGCCCGGGAAGGGTGCGGGGGCGGCCGCGGCGCCGGCGGCCAGGGTGGCGGTGATCACCAGGGTGCCGTCCTCGGCGCGGAAGTCCAGCGGCGCCGCCAGCCGGCGCATCGCGGCGATCAGCCCGGCGTTGGCGGCCTGGGTCACCGCGTACACCGTGCCGATCCCGGTCGCCCGGGCCGTCGCGGTCAGCCGCCGCAGCAGGGCCAGGCCCAGCCCGCGCCGCTGCCAGGCGTCCTCGACCAGGACGGCCAGCTCCGCCTCCCCGTCGTCCCACATCAGGTGCCCGAGCGCGAGGACCTGCCCGTCCGGGGCGGCCACGACCAGGCTGCGGCCGTGCCGCGGGTCCAGCAGGTGGTCCAGGTAGCGGCCGGCGTCCCGGACCGGCCCGTGGTAGCGCAGCCGCAGCGCGGCGGGGGAGCAGCGGCGGTGCATCGCCAGGGCCGCCGCCTTGTCGGCCGGTCCGGCCGGGCGCAGCACCAGCCCGGTCCCGTCCGGCAGGGACAGCCGGGACGCCGCCTCCCCGGCCCGCGCGGCCGGGGCCGGGTGCGGGCGGGCCGGCCGGTACGGACCGCCGGCGGGCCCGGGCAGCCGGGCGCCCTGGGTCTCGGGCGCCGCGCACCTGCGGTTCGACCTGCGGAAGGGCCGGTGCCAGAGCCGTTCGAGGCGAGTGCGGGATGCCGTCATGGGGCCGACGCTACCGAGAGCTCGCTTCCGGCCGGTTACGTGATCGTGAACGCACGAATGCCCGCGGGTGCGCGCGGCCGCCCCACCGGGACGACCCCGTCACAGGTCCAGACCGGTGCCTCATGCGGCCGGGACAGCGGGCGGCCGACGGTGGAGTCCGTGCCCGGCGCTCCTGGTGAGCAGGCCCGCCGGGGACCGTACGTCCACGAATCCCACGCACCTGAGGCCTTCCCATGCGCGACACCACCGCCGTCCCCACCACCTCCGCCGCCGCCGACGCCGCCACCCTCCCGCACGCCCGCCGGGCCCCGGCCGGCACCGCGCTGACCGGACTGCTCGACCGGCAGGTCCGCACCCGGCCCGCCTCCCCGGCCGTGGTGGGCGAGGACGACCACCTCTCCTTCCTTGAGCTGTCCGAGCGGGCCCGCGGCCTGGCCGCGGGGCTGCGCGAACTCGGCGCCGGGCCGGACGGCTGCGTCGGCCTGTACGTCGAACCCTCCGTCGACCTGATCGCCGGGGCCTGGGGCGTCCTGTACGCCGGGGCCGGCTACCTGCCGCTGTCGCCCGAGTACCCCGAGGACCGGCTCCGCTACATGATCGAGGACAGCGACACCCGGATCGTCCTCACCCAGGAGCACCTGCGCGACCGGCTGGCCGCACTGGTCCCGGCCGGCACCGCGATCCTCACCTTCGAGGAGGCGCCGACGGTCCACGACCGCACCGACGGGAGCGGTCCGGTGCCGGAGTCGCTGGCCTACGTGATCTACACCTCCGGCAGCACCGGCCGCCCCAAGGGCGTGCAGATCGAGCACGGCGCGGTGGTCTCCCAGCTGCGCTGGATGCTCACCGCCGGGCACCTCGACCCCGGGGTCACCGTGCTGCAGAAGACCCCGATGAGCTTCGACGCCGCCCAGTGGGAGATCCTCGCCCCGGCCGTCGGCGCCCGGGTGGTGGCGGGCACGCCCGGCCTGTACCGGGACCCGGCGGCGCTGGTCGCCGCCGTCCGCCGGCACGGGGTGAGCGCGCTGCAGTGCGTGCCGACCCTGCTGCAGGCCCTGCTGGACACCGAGGGCTTCACCGACTGCACCGGCCTGACCAGGCTGTTCTCCGGCGGCGAGGCGCTCTCGCTGCGGCTGGCCCGGGAGCTGGGCGGCGCGCTGCCCTGGGCCTCGCTGGTCAACCTCTACGGCCCGACCGAGTGCACCATCAACGCCACCGCGCACGTGGTCGACCCGGCCGCGCTCGGCGAGGGCGCCGGCTCGGTGCCGATCGGGCGGCCGGTGGACAACACCCAGTGCTACGTCCTGGACGAGCGGCTGGCCCCGGTCGGCCTCGGGGACGTCGGCGAGCTGTACATCGGCGGCGTCCAGCTGGCCCGCGGCTACCTGCACCGGCCCGAGCTGACCGCCGAGCGCTTCGTGCCGTCCCCGTTCGCCCCGGCCGAGAAGCTGTACCGCACCGGCGACCTGGTGCACTGGAACCTGGACGGCACCCTCCAGTTCGCCGGCCGGGTCGACAATCAGGTCAAGCTGCGCGGCTACCGGGTCGAACTGGACGAGATCGCCCGGGCGATCGAGGAGCACACCTGGGTCCGCCGCTCGGCCGCCGTCGTCACCGGCGATGAGCGCACCGGCCACCAGGACCTGGTCGCCTGCGTCGAGCTCAACCCGCGCGAGGCCGCCCTGATGGACCAGGGCAACCACGGCGGCCACCACCAGTCCAAGGCCAGCCGGCTGCAGGTCAGGGCCCAGCTGTCCGACCCCGGCGTGCGCGACCCGGCCCAGCTGGCCGGGCGGCCCAAGGTCGAACTGCCCGGCCGGCGCGAGGGCGAGGCCCAGCGCCGGGATGTGTTCGCCCGCAAGACCTACCGCTTCTACGACGGAGGCCCGGTCACCCGCGAGGACCTCACCGCGCTGCTCGCCCCCCGCCCGGCCGGCCCCTTCGGGCGCGCACTCGGCCTGCTGAGCTTCCCCGAACTCGGCCACCTGCTGCGCTGGTTCGGCCAGTTCCACAGTGAGGAGCGGCTGCTGCCCAAGTACGCCTACGCCTCGCCCGGCGCGCTGTACGCGACCCAGCTCTACCTGGAGACCGGCGGCCTGGACGGGCTGGCGGCCGGGCTGTACTACTACCACCCGGTCGAGCACGGCCTGATCCGGATCGGGGACGCCACCACCGGCGCGGAGCCGTACCTGACGCTGCACTTCTCCGGGAAGACCGGCGCGATCGAGCCGGTGTACCGGAACAACATCCGCGAGGTGCTGGAGTTCGAGACCGGCCACATGCTGGGCGTCCTGGAGGAGGTGCTGCCCCAGTACGGGCTGGAGGTGCGCCCGCTCGGCTTCGAACCGGCCGTCAAGCGGCGGCTGGACGTCGCCGAGGAGGACCACTACCTGGGCAGCTTCACCGTCGACCGCAACCGCGGCCGGGCGCCGCAGGAGCACACCGAGCTGTACGTCCAGGCCCACGAGGACCGGGTGGACGGCCTGCCGGCCGGCCTCTACCGGTACGCCGACGGCGAGTTGACCCGGGTCGCGGACGAGGTGGTGGAGTCCCGGCAGGTCATCGCGATCAACCAGGCGGTGTACGCCCGGGCCGCGTTCGGCATCACCGCGGTGAGCCGCGGCTGCGCCGACTGGCTGGAGTACGTCGCGCTCGGCAGCAAGCTGCACCACCTCCAGCGCAACGGCCTCGGTCTGGGCTTCATGTCCTCCGGCTACAGCTCCAGGTCCGGCCACCCGCTGCCCGCGGCGCGCCGGATCGACGGGATCCTCGACTCGCTCGGCATCGCCGCCGGCCCGTCGTACTTCTTCCTCGGCGGCAGGGTGAGCGAGGAGCAGATCCGCAGCGAGGGCATGCACGAGGACACCGTGCACATGAAGGGACCGGCCGAGATCATCAAGGACGAGCTCGCCAACCTGCTGCCCGACTACATGCTGCCCAACCGGGTGCTGATCGTCGACGCCCTGCCGCTCACCGCGAACGGCAAGGTCGATCTCAAGGTCCTCGCCGCCTCCGAGGCCGTCCGCACGGCCGGGGCCCGCAGCGAGTACGTCGCCCCGCGCACCGAGCACGAGCGACGGCTGGCCGAGGTCTGGGGGCAGGCGCTGAAGTACGAGGAGGTGTCGGTGGCGGACGAGTTCTTCGCCGTCGGGGGCAACTCGCTGATCGCCGTCGCGCTGGTCAACCGGGTCAACCGCGAGTTCGGGACCTCGCTGCCGCTCCAGGTGGTGTTCGAGTGTCCGCGGCTGGGCGACCTGGCGGCGCGGATCGCGGACGCCGCCGCCGCGGGCGCGGGCGCCGACGCGGCCGGGGCCTCCCGGCTGGTGCCGCTGCGGACGGGGGAGCGGGGCCGGCCGGTGTTCTGCTGGCCCGGGCTGGGCGGCTACCCGATGAACCTGCGGCTGCTCGGCCGGGAGGCGAGCGACGGGCGCGCCTTCTACGGCGTCCAGGCGTACGGCATCAACGAGGGCGAGACCCCGTACGCCACCATCCGGGAGACGGCCGCCGCCGACGTCGCCGAGCTGCGCCGGGTGCAGCCGGAGGGCCCGTACACGCTGTGGGGCTACTCCTTCGGCGCCCGGGTCGCCTTCGAGGCGGCCTGGCAGCTGGAGCGGGCCGGCCACGAGGTCGCGGACGTCCTGCTGATCTGCCCGGGCAACCCGGAGGTCCGCCGGGCCGACGGGCGGCGGCACGGCCGCGAGGCCTCGTACGCCGACCCCGGGTACGTGACCGTCCTGTTCTCGGTGTTCGCGGGCGCGATCAGCGGGCCCGAGCTGGAACGCTGCCTGGCCGAGACCGTCGACGAGGACACCTTCGTGGCGTGCGTGCACCGGATGCTGCCCGCGCTGGGCGAGGAGGTGATCCGCCGGATCACCCGGATCGTGGGCGGGACGTACGAGTTCGAGTACAGCTTCCGCGAGCTGGCCGAGCGGCGGCTGGCGGCGCCGGTGACCGTCTTCAAGGCCTCGGGCGACGACTACTCGTTCATCGAGGGCAGCACCGGCTACTCGGCCGCCCCGCCCACCGTGGTGGAACTGGCCGGGGACCACTACGGGGTGCTGAAGGAGCACGGGGTGCTCGAACTCGCCGCCGCCATCCGGGCGGTGGCACGGAGCGCGGCCTGACCGGGTCTTGACCGGACACGCTCACGGATGGCCCAGGGTCCGTGACCGTGGGAGCCCCTTCGGATAGGGATGGCTCGGCTTCTCCGCCGAACCCATCCCGATCCGAAGGGGCTCCCCGATGTCCGTGAAGAACTCCGCACTCGCCGCCGTCTGTTGTGCCCTGCTGCTGGCCGCGCCGATGGCCCTCGCCCAGTCGGCCGCCGCCGGCACCAGCGTCAACAGCACCAGCAACACCGGAAACAACGGCCCCAAGACCCCCGAGGAGGCGGCCACCTGCAGAGCCGTGACCGGCGCCCTGCTCGGGGGCTTCGGCAGCATGCTGGGCAACGCGGTGTGCGTGATCCAGCCCGCGACCCGGGGCTGAGCGGACGGGAACGGACCGGCGGCGGATGCCTGCTCAGGCACCCGCCGCCGGTCCGTCGTGTTCGGCCCCCGGCTGCTGCCGGATCCCGGTGATGGACGCGGGCGAGTCGGGTGCCGACCTGTCATCCGGCGATCCGGTGGACATCTGTCTGCGCGAAGGAGCCGACACGGCGGACATGGAGAACGAGCAGCCGTCCGGCCGACCAGGGCTGAGCCCCGTCCGGGTCAGGCGATCCGGGTCGGGACGTCCTGGAGGCTGTGGCCGCTGCTGGTGAGGAGGGCGGTCAGGGCGGTCGGGGTGAAGGTGTGCGGCGTGCGGAGGAAGAGTTCGTCGGCCGCCGGGTGGGGGTGGAACGAGAGCAGCGTGATCCGGTGCTCGGCGAGGGTGGCGGCGGTGTGGGCGAGCGCCGTGGTGCGCACCCGCCACAGGACGGTCGGGGGAGGGGCGTGCGGGGACCACCAGGCGTGCAGCAGGGCGGCGGCGAGCAGCGCGACGGCGGAGCCGGCGAGGACGACCGGGCCGTCGGAACCGTGGAGGACGACCTTCGCGATCAGGTCGGCCGCGGTGACGGAGAGGAAGGCGGCGGCGAGCTCGACGGTGTCGCGGCGCCAGCGGCGGGCGCGGTGGAGGGAAGGCTTCGTGTGCTCCATGGCCTCCACCGTGCCCGAGCGGTGTTTCCTGATCGCGAAGCGGCCGTGACCTGGTGGTTAAGACCCACCACGGTGTGTTACGGCAGCAGCGTGCGGGCGGCGGCCTTCACCTCGGCGAGCAGGAGGTGGAGGTCCTCCTCGGTGGTCGTGGCGTTGAGCAGGCAGGCGCGGAGCATCTCCCGCCCGTCGAACCGGGCGCCGGTGACGAAGACCCGGCCGCGCCGCTGGACGGCGACCGGCAGGTCGCGGTTGAGGGCGTTCAGTCCGGCCCCGTCCAGTCCGGGGGCCCGGTGGCGGAACGCGACGATGGAGGTCTGCACCTCCGCCAGCAGCTCCAACTCCTCGTCGGCCTCGACGAGTTCACCGAGCCGTCGGGCGAGGGCGGTGCAGCGGGCGATGTCCCGGGCGAGGCCGGTGCGGCCGCGGTGGGCGATGGTGGCCCAGACCTTGAGGGCGCGGAACGGGCGGGTCTGCTCGGTGCCGTACTCGGAGAACCAGCCGAGCGCCCCGGCTGCCTCGTCGCGCAGGTAGGACGGGACGAGGCTGAAGGCGGCGCGCAGTTCGCCGGCGTCGCGGACCAGCGCGCAGCCGCAGTCGACCGGGACGCCGAGCCACTTGTGCGGGTCCAGGGCGAGCGAGTCGGCGCGCTCCAGCCCGGCGTAGCGGTGGGCGATCGCGGGGTCGAGGCGGCCGAAGGCGCCGTACGCCCCGTCCACGTGCAGCCACAGGCCCTGCTCCTCGCAGAGGTCGGCGATCGGGCCGAACTCGTCCACGGCACCGGTGCCGACGGTGCCGGCCGAGGCGACGACCAGGAAGGGCAGCAGTCCGGCCGCGCGGTCGCGCTCGACGGCCGCCCGCAGCTCGGCGGGGTCGAGCCGTCCGTCGGGGCCGGTGGCGACGGTGCGCAGGTGCCTGCTGCCGAGGCCGAGGAGTTCGGCGGCCTTGCGGACGCAGGAGTGGGTCTCGCCGGTGGCGTAGCCGACCAGCGGCGGCAGCCCGGCCAGGCCGTCCTCGCGGACGTCGTGCCCGGCCCGGCGGGCGGCCCGGTTGCGGGCCGCGGCGAGGCAGACGATGGTCGCCATCGAGGTGCCGGAGGTGAGCAGCCCGCCGCCGGCCGGGTGCGGGAAGCCGACCAGTTCGGCGATCCAGCGGACGACGGCGCGTTCCAGGTGGACGTCGGCGTGGTCGCCGCCGGCCGAGCTGGGGTTCATCGCGGCGGCGGCGAGGGCGGCGAGTACCCCGGCGGGGGCCGGGGCGGAGTTGACCCAGCCGAAGAAACGCGGGTGGCCGTTGCCCATGGGGTGAGGGAGGACGTCCCGCTCGACGGCGGCCAGCAGTTCGCCGAGCGGGCGGCCCTCGGCGGGCAGCGGGGCGTCGAGCAGGGCCTGCCGGGCCTCGTCGCCCATCGGCTGCCAGACCGGGCGGGCGGGCAGCTCGGCGAGGTAGTCGGAGACCAGGTCGGCGGTGGCGCGGGCGGCGCTGCGGAAGTCCTCGGTGGTCATGGCGTGCTCCGGGGAGGCCGTGGGTGGGACCGGGCCGGGCGCGGCTTCCTCGACGCGACCCTGATCGGGCGATGGTCGGGTGATCCTACGCAAGCGGGCCCGCGCCGTGCGGCGCGGGCCCAGCAGCTGGGACGGGGACGACCGGTTCGCCGACCGGTCCGGCGGTCAGTCCAGCGAGCCGGACAGACCGCCCGCCGAACGGCAGTACCCCTGCATCTCCTTGTTGGTGATCTTCGCGCAGAGCCGCCCGGCCGCCCCGCCGTCCGTGTAGTTGACCGTGTAGTAGCTGACCAGCCCCTCCGCGCAGGCCTTGCGCTGCCAGCCGTCGGCGGCGGTGGCGCACTGCTGGGCGGCCCAGTCCTCGCGGTCCAGGTTGTACTTCATGGTCCGCGAGCCGACGCCCCGGCTGCAGTCCACAGCCCCGCCGTTGGCCTTGCCGTTGAGGCACCACTTGAGGGCGTCGGCGTAGACCTCGGGGTGGTTCGGGTAGTCGTGCGAGGACAGGTAGAAGGTCGGGGCGTAGAAGTAGCAGGCGGACTGGAACAGCGACGGCTGGTCCTTGCACGGGTACAGCGGGTCCTGGGCGAGCTTGTCGGCGGGCAGGTTGGCCTTGGCCTGCTCGTCCTCCTCGTCCGGGCCGAAGAGCTGCATGAACAGGCCCTCGGAGCAGCGGATCCGGTTCTGTTCGGTGGTGAACTTGTTGCACAGGTCGCGGGCCTTGGCGACGTCCTGCTTGGCGACGAACATCGTGCCGTGGCCGACGCCGTGGATGCAGGGGCCGGTGTTCTTGGGCGCGCACAGCTTGAGCAGGTCCACCTCGGGCTGGGTGGAGGCGTTGAGCATCTCCTCGACCGCGCCGTGCAGGTAGCCGGCCGCGCAGGTCTCGTGCGGGAAGGAGATGACCTTCTGGAAGTCCTCGTGGTAGCGCTTGACCGCCGCGTGGCCGAGCTCGTGCGCGATCGGGTGGCAGAAGCGCACGGTGTACGGCTTCTCCTTGGTGATCCTGTCGAGGTCGGCGAGGGCGACGCCGGGGTCGGTGGCGTCCATCTCGGCCATCATCTTGTTGCGCAGCGTCGAGCGGGTCCACACCGCCGGGTCCCCGGTCGGGGTGGCGCCCGCCCCGCCGACGGCCGGCCGGGCGCTCGCACCGCCTCCCGGCGCGGTCGAGGAGGCCGGGGCCGTGTCGGCCGCCGCGGGCGACCAGTCGGTGACGGCCACCGAGCACAGGCCCAGGACGCCCAGGAGCAGGGCGGTGAGAATCGCGAAGAATCGCGGCTGCATGACGGGATCCCCCGGCGGATCGAGGTGAACGGTTCGCTCCCATCCTGACGGCACGGGAGGCGGGATTCCGCGTTTTCGCCCGCCATTCGGGAGGTGTCGGCGACGCTACCGCATCGCCCGTACGCCCCGACGCGCCGGGCCGGTTCCGGGTGATCGTGCGTCAGCGGCGGTGCCGGGAGACCGACCGCCGGCCGGGGGCGCCGGTTCCGGCCGTTCACCCGGACGGCGCAACGGCCCGCCCGGGTGGGCCGTTGCGCCGTCCGGATCGGGGCGTCAGAGCTCCAGGGTCACCGGGTACTCCGTGAGCCAGGCGTCGAGGTCCAGCGCGAGGTCGACGGCCAGCCGCACGGACTGCGGGTCGGTGTCCGGGGCCAGCGCGTCGGTGAGGCGCCGGCGGTCGAGCAGGTCGAGGGCCGGGGACTTCCGCCCGGCGGCGAGCCGGGCGAGTTCGGAGCGCAGCTGCGCCGGGTAGAGCGGGTCCATCGACACCGGGTACGGGCTCTTCACCCGGTCGGCGACCTCGGCCGGCAGCACGTCCCGGACGGCGGCGCGCAGCAGGCTCTTCTCCCGGCCGTCGAAGGACTTCATCGCCCACGGCGTGTTGAAGACGTACTGGACCAGCCGGTGGTCGCAGAAGGGCACCCGGACCTCCAGGCCGTTGGCCATGCTCATCCGGTCCTTGCGGTCGAGCAGGATGCAGACGAAGCGGGTCAGGTTGAGGTACGAGATCTCGCGCATCCGCCGCTCCAGCGGGTCGGCGGTGTCCAGGTGCGGGACCTCGGCGAGCGCCTCCCGGTACTGGGCCCGGCGGTAGCCCTCCAGGTCGAGCTTGCGCAGCAGGTCGGCGTCGAGCAGCCGCTCGCGCGGGGCGGAGCCGGAGCCGGCGATGGCGGCGACGGTGGCGGCCCAGGGGAAGTCGTCGGTGGCGACGGTCATGGGATCGTGGAACCAGCGGTAGCCGCCGAAGAGTTCGTCCGCGGACTCGCCGGACAGCGCGACGGTGGAGTGGCGGCGCACGTACCGGAAGAGCAGCAGCAGCGAGACGTCCATGTCGCCGACGCCGTTGGGCAGGTCGCGGGCGCGCACCGTCGCGGTGCGCAGGGCCGGGTCGGCGAGCTCGGCGGCGTCCAGCTCGATCACGCTGTGGTCGGCGCCGACGTGGTCGGCGAGCAGCCGGGCGAAGGGGCCGTCCTGGGACTGCCGGACCGGGTCGGCGTGGACGTCCTGCGGCTGCCCGGCGAAGCCCACCGCGAAGGAGCGCACCGGGCCGGCGCCGGCGGCGGCCAGCGTCCCGGCGGCGAGGGCGGTGACGGCGCTGGAGTCCAGGCCGCCGGAGAGCAGTGAGCAGAGCGGCACGTCCGCGTCCAGCTGGCGGTGGACGATGTCTTCCAGCAGCGCCCGGACGGTGGCGATCGTCGACTCCAGGCTGTCGGCGTGCTCGCGCGCCTCCAGCGCCCAGTAGCGGCGCACCGAGAGGCCGCCGCGGCGCACCCGCACCACGTGCCCGGGCCGGACCTCCAGGACGTCCCGGTACGGGGTGAGGCCGGGGGTGCGGGTGTGGGCGAGCAGTTCGCGCAGCCCGTCCAGGTCGACCACGGCGCGGACCGAGGGGTGGGCCAGGACCGCCTTCATCTCGGAGCCGAAAACCACGCCGTCGGGGGTGGGGTGGTAGTACAGCGGCTTGACGCCCATCCGGTCGCGCACCAGCAGCAGTTCCTCGCGCCGGGCGTCCCAGACCGCGAAGGCGAACATGCCGTTCAGCCGCTCGGCCAGGCCCTCGCCCCACTCCAGGTAGGCGTGCAGCACGACCTCGGTGTCGCTGCGGGTGCGGAAGCGGTGCCCGGCCGCCTCCAGTTCGGCGCGCAGCTCGCGGTGGTTGTAGACCTCGCCGCTGTAGCTGAGCACGGCCAGCGGGCGGCCGTCGTGCTCGACGGCCATCGGCTGGAGGCCGCCCTCGATGTCGATCACCGCGAGCCGGCGGTGGCCGAGCGCGGCGTGCGGCTCCAGGCGGACGCCCCCGGCGTCGGGGCCGCGGCAGACCTGGGTGGCCGTCATCGTGTCGAGGACGTTCCGTTCGGCGGTCAGGTCGCGGTCGTAGGCGACCCATCCGGTGATCCCGCACATCAGCAAGCCCTCCGGTCTTCGGCGAGGTGTGCCGGAGATCACGCTAAGGGCGGAGTCGGCGCGGCATCAAGAGCCTGTCGGGGAGGTGGCGGGAGGGGGTCCTGGGGGTTATCTGGGCCGAAAGTCGTGAAGTCTGCCCGATATCGGGCAGGATCTTTGGCTTCGGTGAGCGGCGCGACCTAGAGTCTTCCTTCGTGCCGAACTCACCCCACCCCCACGAAGACCTCCTCGCCCACCTCGCCCGGACCAGCCCGCTCGGGCCCCGGGAAGCGGCGCGGGTCGTGGCGGAGGTGCTGGCGTACTTCTCCGAGACCACCGAGGAGTACGTCCGTCGCCGTCACGGCGAGCTCCAGGCCCGAGGCCTCACCAACGAACGGATCTTCGCCCGGCTCGCCGAGGAACTGCCCGCCCGCCGCGTCGCGGCGCCGGAACTCTCGGCCCGTCAGCTGCGCCGGATCGTCTACGGCTGAGTCCGGGCCGGTTGAGTCCGGGCCGGCTGAGTTCGGGCCGGCTGAGTCCGGGCTGCGGTTGAGCCCGGCGCGTTCCCTGTCCCTATTTCTGGAGGAGCCCACGCATGTGCGGAATCGTGGCCTACATCGGCCCCAAGGACGCGACCCCCTTCCTGCTGGAGGGACTGGCCCGGCTGGAGTACCGCGGCTACGACTCGGCCGGCGTCGCCGTCGCCGGGCGCACCGGCGGGCTCAAGCTCCGCAAGGTCAAGGGCCGGGTCGCCGACCTCGCCGCCGCCGTACCGGCCCGCTTCAAGGGCGGCACCGGCATCGGCCACACCCGCTGGGCCACCCACGGCGTCCCCAGTGACGCCAACGCCCATCCGCACCTGGACAACGCCGAGCGGATCGCCGTCGTCCACAACGGCATCATCGAGAACGCCGACGAGCTGCGCGCCAGGCTGTCCTCCGACGGCGCCGTGTTCCGCTCCGAGACCGACACCGAGGTGCTCTCGCACCTGATCGCCGCCCACACCGCCGAGGGCGTCGAACTGGAGGACGCCGTCCGCGCCGCGCTCGGCCTGGTCGTCGGCACCTACGGGATCGCCGTGCTGGACGCCGAGCAGCCGGACCGGATCGTGGTCGCCCGCAACGGCAGCCCGATCGTCCTCGGCATCGGCGAGAAGGAGATGTTCGCCGCCTCGGACGTCTCCGCGCTGGTCCGCTACACCCGCCAGGTCGTGCACCTGGAGGACGGCGAGCTCGCCACCGTCCGGGCCGACGGCTTCCGCACCTTCACCGCCGACGCCCGCACCACCCACCGCCAGCCGTCCACCGTCGACTGGGAGATCGACTCCTTCGACACCGGCGGCTACGAGCACTACCTGCTCAAGGAGATCCACGAGCAGCCCGGTTCGGTCGAGCGCACCCTCAGCGGCCGGCTCGACGAGCGCTTCAGCACCGCCCACCTCGGCGGACTCAACCTGGACGCCCGGGAGCTGCGGGAGATCCGCCGGGTGAAGATCCTCGGCTGCGGTTCCGCCTACTACGCGGGCGAGATGGGCGCCCAGCTGATCGAGGAGCTGGCCCGGATCCCCGCGCACAGCGAGCCCGCCTCGGAGTTCCGCTACCGCAACCCGGTGATCGAGGCCGACACCCTGTACGTCGCGGTCAGCCAGTCCGGCGAGACCTACGACACGCTTGCCGCCGTCCAGGAGATCAAGCGCAAGGGCGGCCGGGTGCTCGGCGTCGTCAACACCGTGGGCAGCGCGATCGCCCGCGAGTGCGACGGCGGCATCTACCTGCACGCCGGGCCCGAGGTCTCCGTCGCCTCCACCAAGGCGTTCACCTCCACCGTGGTCGCCTTCGCCCTGCTCGCCCTGCACTTCGGCCGCATCCACGACCTCTCGCCCGCCGACGGCCGCCGGATCGTCGCCGCCCTCCAGGCGCTGCCCGACCAGATCCGCGAGGTGCTCGACCAGAGCGAGGCGATCGCGAAGCTGGCCGCCGAGTACGCCGACTCCACCGGCATGATGTTCATCGGCCGGGTCCGCGGCTACCCGGTGGCCCGCGAGGGTGCGCAGAAGCTCAAGGAGATCTCCTACGTCCACGCCGAGGCCTACCCGGCGAGCGAGCTCAAGCACGGCCCGCTGGCCCTGATCAGCCCCGAACTGCCCACCGTGGCCCTGGTTCCGGACGACGAGCTGCTCGACAAGAACCTCACCACCCTCGGCGAGATCAAGGCCCGCTCCGGCCGGGTCATCGCCGTCGCCCACCGGCGACCGGAGGACAAGCTCGTCGACCACTGCATCCTGGTGCCCAAGAGCGAGCCCGAGCTGGACCCGCTGCTCCTCAACATCCCGCTCCAGCTGCTCGCCTACCACGCGGCGGTCGCCCTCGGCCGGGACGTGGACAGGCCGCGGAACCTGGCGAAGAGCGTGACGGTCGAGTAAGTCCCGCTCCGGGTGGGGCAGTCGGGCCAGGTCGCGACGACGTTCGCGACCTGGCCCGCTCGGCCGTCAGAACACCGAGCAGCCCGAGAGGGTGGTGAGGGTGTCCAGGGCGGTCACCGCGGCGACGGAGTTGCCGGCCTGGTCGAGGCGGGGGCCCCAGGCGCAGACCGCGGCCCGGCCGGGGAGTATCGCCAGAATGCCGCCGCCCACGCCGCTCTTGCCGGGCAGGCCGACCCGGAAGGCGAACTCGCCGGCCGCGTCGTAGGTGCCGCAGGTGAGCAGGACGGCGTTGATCCGCTTGGCCTCGCTGCGGGTCATCAGACGGGTGCCGTCGGTGCGGACGCCGTAACGGGCGAGGAAGGCGCCGGCCAGCACGAGGTCGCGGCAGCTGGCGGCGATGGCGCAGTGGGCGTAGTAGTGCTCCAACACGGTCTCGACCGGGTTCTGCAGGTTGCCGTGGCTGGCGATGAAGTGGGCGAGCGCGGCGTTGCGGTGGCCGTGCGCCGCCTCGGAGGCGGCGACCACCGGGTCGGTGCCCAGCAGCGGGTTGCCGGACTCGCGGCGCAGGAACTCCCGTACCGCGCCGGAGGCGTCGCCGGTCAGCGACTGGAGGCGGTCGGTGACCACCAGGGCGCCCGCGTTGATGAAGGGGTTGCGCGGGATGCCGTGCTCGGTCTCCAGCTGCACCAGCGAGTTGAACGGGTTGCCGGAGGGCTCGCGGCCCACGCCCCGCCACAGCGCCTGGCCGCCGTCGCTGCTGTAGGCCAGGGCGAGGGCGAGCGAGAACAGCTTGGAGACGCTCTGGACGGAGAACGGCTGCTCCCAGTCCCCGACGCCGTACAGCTCGCCGTCGACGGTGGCCACGGCCATGCCGAAGGACTCCGGGTCGGCCTCGGCGAGGGCCGGGATGTAGTCGGCGACGTGGCCCCGGCCCGTGGTCGCCCGGGCGGCCGCCTCGGCGGCCTCCAGCAGGACGGGGAAGTCCAGGTTCTCCACATCGTTCAAGGCTCTTCACTCCACGCACGGACGGACGGGTACGGACACCAGCGGGACCGGGGGCCGTCGTACGGCGACACCCGGTCCGACCAGTGATTATCCGTGCTCGGGGGAGTGCTCGTGTCCGGCGGGCGCCGACCCGGCCTACGGCGCGTTGCTCGGCGCCTGGACGGGCGGGCCGGTGAGCAGGGTGCCGGTGTCGGAGTAGGGCCAGCCGTTGGGGACGCAGCCGTGCAGGCCCTTGATCTGCTGCATCATCACCGGCGCCGGGGCGCCCGGGCCCGGGCAGTCGACGTGGCCGTTGCCCAGGATGTGGCCGACCTCGTGGTTGACCGCGAGCGCGTGGTACAGCTCGGGGCGGCCCTGGTAGAACTCGGACAGCTCCGTCCAGCGCCTGAGGTTGATCACCACCTGGTGCTGGACGCCGCAGTTGACCCAGCCGCCGGTGTCCAGGCCGTACTGGCCGCAGATCCGGTCGGTGGAGGCGGGGGTCGCCAGGTAGACCGTGAAGTCCACCGGGTCGGCGGGCATCCGCTGGAAGGACGCGGTGTTCCCGGCCGCCCAGCCGCGCCGGGTGTCGCCGAGGATCGTGTCCACCTCGGCGGCGAACTGCTCGGGGCTCTCCTGGATGCCGTCCTCCACCCGCACCTTGTAGCGGTACAGGTGCTCGCCGGTGCCGAAGCGGGCGGAGCCGCCGGGGGCGGTGGTGAAGGCCAGGGGCGCGGGTTCGTCGTGCCAGGGCTGCCACCGGAGCAGTCCGGCGGTCACCGTCCCGACCAGGGCCAGGGCGAGGGCACCGTGCCAGGGCTTCCAGCGCTTCATGGTGGCAGAACAGCTCCTGCGGTGGGGCGAAAGGGTTCGTCAGGAGGAACGGGCAGGTGGGCGGGGGTGGTTCAGGCGGGGGTGGCTCAAGCGGTGGCGGTTCAGGCGGGGGCGAGTGCGAGGGGGTTCGGGCACCAGCCCGGGCCGACGGGACCCACCGACGGCCCCCCGTCGGGCGCGGGGCCCGGCCGGTTCCCGGAACCACTCGATGGTGCCATCCCGGCGGCGTGTCCCTGGGCGCGGCGTCGGGATTCCGCTGTGGTGGTGGTTCCGGATCGGCTCGCCGATCACCCCGGCTCGCCGATCACCCCTGGCAGGCCGATCGTCCCTGACACGCCATTGGAGGCACCGCCATGTCCATCACCACCGTCCTCACCGTCGACGGCATGAGCTGCGGCCACTGCGAGCGGACCGTCAGCGCCGGGCTGGCCGCCATCCCCGGCGTCACCGACGTCGTCGCGGACGCGCCGACCGGCCGGGTCACCGTGGCCTCCGCCGGGCCGCTGGAGGCGGCGGCGGTGCGCAGCGCGGTGGACGGAGCCGGGTTCACCCTCGTCGGCGAGATCTGAATCCGGACGGTGACGGGGGCTGCCGGCCCAGGCGCGGCAGGCAGCCCCCGGTCGGCTCAGCCCATGCTCTTCGCACCGTCCAGGGCCTCGCGGATGATGTCGGCGTGGCCCGCGTGCTGGGCGGTCTCGGCGACGACGTGCATCAGCACCCGGCGGGCCGACCACTCGGCCTCGGGCTCGAACCAAGGGGCCTTCGGCAGCGCCTGGGTCGCGTTCAGGTCGGGCAGGGTGGCCACCAGCTCGTCGGTGCGGCGGGCGACCTCGGCGTACTCGGCGAGGACACCGGCCAGCGTCTCGCCGGGCAGCATCCGGAACTCGTCGGCCCGGCGGGCGAAGTCGGCCTCGGTCCAGGTGGAGAAGTCGGGCATCGCGGACGCGCCCTCCACGATGAAGTTCGCCCACACCCGCTCGACCGCGGTCACGTGCTTGACCAGGCCACCGAGGCACAGCTCGCTCGCGGTGGTCCGCAGGCCCGCCTGCTCGTCGGTGAGGTCGCGGGTGGTGAACCGCAGGAAGTGCCGCTGCTTCTCCAGCGCCACCAGCAGATCGGCGCGCTCGCCGGTGACGGGGGCGGTGGTGGCGGCGGTGTCGGCAGTGGTGGTCGTGCTCGTGGTCATGGCTCGGGCCTTCCGTTCGGTTCCTGCTCCCTTGGACAAGAACAACGCTAACGGCCATTGCGGCCACTTTCTGTCCTGAATTCAGGACAGAATCGAGGCATGGCGAACACCAGCACCCGAACGCTGCGACTGCTCTCCCTGCTCCAGACCCACCGCTACTGGCCGGGCGACGAACTCGCCGACCGGCTCGGCGTCTCCGTGCGCACCCTGCGCCGCGACATCGACCGGCTGCGCGAACTCGGCTACCCCGTCGAAGCCCAGCGCGGGGTCGACGGCGGCTACCAACTGGCGGCGGGCGCGGCCCTGCCGCCGCTGGTCATCGACGACGAGGAGGCGGTCGCCCTCGCCGTGGGCCTGCAGGCGGCCGCCGAGAGCCCGGTCGAGGGCGTCGCCGAGGCCTCCGTACGGGTCCTGGCCAAGGTGGTGCAGGTGATGCCCGCCCGGCTGCGCCGCCGGGTCGAGGCGCTGCGCGCGGTCACCGTCCCCGTCAACTGGGGCGCCTCCGCCGGCTCCGGCGTCGACCCGGACGCCCTCACGGCCGTCGCCCTCGCCTGCCGTGACAGCGAACGGCTCCGCTTCTCCTACACTGCCGCCACCTCGGCCCGCACCGAACGGCACGTCGAACCGCACCGGCTGGTCTGCCTCGACCGGCGGTGGTACCTGGTCGCGTACGACCTCGACCGCGGCGACTGGCGCACCTTCCGCCTCGACCGCCTCACCACCGCCGAGGGCACCGGCACCCGCTTCGCGCCGCGCACCCTCCCGGCCGCCGACGCCGCCGAGTACGTCCGCGCGGGCCTCAACGCCACGCCCCGGTCCACCCGCATCGAGGCCCTGGTCGAAGCCCCGGCCGACCGCGTCCGCGCCCACGTCGGCCGCTGGGGCGACGTCGAGGAGGTCGACCCCACCCACTGCCGCCTCCGGATGACCGCCGACTCCCTCGACTGGCCCGCCATGGCCCTCGGCTCCCTGGCCGCCGAGTTCCAGGTCATCCACCCACCCGAACTCCGCACCCTCATCGCCGAATGGTCCACCCGCTTCGCCCGCGCGTCCCAGTAGAACCCCCTCCCGGCACCCCGCCCGCCCCCCGGTTCCCGGCTCAGGCCCACCGGCTCCTGGCCGCCGGACGCGCCCCCGTCGGACACGGCTGCGCGCACCTGAAGGCCTGGCGCGTCCTCGCCGAACTCCGCACCAGCAGGAGTGCTTTCGACCGGGCGCAGCTCCGGACAGCACGTTCGAAGACGGCGAAGGCTCACTGACCAGTAGTGCTCAGCCGGCCGGTCCGGTCAGCATGTGCGGTCGTACCGCCGGTTCGAGCAGCGACAAACTCCGCTGCTGCGCATCGAGGGCTGCGCGGATGCCGACAGGCATCGGGAGATTCGGGCCGGCATGGCCGAACTCGACGTTGCCCAGGACCGGGATGTCGCGGTCCCCGAGGACGTCCAGGACTATCTCGGCCAGGGTCGGGGACGCGTCGGGCGTGTCGAGTCCGTCGATCGCCTGCGGAACGCCCACGACCATCCCGGAGATCCGGTCGAGGATGCCACAGTGCCGCATCACCTGCAGGTAGCTCCACACGTACGAGGCGTGGCCGCCCATTTCCTCCCAGAACAGCACGGCGCCGTCGAAGGATTCGATCGGCAGCGCGTAAGGCGTCGCCTGCGCCAGCACGATGCGGTTGATCACCCCGCCGATCAGCCGGCCTTCGGCACGACCAGGCCGCCAGCACTCCCACGACGGACCGGTGGGCAGCTCGCCGATCGGCTCCGTGCCGGTCAGCAGCGTCGAGTACAGCTTCTCAAGTTCCGCTCTGCGCGCCGCGGGCGCCGTCTGCCAGTGCCCGCCGAATCCGGGTGTGGCCAGGTCGGCATGGAACCCGACCAGACCCGTGCGGGCGTGGAGCACCAGATGAAGCAGCGAGATGTCGCTGTAGCCGAGGATCGGCTTGGGGTCGGCCCTGATCGCCTCGACGTCGATCAGATCGAGGTAACCGAGCGCCGTCTGGCCACCGTCATGCGCGATGATCGCGCGCACCTCGGGATCACGCAGAAGAGAGTTGAACTCCTCGGCAATCTCCACCGGCCGCGCCGCGCTCCACCAGTGCTGCCGCCCGGCTTCGAGCAGCGGCGCGAGACGCACGCGGAATCCCATGCGTTCGAGCTCGGCCACCGCCCGGTCAAGATCGGGCGCGTATCCGACATGGAGCGGCCCGGACAGCGACGCGATGACGACAAGATCTCCGGGTGCCAGGGCGCGAGGTCGAAGCAGCTGAGGCAGTTCAGCACGGGTCACCGAGACAGCATCCCGACATCCTCGGCAACACGCCACGCATTTCCCGATCGACCGTACCCGGGCCCAGGCTCGTCGACCTCCGCTCGAAGCTCGGAATTCGCTTGGACGGAGCCGGGATCCGGGCGATCATGGCGGGATGTCCGATCTGCTTGAGCGCGTGAACGCCTTCCGTGCCTCCTTCGCCCGCCGCCATGCGGCGGAGATCGTCGAACTGCCCGAGTTCCCCGGGGTCTTCGCGGTCCGGAACGCGGACTACGTCCTCTCCCACGAGCACAACCAGCTGATCGTCACCGGGCCCGGGACCGACCCGGCGGCGCTGCCCGGTCTGGCCACCCGCTGGCTCGGGCAGCGCACGCGGTACGCGGTCACCGTGCTGGACGAGCAGTGGGGCGAACGGGCCGCGCCGGTGCTGGCCGGGGCCGGGTACGAGCGGGGCACCGTCGTGGTCCTGGCCCGGGGCACGGCGGGCTGTGAACTGCCCGAACCGGCCGCGCTGCCCACGGAGTTCGCCGACATGCGGGAGGCCGTGCTGCGGCAGGAGGCGGAGTGGTACGAGGGCGAGGAGCTGATCCGGCAGCTCACCGACCGCCGGCCGACCCGGCTGCGCGGCGCCGAACAGGTGCACTTCCTGACCGCCCGGACGGCGGACGGCGAGGTCGCGGCCTGGGTGGACCTCTACCTCGAACCGGCTGCCGGGCTGGCCCAGGTGGAGGACCTGGTCACCGCGGCCCCGCACCGCGGCGCGGGCCACGGGGACACCCTGCTCGGCAGCGGCCTGGCGCTGGCGGCGGCCGCCGGGATCCCGCAGCTGTTCCTGCTCGCGGAGGCGGACGGCTGGCCGCGCGAGTGGTACACGCGCCGGGGCTTCACGGAGATCGGGCGCAGCCACTCCTTCCACACGAGCTGACCGCAGGGGCCGACCGCACGGATCGGTCGGACGAACCGGCCGGTGCGGTGAGGCCGTCGGCGAGTTGGGCGCCGAGCTCGCTGGACGTCCTGCCGGTGGGCTCCGCGCCGGGTGGCCCCGGTGGCGCCGGGGGCGGTGGCGTCGCTGGAGTGGGGCGGGGTGGCCCCGGTCAGGCAGTGGGAGCGGGAACGGGCGCGGGACCGGCCGGGAGCGGCCTCGCGCAGTGGGTGGCGACGGTGTCCGCGAAGGCGCGGGCGAGCGGGCCCAGGGTGTCCCACTCGCGGGCGGCCCAGCCGACGGTGAGGCCGGGCAGGTCGGGCAGCGGGACCAGCCGCAGGCCGGGGTGTCCGGGTCCCTGCCACTCGGGGAGCGCGGGTACCACGGCGTGGCCGAGGCCGAGTTCGGCCAGCAGGATCGCGGTGTCCCAGTCCGTGACGCTGGTGTCGAAGACCGGTCGGATGCCCGACTTGCCCAGCCAGTCGTCGAGTTGGGAGCGGGACACCGAGTTCTGCGGCAGCCCGATGAGCCGGGCGTCCTGCAGGTCGGCGGGTTCGATGCGGGAACGGGCGGCGAGCGGGTCGCCGGCCGCCACGGCGAGGACCCAGGGCAGGTCGGCCACCGGTCGCTGTTCGATGCCGCGGACCGGCGTGCCGAGGGTGATCCAGGCCAGGTCGACCTGGCCGGCGGTGAGCGCCTCCAGACAGCTGCGGCTGGACACGCCGGTCTGGAACTCCAGGTTGACCTGCGGGTGGCGCTCGCGGAAATCCACCACGGCCGCGGACATGAAGTGCCGGATGCTGGTGGCGCCGGTGGTGATCCGCACCGATCCGCCCTCGCCACGGGCGAGTTCGGCGATGGTGCGCAGGGCGTGGTCGATGCCGCCCAGGCCGTTGGCCACGGCGGTCTGCAGATGGCGTCCGGCGTTGGTGGGCACCACGCCGCGCGGGTGGCGTTCGATCAGGGTGAGTCCCAGCTCGCGTTCCAGCCGCTTCACGTGCTGGCTGACGGCGGACTGGCTGCAGGCCAGCTCGCGGGCGACGGCGCTGAGCGAGCCGGCCCGGCAGACGGCGGCGAAGATGCGGAGGTCGTCGAGGGTCACGAGCGCCCAGGGTACGCGCGTCCGGGCTCGCACCCCAGAGGCCCAGATCCAAGGCAGGGCTTGGAGGTTTCCCAGCAAATCGGTGGATTGACTTGGATGTTCGCCAGGATCGATCATCGGTGGCAGGGCCCGCGAGAAGGGCGGCAACCCGCCCGCTGTCTTCGCGCGTTCCGGACGCTCAGGCGGGGGCGCGGCGGGTGTCGACCCGTACGGACGAGTACGTCAGGCAGTGGAGGGGGAGCGGTATGCGGTACGCCGATGGTCCGGGTACGCAGTGCGAGGTGTTCGTCGAGGCGCCGGTGGAGCGCGTCTGGGCGCTGGTGACGGACATCGAGTTGCCCGCCCGGCTCAGCCCGGAGCTCCAGCGGGTTGCCTGGCTGGACGGCGCGGACGGCCCCGCCCTCGGAGCGCACTTCGAGGGGTTCAACAGCCGGCCGGACATGCGCGACTGGCGGACGGTCTCCGAGGTGGTGGAACTGGCCGAGCACCGCGCCTTCGCCTGGGCCGTCATGGACGCGGACGGCCGGTTCGGCGACCCGGTGTCGGAGGTGGGCGGAGCACTGGCCCGTTGGCGCTTCGACCTGATTCCCGAGGGCGGCGGCACCCGGCTGCGCCACTCGGTGGTCATCGGCCCGGGCCGCAGCGGCGTGACCCTGGCCATCGAGACCCGGCCGGAGGTCGAGGAGAAGATCGTCGCCTTCCGGCTGGGGGAACTGCGGAGCGGGATGACGGCCACCCTGGAGGGCGTCAAGTCGCTCGCTGAGAAACCGAGTTAGAAGCCCACGCCATGGAGTTCGACGAGCTGCTCCGGCAGGTCCGGGCGTCAGCGGCGCTCCTCGGCGCGGACGCGGAGGCGCTGACCGACCGGCAGGCCCGCGAGCCGTCCCTGCTCCCCGGCTGGAGCCGAGGGCATGTGCTGACCCACCTCGCGCGCAGTGCCGACGCCTACCGGTGGATGCTCGCCCTGGCCCGGACCGGCACCGCTCCCGGGCCGCGGGCGGACGCCGCCGAGCTGGAACGGCAGTTGGTCGAGGGCGCCGGGCGTGAGGCTCGCGTGCTGGCCGCGGACCTGCGGGACAGCCTGGACGGGCTGCTGCGGGACGCGGCGGCGCTGCCCGTCGAACGCAGGACGGTGCTGATCCCCGCGCTGGCGGGCTGGCGGCACCCGGCCTGGTACCTGCTGTGGCGGGCCTGGCGGGAGCTGGAGGTACACCACGTCGACCTGAACACCGGCCGCACAACGGCGAGTTGGCCGGAGGAATTCGTACGGACGGCCCTGGCGGAGACGGCCGCGGCGCTGGCTGCGCGCGGGGTTCCGCTGGCCCGGGTCGAGGCGGAGGACCTCGGCCGGGACTGGGTGGTCGGCGGAGCGGGCCCGGTGGTGAGCGGCCCGGGGCGCGAACTGCTCACCTGGTTCGCCGGACGCGGCCCGGCGGCGGGACTGCGCGCGGACGGACCGCTGCCGCTGCTGCCGGGCTGGCCGTTGCCGCCGGTGCCGGGCTGGTCGTAGAAGCCGTGCGCGGGCAGGGCACGACGGGTGTTCAGTGGTGCCAGGCCGCGCCTCCGGTGTTGTGGACGAACCGCTGCAGCACCTTCAGCGTGGTCAGGTACTCCTCGTCCGAGATGCCCGCGTGGCGCTCGGCCCACAGCTCGCCCTGGACGGCCGCCACCTTGTCGAAGAACGCCCGGCCCTCCGCGGTCAGTTCGAGCCGGCCCCCGGCGGACTCGGTGACCCAGCCGCGCTCGACGGTCGCGTCGACCTCGGTCTCCATGGTGTCCTGCCCGGTGTCGAGGTAGCCGCGCAGGACGGCGCAGACGTCGTCGCGGGTCCTCGGCTCCTCGGCGCGGGCGAGCTGGGCGAGCACCCACCACTGCGGCTGGGTGGTGCCGAGCTCGGCCAGCGCGCCCCGGGTCCGGCCCACGACGGCCTTGTACGCGGCCCAACTCCAGTATCCGATCGGCTGCTTGACCAGTTCGTCGTCACTGTGCGAGTACTCCACGGTCGATCCGCCCCTTCTCGTCGATCACTTCGGTGTGGCCGACCCTAGAAGTTGAAGTCGACTTGAGGTCAAGCGGGCGGGAGCGGAATGGGGGAGGGTGCGGCTCTCAGCCGGTGGGAGTGCCGATCCGGTCGCGTTCGAGGGCGGCGCGCAGGGTCGCGAAGGTCCGGGCGGTCGCCGAGAGCGAGGCGTCGTCGAGGGGTCCCGTGAGGAGTTCAGTCAGGGCGTCGGTGAAGGTCCGCTGCGCCTCCTCGGCGAGCCGGGTACCGTCGGCGGACAGTGCCAGCAGTGAGGACCGGCGGTCCGCGGGGTTCGGCCGGCGGGTGGCCCATCCCAGCTTCTCCAGGCGGTCGACGCCCTTGCTGGTCGCCCCGACGCCGATGGCGAACTCGGCGGCGATGTCCGCGACCCGGCAGCCGGGGTGGCGCCGCAGGTAGTCGAGGAACTCGTACTGCGAGGTGACGATCCCGTGCCGTTCGCGCAGGCGGTCGTTGAGGGCGTTGTACAGCCGGGTCTCGCACCTGACCAGGTCGGCGAAGAGGTCGCGGAGCCCTGCTGCGGCGCGACCCCCGTTCAATGTATCTTCCACGGCATATAGTGTACGGGAAGCTACTTGTGGCAGGAGTGTGCCCATGAGCAGGGAACAGCGCATCCGGATCGACGGAATCCTGCGCCGAGCGGAACCGGAAGGACCCAGGACGGTCGAGGAGATCCGGGCCGGCTTCCGGGAGCTGATGGCCCGGATGATCGTGCCCCACAGCCGAATCCGGACCGTCGACACCGCCCTCGGCGGTCGCCCCGCCCTGCGCGTCGAACCGAGGACCGGCCCGGACGCGGGGGCACAGGACAGCCCGGACACGGAGGCGCAGGACGGCCCAGGTGCGGGGACGATCCTGTACTTCCACGGCGGCGGCTGGGTCTTCGGCTCGCCCCGGACCGCCCTCTCGCTGACCGGGAACCTGGTGGCCAGGACCGGCCTCGGGGCCTACTCGGTGGACTACCGGCTCGCCCCCGAACACCCCTTCCCGGCCGCGATCGAGGACACCCTGAGCGCCTACCGCGACCTGCTCGACCGCGGTGAGGACCCCTCCGCCGTCGTCTTCGCGGGGGACTCGGCCGGTGGCGGCCTCGCCGTCACCACCTGCCTCGCCGCCCGGGACGCGGGCCTCCCGCTGCCCGCCGCCGTCCTGGCCTTCTCGCCGGGCCTCGATGCGACCAGGACCGGCGAGAGCATGACGACCAAGGAGGACGCCGACCCGATCTTCACCCGCGCGGCCCTCGAACACACCGGGGCCATGTACCTCGGCGGAGCCGACCCCCGCCAGCCGCTGCTCAGCCCGGCCCTCCACGCCGACCTCACGGGCTTCCCGCCGATGCTGCTCCAGGTCGGCGCCAACGAGATGCTGCTGGACGACTCCGTCCGCCTGGCGGCCCGGGCGAGGGCCGCGGGCGTGGACGTCGTCCTGGACGTCACCGCCGATGTGCCGCACGTGTTCCAGGCGTTCGCGGGCGTCCTCGACGAGGCGGACGAGGCGCTGGACCGGGCCGCCCTCTTCCTGTGCCAGCGGATCCGCGCCGGGGGCGCCGCCCGGGGGTCGGCCGCCCGGCCGGCCGGGGGGTGACCGGGGCCTGTACGCCGCGGGTTCAGGACTCGGTGCTCGCCTGGCGCAGCAGATAGAGGCCGGAGGTGGCGGCGAGCAGGGCCATGCAGGCGGCGAAGACCAGGGCGGCGTGGGTGAGGCCGAGCGGACCGGTGAGCAGGCCGACGCCGATGACGGGGATCGAGATGCCGAAGTAGGCGACCACGAAGAGCGCCGAGAGGGCGCCGCCGCGATGCTCGGCCGGGCTCGCGTCGGCGACCTCGCCCACCGCGCCGCGCAGCCCCATGCCCTGCCCGGTGCCGCCCACCAGCGCGGCGAGCACCAGGAGCGCCAGGACGGTCCAGGCGAGTGAGCCCGCCAGCAGCGCCAGTCCGGCGATCAGCACCAGGCAGCCCAGCGGGATCGCCCGGGCGCTGCCCAGCCGGGGGACGAGCAACTGGCCGATGGTGGAGGCGAAGAAGGCCGCGAACACGACGAGGCCGACGACCGCGCGGTTGTGGACGTCCAGGCCCTCGGCGAGGAAGGCCGGGCTGACCGAGGTGAACAGGCCCAGCAGGGAGAACCCGGCGAAGGCGGCGATCCCGGCCGGCAGGAACACCTGGCGCACCTCCGGCGGCAGTTCGGGCAGGTTGGGGCGGGCGGTGTGCAGCGGACGGGCGTCGGCGACGGTCTCCGGCAGCAGCAGGAGCAGCCCGAAGGAGACGGCGAGCAGCGCCAGGTGCGCGGCGAAGGGCAGCAGCAGGGGGTGCGGCGCGTACTCGGCGAGCACGCCGGACAGCAGCGGCCCGCAGCCGAGGCCGCCCATGTTGGCGGCGGTCGCGACGAAGTTCGCCCGCCCGCGGTGCTCCGGCGGGGCCAGCTCCAGGACGTACGCGGTCGCGGTGCCGGTGAACAGGCCCGCCGACAGTCCGGACAGCAGTCGGCCGAGGCAGAGCAGCAGCACGCTGTCCGCAGCCAGGAAGACCACGGCGCTGCAGGCCGCGCAGACCAGTCCGCAGAGCAGGACGGGACGGCGCCCGACCGCGTCGGAGACGTTCCCGACCAGCAGCAGGACGCCGATGACGGCGAAGGCGTAGACGGCGAACACGACCGTCACGGTCAGTTCGGAGAAGCCGATCCGCTCCCGGTACAGCCCGTACAGCGGGGTGGGCAGGGTGGTGCCGGCCATGCAGACGGCGAAGGCGAAGGCGGCCAGGAGGTAGCCGGTTCGGGCGAGTGCGGGCTGGGCGGTCCGATGATCGGTCACCTGTCCACGATAGGTGCGTCGTCCGGCCGGGCCGCAGCACACGGGCGGGCGCTGCGCCGACCGGCCGTACGCCGGAGGGTGCGACCGGCGCGATCCGACGCTTTGACGGAACGTCACCGTACCGGCCGACGCCGCGCCGGAGCAGAAGGCCACCGACGGCGGGGGCGGCGGCTGCAATCCGAACATCCGGTGCTGCTTCTGAGTCGTACCGCGTCGTCCGTCGTATTCGAACTCTCGCAGCGCCGACGAGCGTTGGACCGTAGATTGACTCCATGATCGAGGAGACTTCGTCCGGCACGTCGGAGCGATCGCCCGTGCGGCGCAGGAGGCACGCGGCCCCGACGCGGGCCGCTGACGGCGGCGTGCTGCGGTCGTCCGCGCTGATGGCCGCCGGGACGGTGGTCTCGCGCGCCACCGGACTGATCCGCCAGGTGCTGCAGACCATGGCGCTGGGCACCGGACTGCTGGCCACCACCTACAACCAGGCCAACACGGTGCCCACCAGCCTGTACTTCCTGCTGATCGGCGGCGCGCTGAACTCCGTCCTGGTCCCCCAGCTGGTCCGGGCCCGGGCGGAGGACCCGGACGGCGGGGTCCGGTTCGAACAGCGCCTGGTCACGCTGGTGCTGTGCGTCCTGGGCATCGGCAGCGCGCTGGCGACCTGGGCCGCCCCCGAGATCATCGGCATCTACCAGCGCGACACGCCCGCCACCCACGAGGCGTTCGAGCTGACCGTGGTCTTCGCCCGCTTCCTGCTCCCGCAGATCTTCTTCTACGGCGTGTTCAGCATCTTCGGACAGATACTCAACGCCCGTAACCGCTTCGGGGCGATGATGTGGATCCCGGTCCTGAACAACCTGGTGCTGATCACGATGTTCGGCCTCTACCTCTGCCTGGTCACCGTCCCCGAGAAGGTCGCGGACATCACCGACGCCCAGGTGAGGCTGCTCGGCATCGGAACCACCCTCGCCCTGGCCCTGCAGGCGCTCGCCCTGGTCCCGTACGCCCACGCCGCCGGCTTCCGGCTGCGACCGCGCTTCGACTGGCGGGGCGTCGGCCTGCGCAGGAGCGTGAGCGCGGCGCGCTGGACCCTGCTGTTCGTCCTGGTCAACCTGGTCGCCAGCACCGTGGTCACCCGGCTCGCCTCCGCCGCGGACGCCGCCCTGCCCGAGGACGGCGTCGGCTACACCGCCTACAGCTACGCCCAGCAGATCTGGATGCTCCCCCAGTCGATCGTCACGGTCTCCCTCGTCACCGCGCTCCTGCCGCGGATGAGCCGGGCCGTGGCCGAGCACCGCCCCGACGCGCTGCGCGCCGACCTCTCCCGGGCGCTGCGGGTCAGCGGCGTCGTCATCGTCCCGGCGGCCTTCTTCTTCGCCGCCTTCGGCCCGCAGATCGCCCAACTGCTGTTCGCCCACGGGGCCGCCGACGTCGCCACCACCGCTCCGCTCGGTCACATGCTGCAGGCTTTCGGCCTCGGGCTGGTCCCGTTCTCGGCCCAGTACCTCCTGTTGCGCGGCTTCTACGCCTTCGAGGACACCCGCACGCCGTTCCGCATGGCGCTGTGGATCAGTGCCGTCGACATCGCCCTGGCCGTGGCCTGCCACCTGCTGTTGTCCCCCCGCTGGGCGGTGACCGGCATGGCCGCCGCCTACGCCCTCTCCTACGCCGTCGGCCTGCTGCTCACGGCCCTGCGGCTCAGGCGCCGCACCGGGGGCCTGCTCGACGGGCGACGCATCTGCCGCTCCTACGCCAAGCTGACCGCGGCCGCCACCGCGGCCGCCGCCACCGGCTGGGTCGTGGCCCGCGGCTGCGCCCGCCTGCCGGCCCCGGGCACCTGGGCTCCGGCCGTCTGGACGCCGGCCGTCTCCCTCGCCGCCGGCGGCATCGTGATGGCCCTGCTGTTCCTCGGCTTCGCCCGGCTGCTGCGCATCGGCGAACTCCGCAGCCTGCCGGGCCTGGGCGGCTGAACCCCTTCCCCGGCGGTGCGTTCGGGCTCGGGGCCCGTCGGTGGTGAGCGGTCGAGCCGTTCGCCGAGGAGGTGCTGCTCGGCGAACGGCTACCCCTGCACCTACGCGTGCACACCGCGTGCTCGCCGCCGGCCGTAGCCTTCTCCCCGTCGCGGTGGAAGTGGCGGAAGGCGCCAAGATCGGCCCTTGATCGTTGTTCCTGGCGGGGGCCACGGGCCGCGGCCGTCCTGGCACAGACTTTCAGGTGTCGCGGCCCGGTCGGTGGCCGCGGCCTCGGCCCGGAACCAAGGACTGCCATCGTGAGCGAGCGCGTTCTCACCCCCCGTCACCGGGGTTTCCTCTTCCTCGACTCCCATCCGGCGGGCTGCGAGCGGCTGGTCACGGACATGTGGCAGGCCTGCCCCGGACCCGCCGAACTCCCGCAGGAGGACGGGCCGGTGGCGCTGATCATCGGCTCCTCGGCCGGGTACGGGCTGGCGGCCACCGTGGCCGGCCTCAAGCGGGCCGGCATCCGCGGAATCGCGGTCTGCTACGAGAAGGCCCCCTCCGGGCGGCGCACCGCCACGGCCGGCTGGTACCGCAGCGCGGCCACCGCCGAACTCGCCCGCACCGCCGGCCGTGACCTGGTCCTCCTCAACGGCGACGCGTTCTCCGACCCGATGAAGGAGCAGGTCGCCGAGCTCATCGAGCAGCGGTTCGGCGGCCGGCTGGACTACTTGGTCTACTCGGTGGCCGCGCCCCGGCGCACCGACCCGGACACCGGCATCACGTACGCCTCCGTCCTCAAGCCGATCGGCCGGGCGAACCGCACCAGGACACTGTTCTTCGACGACCACGGCGTTCCCGAGGTGCGGGAGGTGGAGACCGGGCCGGCCGAGGGCGACGACGTCGAGCAGACCGTGGCCGTGATGGGTGGCACGGACTGGGAGCGCTGGATCGACCACCTGGCGGGTCGGGGCCTGCTCGGCGAGGGCTTCGCCACGGCCGCGCTGTCGTACATCGGCTCGCCGCTGACCGCGGCGATCTACCGGCAGGGCACCATCGGCGCGGCCAAGGTCCACCTGGAGGCCACCGCCCGGACGCTGGACGAGCGGCTCGGCCGGGCGGTGGGCGGGCGGGCCGTGACCTCCGTCAACGGCGCGGCCGTCACCCAGTCCTCCACCGCCGTCCCCGGGATCGCCCTGTACACCGGCCTGCTGCGCGGCGTCCTGGGCGAGGACATGGTCCCTCCGGTGCGTCAGCTCGCCTCCCTGTGGGACCAGCTCACCGGTTCCGCCCCGCTGGTGCTGGACGACGAGGGCCGGATCCGGCTGGACACCTGGGAACTCGCCGACGACGTCCAGGCGGCCGTCGCCGAGCGCTGGGAGGCGGCCACGACCGACACCGTGGCCGGTCTCGCCGACCTCGACTGGTTCCGCGCCGAGGTCCGGCGGCTGTACGGGTTCTCGGTGCCGGGGGTCGACTACTCCGCCGCGGTGGAGACCGACGTGCCCTGGCCCGGTGCTCGTTGACCGCGGTGGTGGGAGGGGGTGGCCGGCTGCGGTTCGAAGTGCGGTGTGCCGGTGGCCATTTGGGGTCAGCGTGCGGCGGGGGTCGGTGCGGCGGTGCGTCGGTGCGTCGGTGCGGCGGTGCGTCGGAGGTCGGGTGGCGGGTGAGGCGCCGGCCCGCGGCGGCGCGCTCGGGGCCGAAAGCGGGGGTGAGTCCGAAGGCGGGGGTGAAGGGGAGCCGGCCGTGAGGGGGACGAGTGGTTCTCGGCGTGTGAACCGGGAGAGTGCCCGTCAGAGCTTCTCGGCCGAGCGCACCCGGTGGAGGTGGATGAGCACGTCGTAGCCGGCGCCCAGGGCGAGGGTGGGCAGCGGGTCGCGGCTGAAGGTGGTCCCGGCGTCGTACGTCGGACGGGCCGTGTCCAGCCAGCTGCGGGCCGCGGGCGGGGCCTGGCGCAGGTCGAGGTAGTAGTCGCGGGGGCGGACCCGGTCCAGGAGGTACTCGTTCATGCCGAGGGTGGCCGGGGGCACCGTGGTGCTCCGCCAGTTGCCGGCGAACGGGTCGGTTCCGGTGAGGAAGGAGCCGCCGCCGAAGGTGAAGCCGATCGAGACGTAGCCGGCGCCGAGCGCGTCGCGCAGGTGGGCGCCCTGCGTGGTGGGGTAGAGCGCCGGGTTGCCGGACCGGTAGCCGACGTGGCCGTTGTGCGCCGAGACCAGCACCTTGCCGCCGAGACGGCGCTGCCACCACAGGGTGTTCTCGGCCATCGCCCGGTCGCGGAGCAGCTGCGCGGCGGTGACGGAGGGGGCGTCGTCGGTCCGCAGGGTGGCGAAGGCGAAGGTCCGGGCGATGTTCCGGGCGTGCTGGACGGCCCACTCGTACTCCGCGTCGCCGTCCTTCCCGGCGGCGGCGACCAGGTCCAGCGCCTGCTGGGCCAGGTCCGCGTCGCGCTGCCGCTCGGCCACCGGGACCCGGGTCAGGTAGCCGATGGCGTCGTCGAACGGCCGCAGTCCGGCGTACAGTTGCTCGACGCTCGACAGCGAGGCGGGCGCGGCCTTCCGCACGTAGCGGGTGACCTCGGCGAAGGGCTGCTCACCGATGCCGGGAAGGCCGAGGTCGGTTCCCACGAAGTGGACCCGGCGCTGCGGGTGGCTGCGGTTGTGGGCGCGCATCCAGTCGATGAGGTCGGCGAACTCCCGTCGCTGCCACGGCGATCCGGCCAGGGTGCGGCGGACCAGCCGACGGGCGTCGCCCTCGCCCTCGCCCTGGACGTAGGCGTCGATCAGCAGGCCGGCCGACCAACTGGCCTCCAGGGCGAAGATGGTGAAGCCCTTCTCCTCGACCAGGTAGCGGAACACCCGGTGCTTCATGGTGAAGAACTCGTGCGACCCGTGGGTGGCCTCGCCGAGGCCGACCACCCGGGCGTCGCCGATCATCGCGCCGAGTGCCCGCAGGCCGCCGGTCGGGGCGTCGGGCTCGGTGGACCGCAGGGGGTGGGCGATCCGGTCCAGTTCCTCGGTCACGGTGAAGGTTGGTGGGACCGTCCGTGGGCTGCTCGTGGCCTGCGGGCCGGTGGCGGCGGTTGCGGCCGTCGCTGTGGTGGCCGGGGGCAGTAGGGCGGCGGTCGCGGCGGCCGCGCTGCCGGCGGTGGCGAGCAGCAGGGTCCGTCGCCGGGTGGACTCCTGGGTCACGGTCATGATGGGCACTCCTCGGCTCGTCGGTTCAACTCGTCCGGCTGAGTGGGCCGGTGAGAGAATCCTCCGCCGAGGAGGGGGTGCGGCGCGCTGGGGCGGGCCGCCAGGTTTCCCGGGGGGCTTCCCTACTCGCCCCGGGCCCCTGGGGGCACCGGGACGGTTCCCCTGGGGACACCTGGACGGCTGGGCGGAATGCTGGTAGCGGGCGCGTTGTCCGGGTGCTGCGGGTGCTTCGGGTGCTCCGGGTGCTCCGGGGGTTCGGGGCTTCGGGGCTTCGGCCGGCCAGAGTCAGGAGAGCCGGGCGGCGCGGTGGGTGGGGCGGCCGTCCAGGACGGTGAGCAGGACCGGGACCCCGGCGAGTTCGGTGGCGGGGGTGGAGAGCGGGTCGGCCGCGAGGACGGTCAGGTCGGCTCGGTGGCCGACGGCGAGCCGGCCCGCGACGTGCTCCTCGCCCGCCGCGAAGGCCGCGTTGACGGTCATCGCGCGCAGCGCCTCCAGGGCGGTGAGTGCCTGGCCGGGGTTGTGCGGGGGCTGGGCGAGGTCGCGGGTGGGGCGGCGGTGGCGGGCACCCGCCATGACGCCCAGCGGCGGGTAGGGGGCGATCGGCCAGTCGGAACCGAGGACGACGGTGGCGCCCGCGTCCCAGAGGTCGCGGCAGCGCCAGGCGCGGTCGGCGCGCTCCTCGCCCAGGCGGCGGGACCAGTTGTCGGTGTGGTCGGCGCGGGTGAAGTCGCAGCAGTGGGTGGGTTGCATGGAGGCGATCACGCCGAGCTCGGCGAAGCGGCGCACCACGTCGTCCGGGACGGTCTCGATGTGCTCGATCCGGTGGCGGACGGGGGGTGTCGTCCCGTTGACGGTGGACCCGTCGGTGGTCTGGTGGGTGGTCCCGCTCGCTTCGTACGCGGTGGTTCCGTACGCGGTGGTTCCGTTCGCGGTGGTTCCGTTCGCGGTGGTTCCGTTCGCGGTGGCCCTGGCGACGGAGTCCAGGGCGTGGCGGACGGCTGCGTCGCCGATCGCATGGGTGGCGGTGGGAACCCCGGCCCGGTGCAGGTCCCCGATCACCTGGGTGTAGTGCGCCGGGTCGGGCCAGAAGGCGTGGGTCGACTCGCCGTGGCAGTCCGGGCGTTCCAGCCAGGCGGTGCCGTTGTCGATCGTGCCGTCCATGAACAGCTTGACGCCGTCCACCCGCCACAACTCCCCACCCCGGCCCTGGAGTTCGACCAGCTCGCGCAGCCCGTCCCGGTCCACTCCGGGCTGGCTCCAGGGGGCGACGCGCAGCCGCAACGGCAGTTCGCCGGCCTGGTCGAGCTCGGTGTAGAGGTCGAGGCTGTCGCCGCCCGCGTCCATCGCGTGGCCGCCGGTGAGGCCGCTCGCGGCCATCGCGCGAAGGGCGGCGGCCAGGCGCTCGCGGCGCTCCGTGCGGGTGGGCTGCGGGGCGACGCGTTCCACCAGTTCGCAGGCCGCGTCCTCCAGCAGCAGGCCGGTCGGGTGGCCCCCGGCGTCGCAGACCACCTCGGCGGCCTGGGCGAAGGTGCGCGGCCCGTCGACGCCGGCCAGCTCCAGGGCGCGCGGGCTGGCGAGCATGGAGTGGGCGTCGAACAGCTGGAGCAGCGCCGGGACGCCGTCCAGTACGGGGGCGAGGGCGGCGGCCCCGACCGGGCGGTCGCCGAAGGCGTTCGGGTCCAGGCCCCAGGCGTGCAGCCAGGCGCCCGGGGCGAGGGTCTTGACCTCGGCGGCGAGGGCGGCGCGGACGGAGGGCAGGTCGGTGCAGCCGGAGAGGTCCAGACCGTGGGTGAGCTCGGCGCCGGTGACCGGGTGCAGATGGCCGTCGACCAGGCCCGGGGTGACCACGGCGCCCTTGAGGTCGATCACCGTCGTCGCGGCGTCGGCGAGTTCGCGGATCGTCCGGTCGTCGCCGAGGGCGGCGATCCGGCCGTCGACCACGGCGAGCGCGGTCTGAGGGAGGAAGCCGCCGGAGGCGGGATCGAGCAGACGGGCGGAGAGGAGGACGAGGGAGGTGCGCACTTCGGCTCCAGCGCTGGTGCGGGGGTGGGGAGGCGGGGACCGGGGGACGGGCGAGCGGGTGGGGGAGGGGCCGGGGAGGGAGCGGGGAGGGAGCGGGGAGGCGGTCAGGAGGTCGGGGCGGGGAGGCGGGTCAGGAGGTCGGGACGAGGGTGCCGTCCGGCAGGCCGAGTTCGCGTTCGGCGGTGGCGGCGGCTAGCCGGGTGACGGACGCCGGGTGGTTGCCCAGACCGGTGTTGGCGTGGGAGGCGAGGCCGTCGATCACCACCAGGATGCGGACGGCCGTCAGCTGGGCATCCTCGGTGCGGAACTCACCCTGCTCGACACCCGCCCCGACGACGGCGGTGAGGCGGCCCCGCCACAGCGACTCCTGGCCGAGGACGCGCTCGCGCAGGACGGGTCGGTAGCGGCTGAGGTGGCGGGCGTTGAGCCAGAGCCGGCTCATGTCGTCGTAGGCCGGGCCGGTGGCGCGGGCGAAGAAGCGGGCGAGGTGGTTCAGCGGGGACCCGTCCGGCGGGTCGGCGGGCAGCAGGGTCTCCAGTTCGGCGGTGGCGGCGCTGCCGAAGGCCTCGGCGACCAGGTCCTCCACGGCCGGGAAGTAGTGGCTGATCAGGCCCGGTCTGACGTCCAGCTGCTCGGCGATCCGGCGCAGGGTGATGCACTCCAGGCCCTCGGTGAGGGCGACGGCGGCCGCGGCCTCGACGATCTCCGCCCGGCGGTCGTCGGGGGACTTCCGGATCCGTTTGCGCTGAACGCTTGACGTCATGTGCCGGATGCTATTGAGTGTGCGACCAATAAGCAAGCAGGTGGGCACGACACCCCCACGGAGGGCCCCCAATGGCGTCCACACTCCCGGACCATCCCCAGTCCGACTCCCCCGCCGGATCACCGGCCCAGCAGCCCCCGTTGTCCTCGCTTTCCATGCCCTCCCCGCCCTCCCCGCCCTCTGTGCCGCAGCAGGAGCGGAGCGGGCGGGTCGAGGTCCACGGCATCGACCACATCCCCGAGACCGAACGCCGCGGCCGCGCCCGGGAACTCTTCTCGGTCTGGGCGGCGGCCAACGTCAACTACCTCAACCTGGTGGTCGGCGGCGCCCTCGTGCTGACCGGCCTCAGCCTCTGGCAGGCGTTCGCGGTGGTCGTGGTCGGCAACCTGTTCTGGCTGAGCACCGGGCTGCTCGCCGTGTCCGGACCGGCGGCCGGAGCACCCAGCGAGGTGATCACCCGCACGATGTACGGCGTCCGGGGCAACCGGGCGAACAACGCCGTCACCGGGTGGATGATCTCCGTCTGCTACTTCGCGCTGAACCTCGCGGCGGCGGCCGTGGCGGCCTTCTCCCTCGCCGAACAGGTCGGGATCACCCCGAACACCCCGATCAAGGTCGCCATCGTGATCGCGGTCGTGGTGGTCACCCTCACCATCAGCGTCTACGGGCACGCCATGATCGTGCGGCTCTACCTGCCGATCACCCTGGCCCTCGCCGCCGCCTTCGCCGTCGTCGGGTACGAGATCCTCCGGCACGCCGACTACGGCTGGAGCCAGCCCCAACCGCTCACCGGCGGCGGACTGTGGGCGGCCGTCCTGGCCGGCATCACCCTGATCGCCTCCGGCCCGCTCTCGTACACCACCAGCGCCGACTTCTCCCGCTACCTGCCGGTCACCACCTCCCCGCGCGCCGTCCTCGGCTGGACCGCCCTCGGCGGGTTCATGCCCAGCGTCGTGGTCGGCGGGCTCGGAGTGCTCGGGGCCAGTGCCGTCGACATGACCGATCCGCAGGCCGCGCTCCAGAAGATCCTGCCCGGCTGGTTCAACCCGGTCTTCCTGCTCTCCCTGGTCGTCGGCACCATCGCTGTCAACGCCCTCACCGCCTACAGCGCCGGCCTCGCCCTCCAGGCCGTCGGCATTCGCATCCGCCGTACGCTCAGCGTGCTCGTGGACGGTGCGGTCGCGGTCGCGCTGACCCTCTACGCCCTGCTGGTCTCCAACTTCCTCGACACCGTCAGCAACGTGCTCCAGCTGACCGTCGTCCTCCTCGGGCCCAGCACCGCCATCTACGCCACCGACATCCTGCTGCGCCGCAACCACTACGACGGCCGGGCCCTCACCGACGAAACCCCGGACAGCCCCTTCTGGTACCGCGCCGGCATCAACCCGGTCGGCGCCCTCGCTCTGGCCGCAGGCGTGGCCGCCTCCGCGCTCTGCGTCGACACCCTCTACACCGGCCCGGTAGCCGCCCTGACGGGCGTCGACCTGGCCCTGCCGGTGGGCATCGTGGTATCCGCCGCCGTCTACGCCCCACTGATGCGGCGCTCGGCGCCGGCCCGCGACAGCGCCTGACCCCGGGGGGGTGAGCCGTGCGCTGGAAGTCGGCGGGCCCGACTTCCAGCGCACGGTTCGTCCGTTGGTGGGTGTGGTGTTGAGGTGGCCGGTGGGGTTGGGGGTGGCTGGCGCGAAAGGGTTTGGTGCTGGGGCTGGTTGAGGCGTGCGCTGGAAGTCGGCGGGCCCGACTTCCTACGCGCGGTTCGTCCGTTGGTGGGTGTGGTGTTGAGGTGGCCGGTGGGGTTGGGGGTGGCTGGCGGGAAGGGGTGTGGTGCTGGGGGTGGTTGAGGCGTGCGCTGGGGGGTGTGGTGTTGGGGTGGCCGGTGGGGTTGGGGGTGGCTGGCGCGAGGGGGTGTGGTGCTGGGGGTGGTTGAGGCGTGCGCTGGAAGTCGGCGGGCCCGATTTCCTGCGCGCGGTGTGTCCGTTGGGGGCGGCTGGCGGGAAGGGGCTTGGTGCTGGGGGTGGTTGAGGCGTGCGCTGGAAGTCGGCGGGCCCGACTTCCTGCGCGCGGTGTGTCCGTCGGTGGGTGTCGTCGGCTTGCCGAGCAGTTGGCGGAAACGGCGCTGAGGTGGCGAGCGGCGGCGGCGTGTCGGGATTATGAGGTGGCGGGGGTTGGGGTGAGGGAGCGGATGTGCGGGATGGGGGAGGGGAGGAGCCAGAGGAGGGAGAGGGTTCCTCCGAGGGCGGCTGTGAGCAGGGTGGGTCTGAGGCCCAGGAAGGTGGCGAGCAGGCCTCCGGTGAGGGCGCCGAGGGGGCGGATGCCGTAGTTCACTGTGCTGTAGGCACCGGCCACACGGCTTCGCATGCCGTCCGGTATGACGGCGGCTTGCAGAGAGTTGAGGTTGATGTCGAACAGCATCACGCCGATTCCGGAGAGGAACTCGGTGAGCACCACGGCACCGGCGCGGGCCCAGATGGGGCCGCTCGCGGCGGCGGCGATGGCGATGGGGGCCGGGAACAGGACGGCGCCCGCCGCGATGCTGCGTCCCACGCCGATGCGTCGGGAGATCCTCGGAGCGATCACCGCGCCTGCGAGGGCTCCGATGGATCCCAGGCCGAAGGCCAGCCCGATGGTGCCGGCCGAAAGGCCGAGCTCCCGCTCGGCGAACAGGACGGTCAGGCCGGAACCGGACATGAAGGTGAAGAAGTTGAGGGTCGTCGCGCAGCCGAGGCTGGCCCGCAGCACCGGGTGACGGATGACGAAGACCAACCCCTCGCCGGCCCGCCGGAGTAGGGAGGGCTCCGCCGTCCCCTCGGCGGGGACGGCTGGTTCGTCGACCCGGCTCGGCCCGAGCAGGGCGGCGGAGGCCAGGAAGGACAGGGCATCGGCGACCACGGCGACCGGTGCCGTCAACGCCTGGACGAGGGCGCCGCCGAGGGCGGGGCCGGCGACGAAGGAGGCGGAACGGCTGGCGCTGAGCTTGCTGTTGGCGTCGACGTAGGAGGAGTGCGGCACGAGGTGGGCGAAGAAGGGCGGGTAGGCGGTATTGAAGAGCACCGTCGCGGCGCCGGTCAGCAGTGCGACGGCGTACAGGTGGAGGAGCGTCACCGCGCCCCACAAGTAGGCCGCGGGCAGGGTGAGCAGCACGCACGCGCGGATCAGATCGGCCGCGACCATCAGCCGGCGCTTGTGGGGCCGGTGCTCCACCCAGGCCCCGAGCACGATGGCGAGGAGGTTCGGAATCCCCGCGAGCGCCGTCAGCCACGCGACCTGGCCGGCCGAGGCGTCCAACGCCACCACGGCGATCAGGGGTAGCGCCAGTTCCGAGATCCGGTCGCCGATCTGGGAGACCGACTGCCCGGCCCAGAAGCGGACGAAGTGGCCGTTCCGCCACAGCGACACCGGAGCGGCTGTGTCCCGTAAGGAGTTCACGCCGTCCCACCCGCCCGGTCCTCGCCGGCCTCCGGGAGGACGTAACGCAGCAGTCGGACGCCACGGCTTCCGCTCGGCCGCTGCGCCGGATCACGCGTCACATAGGGCGCGAGGATGCCTTCGATCGCGTCCTCGATGGCCGCGAGTTCCTCCGGGGACACCACCACGCGGGTGTTCGCCAGCCCGGCGGGCCGGCGCCACGCCGGATCGAGTTCGGGCTCGGTCTCGGTCACCCACCGGTGCGGCAGGTCGGCGGAGCGGGCGAACATCTCCCGGGACAGCATCCGGGCGGCGGACTGGCCCGCTTCGTCCTCCGGCGTCCCGAAGCGGAAGCCCCGTGCCACGGCTTCCCACCGTCGCTCCCGGCGGTCCGTCGCGGCCTCTGCGTCGCGGACCAGCCCGAAGCCCGCCAGGTGTCGCAGGTGCCAGCTGGTCACGGACGGGGTGGCTCCGACATCCGGTGACAGCTGGGTAGCCGTCGCCGGCCCGTGCCGTTGCAGCCGTTCGAGGATGGCCAGTCGCACCGGGTGCGCCAGCGCTCGCATGGCCTTCGGGTCGGTGATCTCGATATCGCCCAGGCGATTCCCGTGCTCCATGTTGTGAGAGTGTTATCTCATAATGTGTGAGAGTCAACTCTCATACTTTGTGCCGACGTTGGCGGGGAGAGGCGAGGCGCGGCCAGGTGAGGCGGTGGCCTGGGAGGGTGACCGGTCGGCTTCGGCGATGTGTGTCGGTGATCTCGGTTAGGGTGCGGACCGGCTGCGCCTGGCCATCGCAGGGCCGGCGCGAGGGGAGGGGCGTCATGATCGGCGTCATCGGTGACGGTTCGCGCGAGGCCGAGGATCAGGACGGTGAGGGCATCCAGTGGCTGGCGGACGCGGGTAGGGAAGTGGACGGCGTGGTGTTCGCGCGCGGGATCCCGCCCGAGGAACTCGCCCGCCGGATGGGCGCCGACCCTGCTGCCGCCACCGGCCCGATCAGCGGGAGGGAGATCTGGGGCCTGGAGATCGAGGTCTACCGCCCGGGTGACGACGGCGACGGTGTGATCCGGGTCGGCGTGGCGGACGGGTGGTCCTTCGCGATCGAGTACGGGGACTCGACCGGCGGCGAACTGCTCACCGAGATAGCGCGCGGCGGCGTCGAGGTCGTCCACTTCCGGCCGATGCCGGAGCAGCCTCAGGCCCTCCTTGACTACGCCCGGGACGGCGCCGTGCTGTGCGGCTTCGGCCTGGGGGAGGAGCGCTGGCGCTGGGGGCAGGAGCCCGACCTGCTCGTGCCGGAACTGGTCGCCGCGAACGTCCTGGAGGCCGACGGCGTCACCCGCTGCGCCGCCGGGGACGTGCCGTACCCGGGCGTCCGTCGGCGGACCCTCGGTGCGGTCGGGCGGCGCTTCGGGCTGCGGCTGCCCCGGGCGGTGCTGGGCGAGCTGCGGTTGCCGGCCTACGTGGTGCGCGGCCGGCCGGAGCTGGAACCGCGCTGAGGGCAGCAGGGACGAGATCAGGGGCACGTGCAGGGACAGGAGCAGGGGCGGGTTCGGGGACGAGACGAGGACGGCGGTCATGGCGGGGCTCTCCTTTCCGGGGGCCCAGCGGCGGGGCCCCGATGACCGCCATCCTCGTGTGCCGCACACCACCCCCACATGTGCCGATCGGGAGGTTCCGACCCTCCAATTCCCTCGACAGGTGTGCCGATCGGCCGGCCAGGGAGATGACGGCGGATCCACTGCGAGGGAGGAGCCGGAGCCGGCGGCTACTCCTCCCGGTCCGGTCGCGACGGCCGCCAGTGCGCCAGGTGTTCGGCGAGGACGGCGCCCGGGTCGGCCGTGGTCTCGCGCAGCGCGACCATGGCGGCGGTGATCACGTCGCACAACTCGCCCTGCAGGTCCGCCATGGTGTGACTGGCGCCCTTGCGCGGATTGGCGCCGAGCACGCCGAGCAGGGCCTCGGCGACCTCCCCCGCCTCCTCCTGGATCTTCACCACCTGGAGGTGCAGCAGCGACAGTCCGAGCCCCGCCCGATGGGCCGAGATGTGGCGGTGGATGTCGTCGACCACGGCCCAGTCCGGGGTCCGCCCGGCGGTCAGCCGGGCCTCCAGCTGGCGCAGGTAGCCCTTGAGCGAGGGCGGCATCTTCATCCGCTGCGCCTCGGCGAACGGGACGAGCCGCAGTTCCTGGCCCTCGCCGAGGACCAGCTCGGCCGGGTCGACGTCGACCTGGGCGTGGAAGGCGCGCCGCCGGGGGCCGCGCCGGTCGCTCTCGGCCAGCACCGGGTGGAAGGGACGCAGGTCGGGTACGTGGAGACCGGTCTCCTCGCGCAGTTCGCGGACGGCGGTCTGGTGCGGCGTCTCGCCCGGCTCGCGGTGTCCGCCGGGGACGACCCAGTAGGCGGGCCACCGGATGTCCGGCCGGTCGTCGCGCAGTTGCAGCAGCACCTCCTGCCGGCCGGTGGTGATGAAGACGTCCACGCTGACGAAGTCGGTGTCGGTGTCGCTGTCGGTTCCGGTATCGGTTCCGGTGACGGTGCTCAACGTGCGCTCCCTGTACTCCGTGCTCGCCACATCCAGTTCGGAGCCGCCCCCACGACGCGTCCGCGCCCGGCGGTAAGGGTGCCACCCGGTGGGCCGGTTGAACCCTCACCCGGTCGGCCGGTGACAGTCCGTTCGGCGCGATCCCCCCGTCCGGGGATTCCGACGGGCGCCGCCGCCCCGTGGCCCCTAGGGTCTGTGGTGCGCCGACGGCGCCGAGCGCCGGGGCGCACGCCGTCCCGACGCACTGGGGCGCACGCCGTCCCGCCGAGCGCCGGTGGGTCCGGGAACCCCAGTCCGGAAGCGCGTCCGGAAGACACGAGAGGTGGACCGCTCCATGCACACCGTCGTCCGCGGCGCCGGCGCGCTCGGCCTGACCGCGCTGCTGCTCGCCCCCGTCTCCGGCTGCCAGGGCGAGGGCCGCTCCGTGGCCGACCCCGTGCCGACCTCCGCGGCCCCCGGCGCGAGCCTCTCCGGCCTGGCCAGCCAGCCGCTGGACTGGCGTGCGTGCCCGGCCCCGAGCGCAGCGCAGGGCGGCGGCACCCCGCCCGCGGGCGACTGGCAGTGCGCCACCCTCAAGGCCCCGCTGGACTACGCCAAGCCGGACGGCAAGACCATCGACCTCGCGCTGATCCGCAGCAGGGCCACGGACGAACAGCACCGGATCGGCTCGCTGTTCTTCAACTTCGGCGGCCCCGGCGCCTCCGGCGTGGCCACCCTGCCCGCCCTGGCCCCGGCCTACGCCTCCCTCAACACCCGCTACGACCTGGTGAGTTTCGACCCGCGCGGGGTCGGCGACAGCGCCGGGGTGAAGTGCCTGGACGACCCGGCGATGGACGCCAACGCGGCCGTCGACAGCACCCCGGAGACCCCGGCCGAGGTCAAGGCCCTGGACGACAGCAACGCCCAGTTCGCCTCCGCCTGCGAGCACAACTCCGGCCCGGTGCTGCCCTATGTGGACACCGAGAGCGCCGCGCGGGACCTCGACCTGATGCGGCAGGTGGTCGGCGACCGGAAGCTCTCCTACTTCGGCATCAGTTACGGCACCGAACTCGGCGGGGTGTACGCGCACCTGTTCCCGCAGGAGGTCGGCCGGATGGTCCTGGACTCGGTGGTCGATCCGACCAAGGACCCGGAGCAGAGCGCGCTCGGCCAGGCCCAGGGCTTCCAACTGGCCCTCGACGACTTCATGAAGGCCTGCGCCACCCAGGACCCCACCTGCCCGACCGGCTCCGGCGGCGCCGCGGGTACGGCGAAGATCACCGACCTGCTGCAGAAGCTCTCGCAGTCGCCGCTGCCCACCAGCAGCGGCCGCAAGCTCACCGAGAGCCTGGCCATCACCGGCATCGCCGGCGGCCTGTACAGCCAGCAGACCTGGCCCGCGCTGGCCTCCGGCCTCACCCAGGCGATGCAGCAGGGCACCGGTGACACCCTGCTCCAGCTGGCCGACTCGCTGCTCGGCCGCGACCCGCAGGGGCACTACAACAACCTGAACGCGGCCAACCGGGCGATCAGTTGCGTGGACGCCCGACAGCGGTACTCCGACCAGGACGTCGAGCAGCGGCTGCCGCAGTTCCGCAACGCCTCCCCGGTGTTCGGCGCCTTCACCGCCTGGGGCCTGACCGGCTGCACCGGCTGGCCCGTCCCGGGCAAGACCGACCACCCGGACGTCTCCGCCGCGGGCGCCGCCCCGATCCTGGTGGTCGGCACCACGGGGGACCCGGCCACCCCGGTCGAGGGCGCCCACGCGATGGCGCAGCAGCTGGGCGCGGGCGTGGGCGTCACCGTCACCCTGAACGGCGAGGGCCACGGCGGCTACAACACCGGCAACCCGTGCCTGAAGAAGATCGTGGACGCCTATCTGCTGGACGGCACGGTGCCTGCGGACGGGACCACTTGCAGCTGAGACCGGCCACGTACGGCCGAGACCGGGCCCCTGCGGCCGAGACCGGGCCCCTGCGGCTGAGGCGGCCCACCTGCCCCTGAGGCTGGACCACCTTCGGCCGGGGCCGCCTGGAGCTGAGAAGTGGCCCAGGGCCGAGGCTGATGATTGGCTCTGGAGAGTGGTCCAATCGCGCCCTATGATCATCGACGTGAACACGCGAGCGAACGAGAACACCACCAAGGTCGACTTCTACTTCGACCCCGTCTGCCCCTTCGCCTGGATCACCTCCCGGTGGATCCTGGAGGTCGAGAAGCAGCGCGAGCTGGACCTGAACTTCCGGGTGATGAGCCTGTCCGTCCTCAACGAGGGCCGCACCGACCTGCCGGAGCGCTACCAGCGCCTGATGACCACCGGCTGGGGTCCCGTCCGGGTCTGCATCGCCGCCGCCGAGCAGCACGGCGAGCACGTCCTGCGCGACCTGTACACCGAGCTCGGCACCCGCCTGCACGACCAGGACCGGGAGGCCGACGACACCGTCATCCGCGAGGCCCTGGTGGCGGCCGGACTGCCCGAGGAACTGGCCGAGGCGGCCAACAGCACGGCGTACGACATCGCGCTGCGCAAGAGCCACCACGAGGGCATGGACCCGGTCGGCGAGGAGGTCGGCACCCCGACCATCCACGTGGACGGCGTCGCCTTCTTCGGCCCGGTGCTGAGCGCGATCCCGCGCGGCGAGGACGCGCTGCGGGTCTTCGAGGGGGTGCGGCTGCTGGCCGGCTACCCGAAGTTCTTCGAGCTCAAGCGGACCCGGACGGGGTCGCTCGACTTCTCCTGACACCCGTCCGGCGCGCCGGGGCCCCTGCCGACGCCCGGCCGGCCGCACCGCGTTCCGGGCGGTTTCCCGCCGGCCGGGCAGCCGCAGGGTGCGGCGGAAGCCGAGCGGGAGGACCGGGCCCCGCGCCCACCTGGTGCCCGCTCGACTCCCGTCCTGGCCCCGAGGGGTCGACCATGGAGAGGAAGGCCCGGAGCAGGGCCCGGGCGGCGTGCCGAGAGGCGGTGAGCGTGGATGACCGGACGAACGCGGCTGCACGCCCTCCGCCATCCCGCGACCCCGCCGGGTTCCGGCCCCGGCCGCGACCCCTGGGGCGGGCCGCGCCCCGGCCCCGGCGGGGGGCCCGGCCCCGGTGGCACTCCGCCCAAGCCGCCCCCGCCCCCGCTGCGCCGCTGGCTGCTGCCCGTCGCGGTGCTGGTGACCCTGCTCCTCCTGGTCCTTTTCGCCAAGTCACCCCCGACCGGCCCGCGCTACGGCTACACCGACTTCCTGAACCGGGTCGACACCGGCCAGGTGCAGACCGTGGACGTCACCGACACCGGCGGCGTCTCCGGCACGCTCAAGGACGGCACCCACTTCACCAGCCAGATCCCGACCGCCCTGGACACCTCCCAGCTCAGCCGCGCGCTCTCCGACCAGCACGTGAACGTCACCGGCAGCCGCAGCGGCGGCGGCAGCTCGATCTGGTCCACCCTGCTGCTGTTCCTGCCGCTGCTGATCTTCGGCGGACTGTTCCTCTGGTCGGGCCGGATGGCCGCCCGCTCGCTCGGCGGCGGGCTGAGCGCGATCGGCCGCTCCCGGGCGAAGATCATCGAGGCCGAGCGGCCCGCCACCGGGTTCGCCGACGTGGCCGGGTACGAGGGGGTGAAACAGGAGGTCAGTGAGGTGGTCGACTTCCTGCGCAGCCCCGAGCGCTACGCCGCCGCCGGGGCCAAGGGACCGCGCGGGGTGATCATGGTCGGCCCGCCGGGCACCGGCAAGACGCTGCTCGCCCGGGCCGTCGCCGGGGAGGCCTCGGTACCGTTCCTCTCCGTGACCGGCTCCGGCTTCGTCGAGATGTTCGTCGGCGTCGGCGCCTCCCGGGTCCGCGACCTGTTCGAGGAGGCCCGCAAGCGCGCGCCGTCGATCATCTTCATCGACGAGATCGACGCCGTCGGCGGCCGCCGCGCGGGCGGCACCCGGATCGGCGGCAACGACGAGCGCGAGCAGACCCTCAACCAGCTGCTCTCCGAGATGGACGGCTTCGACCAGAGCACCGGCATCGTCGTCATCGCCGCGACCAACCGGCCCGACGCTCTCGACCCGGCACTGCTGCGCCCCGGCCGCTTCGACCGGCAGGTCACCGTGCCGCTGCCCAACCAGGCCGAACGGGCGGCCATCCTCTCCGTCCACACCCGCGGCAAGACCCTCGCCCCCGACACCGACCTGGACCGGATCGCCCGCGGCACCCCCGGCTTCTCCGGCGCCGACCTCGCCAATCTGGTCAACGAGGCCGCCATCAACGCCGTGCGCGCCGAACGGGCCACCATCACCGCCGCCGACCTCGACGAGGCCCGCGACCGGGTGCTGCTCGGACGCCGGGAGTCCTCCAACGCGCTGCTGCCCGAGGAGCGGCACGCCGTCGCCGTGCACGAATCCGGGCACGCCCTGATGGCCGCGCTGTGCGAGCACGCCGACCCGGTCGCCAAGGTGACCATCCTCCCGGCCGGGGTCGCCCTCGGCGCCACCGAGCAACTCCCCGAGGCCGAACGGCACCTGTACAGCGAGAGCTACCTGACCGACCTGCTCACCGTCCAGCTCGGCGGACGCGCCGCCGAACTGGTCGTCTTCGGGGAGGGCTCGACCGGCGCCGCCAACGACCTCGCCAACGCCACCTCGGTCGCGACCCGGATGGTCCGCGAGTTCGGCCTCTCCCCGGACCTCGGACCGGTCGGCTACTCCAGCGGCTCCCCGCAGTACCTCGGCGACCACCCGGACGACCTGCTGCGCCGCCCCTACTCCGAGCAGACCCAGCGCACGGTGGACGAGGCGGTGGCCGCCCTGCTGCGCGGGGCCGAGCGCCGGGCCGTCGGGCTGCTGCACGAACACCGGCACCACCTGGACGAGTTGGCGGCGCTGCTGGTCGCCCAGGAGACCGTGGACGGCCGCGTGGTGCTCGACATCATCGGGCACCCGGCACCGGAGGCGGGACGGGTCCTGGGCGCGGAGCCGGACGCCGGTCGGGTCACGGGTCCGTCCGCGGAGCCGGCCCCGGGAACGACGGGCCGAGGCCCGGGGGCGGCGGGCTGAGGCCCGGGGCGGACCGGGGCCCGGCGGACCCGGGGGCGCCGACGGCCCGGCCGCGGCCCGGGTGGATGATGTCGTGGTACCGACTTGAAGGAGCCGACCATGACCGAGACCCTGCCCGCGGACGTCCAGCGCGAGATCGCCCTGGCCCTCGGGGTGGTGCCCGTCGCCGACCCCGCGAAGGAGGCCGAGCGCCGGGTGGCCTTCCTCGCCGAACAGCTGCGGGCCTCCGGCGCGCGCAGCCTGGTGCTGGGCATCAGCGGCGGGGTGGACTCCACCACCACCGGGCGGCTCTGCCAGCTCGCCGTCGAGCGGCTGCGCGCCGAGGGGTACCGGGCGGCCTTCACGGCGATGCGGCTGCCGTACGGCGTCCAGGCGGACGAGGCGGACGCCCAGCGCGCGCTCGACTTCATCCGGGCCGACGAGGTGCTCACCGTCGACATCAAGCCCGCCACCGACGCGGCCTTCGACGCCCTGCTGACGGCCGGTGTCACCTTCCGTGACCACGCCCACGAGGACTTCGTGCGCGGCAATATCAAGGCCCGCCAGCGGATGGTCGTCCAGTACGCGGCCGCGGGCGCCGCCGGCGGGCTGGTCGTCGGTACCGACCACGCGGCCGAGGCCGCCGTCGGCTTCTTCACCAAGTTCGGCGACGGCGCGGCCGACGTGATGCCGCTCTCCGGTCTGACGAAGCGTCAGGTCCGCTCGGTGGCGGCCCACTTGGGGGCTCCTGCGGAGCTGGTCGGCAAGGTTCCCACGGCCGACCTGGAGAACCTGGCCCCCGGCAAGCCCGACGAGGACGCGCTCGGCGTCGAGTACGAGGCCCTGGACGACTTCCTGGAGGGCCGCGAGGTCAGCGAGCAGGTCTTCGACACCGTCGTCGGCCACTACCGCCGCACCGAGCACAAGCGGGGCCTGCCCATCGTCCCGGGCCAGGTGTGACCGACCCGGCCGACCCGGCGGACCCGACAGGCCCGGCGGATCCGACAGACCTGGCGGACCCGGACGGCCGGGACGGCCGCGCGGCCGGTGCCGTACTCGGAGCAGCCGTGGGCGACGCCCTCGGCGCCCCCTACGAGTTCGGCCCGGCCGGCGGCCTCTCGGCCCGCTTCCCCGCGGGGAGCGCCGAGTTGGTCGCCGGTGGGGGCTGGGAGCCCGGTGAGGCCACCGACGACACCCAGATGGCCGTCCTGGTCGCCGAATCACTCATCGAGCGCAGGGAGTTGGACCTCCCGGACATCTTCGACCGGTTCCGCCGCTGGGCCGCCGCCGAGCCCAAGGACATCGGGATCCAGACCGAGTCCGTCCTCACCAGCGGCGACCCCTGGGACCTCGCCGCCGCCATCCACGTCAACAGCACCCTGCGCGCCGCGGGCAACGGCTCGCTGATGCGCGCCGCCACCTCGGCCGTCGCCTTCGCGCACGCCGGACGGCAGGCGACCATGGACGCCGCCCGCCGGATCGCCGCGCTCACCCACGGGGACCGGGCCGCCTGGGAGGGGACGGCGATCTTCCACGAGCTGGTCCGCGTCGCCCTCGACGGCACCGACCCGCTCGGCGAACTCCCCGCCGTGCTGGCCGCCGTCCATCCCGACCACCGCGAGCGCTACGCCACCGTCCTCGCCCCCGACTGGCACCCCGACCGCGCCACCGAGGCGAACGGCGCCGTCTGGCCCTGTCTGGGCTCGGCGGTCTGGGCCCTGCGCACCACCGACGGCTTCGAGCAGGCGCTGTGCGCCGCCGTCGACCTCGGTGGGGACACCGACACCGTCGCCGCCGTCACCGGCGGCCTGGCCGGTGCCCGCTACGGCCTGGCGGCCATCCCGTCGCGCTGGACCGGGCCGCTGCACGTACCGCTGCCGGGGTTCGGCGGCCGGGTTCTGCGGGCGGCCGAACTGCTCTGGATCGCCCGGAAGTTGGCGGTCTGAAGCGGGTCGGGGCGCTCGGCGGCTCGCCGGTGCGGGGAACCGGCGGCCCTGCGGCAGCAGCAGGTGCGAGCTCAGCGCGCCGAGCATCGCGCAACGCCGGCGCCGGTGCGGCGTGGACTCGACCGTGGTTTCCGGCACCCGGGCCCGCCCCCCTCGGTCGTCCGCGTGTTCGGATCGCTACCGTACCGAGTGAACTGTTCGACGTCGAAGGGGGAAGCGGCATGGGGGAAGTGACGGTACGTCCGGTGGACCCGGGTGGTCGAGGGCGCGAGGAGGTGCGCGGCGACGGCGGGGGGAGCGTCGCGGCCGTGATCCGGCTGGACGGCGGGCAGTTCACCGCGGAGGCGCCGTACGGGCCGGCGGAGTTCTCGCACCCGGAGGTGGTGTACCACGTCGACCCCGCCCCGGAGGGGAAGGCCGAGAGCGGCGCCCGGCACCCGCGAGGCCACACCGACGTGCCGCCGGTGGGCATCTTCGCCCGGCGGGGCAAGAACCCGTACCTGGCCGAGTTCGGGCCGCGCGGCGAGGTCCGCCGGCTCGCGTGGTCGACCGGGCTGATGCGCTCCTCCTACCAGGACGGGGGCGAGCGGTGACGCGCGAGCGGCTCGCGGTGGTGTCCGGTGGGGGCACCGGGATCGGGCGGGCGATCGCGGCGCGGCTGGCCCGGGACGGCTACCGGGTGGCGGTCCTCGGGCGTCGCGCCGCGGTGCTGGAGGAGGCCCGGGCAGAGATCGAGCGGGACGCCGGGCCGGGGGCGGTCGTGCCGGTGGCGGGGGACCTGGCCGACCCGGCGGCGGTCGAGCGAGTGGCCGCCCGGGTCGGTGAACTCGGGCCGGTGGACGTGCTGGTGAACAACGCGGGTGCCGTCATCACCCCGCCCGAGGACGACGGTCTGGCCGCCCTGGCCGCCTCCTGGCGGCGGGACCTGGACACCAACCTGCTCACCGCCGTGCTGCTGACCACCGCGCTCCAGGGCGCGCTGCGCCGTCCCGGCGGCCGACTGGTGATGATCAGTTCGGCGGCCGCCCAGCGCGGTGGCGCGGGGCCCCACTCGGCGGGTTCGTACGCGGCGGCGAAGGCGGCCCTGCACGGCTGGGCCTTCGGCCTGGCCCGGCAGTTGGGGCCGGACGGGATCACGGTGAACGTGCTGGCGCCCGGATACGTGGTGGGAACCGAGATCTTCGGGGCGGACCGGAACGAGGAGTTCCACGCCCGGAAGGTCGCCGACACCCTGGTCGGCCGGGCCGGCACCCCCGCCGATGTGGCCGAGGCGGTGGCCTACATCGCCTCCCCGGCGGCCGGCTACCTCACCGGGCAGGTGATCGGTCTGAACGGCGGTGCGGTTCTGGGCAGATGAGCCGTTCATCGGTTGTCCACCGCCCCCGCCCACGGTGAGTTCCGGCAAGGAGCAGGACGCACCGGGCCCGAACGCAGGAGTCTCCGAATGTCCAGGATCATCACCACCGCCCTGCCCGCGCACGGGCACGTCAGCCCGCTGCTGGCGATCTCCGCCGACCTCGCCGCGCGCGGCCACGAGGTGGTCTTCCTCGGCGGTGCGCGCTTCGCGCCCGCCGCCGAACGGGCGGGGGTGCGCTTCGCCGCGCTGCCCGCCGAGGCCGACTGGGACGACCGCGACCTCGACGCGTCCTTCCCGGGGCGGGCGGACCTGCCGCCCGGGCCGGCCCGGATCGCCTTCGACGTGCAGCACGTCTTCCTCGACCCGATCCCGTACCAGTACCGGGCGCTGCTCGCGCTGTTGGAGGAGTTCCCGGCCGACGCGGTGATCGCCGACGCCTTCGTCCAGGGCGCGCTGCCGCTGGCCCTGAGCCGCCCGCGGGCGGAGCGCCCGGCGTTGATCGGGGTCGGGATCAGCCCGTCGATGCTGCCGAGCGTGGACACCGCGCCGTTCGGGCTCGGGGTGCCGCCGCTGCCGGGCGAGGAGGGCCGGGCCCGGCTGCGGGAGCTGCGGGAGGAGGCGGACCGGCGCGGTGAGCCGCTGCAGCGGTACGCGGAGAAGGTGTTCGCGGAGGTGGGCGTCCGGCTGCCGGAGGGACCGCGCGGTCGGGCCCAGGTGTCGGTGCCGGACGTGTTCCTGCAGCTGACCGTGCCGGGCTTCGAGTACCCGCGCAGCGACGCGCCCGCCTCGTACCGGCTGATCGGCGCGCTGCCCGGGAACGTCGACGAGGACCGGCCGCTGCCCGAGTGGTGGGACGAGGTCACCGACGGCGGGCGTCCGGTCGTGGTGGTGACCCAGGGGACGCTGGCCAATGACGACCTGGGCGAGCTGGTGGCGCCGACGGTCGGCGCCCTGGCCGAGCGGGACGTGCTGGTGGTGGCCGCCACCGCCCGTCCGGACGGCCCGCGGGTGCTGGCCGAACTGTTCGGCGGCAGCCTGCCGGCCAACGTCCGCGCCGCCGGGTACGTCCCGTTCGACCGCCTGCTGCCGCACACCGACGTGCTGGTGAGCAACGGCGGTTACGGCGGGGTGCAGACCGCGCTGCGGTACGGGGTGCCGCTGGTGGTGGCCGGGGCGAGCGAGGACAAGCCGGAGGTGGCGGCCCGGGTGCAGTGGGCCGGCGTGGGGCTGGACCTGCGCACCGGCCGCCCGGCCCCGGAGGCGGTCGGCCGGGCGGTCGAGCGGGTGCTGGGCGAGGGCCGGTTCCGCGAGCGGGCCCGCGCGCTGGGCGCGGAGTTCGCGGAGTACCGGCCGTTCGACACCATCGCCGAGCTGGTCGAAACGCTGGGGCGCGGCACCGGCTGAGCGGGGGCGGCGACGCCCGACCGGGTGGCGCACCGGCCGACCGGCCGCCGCGAGGGCCGAAACGGTTCGCCGCGGGAAGCCGGCCGGAGGACGTCAGGCGGGTCAGTCCCCGTCGGCGTCCGCCTCCGCGGTGGGCGCGGCGGTGGCGCCCTTGCTGATGCCGAGCTTCACCTCGGCCGTCGTCCAGTCGGTGGCGATCGCCTGCTGGGCGGCGGCCAGGGTGACCTGCCCCTTGCAGATCGCGGTGTGCAGGTGGGTCTCCACCGAGTCCTTGGGGTTGTTCGGGCCCTTGCCCGGGACGTGGCCGGGGGAGGGCGGCTGGATCCACAGGTTGCGCGGGTCGTTGGGATCGCCGCCGAGCTGCAGGCTGATCAGGTGGTCGTACTCGGCGTCGCCCATCGGGCCGGTGTAGCCGTAGGACTTGGCGTTCTCGGCCTTCTCCTTGCCGGTGACGTTCGCCGGCGGGCGGATGGTCGAGGTGTAGCCGCCCGGCTTGCAGATGGTGTCGTTGATGTTGCCCTGGTTGACGGCCGGGCTGATCGCGCCCGGGGTGCAGGCGGGGTCGGGCAGGGGCTGCTTGTCCGCCGCGTAGCGGTAGTGGCAGCTGCCCGCCGCAGGCTGCGGCTGGGCGTCGTAGGAGCTCTTCGGGCCGGGCCCGGTCACGATCTTGGCCGGGGCGGGCTGGGCGGCGTCGCCCGCGGCCGCCGGGGCGGTGCCGTGGGCGCCGTCCTTGGCGGTGTGGCCGCCGCCGGACGAGCAGCCTGCGGCGGCTGCGGCGAGCAGGACGGCCGCGGCTATGGCGAGGGCGCCTCGGGCGGGAGCCGGCACGGAGTTCCTCCAGGTCGTTGCGGTGGTACGGGCGGCCCGCCGGCGAGGGTGCCGGAGGCCGCGTCAGCGGACACTACCGTGTCGACGGGGCCGAACGGGTGACGCCACGTACGGCGCTGGAGGACTGTGGCGGGCGCGCGGAATCGTTTCCGCATCCTTGACGCTCCGACAGGTTCGCCGCCGCCCCGGCGCGGCCGGTTCCCGATCTGTCCGAGCCGTGAAGGAATCGTGTTCGGACCGGGTTCGAACGATCCACCGGGCCCCGACGGACGCGGTGGCGGGTTCGGCCGTCCCCGGGGAGACCGTCACCGACTTCGGCCTGCCGTCGGTCACCGACGCCTTCCTCGGGCAGGACGGGCACACCCTCTCCCTGACCTCGGGCACGTCGACCCGGTGCGTGGGCCCCCCGGCACCGCAGCCGCTACCGGGCGGCCGCTATCCAGTCCGTGACCACGTCGTCCAGCACGTCCAGCGGCAGGCTGCCGTGCCCGATCAGCTCGTGGTGGAACTCCCGGACGTCGAAGCGCCCGCCGAGCGCGGCCTGCGCCCGCTCGCGGTGCCGGACGATCTCCCGACGGCCGATCAGGTAGGCGGTGGCCTGGCCCGGCCAGGCGAGGTAGCGGTCGATCTCGTTGCGGACGTTGGACTCCTGGGTCGCGGTGTTCTCCCGCAGGTAGGCCATGGCCCGCTCGCGGGACCAGCCGTAGTGGTGCATCCCGGTGTCCACCACCAGGCGTACCGCCCGCAGCGCGTCCATCGAGAGCATGCCGAAGCGGGACAGCTCCGAGCTGTACAGGCCCATCTCGTCCGCCAGCCGCTCGGTGTACAGGCCCCAGCCCTCGACGTGGGCGGTCAGCGCGGCCGTCGCCCGCTGCCGGAACCGCGGCAGGTGGTGCAGGGTCTGGGCGACCGCGATCTGGAAGTGGTGGCCGGGGATGCTCTCGTGGAAGGCGATCGCCTCGTACTCGTAGGTGAACCGCGTCTCCGGGCGCAGCGTGTTGATCCAGTGGGTGCCCGGCAGGCCGCCCGGGCCCGGCGGCTGGTAGTACGCCAGTGGCGCGGTCTCCGCCTCGATCGGGTCGATCTCCCGGGTCACGCAGTCGGCGATCGGGTACGTGCGGAACCAGTCGGCCGAGGCCCGGCGGGCCCGCTCCAGCGCGTCGTCGACCAGGGTGATCAGCTCGGCCGCGCTGCCGAAGCGCAGCGCGGGGTCCTCGCGCAGCGCGGTCAGCACGGCGTCCGGGGAGGCGGTGCCCAGCACCTTGGCGCCCAGTTCGGCGAACTCCTCGCGCAGTGCCGCCACCGCCTCCAGGCCGATCCGGTGCACCTCCTCCGGGTCCAGCCCGGGCCTGGTGAAGCGGGCCACGGCGTCGGCGTAGCCCTCGGTGCCGCCCGGTACGTGGCAGACCCCGGCCTCGGTGTCCGGACGGGCGGTCGGCGCCAGCCGCTGGGCCAGCCCGGCCCGGTAGCGGGCCATCGCCGGCCGGACGCCCTCGCGCACGATCGCCCGGGCCCGCTCGTACTCCGGGCGGCCCTGGAGCGGGCGCAGCAGCTGGTCGGCGGTCGGGTCGGCGGCCAGGTAGCCGTCCAACTGGGTCACGGCGGCGTCCACCCCGCTGCGCAGCGGCAGCCGGCCCTCGGCGGCGGCGTCCAGGCTGCGCTGCAGGACGGCGTCGAAGTAGCCGGGCAGTCCGGCCAGCCGCTCCAGGTAGGCGTCGGTGCCTTCCTGGTCGACGGCGGTCATGGCGAAGGTGGCGAAGACCGTGTTGTGCGGGGCGACGATGGTCGCGGAGACGCTGAAGTCGTCCAGTCCGTGGGCGATCCGGCCGCTGTTGTTCTCGATCAGCCGGGCGAGCACCCGGTGGGTGAGGCGGTCCTCGCCGGTCAGTCCGTCCAGCGGGATCGCGGCCAGGCGTGCGCCGAAGGCCCGGAGCACCTCGCGGTGGCGGAGCGCGGCCGCGCGCGACGGGTCGGGCACCTCGCGGGCGTGGCCCTCGGTGCCGCTGAGGGTGGCCTCGAAGGGGTCGTGGGCGTTCTCGGCCGCGAAGAACTCCTCGGCGAGGGCGGCGAGTTCGTCCTGGGCGGAGGGCGCGGTCGGGCGGTCGCCCGGCTGGTCGGTCATTGGGCGATTATTCGGAGTCGGCGGCGGCGCGGTCAATACGCGGCGGGCGGAAAGGAGTTCCGCCCGCTCGTCGTGAACGCGCCGCCGCCGAAACGGAATTCGATGTTCAGGATTTCGGACTCCGGATTCCGGACTCCGGGGGGCTCAGCGGCCCTGGGACTCCTTGGCGGCCTTCTCGGCGGCCTCCTTCTCGTGCTTCGCCTTGATCCGGGCCTCCTCCTTGCGGACGTCGACCTGGTTGGCGCGCTCGTGCTGGAGCCACAGCGGGTTCTCGGCCTTGATCGCGTCGATCTCGGCGGTGGTGAGCGCCTCGGTCACGCCGCCGCGGGCCAGGCCCGAGATGGAGATGCCGAGCTTCGCGGCGACCACCGGGCGCGGGTGCGGGCCGTTCTTGCGCAGCTCCTGGAGCCACTGCGGCGGCGAGGCCTGCAGCGCGTTGAGCTCCTCGCGGGAGACCACGCCCTCCTGGAAGTCGGTCGGCGCCGCGGCGAGGTAGATCCCCAGCTTCTTGGCCGCCGTGGCCGGCTTCATGGTCTGGCTGGTCTTCTGCTTGAGCGATGTCATGGTGACAAGGGTAAGGGAGTGCGCGGGCGCTTCCGGTCACGGTCGGTAGCCTTGCCCTGTGACAGACATGCAGGTGAACCCGTCCTTCCGGCTCGCGTACGTCCCGGGCGTGACCCCCGGCAAATGGGCCCGGGTCTGGGTCGAGCGGCTCCCGGACGTCCCGCTCGACCTGGTCGCGGTGCCCTCCACCGAGGCCGAGCGGACGGTTCGCGAGGGCGGGGTGGACGCCGGACTGGTCCGGCTGCCGGTCGACAAGGACGTGCTCAGCGCGATCCCGCTGTACACCGAGACCACCGTCGTGGTCTTCCCCAAGGATCACTGGCTCGCCGCCGCCGAGGAGGTCGCCCTCGACGACCTGGCCGAGGAGGTGGTCTTCCACCCGCTGGACGACACCCTCGGCTTCACCGCCGACACCCTGCCCGGGCGCCCGGCGATCGCCCGCCCGGACACCACGGCGGACGCGGTCGAGCTGGTGGCGGCCAACGTCGGCGTGCTGCTCGTCCCGCAGTCGCTGGCCCGGCTCCACCACCGGCGGGACCTCACCTACCGGCCGGTGGTGGAGGGGCCGCAGTCGCAGGTGGCGCTGTCCTGGCCGCAGGAGCGGACCACGGACCTGGTGGAGGAGTTCATCGGGATCGTCCGCGGGCGCACGGTCAACAGCTCGCGCGGCCGCGGGGCCGGGCAGGCGGCCGAGGCGCAGCCGAAGAAGGCGGCGGCGCCGCGCAAGCCCCAGCAGCAGAAGGCCGGCGGGCAGAAGGCGGGCGGCCAGAAGGCGGCCGGGCAGAAGGCCGGTGCGCAGAAGGCGGGCCCGCAGAAGGGGCGGGGTGGCGGCCCGGCCGCGGCCCGGCGGGGCAAGCCGAAGCGGCGCTCGTAGGCGGACCGCGGAGTAGCGTCGGCCCCGTTCCGGAAGTCGTGGTGGGAGGAGCGGGGCCGTGTGGCATGACCTGGTGGTCGTCCAGATTCCGATCGTGGAGAAGATCCTCCGGACGGTCGCCGTCTACGTGCTGATCCTGGCGCTGTTCCGGCTCGCCGGGAAGCGCGGACTGGCGGGGCTGAACACCTTCGACATGGTGGTGGTGTTCCTGCTCTCCAACGTGGTGCAGAACGCGATCATCGGCAACGACAACAGCCTGCTCGGCGGCGCCATCGGCGCCGTCACCCTGATCGTGGTGAACTCCGGCGTCACCCGCTGGCTGGCCCGCGACCCGCGCGCCGCCCGTGTCCTGGAGGGCGAGCCCACCACGGTGGTCCGCGACGGCAAGCTGGTGCCCGGCGCACTGCGGGAGCTTTCGCTGCGCCCGTCCGAGCTGGAGCACGCCGTCCGGCTGCAGAACGGCGACAACCTCAGCGACGTCGCCCGGGCGCGCCTGGAGCCGGACGGCCAGCTCCTGGTCACCCTCAAGGCGGCCGAACAGAGCGCGACCAAGGGCGATGTCGACGAGCTGCGGGAGCGCCTGGCGGCGATCGAGCACCTGCTGACCACCCTCGCCGCCGACCGCCGCCCCCCGCGGTGACCCTCCCGGCGGCCCCGGAGGGAGTTCACCCCCCGGTGCTCGCGGGGGCGAGGGCGGTGGTGCGGCGGTGGGCGGTGGCGGCGGCGAGGGCGAAGCCGAGGGCGGCGGCGAGGAGGTGGCCGACGGTGGTGAACCCGGGGATGGGGCCGGGCCATGCGTGGTTGCCGGCGAGGGGCCAGGCGAGGACGAAGGCGGCCCAGGGCAGGCGGGCCCAGCGGGGGAGGGCGAGCACCGCGAAGGCCAGGGCGGCCTGGGCGCCGTAGCTGATGCCGTAGTCGGAGGCCTCCCGTACGTCGGCCGGGTACCAGCCCTGGTCGAGGGCGAGGAGGATCACCGGGGCGGTGATCAGGGTGGCGCCGACGTGCCCGGCCAGGAAGACCGCGGCGGCGCGGCGCGTGCCGTAGCGGCGTTCGGCCCAGGCGAGGCCGACGACGATGCCGAGGCCGAGGGTGATCAGGGTGCCGCCGAAGCCGGTGGAGGCGATGTCGGTGAGGGTGCCGTCGTACAGCAGGGCGCTGCCGATCAGGGCGCGGACCGGGTGGTCGTGCAGGTTGTCCAGGTTGGTGCTGATGTAGCCGCGCAGGTCGTCGGCCTGCGGGCCGGAGAGGCCGTACTCGACCCAGGCGTGTCCGAGCAGCAGCAGGAGGACGTAGACGAGCGTCAGCGGCGAGCGCCGCGGGTACGTGCGAAGGGCGTTCGGCGGCCCGGTGAGGAGCCCCGACGGGCTTCGAGGGTTCATGTGCTGATGGTGTCCCGGTCGAGCGGAGGGTCGGGTCGGCCCGGATGCGACCGCCCGTCCCGGGACAGTACCGAACGCCGGTGGGCGCCGGCTCGGTGTGTCCGTCAGCGGATGCGGCGGTTGAGCGTCGCGGTGAAGGAGCGGGGGGACAGCGAGGAGCTGCGCTGGGGGCGGATGGGGCGGCCGCGGGTGGGGGTGACGGTCCAGCGGGCGGCGATGGTGGCGAGGGCGAGGGCGGCCTCGGTGGTGCCGAAGGCGTCGCCGATGCAGCGGCGGGCGCCGAGGCCGAAGGGGGTGTAGGTGCCGGGGGCGGGGCGGGCGGTGGTGAGCCAGCGGTCGGGGTCGAAGCGGTCGGGGCAGGGGAAGAGATCGGCGCGGCGGTGCAGCAGGTAGGGGCTGTACAGGACGGTGGCGCCGGCCGGGAGGCGGTGGCCGCCGAGTTCGGTGTCGGCGGTGACGGTTCGGCTGAGGATCCAGGCGGGCGGGTAGAGCCGGAGGGTCTCGCTGACGATCCTGGCGGTGAGCGGCAGCGAGGCCAGGTCCTCGTGGCGGGCGGGGCGGCCGTCGAGGACGGTGTCGAGTTCGGTGTGCAGGCGCTCGCGGACGGCGGGGTTGGCGGCGAGCAGGGTCCAGGCCCAGGAGAGGGTGGCGGCGCTGGTCTCCATGCCGGCCAGCAGGAAGGTGACCACCTGGTCGTGGATCTCGCCGTCGGACAGGCCCCGGCCGTGCTCGTCGCGGGCGCTGAGCAGCACGGAGAGCAGGTCCTGGTGGTCGGTGCCGGCCGCGCGGTAGTCGGCGATCAGGAGCCGGGTGATCTCCCGCAGGTCCCGCCGGGCGCGTTGGAAGCGGCGGTTGCCGGGGGTGGGGATCCGGTCGGCGCCGGGCAGCGGCAGCATCATCCGGCGGGCGACGCCGCGGGTGACCACGTCCATGGAGTCGTGGACGGGCAGGGTGCCGGCCCGCTCGTGCGCGGCGAACAGGCAGCGGGCGGTGACGGCCGTGCTGAGGCGGTACATCGCGGCGGGCACGTCGACCACGTCGCCGTCGCGCCAGCGGGCGGTGGTGCCGGCGATCTCCTCGGCCATCATGGCGGCGTAGCCGGGCAGCCGGTCGCGGTGGAACGCGGGCTGCAGCATGCGGCGTTGGCGCCGGTGGGCGGCGGCGGGGCAGGTGGCGAGGCCGTTGCCGAAGGCCTCGCGGGCCTTCTCGATGATGATGCCGCCCTTGTCGTAGGTGCGGTCCTCGGTGAGCAGCCGGCGCACCAGGTCGGGGTGGCAGGCGACGTACGCGTCGAGCGGGCCGAGCCGCAGCCGGACCAGGTCGCCGTGGGCGGCGAGGCCGGCCACGAAGTCCAGCGGGCTGCGGATGAAGGCGGGGGCGTGACCGAGCAGGGGGAGCGCGCCGGGCGCGGTGACCGAGGTGTACTGGGCGGTCGGGTGGTACTGGGTGGTCACGGGCGTCACCTCTGGGATGGGCCGGTTCATCGGGCGATCGGGATCTTTCCCGGCGCCCGGCGGCGAAACGGTGTGTGACCGGCGGGTGGGATGAACGCGGGGGCGCGTGCCGAACGCCCGTGCGCCCCAAGGTGGCTGACGGCTCGCCCGGGGCCGCCGGGCGCAGGGGTTTCCGGGGGCGGTGCCGCGCGCCTACACTGCGAAGCTCCGTACGATTACCGGCCGGTATACCCGCCGGTACGGCGACGTGCTACGACCGGTTGGGAGTTGGGATGGCCGACGAGCGGGCCCACGCGTTCACCGACGACGCCCTCGGCGCGCACGACGCGGTGGCACTGGCCGCCCTGGTCCGGGCCGGCGAGGTCAACCCCCGGGAGCTGGTCGCGGCCGCCGCCGCCCGTGCCGCACGAATGGACGGCGCGCTGATGCCCGTCGCCCACGCCTGCTACGACCGGCCCCGGATCAGCCGGGAGGGCATCGGCGGACCGCTCTGGGGAGTGCCGACCTACCTCAAGGACAACGTCGACCTGCGCGGCCTGCCCACCGGCATGGGCAGCGAGGCCTTCCGCGCCCGTCCGGCCCGCCGCAACGCGCGCTTCACCGACCAGCTGCTGTCCACCGGCCTGGCGGTGCTCGGCAAGACCAGGCTGCCCGAGTTCGGCCTGAACGCCTCCACCGAGTTCGCCACCGCCCAGCCGGTGCGCAACCCGTGGAAGACCTCGCACTCGCCCGGCGCCTCCTCGGGCGGCGCGGCCGCCCTGGTGGCGGCCGGCGTGGTGCCGATCGCGCACGCGAACGACGGCGGCGGGTCGATCCGCATCCCGGCGGCCTGCTGCGGACTGGTCGGCCTCAAGCCCACCCGCGGCCGGCTGGTGACCAACGCCCAGGGCGGAAAGCTGCCGATCGACCTGGTCACCGACGGGGTGGTGACCCGCTCGGTGCGCGACACCGCCGCCTTCTTCGCCGCCGCCGAACGCCACCACCGCAACCCGGAGCTGCCCCCGCTCGGCCTGGTCGAGGGCCCCGGGGAGCGCGGGCTGCGGATCGGACTGGTCGTCGACTCGCCGATCGCCAAGACCGACGAGGCGACCCGCCGGGCCGTCGAGGAGACCGCCGCCCGGCTGGAGGCGATGGGCCACCGGGTCGTGCCCACCACCCTGCCGTTCGGCGAGGAGTTCTCCCGCGACTTCCTCTCGTACTGGGGCTACATCGCCTGGGTGATCGCGGTCACCGGCCGGCTGGTGCTCGACCCGAGCTTCCGGGCCGGGAAGCTGGACGGGCTGACCACCGGGCTGCGCCGCAGCTTCCGGGCCGAGTTCCGGCGCACCCCGGGCGTGCTGCGGCGGCTGCGCCGGGCCGAGGCGGTGTACGCGGGGATCTTCCGGGAGCACGACGCGATCCTCTCCCCGGTGCTCGCCCACACCGCCCCGCCGATCGGGCACCTCAGCCCGAACGTCGCCTTCGACGAGCTGGTCGAGCGGCTGCTGCGCTACGTCGCCTTCACCCCGGTCAACAACGTGACCGGCGGCCCGGGCATCTCGCTGCCCGCCGGGGCGGCCCCGAGCGGGCTGCCGATCGGGGTGCACCTGTCGGCCGCGCACGGGCAGGAGCGGGTGCTGCTGGAGCTGGCCTTCGCCCTGGAGGCGGACCGGCCCTGGCGCCGGATCCAGGACTGACTCCGGGCACCGCCGTCACGGGTAGGCCACCGACCGGGCCGCGTGCACCTCGTGGTGCAGCCGGGCCAGCGCGCAGTCCGGCGGCAGCGCGTCCGGGTCGCCCCCGGGCGCCGGGGCGCCGGCCCGCAGCGCCTCGGCCAGCCCGGTCAGCTCCCGGGTGACGGCGCGGACCTCGGCCGCGGTCGGCACCGGCCCGCCGTGCTCGATCCGCACCCGGGTCGCCGTGGTGGTGTCCACGATCCGCTCCACCGCGATCACCAGCGGCCACCACGCCTCGGCCCGGGTGCCGACCGGCGGCGGCTCGGTGAGCGCCCGCTGGAACTCGCTGCGCACCGCCGAGAGGTCCCGGTACAGCCGCCGCCGGTAGCGGGCGCGGGCCGGTTCGTCCCGCCCCGGCCCGGTGGTGAAGGCCAGCGACACGTAGGAGGCGGTGTCCTGGACGGCGTCGGCCAAACGGTCGCCGATCCGGGTGTGCCACGACTCGGGCCACAGCAGGTAGCCGGCCAGCAGCGCGATGGCGCAGCCGATCAGCGAGTCGTAGAGCCGGGGCAGCACCAGGTGGAAGCCCTGGTGGTTGAGCAGGTCGGAGAGCAGCAGGATGACCGGGGTGATGGCCGCGGTCTGGAAGGCGTACCCCTTGACGGAAGCCACCGGGATGAGGGTGGCGAGCACCGCCATCACGGGCACGTCCCACCAGCCGTGCGGCACCTCGGCCAGCACCGGCATGGCGATCAGCAGTCCGGCGGCGGTGCCGAGCGCGCGCAGCACCGCCCGGGAGAACACCGAGCCGAAGTCCGGCTTCAGCACGAAGGTGACGGTCAGCGCCACCCAGTAGGAGCGCGGGACGGCGATCGCCGACACCAGCACCTGGGCCAGCCCGATGCACAGCGCCAGCCGCAGGCCGTACCGCCAGGAGGCGCCGGACAGCAGCAGCGCGCGGGCCGCCCGGCGGGTGCGGACCTCCAGGCCGGCGGGCCGGCCGAGCCGGTCGTCGGCGGCGTACGGGTCGGGCGCGGACTCGTGGACGACAGCGGCGGCGTGCCCGATCGCCTCGGCCAGCGCGCGGGTGGAGGGCCCGCGCGGCTCGGGCAGCTCGGGCGGCGGGGCCGGGCCGGTGCGGCCCTGCTCGACGGCCTCGGCCAGTTCGCGGACGGCGGCCGGGTAGGCCGGTGACAGCGGACCGTACCCCGGCGGGCGCAGCTGGGCCGCGGACGCCCCCTCGACCACCGGGATCAGCGCGTTGAGCTGGGCGATCAGGCGCACCAGGGTGGGGGAGCGGCCGTGCCGGCGGGCACGGCGGGCGAGCAGCAGGTCGTAGGAGTGGTTGAGCGACTGGGTGAGCGCGTGGCGCCGGGCCTCGTAGCCCGGTGAGCCGGTGGCCTCCAGCAGCCCGGCGACCGCCCGGTAGGTGTCCGCGACCACGGCGCGCTCGGGGACGCCGACGCGCAGCGGCCAGGCGAGCAGGGTCAGGGCGAGCACCAGCAGACCGCCGAGCAGCAGCAGGGCGGGTGGCAGCCACCAGGGGGAGGGCAGCGGCAGGCCGGCCCCGACCACGGCGTTGAGCAGCAGGAGCAGGCCGGAGACGGAGGCGACCGCGCCGATCGAGGAGATCATCCCGGAGACCAGTGCGGTGAGGGTCAGCACGAGGACGGCCGTCCAGCCGGAGCCGTACACCTGGGTGCCGACCAGCACCCCGAGGGCGCCGAACAGCTGCGGCACGGCGATGTTGAAGACCCGCATCCGGTACGCGTCGGCGGAGTCCCCGATCACCCCGGACAGCGCGCCCATCGACACCAGCGCGGCGTAGCCGGTGCGGCCGGTGGCGGTGCCGACGGCCAGCGGGGCGGCCAGCGCCACCGAGGCGCGGGCCGCCGCGGCCCAGGGGATCGGTGCGTCCCGGGGCCGCAGACTCTTGGTCAGCCAGCCGGGCGGGGTCAGTCGGGGGTTTGCCAGCCGGGTGCGTGCCACAGTCCCAACGTACGGCGGACGGCCGGCGGTGGCCCGGTGTGACGGTGTCGGCCGTCGGCGACGGACCGGTTCAACGGCCCGGGAGGCCGTCGGGGTTCATCGTTCCCGCATTTATGTCAATTGCCGAAACATACCCGGCCTTATGTCGGTCTCCGGAACATGGAGCGAACCGCCGGAGGCGCTGCGAAATGCGCGGATTTCCCAATCGGCAACCGAAGGGAAAGGGTTGACACCATTAGTTGGTCTAGTCCAACGTATGGGGAGCGCGGTCCGGCAATGGCTGATGCGGGGTGAGTGCCCCGGCCGGCCGGGCGAGTTGGCCCCCTGACGTGGCGCACTGCGCTGCTCGGGGCCGAGGCGAGAAGGAGCGCATGCGGACGGCCGTCCGGCCGCGCGCCGAATTCCCCTTCCGGCCGCTGCCAGGCCGTCGGCTCGCCGCGCCCGCGACGGGCGCCCGAGGACGCGCTGCATCGACCACGAACCACGGAGTGACCGCCCATGCCGAGCCCTGACGAACACCCAGAGGAATATCTGTACCGGGCCGCCTCCGAGCGCCCCTACTTCAGCGCCGACACGGAGAGCTACCTCGCCCCGACCGCCCTGCGGGAACTGCGCAAGAGGCTCCCGCTGCGGGTGCTCTCCGAGGAGGACTTCGCGCACTGGCAGACCTACGGCTACGTCGTGGTGGAGCAGGCCGTCCCGGCCGACGCCGCACGGCGACTGCTCGACTTCACCTGGGAGTTCCAGGGCCTGTCGCCCGACCGCCCGCAGGACTGGTACCGCGAGCGCGAGTACCGCGACGAACTCGACCGGCACCTGCACATCTACGGCTTCGTCGAGGCCTACCACCACCAGCTCATCTGGGACAGCCGCCAGGCGCAGCGCGTCTACGACGCCTTCGTCGACGTGTGGGACTGCGAGGAGCTGTGGGTCACCCTCGACCGGCTCAACCTCAACCCGCCGAACGTGCGCAACCGCGACCGCGCCCTCATCGAACCCACCGACAAGGGGTTCGACATCGAACTGCACTGGGACGTCGACACCACCCGGGCCATGCTGCCGCAGCGCGTCCAGGGCATCATCGCGCTCAACGACACCGCCCCCGACCACGGCGGCTTCCAGTGCGACCCGGAGCTGTTCCGCCGCTTCAACGAGTGGCAGGCCGCCCAGCCCGCCGACCGCGACCCGATCCGCCCGTCCGTCGACCGCGCCGAGTTCCCGGTGATCCGCCCCGAGTTGAAGGCCGGCGACCTGCTGATCTGGAACGGGCTGCTCGCCCACGGCGTCGCCCCCAACACCTCCGAGGGCGGCGTGCGCGCGGTGCAGTACCTGTCCATGATGCCCGCCCTGGAGGAGGCCGAGCCGCTGCGCCGCTCCCGGGTCGAGTCCTGGCGCACCCTCGCCACCCCGGACTGGAACCGCACCCTGGTCGGGGACGCCGACCGGCCCGAGGCGCTGCGCTACGGGCGGGCCGAACTGACCGAACTCGGCGAGAAGCTGCTCGGCCTGCGGTCCTGGACCGGGCGCGACTTCGAGCAGCCCGCGGGGGAGCGGTAGTGCGCGCCGTCTGCCTGGCCCTGCCCACCAACCGCGAGTGCGCGGACACCGTCACCGCGGTCGGCGCCGAAGCCGCCCACGCCGCCCGGCGGTTCGGCGTCCGGGTGCACCTGCTGGTGCTCGACTCCGCCGAACCGGCGGCGCGCGCCCGGCACGCCGCTGCCGCCGCCGCGCTGCCGCCCGCCGAGGGCGTGGTCGTCCACCACCTGGACGAGGGCGCCCAACGCGCCTTCCTGCGCGAGGCGATCGAGCGCTCCGGCCTCCCCGGACCGGAGAAGCTGCTCGACCTGATGCTGCCCGACGCCGTCTCCTACGGTGCCTGCACCAACCGGGCCTTCCTGCTGGCCGCCGCGCTCGGCTGCACCTCGGTGCACCGCCGCGACTCCGACAGCCGCTACCAGTGGCACGGCGGCGAACCGGTGTTCCCGATCGAGCACGAACTCGCCACCATCGGGCTCAAGGCGGCCGACGCGGCCGCAGCCGTCACCGAGCACACCCTCGACCCGGCGCACGCCGACAAGCCGGTCGCCCTGGTCGGCGCCTCCTTCATCGGCGAACTCTCCGTCGACCTCGGCGAGATCCGCGAACTCGACCCGGCGGTCTACCACGACATGGTCGCCCTCTGGGCGCCCACCGGGGCCACCGAGGAGGAGCGCCGGGAACTCGTCGCCGAGTCCTTCGTCGGCGCGGGCACCGAGCCCTTCACCGCCGACCGCGCCGTGCTCGACCGCCCCGACATCTGGCGCATCGACATGTGCAACATCGCCCTCGACCACGAGGTGTACGAGCGCGTCCCGCTGCCGCCCGCCACCGACACCATCGGCAGCGACTACTTCCTGCACCACCTGGTGCACGACGCCACGCTGCCCGGCGTCACCCACAACCGCCACATCGTCAACTACTACACCCCGGAACGGCGCACCGGCGCCGGATTCACCGCCTACCAGGAGCGCTACGCCAAGTTCCTGCTCTCCATGCTCTACCTCCACCCGGTCTACGCCGAGATGGAGCGGGCCGGCGACGCCCTGCTCGACGAGCACCACCACGTCCGCCCCGAGGTGATCGCCGACCACGTCCGCCGCAGCGCGGCGACGGACCGCGCCGAGAACCACCGGCGGCTCGCCGAACTCGACCGCTGCTACCGGAAACTCGGCGGCAGGTACGCCGAGTTCGCCGACCACCTGGCGGCCGTGAGGGCGCGCCTGCTCGACGAGGCGCAGGCGGACATCGAGGACTTCGCCCTGCTGATCGACGCATGGGGCCCGCTGGTGCGGGCGAGCAGGGCCATCCCCGCCGACCGGCTGCCGTGGTAGCCGCACCGGGAGTTCACACGTGATGAGCCAGACCACCGAACCGCGTCGCTCCACCGAGCTGCGCCCCACCGAACCGCGCCCGACCGCCCCGACCGCCCAGCCCGCCGTGCACCCGGACACCGGGCCCCGCCCCCGGCCGCCCGACCACACCGCCCTGCGCGCCGCGCTCGCCGCCGCCACCGAGGACACCGTCATCTACGACCTGGACGGCATCGGCCGCCAGTACGCCGCCCTGTGCGCCGAACTGCCCGGCGTGGCCGTCCGGTTCGCGATGAAGGCCTGCCCGGTCGACGAGGTGCTCGACCACCTCGCCGGGCTCGGATCCGGCTTCGACGCGGCCGGCCCGCAGGAGATCGTCCAGGCGCTGCGTACCGGCGTCGCCCCCGAGCTGATCCACTACGGCAACACCATCAAGTCCGACCGCAACATCGCCGAGGCCTACCGGCTGGGCGTGCGCGACTTCGCCACCGACAGCCTGGAGGACGTCGCCGCTGTCGCCGAACACGCCCCCGGCTCCCGGGTGTTCTGCCGCATCGCGACCACCGGCGAGGGCGCCCTGTGGGGCCTGAGCCACAAGTTCGGCTGCTCGCCCGAGGACGCCCTGCGGGTGCTCGGCGCCGCCCGCACCGCCGGGCTGGTGCCGTCCGGCCTGTCCGTCCACGTCGGCTCCCAGCAGATGACCGCCGAGGCCTGGGCCGCGGCCGTCGACTCGCTGGCCGCCGTTCTGGAGGCGCTCAACCGGCGGGGCATCGTGCCGGACCGGATCAACCTCGGCGGCGGACTGCCCGCCCTCGGCGTGCTCGACCGGCGCGGCCGCCCGCTCGAACCACCGCTGGACAAGATGTTCACGGTGCTGCGCGAGGGCATGGAGCGGCTGCGCGCCGTCAACGCCGCCCCGCTGGAGTTCCTGCTCGAACCCGGCCGCCACCTGGTCGCCGACCACGGCGCGATCCGCGCCCATGTCGCCCGGCTCACCTCCCGCCACCGGCTCGACGGCACCCGGGAGGACTGGCTCTACCTGAGCTGCGGCAAGTTCAACGGCCTGTACGAGATGGACCAGTTGCAGTTCCGGCTGGAGTTCCCCACCCACCCCGGCGGCCGGTTCGTCGACGCCGTGGTGGCCGGCCCGACCTGCGACAGCGACGACGCCTACGCCCAGGAGGACGGCCCGGTACGGGTCCCGCTGGCGGTCGCCTCCGGCGACCCGGTGTGGATCCACTCCTGCGGCGCGTACGCCACCGCCTACGCCACCCGGGGGTTCAACGGCTTCGCGCCGCTGCCGCACACCTGTGTCGGCGGCCGAGCCGACGAGCGGGGTGGCGCATGAGCGGCACCCGGATCCGGCTGCTCCGCGAGAGCGACTGGCCGGACGTCATCGCGGCCGAGGAGCGCGCCTACGCCCCCAGCGGCCTCTCCGAGGGCGGCGCGGCACTGCGCTCCCGGCACCGCGCCTCGCCGTCGACCTGCTTCGTGCTGGAGGACGCCGAGGGCTTCTGCGGCTACCTGCTCGCCCTGCCGTACCCGCTGTTCCGCTGCCCGGACCTCAGCCGGGCCGAGTCCGACGGCGCCGCGGGCGGGAGCGGCGGGGACAACCTGCACGCCCACGACCTGGTGGTCGCCGAGCGGGCCCGCGGCCGTGGCCTCGCCGACCGGTTGCTGCTCCACCTGGAGGAGACCGGGCGGGAGGCCGGCTACCGGACCCTCTCGCTGGTCGCCGTGCGCGGCTCGCAGGTGCTGTGGTCCCGGCTGGGCTACCGCGCCCGGCCCGAGGTCGGGCTGCCCGCCAGCTACGGCACCGAGGCGGTCTACATGGCCAAGTCCCTGGCACCCCCCTCGGCCGACACCCTCCCGTCCCCCTCCAGAGCCGAAGTGGGCTGATGCACATGTCTCCCGTACGCGACGAGTTCCGCCGCTCCCAACTGGCCACCGGTGCACTGTTCTTCGTCCTCGGGTTCCAGTACGCGACCTGGGTGTCCCGGGTGCCCGCGCTCAAGGCCCGGCTCGACCTGGGCGAGGCCCGGATCGGGCTGCTGCTGATGACCTGCGGGATCGGCGCGGCGGTGTCCTTCCCGCTGGTCGCGGTGCTGATGCGGCGGCTCGGCTCGCGCCTGCTCTCGGTGCTGTCCGCGCTCGCCCTGGGCGTGATCCTGCTCGCGCTGTCGGTGGTGCCCAACTACCCGGTCACCCTGCTGGTGCTGTTCTTCGACGGCGTCGCGGTGGGCTGCCTGAACGTCGCGATGAACGCCCAGGGCGCCGCGCTGGAGGCCCGCTTCGAGCGCACCACGATGTCCAGGCTGCACGCCACCTTCAGCGCGGGCTCGCTGCTGGCCGCCCTGCTGGCCTCCGGCGTCAACGCCTTCACCGGAACCCTCGCCGTCCACTTCGGGCTGGCCGCACTGCTGCTGGCCGGGCTGGTGGCGGCCGCCCGGCCCGGCCTGCTGGCCGACGCGCCGCCGCAGGCCGCCTCCCCGGAGGCCGCTTCCCCGGAGGAGCGGAAGAAGGAGCGCCGCGGCTTCACCCTGCCCGCCGCGGCCACCCTCTGGATGGGCCTGGCGATGGTCTTCGGCACCGTCACCGAGGGCGCGATGAACGACTGGTCGGCGCTCTACCTCAAGGACGTGGTGCACGCCGGCGCCGGACTCGCCCCGATGGGCATCGCGGTGGTCTCGGTGACGATGGTCTGCGCCCGGATCTTCGCCGACGGCTGGCGCACCCGCTTCGGCGACGGCCGGATCGTCCGCACCGGCAGCCTGCTGGCCGGGCTCGGCCTCGCCCTGGCCCTGCTGGCGGGCGGCGTGGTGCCGACCCTGCTCGGCTTCGCCTGCGTCGGTCTCGGCGTCGCCGCCGTCACCCCCTGCGTCTACGTCGCCGCCGCCCGCCAGGGCTCCGACGCCCTCTCCCTGGTCGCCGCCATGGGCACCACCGGCCTGCTGGCCGGCCCCGCCGTGATCGGCTTCATCGCGGGCGGCACCAGTCTGGTCTGGGGCATGGCGGCCGTCGCCGCGTCCGCGGCCGTGGTCTCGCTCTGCGCCGCCCGCATCAGCTGGCCCCGCCCGCAGGCCGCACCGGCGGGCCGGCTCGCCCCCGAGGCCGGCTGACGATCCCCTCGGGGCCTGCCCTTGGTCCTCGCCCGGCCCGTCCGCGTCCCCCGTCGCGGCGAGCCGGGCGAGCTCGTTCCGCGGGGCGGTCAGCCGGGCGCCTCGCCCGGGCCGTACCGCCGACGGTGTCTGACGGTGCGTGGTGGATCGCGGTCTTCTAGAGTCGCCAGCGGCACGACCGTGCGTCCGCGCGTGAGAGGGAAGTGAGCAGCATGACCGAGCAGGCCCCCGAGCCCTTCGAGCCCGTCGACGAGGACTGGCAGACCGCGGTGGCGATCGTCGCCCACCCCGACGACATGGAGTACGGCGGCGCGGCGGCCGTCGCCCGCTGGACCGCCCAGGGCAAGACGGTGATCTACGTGATGGTCACCAGCGGCGAGGCCGGCATCGACTCGATGGCCCCCGAGGAGTGCGGGCCGCTGCGCGAGGCCGAGCAGATCGCCTCGGCCCGCGTCGTCGGGGTGGAGACCGTCGAGTTCCTCGGCTACCGGGACGGCGTCGTGGAGTACGGGCTGCCGCTGCGCCGCGACATCGCCCGGGTGGTGCGCCGGCACCGCCCGGACATCGTGATCACCAGCAACTTCCGGGAGACCTACGGCGGGGTGTTCCTCAACCAGGCCGACCACATCGCCGTCGGCCGGGCCACCCTGGACGGCGTGCGCGACGCCGGGAACCGCTGGGTGTTCCGCGAGCTGCTGGACGAGGGCCACGAGCCTTGGAACGGCGTCCGGCAGATCTGGGCGGCGTCCTCGCCGGAGGCCCGGCACGCCGTGGACACCACCGGGACCTTCGACCTGGGCGTCGCCTCGCTGGAGGAGCACAAGGCGTACCTGGCCGGGCTGGGCGGGGCGATGGCGGACGCCCGGGAGTTCCTGGAGGGCGTCGGCCGGGGCGCGGGCACCCGGCTGGGGACGCGCTTCGCTGTGCCGTTCGAGGTGTTCCCGCTGCGCTAACCACCCTTGGGGGAGTCTTCGGACCCGTCGCCGGCGTCGGTGCCCTCGCGGCGCCGGCGCCGGTGGCGCAGCACCTGCCGCAGGAGCAGCGCGACCACCAGCACCCCGAGCCCGATCGCGAACCACAGCTGGTAGCGGATCGCCGTCCGGTACACCGTCCCGATGTTGGCCCCGGCGACGTACCCGAAGGTGCCCCAGACGGCCGTCCACAGCACGGCGCCGAGCAGGTTGAACACCGCGAAACGGCGCCAGGGCATCCCGGTCGTCCCGGCGATGATGCCGTTGTACTGGCGCAGCCCGTCCACGAAGCGGGCGACGAGGACCACCTTGCCGCCGTGCCGGGCGAAGAAGCCGTCCGCGCGTTCCATCCGGGCCGGGGTGAGCAGCACGTAGCGGCCCCAGCGGTGGACGAAGGCGCGCCCTCCGCTGCGCCCGATCAGGTAGCCGAGGGCGTTGCCGACGGTCGCTGCGGCGGCCGCGATCAGCAGGACGGCGGCGAAGTTCAGGTGCCCGCTGCCGGCGTACACCGAGGCGAGCACCAGGACGGTCTGGCCGGGCACCGGGATGCCGCAGTTGTCCAGCAGCACGAGCAGCGCCAACGCGAGGTACCCGTAGTGGTCCAGCAGTGGCGCCAGCCCGGCGAGCGGCCCGGGCAGCGGGGGCGCGGGTGCGGTCACCGCTCCTCACCACCTCGCACCGGTCGTCGGGTGCGGGGTGGCGGGGGAGTCGGTCAGCGTTCCGCCCTGCGGGTCTCGATGTTGCAGTCGGGGCCGGGGTAGATCAGGCCCTCGTGGCCGTCCTCGAACCGGACGACGTACGGCGGCTCGCCGTTGACGCCGCGCACCTCGACGATCTCGCCCTTCTGGTCCACCATGCCCACTGCCCTGCTGTGGATGTGGAGCTGGTCACCTACCATCGCGTGCATGATCGTGCTCCTCGGATCGCGGTGGCCGCGTCTACGACCGTTCCGCTATCCACTGTGCTGCCGGGGCGCCGGGCATGCAACGGCGCGGGCGGGCGGGACGCACCGGGTGCCCGGGGCCGCGGCTCAGCCGGCGGGCGGTTGTTGCGCGAGGTAGCCGCGCACCAGCCGTTTGCACTCGGTGATCAGCGCCGGATCGCCCTGCGGGTTCCCCCGGAAGGCCAGCTTGAGCACCGCGTCGGCCGCCTCCAGGGCGACCCGCAGGGCCAGCGTGGTGGCCGCCGGGTCGCCCGTCTCGAACAGCTCGCCGCCGAGGGCCTGCAGCCGCAGGGCGACGGCGGTGTTGTTGTCCACGCCGGCGTCCAGCAGGTGCGTCTCGTCCCGCACCCCGGAGGGCACGGCCGTACCGGCGAGCCCGAAGTCCACCTGGCCGAAGCCGGGAACCGCGCGCTTCATCGCGACGAACTCCTCCACCGCGAGGTCGGTGAAGCCGGCCGGGCCGAGCGGGGCGGACCCGGCCAGCCGGGCGTCCAGGCGCTGGAGGTACTGGTCGAGGTTGCGGGTGGCGAGCGCGGCCAGCAGGTCCTCCTTGCCGGCGAAGAACTGGTACAGGGTGCCGATCGGCACCTGGGCCCGCTGGGCGACCTCCTTGGTGGTGAGCGCGGTCGCCCCGACCTCGTCCAGCAGCTCGGCGCAGGCGTCCAGGATGCGGCCGTACCGCTCCTGGCTGCGCTGTTGGACCGGCCGCCGCCTGGCCGGTCCGGGGCTGTGCTGGTGACTCCGGGCGTCGACGCTCATGCCGCAACTCTGCCGCATCGGCTGTTCCGACGGCGAATCACCGGGGCGGGGGAGCGCCGGAGTTTCCGGTGGGCCGGGAATCGACCGATGGCCGGAGCTGAACCGCACGGTGGCGGGAAGGTGTCCACGGGTCGGCTCAGCTCTTGTCGTGGACGCGAAGGCCGGTTCATACTCCTGGGGCGGATCACTTTGCGTGGTTGACGCGTGCCTCCTCGTGGCGATCGCGGACCCGAACGCGAACCCGAACTCAGCTGTCCGTGGCGACGACGGACTCCACCGCCGCCACCCGAAGTCTGGACGGACCCGTGTGCCCCCACCCCCGTACCGCGGAGGAGGCGTTGTGAACGAGCACACGGTGACCGAGATCGGCTGGAACGGCCTGGAGTTGGAGGCCAGGCGGCGGCTGTGGTCGCTGCAGCCGGGCGACGAGGAGCGGCGGCTGCTGCGGGCCGACGCCCTCACCGGACGCTGGGGCGCGGGCGAGCCGGTGCGCGAGCGGCTGCGGTCCTTCATGCGGGAGAGCATCGACTCGGTCGGGCTCACCCACGTCGCCAACCTGGTCGACCCGGCGCGGCCGGAGCGGGAGATCACCGAGGTGCTCGCCTTCCTGCTGCGGGACCACGGCCGGATCGTGCCGCAGAACGGGCGCGGCGACCTCACCTCGGTGCTGCACGACCAGGACGGCGACGGCAACACCGAACCCGGCTTCCACTGCGACACCTGCGACCTGCTCGTCCTGCTCTGCCTCCAGCCCGCCGACCGCGGCGGCGGACTGACCGAGCTGGCGAGCGCCCGGCACGTCTACGACCTGATCGAGCGGGAGCGGCCGGACGCGCTGGCCACCCTCTGCGAGGACTGGACCTTCGACCGGACCGGCCGGGCGGGCCCGCAGCGGGTCGTCACCCCGATCCTGTACCCGAGGAGGGACGGGACGATCGGCTGCTACTACCAGACCCGCACCGTCCGCTCCTCGCCGGACCGGGGCGGCCCGGAGCTGACCGACCGGCAGTGGGAGGCGCTGGGAGTGCTGGACGAGGTGCTGTACCGCCCCGAGACAGCCTTCGGCCTGCCGATGGCCGCCGGGGACCTGCTGGTCATCCGCAACAGCCGGGTGCTGCACGGGCGTTCGGCCTACGTGGACGAACCCGGCCCGTACGCCCGGCGGATGCTGCGGATCTGGCTCAACGAGGGGGAGGCGTGGACGCCGTGACCGGACCCGCCGCGACCGGACCCGCCGCGACCGGACCCGCTGTGCCCCGATCCGCCGTGACCGGGCCCGCCACCACCCGGCCGCACGGGTAGGGCGCGCTGGTCACCGGCGGCGGCAGCGGGCCCGGCCGGGCCTCCGCGCCGGCCCTGCTGGACGCCGGGCTGGGTGCAGTCCTACGGCACCCGCTACGTCCGCCCGCCGGTCCTCGCCGGGGACATCTCCCGCCCGCACCCGACCGGCTGATCCCGCCAACGCGCGGCCGGGGCGCGGAACTTCCCTCGTTCACCCGACGCCCGCGCGCCCGGCCGGGCGCGGCCCTCCCGTCCTCGCAGGTCACACCGCACGTCCACGGCTCCCGGGCGCCCCCGATGGTGATCATTCGGTGGGTCGGGCTTCAAACTTCGTGCACGTGTTTCACAGATCCCCCTCTTCGGCGCCCCCGATGCTCTAGATTGATTTTCACTTCGCTCGGTAGGGCGCGAGGCGCGACAGGTCATGACCACGGGTCCGGTGCTGCGGACGGTGAGTGGTCGCGTCCCCGGCGGCAGGTGTTCGGTGATCGGTTCCCGGTGCCCGAAGGGGGCCCCGGGCGGGTCCGGAGTTCTTTCAAGTAGCGCGGCAGTGACCGGTTTTGCCATGCGCGGGAGGTGGGGCCTCCCGGAGCCAGGAACGGCGCGGCACGGAAGGCGGAGCCTTCCGGGGGGAGGAAGCGAACAGGTGCGGGAGGCGCGGGCCTCCCGGGGGGAGGAACCGTGTGGAGCGAGCACGTCGAACCCACTGGCGACCTGGACGGGGCTGTTGAGCAGGGGGAGGGAGAATTAGTCGGCCCGTTTCCACCGGCGTCGGGACGCCCGAGGAACGGGAGGCTCAGCCGGCCTCGGATCGACTGGGAGCAGCAGTACCGCCGTACTGTGATCATCGGCGACACCGTGGCCACCGCCTTCGTGGTAGCGGCGATCGGCGGTTTCTTCGGGGTCCGGGACGCGGCCAACTGGCACGAGAAATGGGGGATCCTCGCCTTCGGCACCGAACTGCTGGTGCTGGGCGCGTTGGCGACCACCCGCGCGTGGGCCCCCGCCGTGCTCGGCGAGGGCGCCGAGGAGTTCCGCCGGCTCGGGCGCTCGCTGTTCACGGCGGCCGTCGTGCTGGCGCTCGGCGGGATCGCCCTCACCTCGCACAACATCAAGCTCTGGATCTTCGTCGCGATCCCGGCGATCACGCTCGTCACCATGACCGAGCGGTACCTGCTGCGGCTGTGGCTGCACAAGCAGCGCAACCTCGGACGGTGCCTGCGCCCGGTGCTCGCCGCCGGGAGCCCGGCCACCGTGCGCGACCTGATCGCCCGGACCCGCAAGTTCCCGCACCTGGGCTGGCGGGTGGAGGCGGTGTGCACGCCGTACGCCCTCGGCCCGGGCGGTGACCGGCTGGACGGGGTGCCGGTCGTCGGCCGGCTGGCGGACGTCGCCAACCACGTCCGCCGCGACGGCTACCGGGTCGTCGCGATCACCCCGGACCCGTACTGGTCGCCGGACCGGCTGCAGCGGCTGGCCTGGAACCTGGAGGGCGGCGACGCCGAAATGGTCGTGGCCCCCGTGCTGATGGAGGTGGCCGGTCCGCGGTTGCACGTCGACGCGGTGCTCGGCATCCCGATGCTCAGGGTCAGCATGCCCGCCTTCACCGGGGGCCCGCGGGCGGTCAAGGCGGTCGTCGACCGGCTCGGCGCCGCGGTGCTGCTGGTGCTGTTCGCGCCGCTGATGGTGGCGGTCGGCCTGCTGGTGCTGGTGGACAGCCGGGGCGGGATGTTCTACCGGCAGCACCGGGTCGGCAAGGACGGCCGCCAGTTCACCCTGGTCAAGTTCCGCACCATGGTCGCCGGGGCGGACCGGGCCCGGGCCGAACTGGCCGACCGCAACGAGGGCGCCGGCCTGCTGTTCAAGCTCCGCCGGGACCCGCGGGTGACCCGGGTCGGGGGAGTGCTGCGCCGGTACTCGCTCGACGAACTGCCGCAACTGCTCAATGTGCTCACCGGCTCGATGTCGCTCGTCGGACCGCGGCCCCCGCTGCCGGAGGAGTCCGCCGCGTACGGCCCGGACATCCGGCGCCGGCTGCTCGTCAAACCCGGGCTCACCGGCCTGTGGCAGATCAGCGGACGCAGCGACCTGCCCTGGGAGGAGGCGGTCCGGCTGGACCTGCGGTACGTGGAGGACTGGTCGCTCGCCCTGGACGCGGTGATCCTCTGGAAGACGCTGCGTGCGGTGCTCCAGGGACAGGGGGCCTACTGATGGCCGGGGGGCGTCGCCGTCCGGTCGGCGCGCGGATGGCCGGCCCGAAGGGCCTGCCCGAGGGGAGGAACGGGTCATGAGGATCAGCGTCCTGGGGCTCGGCTACGTGGGCTGCGTGTCGGCCGCGTGCCTGGCCAGCCTGGGCCACGAGGTCATCGGGGTGGACGTCAACCAGGTGAAGGTCGACCTGGTCAACGACGGCAGGGCGCCCGTGGTCGAGGAGCGGATCGGCGAGCTGATCGCCGAGGTCGTGCGGACCGGAGCGCTGCGCGCCACCGGCGACGTGCGCGAGGCGGTGGCGGGCAGCGAGGTGTCGCTGGTCTGCGTGGGCACGCCGTCGGAGCCCAACGGCAGCCTGTGCACCACCTACCTGGAGCGGGTCGCCGAGCAGATCGGCGCCGCGGTGGCCGAGCGGGGCGGGCGGCACACCGTGGTGTTCCGCAGCACCATGCTCCCGGGCACCTGCCTGAACCTGCTGGTGCCGATCCTGGAGAAGCACGCCGGCGGCGTCGCCGGCGCGGACTTCGGGGTCGCGGTCAACCCGGAGTTCCTGCGCGAGGGCACCAGCGTGCGGGACTTCTTCGACCCGCCCAAGACCGTCATCGGCGAACTCGACCCGGCCAGCGGCGACGTGGTCGCGGCCCTGTACGAGGGACTGCCCGGCGAGGTGTTCCGGGTGCCGGTCCCGACGGCCGAGGCGATCAAGTACGCGGACAACGCGTTCCACGGCCTCAAGATCGGCTTCGCGAACGAGCTGGGCGCGGTCTGCCGGGCGCTCGGGGTCGACTCGCACCAGGTGATGGACGTCTTCCTGGCCGACCGCAAGCTGAACATCAGCCCGGCCTACCTGCGGCCCGGCTTCGCCTTCGGCGGCTCCTGCCTGCCCAAGGACCTGCGCAGCCTGGTCCACGCGGCGCAGCGCGCCGACGTCTCGGTGCCCATCCTGTCCCACGTGCTGCCCTCCAACTCCGACCACCTCCAGCGCGCGGTGGAGCTGGTCGAGCGCACCGGCAAGCGCCGGGTGGGCCTGTTCGGCCTGTCCTTCAAGCCCGGCACCGACGACCTCCGGGAGAGCCCGCTCGTCGAACTGGCCGAGCGGCTCTTCGGCAAGGGCTACGACCTGCGGATCTACGACCCCAACGTCAACCTCTCCCGGCTGCTCGGCGCCAACCGCGAGTACATCGAGACCCGGCTGCCGCACCTCGCGCAGCTGCTCGCGCAGTCGGTCGGCGAGGTGCTCGACCACGCCGAGGTGTGCGTGGTCGGCACCAGGGACCCGGCCGTGCTGTCGGCCCTGCCGCACGGCGACGGCCCGGTGGTCGTCGATCTCGTCCACCTCCCCGACGCCGACGCGCGCCGGGCCGAACCGGGGTACTCGGGCCTTGCTTGGTGACGCATCCTTCAGTGGTGAAAAGTTCGGTGACGCGACGTCCGGTGACGCGGCGTCCGGCGACCCGGTCGGCCGCGACGGGCGGACCCGTCGCGCGCTGATCCTGGTGGAGAACCTGTCCGTGCCCTTCGACCGGCGGGTGTGGCAGGAGTGCACGACACTGCGCGACGCCGGCTGGACGGTCGACGTCATCTGCCCGCGCGGGAGCAAGCGGGACACCGAGCCGGAGGCGGTGATCGACGGCGTGCGGATCCACCGCTACCCGCTGCGGGCGGCCACCGGCGGCCCGGCCGGCTACCTCCAGGAGTACGGATCGGCGCTGTGGCACACCGCCCGGCTGGCCCGCAGGGTCGGGCCGGTCGACGTGGTCCACGCCTGCAACCCGCCCGACCTGCTGTTCCTGCCCGCCCTGTGGCTGAAGCGGCGCGGCGCGCGGTTCGTGTTCGACCAGCACGACCTGGTGCCCGAGCTGTACCTCTCCCGCTTCGACCGCGGCGAGGACCTGCTCTTCCGCGCCGTGCGCGCGCTGGAACGCTGGACCTACCGGGCCGCGGACGTCGTGCTCGCCACCAACGAGAGCTACCGCGACGTCGCGCTCAGCCGCGGCGGCCGGCGGCCCGAGGACGTCTTCGTGGTGCGCAGCGCGCCCGACACCGAGCGGTTCCGGCCGGTGCCGCCCGAGCCGGAGCTCAAGCGCGGCAAGCCCCATCTGCTGTGCTACCTCGGCGTCATGGGGCCGCAGGACGGCGTGGACTACGCCCTGCGGTCCCTGGCGAAACTGCGCGACGAGCACGGCCGCGGTGACTGGCACGCGGTGTTCGTCGGCGGCGGCGACACCTTCGACGCGATGGTGGAGCTGTCCCGGCGGCTCGGGCTCTCCGAGCAGGTGCAGTTCACCGGCCGCGTTCCGGACGCCGACCTGGTGCGCTACCTGTCGACCGCGGACGTGTGCCTGTCCCCGGACCCGCGCAACCCGCTCAACGACGTGTCGACCATGAACAAGGTCCTGGAGTACATGGTGATGGGCCGGCCCATCGTCTCCTTCGACCTCCGGGAGGCACGGGTCTCCGCCGGGGACGCCGCCGTCTACGCGCCCGCCAACGACGAGGGCGAGTTCGCCCGGCTCATCGCCGAGCTGATGGACGATCCGGAGCGGCGGGCCTGGATGGGCAAGCTCGGCCAGGAGCGGATCAACGGGCCGCTCGCCTGGCGCAACTCCCAGCGCTCGCTGCTCGCCGCCTACGCCGCCGCCTGCCGCCCAGGGCCGCGCCGTTGAGCGACGACACGATACGCCTGGTCACGATCGGCCGGATCCTGCGCCGGCGCTGGCGGCTGCTGGCCGTCCTCGCCCTGCTGGGTGCGCTCGTCGGCTACGGCGGTTCGCTGCTGTTCCCGCCGAGCTACACGGCGTCGGCGTCGGTCCTGCTGCCCGGGGTGTGGCAGGAACGCGAACTGCTGACCCAGGCGGAGATCGCGACCAGTTCGGTGGTGGTCGACCGGGCGGCCGCCACGCTCGGCTGGGCCGGGGTCAGCGGCAGCGCGCTGCGGGACGAGGTGAGCGCCACGGCCGCGGACGGGAACATCATCAAGATCTCGGGCACGGCCGACACCCCGGAGCGCGCCCAGCAGCTCTCCGACCAGGTGGCCCAGCAGTTCGTCACCTTCGCCGGGCGGATCGCGGGCGACAGCGCCGACCCCGAGTCGGCGCAGCCCGAGGCGCTGCGGCAGCTGGTGGTGCAGGCGAGCCGCCGCATCAGCGACCTCGCCGCGGCGGCCGATCCGGGGCAGACCGTGGAGGGCGTGCAGACCCGGACCGAACTGGAGAAGCTGCGCACCTCGCTCCAGGACGCCATCAAGAAGCTGGACCAGGTCGACCCGGCCGCCAACAGGGCCAACATGGTCGTCATGGGCCCGGCGCCCCGACCGTCCGGCGAGGCGCCGCCGACCCGGACCCAACTCGTCGCCGCCGGCGCGCTGTTGTTCTTCCTGCTCGCCGTCGTCGGTCACCTTGCCGCGGCCCGGATGAGCCGCCGCCTGCGCACCGGGCCCGAGATCGCCGCGGCGCTCGGCGCGGCGCTGCTCGGCACCGTCGACGTCCCCGGGGATGCGCACCGGCCGCGGGGGCGTGGCCCGCGCGCCCTGGCCCGCCGGCTGCTGGGCCTCGACGTCCGGTGGGACCTGCCGGCCCCGTGGTCCTCCGGCGACGAGGCGGGCAGGAGGCTGCGCCACCGGCGGGTCTGCGCCCGGCTGCGGGAGCAACTGCCGGACGCAGGGGAGCTGTTGCTGCTCTTCCCGGACGGCGACGAGACCGCCCGCCGGGCTGCCGGGCAGCTCGCCGCCGAGGCGGGGAGCGAGCCGCTGCTACGGGTGGCCGGGGTCCAGGTGGCCCGGCCGCTGGTGCCGGACCGTGAGGCCGGGGCCGGCGTAGTGGTCGTGCTCAGTGCGGGCAACCGGACGGCGGAGGAACTCGCCGGAATCGCCGAGGCGTGCGCGGACGCCGGACAGGAGCTCGTCGGCGCCGTCCTCGCCGAACCGGTCCGGGACCGTCCGGCGCGGTCCCGGGGCCGACGCCCGGACGGCGACGAGTCGGCGTCCACGGCCGCCGAACCCGCGGTCGCGGTCGGCGAACCCGCGGTCGCGGTCGGCGACGGCGCGGGAGGAGGTCCGGGGTGACGACGAGTACGGCCCCGGAGCCGTCGGCCGCGCCACTGCTGGACCTCCAGGCGCTGGTGGTCGCCGTGCGCAGGCGCCGCCGCCTCTGGTGCGCCCTGGCGTTGGCCGGACTGCTGCTCGGCGCGGCCGTGGCCGTCCTGCGGCCGCCGCCGCCGGCCGCGGTGACCAAGGTGCTGGTCGCCCACCAGGCGGACCAGCCGAACGACCCCGGCACGCTGATCCGCACCGACGTCGCCCTGCTCCAGACCACCGGGATCGCCGACCAGGCCCTCAAGGCCCTCGGCTCCCCGGACCGACCGGAGGACTTCATGCGGGACTACGCGGGGACCGGCCTGACCAACAACCTGCTGCAGATCACCGCGACGGGCCGCAGCGACGCGGAAGCGGTGGCCCGGGCCAAGGCGCTGGCCGACGCCTTCGTCGCGGACCACGTGAAGCGGATCAAGGACGCCGCGGACGCCGAGGCCAAGGCCCTGCTCGACCAGCGGGACCGGCTGCGGGACGAACTCGCGCAGATCAACCGGTCGATCGGCGACGCCGTCAAGCAGACCGGGCCGAACGCGTCGACGAACCTGGACTCGCTCTACGCCAACCGGACCGAACTCACGTCCCGCATCAACGACTTCGGCCAGCGTGCGGCGGAGGCGCAGGTCGGCACGCCGCGGCTCGTCGCCGGCACGCAGATCGTGGACGCCCCGCGTCCGGTGCGCCGCTCCCTGCCCACGGCCGCCGCCACCGACGGCGGGATCGGGCTCGTCCTCGGGCTCGTCCTCGGCATCGCGGTGGCCGCCGTCGGCGCGGTGGTGGCGGACCGGCCCGTACTGCGCCGGGAGATCGCGGCGAACCTCGGCGCCTCCGTCATCGCGGAACTGCGCCGGGTGCCCCGCCGTTCGGCCGTCCGCCGGCGGCTCCGGCGGACCAGGGCGGCCCGGGCGAGGCTCACCACCACCCTGGCCCGCACCGTGCGCGGCTCCGCGGAGGCGGTGTCGCTGCTGGAACTGGGCTGCGCGCACAGCACCGCCGCGATCGCCCTGGACCTCGCCGGAGCACTGGCCGAAGAGGGGCCGGTGGTCGTCGTCGACGGCCTGCCCGGCCCCCAACTCCGCCGGCGCCGCCCCAGACCTGGCGACCCGACCGTGGTCGACGGCGAGCGGGCCGAGGCCCTGCCACCCGGGCAACGCCGGCTCGGCGTCGGTTCGGTGGCGCCCGGTACGGCCTGGACCGACCTGAGCCACCTCGGCACCCGGACCGTCCTCGTGGTGCGCGCCGGGCACGGCAGCGCCGCCTGGCTGCACACCGTGGCGCGCCGGCTCGCCGACCAGGGCATCCCGGTGCTCGGAGTGGTGCTGATCGACCCCGATCCGCGGGACCGGACCGACGGCACCCTGTGGGACGGGCCGCACACCGCGCCGCGCGGTGAGAACGGGCGGCCGGCCCGGCTGAGCCGGACCGGCCGGCGACGGACGGAACGACCACCGATGTGGACCGCACGGGTCCCCGACAGCGACCAGGAGGCGAGGTAGCACATGTGCGGCATCGCGGGCACGTACCGATGGCCGGACGGGAAGGCCGTGACCGACCTGCTCACCGACACCCTCGCCCACCGGGGTCCGGACGGCTCGGGCCGGTACAGCCACCCCCTCGGCGACGGCGAGGTGCACCTGGGGCACCGCCGGCTGGCCATCGTCGACCTGACCGGGACCGGCGCCCAGCCGATGGCCTCGGACGGCCTGGTCCTGACGTACAACGGCGAGCTGTACAACGCGCCCGAGCTGCGCGCCGAACTGACGGCCGCCGGGGTGCGCTTCCGCGGCACCTCCGACACCGAGGTGCTGCTGGAGGCCTGGCGGCGCTGGGGCACCGACTGCCTGCCCCGGCTGCGCGGGATGTTCGCGTTCGGGATCTTCGACGAGCGCACCGGTGAGCTGGTGCTCGCCCGGGACCAGCTCGGCATCAAGCCGCTCTTCCTGGTCCGGCGCGGCGAGGGACTGGTGTTCGCCTCCGAGCTCAAGGCGCTGGCCGCCGCCACCGGAGGTTCCCTGGAGGTCGACCACGCGGCGCTGGTGGCCTCCCTGCTGTACTACTGGGTGCCGGACTCGCGCTGCGCGTTCCGCGAGGCGGAGAAGCTGCCGCCGGGGAGCTGGCTGCGCTGCCGGCCCGACGGCCGGGTAGAGCGCGGCCGGTACTGGCACCTGCGGGAGGTCGCCGCCGAGGGCCGGGAGCGGGCCCGGGCCGGCGAACTCCCGGACCTCGCCGCGATCGTCGAGGACTCGACGCGGCGTCACCTGCTCTCCGACGTCCCGGTGGCGACCTTCCTCTCCGGCGGACTGGACTCCAGCTACCTGACCGCGCTGGCCGCCCGCGACCACCCCGGGATCTCCGCGTACACCATCGGCTTCCGCGCCGAGGACGCCAGGTTCGAGGCGATGCCGGACGACCTGCGCTACGCCCGGCGGGTGGCCGAGCGGTTCGGCGTCGACCTGCACGAGATCGAGATAGCCCCGGACGTGCTCGACCTGCTGCCGCGGATGACGTACCACCTGGACGAGCCGATCGGCGACCCGGCCGCGATCAACACCTTCCTGATCTGCTCGGCCGCCCGGGAGGCCGGGGTCAAGGTGCTGCTCTCGGGAATGGGCGCCGACGAGCTGTTCGCCGGCTACCGCAAGCACCTGGCCAACCGGCTCGCGCTGCGCTACCAGCGCGTCCCCCGGCCGCTGCGGCGCGGCCTGTCCGCGGCCGTGGACCGGCTGCCGGTCGCCACCGCCAACCGGGGCTTCCGCTCGGTGCGGTTCGCCAAGCGGTTCCTCTCCTTCGCCGACCTGCCGGAGGAGACCGCGTTCCGGCGCAGCTACACCATGTACGACCGCGAGGAACTGCTCGCGCTGGTGAATCCGGATCTGGCCGGCGCGGTCGAGGACGTGCTGACCGAGCACGCGGACGTCTACCGGGACAACGACCTGGACGACTTCGTCAACCGCATGTGCCTGGGCGACGCCCGGATGTTCCTGCCGGGACTGAACCTCGCCTACACCGACCGCTCCAGCATGGCCGCCTCCACCGAGGTGCGGGTGCCGTACGTGGACGTCGAGGTGGTCAGGGCGGCGTTCGCCGTCCCCGGCGACCGCAAGATCGTCGGACGGCAGGGCAAGGCCGTGCTCAAGGAGGCGGCCGCCTCGGTCCTGCCCCGGGAGATCGTGTACCGGCCCAAGGGCCTGTTCAGCGCCCCGCTGCGGGCCTGGATGAGCCGGGACCTGGCACCGCTGGTGCGCGAGGTGATCAACGACGGCGAGCTGGTGCGGTCCGGGTTCCTGCGCCGCGACGCGCTGGCGCGGCTGGCCGCCGAGGACGCCGCCGGGCAGCGGGACTTCTCCAAGCACCTGTGGCACGTGCTGACGCTTGAGCACTGGTACCGCGGCGCGACCTCCGGCTCCGGCCACAGCACGACCTAGCAGGGCTCAGTCGACGGCTCAGAAACAAGGGGACTTCCGGTGAAACAGGTTGTGCAGAACTACAAGAGCGGCGAACTGTCGGTGCTCGACGTGCCGGTGCCGGGGTGCAAGCCGGGCGGGGTGCTGGTGCGCAGCGCCTTCTCGCTGATCTCCACCGGGACCGAGCTGATGAAGGTGTCCGAGGCCGGCATGTCGATGCTGGGCAAGGCCCGCTCCCGGCCGGACCAGGTGGCCAAGGTCATGCAGAGCGTCGCCGTCAACGGACTGCCCGCCACCTACCGCAAGGTGATGGGCAAGCTGGACTCCTACACGCCGCTCGGCTACTCGCTGTGCGGGGTGGTCGAGCAGGTCGGCGCGGGGATCGACGACGTGAAGGTCGGCGACCTGGTGGCCTGCGCGGGCAACGAGCACGCGCTGCACGCCGAGGTGAACTGGGTGCCGCGGAACCTCTACACCCCGGTCCCGGACGGCCTCGCGCCGCGGCACGCGGCCTTCGGCACGGTCGGGTCGATCGCCCTCCAGGGCGTGCGCCAGGGCGAGCCGCAGCTCGGCGAGGTGGCCCTGGTCATCGGCCTGGGCCTGATCGGGCAGCTGGTGGTGCAGCTCCTGACCGCCGCCGGGGTGCGGGTGGTCGGCGCCGACCCCGACCCGGCGCGCTGCGAACTGGCCGAGCGGCTGGGCGCGGTGGCCTGCGGCGATCCCGGCTCCGCGGCCGTGGAGAACGCCGTCGCCGAGCTGACCGGCGGTCACGGCGTCGACCAGGTGTACCTGGCCGCCGGCGGCGGCAGCAACCAGCCCGTCGAGCTGGCCGCCCACCTGGCCCGGGACCGCGGCCGGGTCGTCGACATCGGCAAGTGCCGCCTGGACCTGCCGTGGAACGCGTACTACGAGAAGGAGCTCGACGTCCGCTTCTCCCGCTCCTACGGGCCCGGGCGCTACGACCCGGAGTACGAGCTCGACGGGCGGGACTACCCGATCGGCTACGTGCGCTGGACCGAACGCCGCAACCTGGCCTGCTTCCTCGACCTCGCCGCCCGCGGCCGGGTCGACGTGGAACCGCTGATCTCCCACATCGCCGAGTTCGAGGACGCCGTCGAGACGTACCGGCGGCTGGGGGACGGTGAGTTGAAGGCCGTCGCGGTGCTGTTCCGCTACCCGGGGGAGGCGGGGGAGGAGCCGGCGCGGGCCCCGGCGGTGGCGGTGCCCGCGGTGCGCCGCGCCGCCCCGGCGTCCGCCCCGGCTCGGCCCTCCGGGTCGCCCGTGCGGCTGGCCTTCGTCGGCGCGGGCAACTACGCGACCTCGATGCTGCTGCCGCACCTGGCCCGGCGCGAGGGCGTCGCCCTGTCCGCCGTCGTCACCACGACGGCGCTGTCCGCGGCCAACGCCCAGCGGAAGTTCGGCTTCGCCCACGCGACCACCGACCTCGACGCCGTGCTCGGCGACGGGACGATCGACGCGGTGTTCGTGGTCACCCGGCACAGCTCGCACGCCGAACTGACCCGCCGGGCGCTGCTGGCCGGCAAGACGGTGTTCGTGGAGAAGCCGCTGGCCCTCACCGAGGACGAACTGGCCGGGGTGCTCGCGGCGGTGGAGGAGTCCGGCAACGACCGCCTGCAGGTGGGCTTCAACCGGCGGTTCGCGCCGCTGCTGCGGGAGGCCAGGGCCCGCTTCGGCGCCCGCACCGGCCCGGCGAGCCTGCGCTACCTGGTCAACGCGGGCCGGCTGCAGCACGGCAGCTGGTACCTCCAACAGGGCACCGAGGGCTCGCGGTTCGCCGGCGAGGGCGGGCACTTCATCGACACCGCGAGCTGGCTGCTGGGGGCCGACCCGGTCTCGGTGTACGCGGTCGCCCCGTCCGGCAACGAGGACCTCCAGATCGTGCTGCGCTACCCCGACGGCTCCACCGCCACCCTCAGCTACGTCACCACCGGCGCGCCCGGCTTCCCCAAGGAGACGCTGGACCTGGTCGCGGACGGCAAGGTGCTCAAGCTCGACGACTTCGTCCGCGCCTCGGTGTACTTCGACAGCACGGCCGGCGGCAAGCGGTGGGTCAGCTCGCGGCTGCCCAAGGCCCGCGACAAGGGCCAGTCCGCCGAACTGGCCTCGTTCGTCAAGGCCGTGCGCACCGGCGGCCCGATGCCGGTGCCGCTGGAGTCGCTGGTCGCCACCACGGCGGCCACCCTCGCCGTGCAGGCCGCCCTGACCGGCGGCGCGCCGGTGGCCCTGGCGAGGTCGCTGTGACCATGGGCGCCGGCTGGTACCTGCGGCGGCTGTCCCGGATGGGGCCGCAGGAGATCGGCGGCCGGGTCGGCGACGCGGTGCGCCGGCGGCGGTGGCGGTCGTCCGTGCCGCCGCACGGCCCGGGCGCCCCCGGCGCCCGGTTCACCGCCGTCCTGCCCGCCGGGGCGCTCGCCGCGGTGCCGCCGGAGGCCGCCAAACGGCTGCTCGCCGAGGCGGAGCGGCTGATGGACGGACACGCCGAGTTCTTCGGGGTGGAGCGCGACGACCTGGTCGCCCCGGACTGGTGGCGCGACCCGAGGACCGGGCGCCGGGCCCCCGCCGGCTACGCGTTCGACGTGCCGTACCGCGACGAGGACGCGGTCGGCGACATCAAGCAGATCTGGGAGCCCTCCCGGCACCAGTACCTGACCGTGCTCGCCGCCGCCTTCGCGCTGACCGGCGACGAACGCTACGCCGAGCGCGTCGCCGAGCACCTGCGGTCCTGGTGGGCGGCCAACCCGCCGCTGCGCGGGGTGCACTGGGTCAGCGGCATCGAGCTGGGCATCCGGTTGCTGTCCTGGGTGTGGATCCGCCGGCTGCTCGACGGCTGGCCGGACGCGGCTGCCCTGTTCGAGGGCAACCCGGTGGCGCTGGACCAGATCTGGCACCACCAGCGCTGGCTGGCCGCCTTCCCCAGCCGCGGGTCCTCGGCGAACAACCACGTCATCGCCGAGGCCGCCGGGCAGTTCGCCGCGGCCTGCGCCTTCGGGTGGTTCCCCTCCTCGGCGCGCTGGCGCTCCGGCGCACTGCGCTCGCTGGAGCGGCACCTGCGCGCCAACACCTTCCGCTCCGGCCTCAACCGCGAGCTGGCCACCGAGTACCACGGACTCGTCCTGGAACTCGGCCTGGCCGCGCTGGCCGAGGCGGACGCCGCCGCCGTGCCCGTCCCCGCGACGATCCGGCCGGTGCTGCTGCGGATGACCGACGCCCTCGCGGCCGTCGTGGACGACCGGCTGCGACCGCCCCGCCAGGGGGACGCGGACGACGGGCACGGGCTGGTCCTGGACGGCTCGGGCACCGACCGCTGGGCCTCGCTGCTCGCCACCGGGGACGCCGTGTTCGGCCGACTCGCCTGGTGGCCGGAGACGGCCGGCGCCGACGTGCGCACCCCGCTGCTGGCCGCGCTGATCCGGCCGTACGGGCGGAGCACGGCCGTGGCCCGCCCGGCGAGCCGTCCGGTCCACTTCCCCGACGCGGGGATGACCATCCTGCGCGGCCCGGGGGAGATCTGGTGCCGCTGCGACGGCGGCCCGCACGGCTTCCTGTCCATCGCCGCGCACGCCCACGCGGACGCGCTCTCCCTGGAGGTCCGGCACGACGGGGTCGACGTGCTCGCCGACCCGGGGACGTACTGCTACCACGGGCAGCCCGAGTGGCGGCGGTACTTCCGCTCGACCCTCGGCCACAACACCCTGGAGGCGGACGGCACCGACCAGTCCCTCTCCGGCGGCCCCTTCCTGTGGACCCGGCACGCCCGCACCCGCGTCCTGGTCGCGGACACCTCCGACCCCGGGGTGGCCCGCTGGTGCGCCGAGCACGACGGCTACCGGCCGTCGGTGCACCGCCGCCGGGTCGAGCTGCACACGGCGAGCCGGGAGCTGCGGGTGGTCGACGAGCTGCGCGGCCCGCGCCGGGCCGTGCGCCTGGTGTTCCACCTCGGCCCGGCCGTCACCGCGGAGCTGACGGGCGACCGGGCCCTGCTGACCTGGACCCGGGACGGCGAGGAACGCTCCGCCGTGCTGGACCTGCCCGGGCAGCTGTCCTGGCGGGCGCACCGCGGCGAGACGGACCCGCCGCTGGGCTGGTACTCCGCCGGCTTCGGACGCCGGGAACCCGCCACCACCCTGGTCGGCACCGGCTTCGCCGACGGCAGCCGGCGGTTCACCACCGTCCTCGGGTTCCGGGGCTAGGGGGAGGGGAGGGTGGGGATCACGAGGCGGCACCCGGGGGCGTGGGCGGCGCTGCCGGCGCTCGCCCTGCTGGCGGTGACCGGCTGCACGAGCGGCTCCGGCGCCCCGCCGGAGCCGACCGCCGGGCCGACCGGGGCGGCGGCCGCGGCCCGGGTGTGCGCCGCCCCCGGGGCCGGACCGGCGGAGGCACCGGCCGGCGCGGTGACGGTCGACCCCGCGGTGGTCGGCGACCTCGCGGCGAAGACCAGGAACAGCCCCCCGCACACCACCTTCTGGCTCCGGCCGGGCACCCACACGCTCGATCCGGACCGCTACGCCCAGGTCGTCCCCAAGGAGGGCGACAGCTACCTCGGCGCACCGGGCGCGGTGCTCGACGGCCGGAAGACCAACGAGTACGCGTTCAGCGGCGCCGCCACCGACGTCACCATCCGCCACCTGACCGTGCAGGGCTTCGTCGCCCCGCAGAACGAGGGCGTGGTCAACCACGACTCCGCCGACGGCTGGGTGATCGAGCACAACACGGTTCAGGACAACTCCGGCGCCGGGCTGATGGCCGGCGCCCACCAGCGGGTCCGCGCCAACTGCCTGCGCGGCAACGGCCAGTACGGCATCAACGCGTACAAGTCCGGTGCCCCGGTCAGCGACCTGCTGGTCGAGGGCAACGAGATCACCGGCAACGACACCGACGGGTGGGAGCGGCGGCAACCGGGCTGCGGCTGCACCGGCGGCGCCAAGTTCTGGGCCGTCGACGGCGCCGACGTACGCGGCAACTGGGTGCACGACAACCGCGGCCCGGGGCTGTGGGCGGACACCAACAACAACGACTTCCGCATCGAGGACAACCTGCTGGAGGCCAACGACGGCGCCGCGCTGATCTACGAGACCAGCTACAACGCGGTCATCCGCGACAACACGATCCGGCGCAACGACTGGGTCGAGGGCCGCAACGCCGCCGACCGCGGCGACGACTTCCCGTACGCGACGGTCTACCTGTCCGAGTCCGGCGGCGAACCGCGGATCCCGGCCCGCACGGACCGGATCGAGATCTACCGCAACGCGCTGGAGGACAACTGGTCCGGGATCACCCTGTGGGAGAACGCCGACCGGTTCTGCAACAGCCCGGCCAACACCTCCTCCGGTGACTGCACCCTGCTGGTCAGGAAGACCGACCGCTGCTCCCCGCCGACGATCGCCACCCCGCCGCTGTACGGCGACTGCCGGTGGAAGACCCAGCGGGTCGACATCCACGACAACCGGTTCGAGCTGGACCGGTCCGTCGTCGGCTGCGCGGTCAAGTGCGGCCGGATGGCCGTGCTGGCCAACTACGGCACCTATCCGGACTGGTCGCCGTACAAGGGCGAGCCGGTGGCCGAGGCGATCACCGGCGGGCAGCAGAACCGCTGGCACGACAACAGCTACCTCGGGCCGTGGAGCTTCGTCGCCCACGACCCGAGCCGCGCCCTCGACTTCGGGCAGTGGCAGGGCCTGCCCTACCAGCAGGACACGGGCAGCACCTTCCGGCCCCGGGCGGGTGGTTGAGATGGACCGGGACCTGACCCGCCGGGGGCCGGCCGCGGCGTCCGGGCCGCAGCCGGGGCCCGGGGCCGCGCCGCGCCCGGCCGGCCCGCCCCGGACCGTCGAGCTGATCTGGGGGCTGCTGATCCTCAACACCCTCGGCTCCGCCGGGGCGGTGACCGTCGTCCCGCTGCCCCGCTCCCTCATCCAGATGGCCACCATGGGCGCGCTGGTCACCGCGTTCACCCTGGCGCTCCTGCTCAACCTTCGGCTGCGCGTTCGGGCCAGCGCCTTCCTGTGCCTGCTCACCCTGCTGCTGGTGCTGAGCGTGGTCTCCAGCGCCCACCTGGAGTCCGGGTTCGGCGCACTGTTCCGCTGCTTCCGGCTGGCGCTGTTCGTCGGCACGCTGTGGCTGCTCAGCCGCTGGTGGGACGGCGGGCCGACGTTCGTCCGGTACCACGTCCGGATGTACTTCGCGGTGCTCCTGTCGGTGGCCGCCGGCCTGGTCGTCTCCCCGGGCGCGGCGATGCCCGAGCTCTACGGCGGACGGCTGGTCGGCGCGCTGTGGCCGCTCACCCCGCCGCAGATCGGCCAGTACGCCGCGGTGATCGTCGGGCTCACCGTGCTGCTCCTGCTGGGGCGCCGGACCACCGGGTCCAGTGCGGCGGTGATCATCCTGCCGTCCCTCGTCCTGCTCGCGCTGACCCACACCCGCACGGCCACCCTCGGCCTGATCGCCGGACTGGCGCTGGCGATCGGCTCGCTCGTCCTGACCAGCGCCGCCGCCCGCAGGTTCTTCGGCTGGGCGGTGCTGTGCGCCACCGCGGCCGCCGTCGGGCTGAGTTCCCTGCTGGAGGCGTGGTTCCTGCGCGGGCAGAGCCAGGAGAACTTCTCCAACCTCACCGGCCGGGCCAAGGTCTGGGACGCCCTGCTCGCGGCGCCCCGCACGACCCTGGAGCAGCTGTTCGGCACGGGCCTGGGCGACAAGTCCTTCGGCGGGCTGCCGATCGACAACAGCTGGCTGGCCGTCTACAACGAGCAGGGCCTGACCGGCACCGCCGTCGTGGCGGCGGTCTTCCTCGCGCTGGGCGGCGTCGCCCTGCTGCGGCCGCCGTCGCTCTCCAGGGCCTGCGCGATCTTCCTCATCAGCTACTGCGCGATCGCCTCGTACACCGAGGCCGGGCTCGGCGACGCCTCGCCGTACCTGCTGCACCTGACCGTGGCCGCCTCGCTGCTGGCGGCCCCCGCCGCTCCCGTCCCGACGCCCGAAGGGGTGAGCTGACCATGCACGTCCTCGTGGTGCACAACCGCTACGGCTCGGCGCAGCCGAGCGGGGAGAACAGGGTCGTCGACCAGGAGGCGGCGCTGCTGCGCGAGGCCGGCCACCGGGTCGAGCTGTTCGAGCGGCGCAGCGACTCCATCGCCGCCCGGTCCCTGCCGGGCAAGGCCGCGGTGCCGCTGCTGGTGCCGTGGAACCCGGCGGTGCGCGCGCAACTCGCCGCCCGGCTGCGGGCCGAGCGGCCGGACGTGGTGCACGTCCACAACGTCTTCCCGCTGCTGTCGCCCGCGGTGCTCGCGGCCTGCGCCGACGCCGGGGTGCCCGCCGTCGCCACCCTGCACAACTACTCCCAGGTCTGCCCGCCGGGCACCCTCCAGCGGGACGGCCGGCCGTGCACCGAGTGCGTCGGGGGCTCACCGCTGCCCGCCGTCCGGCACGGCTGCTACCGCGGCTCCCGGCTGGCGACGGTGCCGCTCGCGGTGAGCCTGGCGGTCAACCGGCGGCGCTGGTGGTCCGGCGTGGAGCGGTTCTTCTGCATCTCGGCGGCGCAGCGCGACGTCCTGGTGCGGGCCGGGCTGCCGCCCGAACGGCTGGCGGTGAAGCACAACTTCGTGCCGGAGCCGGGCGTCGGCCGCACCGGCGGCGGGGAGCACCTGCTCTACCTCGGGCGGCTCGCGGAGGCCAAGGGCGTGCGGCTGCTGATGGCCGCGTGGGACCGGCTCGCCGCGGACGGCGGGGTGGGCGTGCCGCTGGTGGTCGCCGGCGCCGGGCCGCTGGAGCGGGAGGTGGCCGCCTGGGCGGCGGGCCGGGACGACGTCCGGTACGCGGGGCTGTACGACCCGGCCCGGTGCCGGGAGGCCGTCGCCCGGTCGGTCGCCGTGCTGGCGCCCTCGACCTGGCTGGAGGCGTTCGGGCTGGTGGTCGTGGAGGCGATGGCGGCCGGGGTGCCGGTCGTCGCCGCCGGTCACGGCGCCTTCGTGGAACTCGTCGAGGACGGGGTGACCGGGCTGCTGCACCGGCCGGGCGAGGCGGCCTCGCTGGCGTCCGCCATCCGCCGGATCACGGCCGGGCCGGCGCGCAACCGGGAGATGGGACTGGCGGCCCGGCGCCGTTACGAACAGGGGTTCAGCCCGGCCGTCGGGCTGGAGCGCCTGGTGGAGGGGTACCGCTCCGCGATCGCGGGTCGGTCCGGCGGCGCGGACGGCGCGCCGCCGGTAGGGAACACGAACGCTGGCCCGCCGCGGGGATCCCGCGCGGGCGGGATTGGGGGCACCACGTGACACGATGCCGACTCTGCGGCTCGGCGGCGCTGGCGAGCGTCGTCGACCTGGGGGCGACCCCGCCGTGCGAGAGCTTCCTCGCCGCCGACGAACTCGACCGGCCGGAACCGGCGTACCCGCTGCACCTGCGGGTCTGCACCGACTGCTGGCTCGCGCAGCTCCCCCCGCTGATCACGCCGGAGGAGACCTTCACCCAGTACGCGTACTTCTCCTCCTACTCGACCTCCTGGGTGGAGCACGCCCGCAGCTTCGTGGACGGCGCCGTCCAGCGGCTGGGCCTCGGCCCGGACGCCTTCGTGGTCGAGGTCGCCAGCAACGACGGCTACCTGCTCCGGCACGTGGTGGACCGGGGGATCCGCTGCCTCGGCATCGAGCCGTCGGTGAACGTCGGCGCCGCGGCGCGGGAGGCGGGCGTGCCCACGCTCACCGAGTTCCTCTCCCCGGACACCGGCACGGCCGTCCGCGCCGAACACGGCCCGGCGGACCTGGTGGTGGCCAACAACGTCTACGCCCACATCCCCGACGTGGTCGGGTTCACCCGGGGGCTGCGCGCCCTGGTGGCCGACGACGGCTGGGTCTCCGTCGAGGTGCAGCACCTGCTGACCCTGATCGAGGAGAACCAGTACGACACCATCTACCACGAGCACTTCCAGTACTACACGGTCGCCTCCGCGGCCCGGGCCCTGGCGAGCGGCGGACTCACCCTGGTGGACGTCGAGTTGCTCCCCACCCACGGCGGCTCCGTCCGGCTGTGGGCCCGCCCGGCCGCGGCGGCCGGCGAGCCGGGCCGCCGGGTGGCCGAGGTGCTGGACCGGGAGAAGGCCGCCGGGCTCCAGGAACTGTCCGGGTACACCGAGTTCTCCGCCCGGGTGGCCAGGGTGCGCCGCGACCTCCTGCGGTTCCTCATCGACGCGGCCGAGCGCGGCGAGACGGTCGTCGGCTACGGCGCCCCGGGCAAGGGCAACACCCTGCTCAACCACTGCGGCATCCGGCCCGACCTGCTCCCGTACACCGTCGACCGCAACCCCTACAAGCACGGCCGGTTCACCCCCGGCACCCGCATCCCGATCCTGGCCCCCGAGCAGATCGCCGTCGACAGGCCGGACTACGTCCTGGTCCTCCCGTGGAACCTGCGGGCCGAGCTGACCGAGCAGCTGTCCTTCGTCCACGAGTGGGGCGGCCGGCTGGTCTTCCCCGTCCCGGAACTCAGCATGGTCGAGGTGAAGCCGTGAAGGTCGTCCTGTTCTGCGGGGGTTACGGGCTGCGGATGCGCAGCGGGGCGTCGGACGACGTGCCCAAGCCGATGGCGATGGTCGGGCCCCGGCCGCTGATCTGGCACGTGATGCGCTACTACGCCTACTACGGGCACACCGAGTTCATCCTCTGTCTCGGCTACGGCGCCCACCACATCAAGGACTTCTTCCTCAACTACGAGGAGACCACGTCCAACGACTTCGTGCTGCGGGGCGGTCGGACCGAGCTGCTGTCCACCGACATCGCCTCCTGGACCATCACCTTCGCGCAGACCGGCATCGAGTCGCCGATCGGCGAGCGGCTGCGCCGGGTGCGCCACCACCTGGACGGCGACGAGATGTTCCTCGCCAACTACGCCGACGTGCTCACCGACGCCCCGCTGCCGGAGATGATCGACCGGTTCGCCGAGCGCGACGCCGGTGCGTCGATGATGGTGGTGCCGCCGCAGTCCTCGTTCCACTGCGTGGAGTTGGGCGAGGGCAACCTGGTGGGCGGCATCACCGCGGTCAGCGACATGCCGCTGTGGGAGAACGGCGGGTACTTCGTGCTCCGTCAGGAGATCTTCGACCACATCCCGGAGAACGGTGACCTGGTGGCCGACGGCTGCACCCAACTCGCCAAGCGCGGACGGCTGGTGGCCCACCGGCACCGCGGCTTCTGGAAGCCGACCGACACCGTGAAGGAGCGGGCCGCCCTGGACGCCGCCTACGCGCACGGCGACCGCCCGTGGGCGGTCTGGGAGCGGGAGGGCGCGGCGTGATCCGGCTCCGGCCCGGGCGCCTGAACGGCGTCGTCGCCGTGGGCGCGCACTGCGACGACATCGCCATCGGCGCCGGCGGCACCCTGCTGACCATGTGCCGGGCACGGCCGGGCCTGCGGGTCGACGCGCTGGTGCTCTCCGGCGGCGGCAGCGAGCGGGAACAGGAGGAGCGGGCCGCGCTCGCCGCCTTCTGCCCCGGCGCCGACCTGCGCCTGACCGTCCGCAAGCTGCCGGACGGCCGGCTGCCGGCGCACTGGGACGAGGCCAAGGCCGCGGTGGAGGAGCTGCGCGGGCAGTGCGACCCGGACCTGGTGCTCGCCCCGCGCACCGAGGACGCGCACCAGGACCACCGCGGCCTGGCGAAGCTGATGACCACCGCCTTCCGCGACCACCTCGTGCTCGGCTACGAGATCGTCAAGTGGGACGGCGACCTCGGCCGCCCGACGGCGTACCAGCCGCTGGCCCCGGAGACCGCCGAACAGAAGGTGCGGCTGCTGCAGGAGCACTACCCCTCGCAGCGGCACCGCCCCTGGTACGACCGGGAGGCCTTCCTCGGGCTGGCGCGGATCCGCGGCATCGAATGCCACGCGCGCTACGCCGAGGCCTTCGCCGCCACCAAACTCACTCTCGGCCTGGAGGGCTGACCCTTGCGCGTACTGCTCACCGGACACCAGGGCTACCTGGGCACCGTGATGGCTCCCGTCCTCGCCGAGGCCGGGCACGAGGTCGTCGGCCTGGACGCCGGGCTGTTCGCGGACTGCGTCCTCGGCCCGAAGCCCGCCGACCCGCCCGGGCGCCGGGTGGACCTGCGCGACGTCACCGCCGAGGACGTGGCCGGGGTGGACGCCGTGATCCACCTGGCCGCGCTGTCCAACGACCCGCTGGGCTCGCTGGCCCCGGACCTCACCTACGACATCAACCACCACGCCTCGGTGCGGCTCGCCGAACTCGCCCGCGACGCCGGGGTGAAGCGCTTCCTGTACGCCTCCACCTGCTCGGTGTACGGCGCCGCCGGCGGCGACGAGCTGGTGGGCGAGGACGCGCCGCTGCGCCCGGTGACGCCGTACGCGGAGTCCAAGGTGCGCGTCGAGGACGACCTGCACGAGCTGGCCGACGGCGACTTCACCCCGGTGTACCTGCGCAACGCCACCGCCTTCGGCTACTCGCCCCGGCTGCGCGCCGACATCGTGCTGAACAACCTGGTGGGCCACGCCCTGCTCTCCGGCGAGGTGCTGGTGCTCTCCGACGGCACCCCCTGGCGCCCGCTGGTGCACGCCGCCGACATCGCCCGGGCCTTCGCGGCGGCGCTGGCCGCGCCCCGGGAGGCGGTGCACGACCGGGCGTTCAACATCGGCAGCGAGGTCAACAACGTCACGGTCGCCGAGATCGCCGAACAGGTCGCCGAGGCGGTGGAGGGCTCCAAGGTGCGGATCACCGGGGAGGCCGGCGCCGACCCCCGCTCGTACCGGGTGGACTTCTCCCGCTTCCGGGCCGCGGTCCCCGGCTTCGACTGCGAGTGGACGGTCGAGCGCGGCGCCGCCGAACTCGCCGACGCCTACCGGAAGTTCGGCCTGACCAAGGAGGACTTCGACGGCCGCTACACCCGGCTGGCCGTACTGCGCCGGGCCACCGGGGCCGGCACCGTCGACGACACCCTGCGGTGGCGCCGGTGACCACCGTCGGCGAGGAGATGCACGCGCTGGTGGCCCGGCTCCACCCGATTTGCCGGAGCATCACCGGCGACGGGGTGCGCGCCACCCTGGAGATCCTCGGCGAGTACCTTCCGCTGCAGGTGCACGAGGTGCCGACCGGGACGCAGGTGCTCGACTGGACGGTGCCGCAGGAGTGGAACATCCGGGACGCCTACATCGCCGACGCCGCCGGGAACCGGGTCGTCGACTTCGCCGCGTCCAGCCTGCACGTGCTCGGCTACAGCGTGCCGGTGGCGGCCACCATGCCGCTGGCCGAGCTGCGCGGACACCTCCACACCCTGCCCGACCACCCGAGCTGGGTGCCGTACCGGACCAGCTACTACACGCCCGACTGGGGGTTCTGCCTCTCGCAGGAGACCCTGGACGCCCTGCCGGACGGCGACTACGAGGTGCGCATCGACTCCACGCTCGCGGACGGCCACCTCACCTACGCCGAGCACGTCGTCCCCGGGCAGGTCGCCGACGAGGTGATCGTCTCCTGCCACGTCTGCCACCCCTCACTGGCCAACGACAACCTGGCGGGCATCGCCGTGGCGACCTTCCTGGCACGGGAGTTGGCGCGGCGCGACCCGTGGTACACCTACCGGTTCGTCTTCGCGCCGGGCACCATCGGGGCGATCACCTGGCTGGCCCGCAACGCGGAGCGGGTGGAGCGGGTCAAGCACGGCCTGGTGCTGGCCTGCGCCGGGGACCGGGGGCAGCTGACGTACAAGCGGAGCAGGCGCGGCGACGCGGAGATCGACCGGGTGCTGCGGCACGTCCTCACCGCCTCCGGACGCCCGCACCGCATCACCGAGTTCACCCCGTACGGCTACGACGAGCGGCAGTACTGCTCGCCCGGCTTCGACCTCGGCGTCGGCTCGCTCAGCCGCACCCCGTACGCCGGGTACCCCGAGTACCACACCTCGGCGGACAACCCGGACTTCGTCACGCCGGAGGCCATGGCGGACACCCTCGCGGTCTGCCGCGAGGCCTTCTCCCTGCTCGACCGCAACCGCAGCTACCTCAACCTCAGCCCGTACGGCGAACCGCAGTTGGGCCGGCGCGGGCTGTACGACTCGCTGGGCGGGCGCAGCGACGCCAAGCAGGCCCAGCTGGCCATGCTCTGGGTGCTCAGCATGTCCGACGGCCGGCACAGTCTGCTGGACGTCGCCGAGCGGTCCGGGCTGCCGTTCGACACGGTCGCCGTCGCGGCCGACGCCCTCCGGGGCGCCGGGCTGGTCAAGGCCTGACGCCGATGACCACCGAGGGGGTGAGGACGACGACCCCGGCCGGGTCCACCGAGCCCGCCGGGGAGGGCGGGCGGCCCGCCAGGCGGGGCGTCCTCGGGCGGGTGTCCTGGGGGCTGGCCGACCAGGCGGTCACCAGCATGATCAACTTCGCGGTGGGCATGTACGTCGCCCGCGAGCTGGGGGTGCACGCCTTCGGCGTGTTCAGCCTGGCCTGGCTGACCTACGGAGTGGTGCTCAACGTCTCCCGCGGGCTGGCCACCGACCCGCTCATGGTGCGGTTCAGCGGCGTCCCCGAGGCCGCCTGGCGCGCGGCGGCCGCCCGCTCCTCGGGGACCGCGCTCGCCGTCGGCGGCACGCTCGGGACCGTCTGCCTGCTAATCGGGCTCGGCCTCGGCGGCGAGGTCGGGCCCGCCTTCGCCTGCCTCGGCGTCGCCCTGCCGGCGCTGCTGCTCCAGGACGCCCGGCGGTTCGCCTTCTTCGCCGCCGGCACCGGGCGCAAGGCCTGCACCAACGACCTCGTCCAGGGCGCCGCGCTGGTCCCGGCGATGGTGGTGGCGGCCCGGGTCGGCACGGTGGCCGCCTTCCTGCTGGCCTGGGGCGCCGCCGCCGCGGCCGCCGCCGGATACGGCTTCCTCCAGTCCGGCGTCCGGCCCCGGGTGACCGGAGCCCGTGGGTGGCTCCGCGAGCAACGCGACCTCGGCTCCCGGTACCTGGTCGAGAACGTCAGCCTCAGCGGAGCCGGCCAGCTGCGGGCGTACGGGCTCGGTGCGATCGCCGGGGTCGGCGCGGTGGGCGCCGTCCGGGGCGCAGAACTCCTCCAAGGCCCGTTCCTCGCCCTGCTGATGGGACTGTCCCTGGTCACCGTGGCCGAGGCGGCCCGGGTGCTGCGCCGGACGCCGCACCGGCTCGGCCGGTTCTGCCTCCTGCTGGGCGGCGGGCAGGCCGGTGCCGCGCTGCTGTGGGGCTCGGCGCTGCTGCTGATGCCGGACCGGGCCGGCGAACTCGTCCTCGGCGACGTCTGGCACTCCGCCTCCCAGCTCATCGTCCCGGCCACCCTCGGCGTCGCCGGCGCCGGCCTCGGCAGCGGCGCCGCGGCCGGGCTGCGCGCCCTCGCCGCCGCCCGGCGCAGCCTGCGCTGCCAGCTGTTCGCCTCCGCCTGCTACCTCGGCGGCGGGCTCGGCGGAGCGGCCGCGGCCGGCACCGTCGGCTCGGCCTGGGGCGTCGCCGCCGCGACCGCCTGCGGCTCGGCCCTGTGGTGGTGGCAACTGCGCGCCGCCCTGCGCGAGCACCTCAGCCATCCGAAAACACCCCCGAAGTGAGGACGCCATGACCGCCGTTCCCCGGTTGAGCATCGGGCTGCCCGTCTACAACGGCGAGGAGTACCTCGCCGAGTCGCTCGACGCCCTGCTCGGGCAGACCTACGAGGACTTCGAGCTGGTCATCTCCGACAACGCCTCGACCGACCGCACCCAGGACATCTGCCGCACCTACGCCGAGCAGGACTCGCGCATCCGCTACCTCCGGCTGCCCGTCAACGTCGGCGCCGCGCCCAACCACAACTACGTCTTCACCCAGTGCCGTGGCGAGCTGTTCAAGTGGGCCTCGCACGACGACCTGTACGCCCGGGACCTGCTGCTGCGCTGCGTGGAGGCGCTGGACGAGCGGCCCCACATGATCCTCGCGCACTCCGGACAGGCCGTCATCGACGAGAACGGCCACGTCAAGGTCCCCTACGAGTACGGGCTCGCCACCGACTCGCCGTCCGCGCCCGAGCGCTTCCGCAGCCTGCTGTTCGAGCCCGGCGGCGACGACTTCTACGGCGTGATGCGGGCCGACGTGCTGCGCCGGGTGAAACCGCACGACAGCTACCACCACGCGGACCGCACCTTCGTCGCCGAGATCACCCTGCACGGGCCCTTCCACCAGGTGCCCGAGCTGCTGTACTTCCGCCGCGACCACCCCACCCGCGCCGAGCGGGCCAACCCCTCCAAGCGCTCCCGGTGCGTCAACCTGGACCCGCGCCGGGCGGGCCTGCTCCACCCGACACCCCGACTGCTCGCCGAGTACGTCTGGGGCTTCGCCTCGGCGATCCGGCGGGCGCCGCTGTCCCCGGACGACCGGCGCGCGTGCTACCGCCACCTGGCCTCCTGGATGACCAGCCGGGCGCGGCCGGGCGTCGGCGAGCGGGTCGAGGACCGCGCCCCGGTCGTGCCCACCGACCTGGCCGTCTCCGTCGACGGGCTCGTGGCCGGGCGCGAAGGGAGGCGGGCATGAAGCAACCGCCCCTGCGGGTCGGGGTGTTCGGGCTGCTCGGCTCCGGCAACCTCGGCAACGACGGGTCGCTGGAGGCCGTCCTCGGGTACCTGCGTGCCGAGCAGCCGGAGGCCGTCGTGGACGCGTTGTGCGGCGGGCCGGAGGTCGTCACGGCCCGGTACCGGATCCCCGCGACCCGGCTGCACTGGTACCGGGGCGAGTACCGGACCGCCTCCGGGGCGGGCGCGATCCTCGGCAAGGGCCTGGGCAAGCTCGTCGACGCCGCCCGCACCGCCGCCTGGGTGCGCCGGCACGACGTGGTGATCGTGCCGGGCATGGGCGTCCTGGAGGCCACGCTGCCGCTGCGGCCCTGGGGCTTCCCGTACGCGCTGTTCCTGCTCTGCGCCTCCGGCCGGCTGTTCGGCACCCCGGTGGCGCTGGTCGGCGTCGGCGCCGCCGCGATCGCCGACCGGCCCACCCGGGCCCTGGTGCGCTGGTCGGCGCGGCTGGCCGCCTACCGGTCGTACCGGGACGCGCTGTCCCGCGACGCGATGCGGGCGATGGGCGTGGACGTCTCGCGGGACGAGGTCCACCCGGACCTCGCCTTCGCCCTGCCGGCACCGCCCGCCCCCGGCTCCCCGGGCGGGCGGGTCTGCGTCGGCGTCATGGACTTCCATGGCGGCAACGACGACCGCGCCCGGGCCGAGGAGATCCACCGGCGCTACCTGGACGGCACGACCCGCTTCGTCCGCGCCCTGGTCGAGGACGGCCGGCAGGTGCGGCTGCTCACCGGCGACGCATGCGACGCCGCGGTGGTCGACACGATCACCGAGGCGGTCGGCTCCCCGCTGGTCACCGCCGCCGAGGTGGCGTCACTGGCCGACCTGATGGCGGAGACGGCGGCCGCCGACGCCGTGGTGGCGACCAGGTACCACAACCTGGTCTGCGCACTGAAGGCCGGCACCCCGACCCTCGCCCTGAGCTACGCGGCGAAGAGCGACGCGCTCATGGACCGGATGGGCCTGGGCGCGTACTGCCACGCCGCGCGTGACATCGACCCCGACCGGCTGATCGACCAGTTCCGGGAACTGGAGAAGCGGTCCGCGGAGCTGCGGCGGACCCTCGGGGAACGGAACCTGACGGCCACCCGGCAGCTGGAGCAACAGTTCACCGCCCTGACCACGGCCCTCTTCCCGAACGTGTAAGGACTCCTCTTGAAGGTCACCGAAGTCCCGGCGATCGCCGGCGCCTACCTGTTCACCCCGACCCCGTACGCCGACGAGCGCGGCTTCTTCTGCCGCACCTTCGACGCCGAGGTGCTCCGCTCGGTGGGCCTCGACCCCGACGCCTTCGTCCAGCACAGCGTCTCCCGTTCGGTGCGGGGCGTGCTGCGCGGCATGCACCTGCGCTCCGGCGCCGGGGAGGCCAAGATCGTGCGCTGCTCGCACGGGGAGGTGTTCGACGTCGTCGTGGACCTGCGTCCGGACTCGCCGACCTACCGCAACGTGGCCACCTTCGAACTGTCCGGCGAGACGCAGGCCAGCGTGTACATCCCGGCCGGGTGCGCGCACGGCTTCCAGGCGCTGACCGACGCCGACGTCTCGTACCGGATCGACCGCCCGCACGACCCGGGCGAGGACGTGACCATCGCCTTCGACGACCCGGAGCTCGCCATCGCCTGGCCGCTGCCGCCCGTGTCGATGTCCAAGCGGGACCGGGAGGCGCCGAGCCTCGCCGAGGCCCTGCGTGCTGAGGAGAACTGAGTCCCATGACCGTTGACGACTTCCAGCTCCCCAAGTCGCGGGCGGCGAACGAGCGGCTGCACGCGCTGGTCCCCGGCGGCGCCCACACCTACGCCAAGGGCGACGACCAGTACCCCGAGCACCTGGCCCCGGTCATCAGCCACGGCCGCGGCGCCCACGTCTGGGACGTCGACGGCAACCGGTACGTCGAATACGGCTCCGGGCTGCGGTCGGTCAGCCTGGGCCACGCCCACCCGCGCGTGCTGGAGGCGGTGCGGCGGGAACTCGACCGCGGCAGCAACTTCGTCCGGCCGTCCGTCGTGGAGGTCGAGGCCGCCGAACACTTCCTGGCCACGGTGCCGACCGCCGAGATGGTGAAGTTCGCGAAGAACGGCTCCGACGTCACCACCGCCGCCGTGCGCCTGGCCCGCGCCGCCACCGGCCGTTCCCGGGTGGCCGTCTGCGCGGACCACCCGTTCTTCTCCGTCGACGACTGGTTCATCGGCACCACCCCCATGGACGCCGGCATCCCCTCGGCGATCACCGAGCTCACCGTCTCGTTCCCCTACGGGGACCTGGCCACCACCGAGGAACTGCTCACCCGCCACCGGGGCGAGATCGCCTGCCTGATCCTCGAACCCGCCGGCCACACCGAGCCGCCGCCCGGGTACCTCGCCGGGCTGCGCGAACTGGCCGACCGGCACGGCTGCGTGCTGGTCTTCGACGAGATGATCACCGGCTTCCGCTGGTCCGAGGCCGGCGCCCAGGCCCTGTACGGCGTCGTCCCCGACCTCTCCACCTTCGGCAAGGCACTGGGCAACGGCTTCGCGGTCTCCGCGCTGGCCGGGCGCCGCGACCTGATGGAGCGGGGCGGGCTGCGCGGCGAGGGCGACCGGGTGTTCCTGCTGTCCACCACGCACGGCGCGGAGACCCACGCGCTGGCCGCCGCGATGGCCGTCCAGGCCACCTACGTCGAGGAGGGCGTCACCGCCCGGCTGCACGCCCTCGGGGAGCGGCTGGCCGCCGGTGTCCGCGAGGCAGCGGCCGCCATGGGCGTCGGCGACCACGTCGTCGTCCGGGGGCGGGCCAGCAACCTGGTCTTCGCCACCCTCGACGAGCAGGGACGGCCTTCGCAGCCCTACCGCACCCTGTTCCTGCGGGAGCTCCTGGCGGGCGGGGTGCTGGCGCCGTCGTTCGTGGTGAGCAGCGCGCTCGACGAGGCCGACATCGACCGGACGGTCGAGGTGGTGGCCGCCGCCTGTGCCGTGTACCGGAAGGCGCTGGACGCCGGTGATCCCACGTCGTGGCTGGGCGGGCGGCCGGTGAAGCCGGTGTTCCGCCGCCGAGCCTGACCGGCCCGGCCCGGCCCGGTCCGGTCCGGTCCGGCCCGGCTCGGTCGGCCGGGTGACGTGACGTGAGGTGACGTGCCGACGTCAGCGGTGCTCGCGCCGAGCGGCGTCGGCCGTCCGGTCGACCAGCCACGCCGTCGCCGGCACCACCGCCAGCGCGGTGCACCAGCCGGCCAGGGCGTCGGTCGGGTAGTGCGCGCCGAGCGCGACCTGCGCCCAGCCCATGGCGGCTCCGGCCGCCGCCGCGGCGGCGAGTACGAGCCAGGCCCCGGACCCGAATCCGGGCCCGGGGCCGTGGTGGCTGCGGCGGCCGGTCGCGAGCAGGGCCGGCACGAGGGCGAGGGCGGTGGCGAAGGCGGTGTGCCCGCTCGGGTAGGACAGGTTCTCGCCGTGGATGGTGCGCCCCACCAGGTGCTTGAGCAGCGTCGCCGCTCCGACGGTCAGGCCGATCGCGGCCACGGCGAACACCGCCGCGCGCGGGCGCCGCAGCACCAGGCAACCCGTCACGAGGACGGCGACCAGCGCCGTGGCCCCCACCGGTTCCCCCAGCGAGTCCAGGAGCAGCGCCACGGACCGCCACGGCGGGCGAACCCCGCCAGCCGCCGCGCCGATCCGCGCGTCCAGCGTTCCGGGCTCGCCCTCGCCGGCGTACCGGAACGCGAGCAGCGCGACCACCGACGCGGCGAGGCCCGCGACCGGCCCGAGCCACCCGCGCAGCGCCGGGGGCAGGACCGCGAGCGCCTGCTCCGCCGGCGGGGTTGTCTGCGTCATGCCTCAACCTACCGTGGTTCCAGTGCAGTTGGGCGGAAAACGCGGAACCGGGTGGCAGCGGCCGGGCCCTCGTCGAGTCCGTCCCCGTCGACCACCCCCGCGCCGCACCGACCGGCCGCCCGGCGGCAGTTCCAAGATCTCCGATAAAGAGGATCATGCCGCCACAACAATGATCATGCCGCCGCAAGTCGACGTGATAGGCGGAGATTTCGTGATCGGATTTCACTTCGCGCCAGGGCCTTGCTGATTCGCCGATAGCCGTGTAAGGATCGGACTCGTCAAGCAGCGGGGGCGCATGACACCGACCTCTGCTGTCGTGTCGCGCGCTTGATCTGGAGCGCCGTCCGGACGCCGTGCAACGGCTTCCATGGAAGGAAGACATGCGCTCCCATTCAGGTGAACGGCGATCTTCGGGAACTCCGATCGCAATCGTCGGAATCGGTTCCCTCTTCCCGAACTCCAGCAGCACGGGTGATTTCTGGCAAAGGGTCGTGGAGGCCGAGGACTGCATACGGGAAGTCCCGGATTCGCACTGGTCGACCGAACGCTATTTCGACCCCGATCCGACGGCCCGGGACAGGACCTATTCGCGGCGCGGGGGATTCCTGCCCGACGTCCCGTTCGACGCGATGGGCCTCGGCATCCCGCCGACGCTCCTGCCGTCGACCGACATCGTCCAACTGCTCAGCCTGGTCGTCGCCCGCGACCTGCTGCGGGACGCCGGAGCCGAGGGATCCTCCTGGTTCGAGCCGTCACGGACCGGAGTCGTCCTCGGCATCAGCGGCTCCCTCTCGGCCACCATCCCGCTCAGTTCCCGGATGCAGGCCCCGGTCGTGGCCGACGCGGCGCGGAGCATCGGCCTCGCCGAGCGCGATGCCGAGGAGATCGCGGAGCGGTTCACGAGGGCCTTCGTCGAATGGGACGAGGCCTCCTTTCCCGGGCTGCTGGGCAACGTCGTGGCGGGGCGCATCGCCAACAGACTGAATCTCGGCGGAATGAACTGCACGGTCGACGCCGCCTGCGCGAGTTCCCTCGCGGCAATAGAAGTCGGGGTGCGGGAACTGGCCGCCGGCCGACAGGACATGATGGTCACCGGCGGCTGCACCGTCGACAACACCGTCTTCGCCTACATGGCCTTCTCCAAGACTCCGGCGCTTTCCCTCTCCGGCAACGTCCGGCCTTTCGACGAATCCGCGGACGGGACCCTCCTCGGCGACGGAATAGGCATGGTCGCGCTGCGCCGGCTCGATGACGCCGAGCGCGACGGCAACAAGATATACGCCGTGATTCGCGGACTCGGAACCGCCAATGACGGCCGGTCCGGCAGCATTTACGCCCCGCAGAAAAACGGGCAGATGCTCGCACTGCGCCGGGCGTACGAGGACGCGGGCGTACCGGTCTCCTCGATCGGCCTTTTCGAGGCGCACGGCACCGGCACCAAGGCCGGTGACAGCGTGGAGCTCTCGTCGTTGACGGAGGTCATCCGGGAGGCCACCTCCGAAGGAAAGTTCGCCGCGATCGGAAGCGTGAAGTCGCAGATCGGCCACACCAAGGCCGCGGCGGGTGCGGCGGGCCTCATCAAGACCGCCCTGGCACTGCACCAGAAGGTGCTGCCCCCGACGATCAACGTCACCCAGCCGCTCGAAGCGGCCGCCGCGCCCGACAGCGGGATCTACGTCAACACCCTGGCGCAGCCGTGGATCCACGACCCGGAGCGTCCGGCCAGACGGGCGGCGGTCTCCGCCTTCGGGTTCGGCGGGACCAACTACCACTGCGTACTGGAGGAGTACCCGGCCCCCGGTCAGCCGAGGACGGTCCTCGCGCCGACCGTGCGGACGGCGCTGTGGCACGCCCCGGACGCCCCGACCCTGGCGGAACGGCTCGTCCAGGACCCGCCGGCCGAGGACGACGCCGCCGTTCCGGCCGGGGACCCGAGGATCGGCTTCGTCTACCGCACCCAGGACGAGTTCGAGGAGCTGAGGTCGGCCGCCGCCCGCCTGGTGCGCGAGCACCCCGAGGCCGAGGAGTGGAACGACCCGGCGGGGATCTCCGGCAGACGCGGAGCACTGCCCGGACACGGCAGGGTCGCGGCCGTGTTCGCCGGTCAGGGAAGCCAGTACGTCAACATGGGGCGGACCGCCGCGCTCGCCGTGCCGCCGGTGCGGGAAGCCTTCGACAGCATGGCCAGGGCAGCCGGGAAGTCGACGGTGTCCCGTGCGGTCTTCCCGCCGCCCACCTTCGGCGAGGACGACCGGCGGCAGGAGGAGCTGCTGCGGCAGACCCAGAACGCCCAACCCGCCATCGGGGCGCTCTCCGTCGGCCAGTACAACTGGCTGCGGGAACTCGGCTTCGCCCCGGACGGCTTCATCGGGCACAGCTTCGGCGAACTCACGGCGCTCTGGGCCGCCGGCAGCCTGACCGAGGAACAGTTCTTCCGCCTGGCCGGTGCGCGGGGCCGGGCGATGGCCGCTCCCGCCACCGGACCCGGCGCCCTGGACACCGGGGCGATGGCCGCGATCAGCGCGCCCAGCAGCGTGGTGGACGACCTGGTCCGGGCGCACGAGGACATCCGGGTCTGCAACATCAACGCGCCCGAGCAGTTCGTCGTCGGCGGAGCCACCTGGCAGATCGAGAAACTCGTCGCCGAGGCGAAGGCCAAGGGGATCACCGCGTCACGGCTCCCTGTGTCGGCGGCGTTCCACACGCCGTTCGTGGAGCACGCGGTGGAGTCCTTCCGCGCGGCCGTCGAGGCGACCGAGTTCCGGGCCCCGGACCGGCCGGTCTACGCGAACACGGCGGGTGCCTCCTACGGGGCCGACCCGGCGAGGAACAAGCGGGTCCTGGTGGAGCAGCTGCGCAAGCCGGTCGACTTCGCGGGACGGATCACCGAGATGTACGACGCGGGCTTCCGGGTCTTCGTCGAGTTCGGGCCCAGGTCCACGCTCTCCGGGCTGATCGAGCGCACGCTGCCGAACGGCTCGGTGGTCTGTCTCTCCGCCGACAAGGGGCCGCGCGCCTGCGCCGACCGTTCCCTCAAGCTCCTCGCGCTCCGGCTCCGCGTCCTGGGCCTGCCCGTCCACCGGATCGGCCGCTACGACCGGACCGAGGACCCGGCGCCCGTCGCCAAGGGCTCGATCCTCCTCACCGCGAAGAACTTCGTCCCGGAGCACAAGAAGGCGGAGTACGAGCAACTCCTCGCCACACCGTACGAGATGACGACCTCCCGAACGCCCGAAACGCCGCATGCACCCGCCGCCGCGGCCGTTCCGCACGGCCACCGGGACGAAGAACCGGCGAGGCCCTCCCCGGCAGCGGAGAGCGGACCTGCCACTCATGACGATGGAGTCGATGTGCCGATCAGTACCAGCCGACTGCTGGCCAGACAGGTGACGCTGCACAAGGGATACCTCAACGGGCAGTTGCACGCCGCCCAGGAGATGGTCGCCGACATCTCCGAACACGTCGGCGCCGCACCCGCCGAGGAGGTCGGGAAGTCGCTGCGCGTGCTGCAGCGCTACCTCGCGCTGATCCTCGAAGGGCAGGAGCAGGGGCACGACCTGATCACCGCTCTGCTCGACGGGGCGGAGCTGCCGGCGCCTGCGGTTGTCGAGCCCTTACCGGCGCCACGGCAGGCGGTCCTACCGCGGGCGGCGGCGGAGGCGGTCGAGGCACCGGGAGTTGAGGCGCCGGAACCGCTGGAGGCCCTGGCCCCGCTTCCGGTCCAGGCCCCGGACCCGGTTCCGGTCCAGGCCCAGGCCCCGGACCCGGTTCCTGTCCAGGCCCCGGCCCCGGACCCGGTTCCGGTTCTGGAGTCGGTGGCGGCGGTGCGGGCGCGTGAGGCGTTGCTCGCGGTGGTGTCGGAGAAGACCGGTTATCCGGTGGACATGCTGGACGTGTCGATGGACATCGAGGCGGATCTCGGTGTGGATTCCATCAAGCGGGTGGAGATCGTCAGCGGTCTGCAGGGGGCGTACCCCGCGATCCGTGAGATGGACACCCAGCGGCTCGGTGAACTGAGGACGCTCGCCGATGTGGTGGCGGTCCTCGTCGCTGCCGACCCCGACGCGGCGGACGTCGTCGAGGCCGCGGTGGAGGCGCCGAAACCGGTGGAGGCGCCGGTCCAGGCCCCGGACCCGGTTCCGGTTCCGGTTCCGGTTCCGGTTCTGGAGTCGGTGGCGGCGGTGCGGGCGCGTGAGGCGTTGCTCGCGGTGGTGTCGGAGAAGACCGGTTATCCGGTGGACATGCTGGACGTGTCGATGGACATCGAGGCGGATCTCGGTGTGGATTCCATCAAGCGGGTGGAGATCGTCAGCGGTCTGCAGGGGGCGTACCCCGCGATCCGTGAGATGGACACCCAGCGGCTCGGTGAACTCAGGACGCTCGCCGATGTGGTGGCCGTCCTCGTGGCAGCGGACCCGGACTCGGACCCGGCCCCGGACGCGGCGGACGCGGCGCAGGGCGACGACCACGCGTCCGGAATCGGCCGTCTCACGGTCGCCTACGACACCGTGGGCGAGGTGGTGACGCAGGGAAAAGCATTCGCGCCGCGGTCAGCGGCGCTGCTGGTCGATGACGGTTCCGCAATCACCCGCTGCATCGTCGACGAACTCCTCACCCTGGGGCTCCGGCCGCATCTCGTCACGCTGCCCGGTGTCCAGCCGCCGGCCGCCGACCTGCCGGTCACCCGGCTCGGATCCTGGGACGAGTCGGCGCTCGCCGAAGCCGTCGAGGACGTGGCGCGCCGGGCCGGCCGACTGGACCTGTGCCTCCAGATGGCGGGCAGCGAACCGGCCACCGTCGGGCACGCCGTGGAGCGGCTGACCCACGCGATCCTGCTGGCGAAGCTGACGCAGCCGCATCTGCTGGCGACCGCGCAGGACGGGCGTTCCGGGTTCGTCGTCGTGACGAACCTGGACGGCGCGGCAGGGCTCGGCGGCGGCACGCTGCCGAGCGGTCCACCGGCCGGTCTGCCGAGCGGCCTGCTGGCCGGGCTCACGGGCCTGACCAAGACGCTGGCCGTCGAATCACCGGACCTGTTCTGCCGGTCGATCGACCTCGCACCGGGACTCGACGACGCAACGGTCCGGGCCGTCGTGCACGGCGAGTTGAACGACCCGGACACCGGACTCCACGAAGTGGGGCACGACGGCCGGAGGCGCACCGCGCTGGCTTTCGCACCACCGGTGGCCCCCGGCACGGCCGTCGGTCCCGGAGGCGGTGGATCACCCGGGGCGTCGGACCTGTTCGTGGTGACCGGTGGGGCGCGCGGGGTGACCGCCGAGTGCGTCGCCGCGCTGGCCGCCGAGTACCCGTGTGAGCTGCTGATCCTCGGCCGGACCGAGCCGGAGGCCGAGCCGGAGTGGGCCGAGGGCCTCGACGGCGCCGGGCTGAAGGGGGGCATCATCGAGCACGCCGGACGCAACGGCGGGAAGGTGGCCCTCCCCGAGGTCGAGCGCCGGTACCGCGCCATCCTGGCCCGGCGCGAGATCGCCGCGAACCTGGCCCGCTTCCGCGCCGGGGGTGCCCGGGTGACGTACCTGGCCGTGGACATCCTGGACGCGGGCGCGGTCAAGGACGCCCTGGAGCCCTATCGGGAGCGGATCAGCGGTGTGGTCCACGGCGCGGGCCTGCTGGCGGACCGGCTGATCGCCAGGAAGCGGGCCGAGGACGTCACCGCCGTGCTGGCGACCAAACTGGTCGGCCTCGATAACGTCCTGTCGCCGCTGACGGACCGGCGCCTCAAGCACATCGTGCTGTTCTCGTCGGTCGCCGGGCTGTTCGGGAACCGCGGCCAGGCCGACTACGCGGTGGCCAACGAAGTGCTGAACCGCATGGTGGCCGCGCTCAGGCGGGAGCGGCGGGCGGACCGCGTCCTCTCCATCAACTGGGGTGCGTGGGACGGTGGAATGGTCACGCCGGAACTGCGCGGGATGTTCGAGGAGCGCGGGGTCGTCCTCATCCCGCGGCACGTCGGCGCGGGGATGTTCGCCGAGCAGTTCGCGCCCGGGCGCACCGGCGACGCGGTCGTCATGATCGGTCCGACGGCCGGGCCCGCGGGCCTCGACCCGCGGCGGGCACCCTCCTCCGCCGTGACCGGGGGCTGACGGGGATGACGCACGGGCAGAAGTACGCGGTCGTCGGCATGGGCTGCCTGTTCCCCGAGGCCGCGACGGTCGAGGAGTTCTGGCAGAACCTGTGCCGGGGCCGGGACAGCCGCACCGACGGCACGGAGGAGATCTTCGAACGGGGCGTGCCGGGCGGACCGGCGGCCCGGCCGGGGGACCGGCACCGGATCTACAGCACCCGCGGCGCCTTCGTCCGCGACTTCAGCTTCGACCCCACCGGCTACCGGCTGCCGGCCGACTACCTCTCCGCGCTCGACCGGATCTTCCAGTGGTCGCTCCACGCGTCCCGCGACGCCCTGGCCGACGCCGGACACGACCTCGGACACGACGCCGGACACCACCTCGGCCGCGGTCTCGGGCACGACGCCGGGGACGGCACCGGGCGGATAGCCGGGGTGCGGGCCGACCGGGCCGGAATCGTGCTCGGCAACGCGGGCTTCCCGTCGCTGCTGTCCACCCGGCACGGCTCGGACCTGTGGCTCGCCGCGGTCGGACGCGGCCTGGCCGAGGCCGGGTTCGACCCGGGGCAGGCGCTGGCCTCCGGCGCGGGCGGCGGCTCCGATCCCCTGGCCGCCGCGCACAACCTGTGGGTCGGGGGCATGCCCGCGCGCGTGGTCGCGGCGGCGCTGGGCATTGGCGGCCCCCAACTGGCCGTCGACGGGGCGTGCGCCTCGGGACTGTACGCGCTCAAGCTGGCCTGCGACCACCTGTCCGTCGGCCGGGCCGACGTGATGCTCGCGGGCGCGGTCGGCGGCCAGGAACTGGTGGGTCTGCACCTGGCCTTTTCGGATCTGCGGGCCTACCCCGAGGACGGCCGCTGCCAGCCGTTCGACGCCCGCTCCAGCGGGGCGCTGACCGGCCAGGGCGCGGGCATGCTGGTGGTGAAGCGGCTCGCGGACGCCCGCCGCGACGGTGACCGGATCCACGCCGTCGTCGAGGGGGCCGCGCTGACCAACGACGGTACGGGCCGGCACACGCTCGTGCCCCAGCGCACCGGCCAGGTCGACGCCTACCGGCGCGCGTACGGGAACGCGGGCGTCGACCCGTCCACCGTGCAGTACCTGGAGTGCCACGCCACCGGCACCCGGCTCGGTGACGGCGTCGAACTGTCCGGCATCAACGAGTTCTTCGGCGCCTCGGGCACCATCCCGTACCTGGGCTCGGTCAAGTCCAACCTGGGGCACCTGCTGACCGGCGCGGGGATGCCCGGGCTGATCAAGACGATCCTCGCGATCCGGTACGGCGTCATCCCGCCCACCCCGGGCGTGACCGAACCGCTCGCGGACACCCACGGCCGACTCGCCCGGGAGAACACGGACTTCCCGGGGACCGGGCGGCCCCGCACGGCGGCGGTGTCCTCCTTCGGGTTCGGCGGGACGAACGCCCACGTGGTCCTCTCCGAGCCGACCGAGCCCTCCGGAACCGCCACCGCGCCGGAGGCCCCGCGCGCACTGCCGAAGCTCGACATCCTGGGCGTCGGTTGCCACGTCGGCCCCTTCGCCGACGCCGGCGAGCTGGAACGCGCGGTGTACGAGGGCCGCGACGGATTCGGCCCGCTGCCGGAGCGGCGCTGGCGCGGCCTCGCCCCCGGCCACCCGCTGCCCGACGGCGCGTACATCGACTCCTTCGACTGCGACACGGCCCGCCTTCGCGTTCCCCCGATCGACCTGGAGGGCTTCAACGAGCAGCAGTTGCTCTTCGTCCGGGTCGCCGAGGAGGCGCTGCTGGACGCGGGCTACCGGCGGCAGGCCGACGACGGGGGACCGCCGCCCGCCCGTCGGGTGGCCGTGGTCGTGGCCGCCGAGATGAACCCGGTGGGGCACTCCTACGCCGCACGGCACGACCTGGCCGGAGCCCTGCGCCGCCGCTGCGAGGAACTCGAGCTGACCGGCGACGCCGAGGCCGTGGCCGCGCTCGTGGACGCGGCGCAGCGGGGCATCGGCGCAGGCTGGTCGCCCAACGCGGTGCTGAGCTACCTGGGCATCACCGCCACCAGGGTCTCGTCGCTGTGGAACTTCACCGGTCCGGCGTTCACGGTGGCGGCCGACAGCACGGGCGCCGCCTCCGCCCTGGAGGCGGCCGCGCTGGTGCTCCTGGACGAGTCGGTCGAAGCCGTCCTGGTCGGGGCGGTCGACTTCACCGGCAACGTGGAGAACATGCTGGCGCGGTTCGGGCTCGCCGCCTACGGGGGCGCGCCCGGACTCGGGATCGGCGGCGGGCCGGGCTGGCGGGCGGGCGAGGGAGCCGCCGCGCTGCTGCTCACCCGGGCCGGCGACCGGCGGGCGCCCGGGCGCCCGGCCTACGCCACGATCGACGCGCTGTCGATCCGGTACGCGCCGTCCCCGGCGGTGGGCCTCGCGGCCGACGCCGAGCAGGTCAGGCTGGCCACGCTCGACGCGCTGGGGACCGCCGGGATCACGCCGGGCGAGGTCGACTACGTCGAGCTGCACTCGACGGGCGTTCCCGACCAGGACGCGGCCGAGCTGGAGGGCCTCGCCCAGGTCTGGGCCGGACAGGGCCCGGAGGAGGGCAGCACGGAGAGCGCCGGGAGACGCACCACGGCGCTCGGATCGGTCTCCGCCAACGTGGGGGACACCCAGCTGGCGGCGGTGCTGGTCGGCATCGTCAAGGTCGCGCTCTGTCTGCACCGCGCCTACCTGCCCGCCGTCCCGGGCTGGTCGGGCCCGTCGGACCGCTTCTCGGCGACGCTGTCGGAGTCGGCGTTCTTCGTTCCCGACCGGAGCAGGCCCTGGCTGCGCGCCGCGCGCCGGGGCCCGCGCCGGGCGGTGGTGAACGGACTGGGCACCGGGGGCGCGCACGTCAGCGTCGTCCTCTCGGGCGCCTCGGTGCGCGGTGACGTCACGGCGGTCGAAGGCCCGGACGTCCACGGGCAGCTGATCGTGGCCGTGGGCGGGGCGGACTTCGCCGAGCTGATGCACCGGGTCGCCGAGGTGCGCGACGCGACCGGCGACCGCGCCGAACTCCGGCGGGTCGCAACGGAGTTCGCCGCCATGCCCGAGCACGCCCATCGGCTGGTGCTGTGCGCGGCCCGCCCCGACGTCCTGCGGCGTGAGGCCGAGCGTGCGCTCGCCCGGGTGCCGCGGGCGCACGCGGCCGGGACGGAGTGGACCACTCCGGCCGGGAGCCACTACACGCCGTCCCCCATCGGCGGCCGTGGCAAGGTCGCGCTGGTCTTCCCCGGCATGCTCAGCGCCTATCCCGGCGTCGGAGCCGAGCTGTTCCGCACGCTTCCGGGGCTGCTGCCGATCGCGGAGGCCGCGGTGCCCGACGCCGGTGAACTGATGCGCGAGGACCTGCTGTTCCGCCGCCGGGTGCGCCCGGCGGACGCCGACGAGGCGGAGGCCGCCGCCACGGCGCTCATGCGGGACTTCTCGTCCATGGTGGACATCGGCAGCTCGTTCGCCTGGCTCCAGACGCAGGCGCTGCGCCGCCTCCTGGGCGTGCCCGTGCACGGCGCCTTCGGGTACAGCCTCGGCGAGTCCAGCATGCTGTACGCCCTGGGCGCCTGTTCCCCCGCCTCGCACGGGCGGGAGCAGCGTGCCCGGCTCGCCGAGGTGTTCCAGGGCCGGTTGAGCGGGCCCAAGACCGCCGTTCGCGAGGCGTGGGCGCTCCCGGAGGCCACGGCGGACGCCGACGTCTGGTCCGGGTTCGTCCTCTTCGAGGAGGTGGCGAAGGTCCGGGCCGCCGTCAGGGAGTACGACCGGGTCTTCGTCACCCACGTCAACACCCCGGTGGAAGTGGTGATCTCGGGCGACCCGGCCCAGTGCCGGGCCGTGGTGGACGCGCTGGGCTGCCGGAACCTGGCCTCCGGGGTGAGCCACGTGCTGCACTGCCCGCTGCCGGACGCGGGCGAACTGGCCGACTGCCTGCGCCGGGAGACCCGGCCGGTCACCGACGTGGAGCTGTACTCCGCGAACGGCTACGCGCCGCTGACGGACTTCGGCGCCACGGCCGTCGCCGAGAACAACGCGGCGACGCTGAGGCGGACCGTCGACTTCCCGAGGCTGGTCGAGACGCTGTACGCGCGCGGCTACCGCTACTTCGTCGAAGTGGGACCGGGCGGCACCTGCAGCAGGTGGATCAGGGAGACCCTCGCCACCCGCAGCCACGTCGCGGCATCGGTGGACCGGCGCCGGACGAGCACGGCGTCCGGGATCGGCCGGGTCCTGGCGCAGCTGGCGGCGCACGGCCTGCCGGTCGACCTCTCGCCGTACCTGCCGGAGCCGCCCCGGGGAACCGCCCGCGCTCTGTCGATCCGTCAGACAACTCCAGGAGGACCACCGGTGGCAGAGTCCGTGGCCGAGAACAGCCGCGCAGCGATCCAGCGGCTGCGGCCCAGCAGCGAGGCGCCGGAGGAGCAGCCGGCCATCACCTTCCCCGGCCGGGTACGGCGGACCGCCGCCGCTGCTCCCGCCGCCGCTCCGCCCGCCGCCGCTCCGCCCGCCGCCGCTCCGCCCGCCGCCGCTCCGCCCGCCGCCGCTCCGCCCGCCGGGCGGAGGAAGCCGCCGGGCGTGGTCCTCGACGAGCAGGACCTGCTGGAGTTCGCCAACGGCGAGGTGGGCAAGGCCTTCGGTCCGGAGTACGCGCCGATCGACGCCTTCGCGCGCAGGGTCCGGCTGCCCGCCGAGCCCTACCACTTCGTCAGCCGGGTGACCGCCCTGGAAGCCGAACGCGGCAGGTTCGGGCCGTCCTTCATCCGGACCGAGTACGACGTCCCGGTGGGGGCCTGGTACAGCGTCGACGGGCAGGTCCCCTTCGGGGTGCTCGCCGAGGCGGGCCAGTGCGACCTGGTGCTGATCAGCTACATGGGGATCGACTTCGAGAACCGGGGCGAGCGGGTCTACCGGCTGCTCGACGGCTCACTGACCCCGTACGGCTCGTCGGTGCGGGAGGGCCAGCGGATCCGGTGCGACATCCACATCAGCAACGTCCTGCAGACCAACGGCCCGACCCTGACCTTCTTCCACTACGACTGCTTCGTCGACGGCGAGCTCGCCTTCACCATGCGCAACGGCTGCGCGGGCTTCTTCACCGACCGTGAGCTCGCCGAGGCCGGGGGCATCATCGGCGCCGAGTCGAAGGCACCGGCGGAGGAGCCGGCCGGGCGTGCGGCGCGGCCCTCCGCCTTCAAGCCGCTCGCGCGGACGGACCGTACGAAGCTCGACGGCGAGGACATCGCCAAGCTCACCCAGGGCCGCTTCGCCGAGGTGTTCGGCCCCGCGTACCGGCAGGAGCCCGGCGCCAACCGCTCGCTGCGGCTGAACCCGACACGGCTGCTGATGGTGGACGAAGTCCCCTGGATGGGGCTCACCGGCGGTGCGCACGGCCGCGGCTCCTGCACCTCGATCAAGCGGCTCGACCCGGACGAGTGGTACTTCACCAGCCACTTCGTCGGCGACCCGGTGATGCCCGGCACCCTGGTCGCCGAGGGCGCCATGCAGGCGCTCCAGGTGTACGGTCTGCACGCCGGCCTCCACCTGTGTCTGCCGGACGCCACCTACCAGCCCGTCAAAGGGCTGACCACCACGACCAAGGTGCGCGGCCAGATCAGCCCGGCGACCCGCGAGATCCGCTACGAGATCGACATCGTCGACATCGGTCTCGTCCCCCGCCCGTTCGTCGTCGCCGACGTCCTGGTCCACGCCGACGACCTGCCCGTGGCCCGGATCAGCAACGTGGGGTTCCAGCTCATGGAGAAGCCGGGCACGCCCTTCCGCCCGGACCGCCGTGACCGCACCCCGCGGTACCTGGGGCGCAGCGGCGCGTCGGGGGAACCCGCCGTGCTCAACGAGATGCACGTCGCCCACGTGGCCAGGGGCGACCACGCGATGCTGGGCGAGCAGTTCGAGGTCTGCCGGGAACTGCCCCGGGTGCCGCGGCTGCCCAGCGGTGAACTCTGCTTCGTGGACCGGGTGCTGCGCGTCGACGCGGCCGACGGTGCCGTCCGGCCCGGCGTCGTGGTCGAGTCGGAGTACGACGTCCCCGCGGACGCCTGGTACTTCACCGAGAACAACCAGCCGTACATGCCGCACTTCGCCTACATGGAGGCCGGCGTCCAGCCCGGGGTGCTCGGGCCGTACTACCTCGGCACGACCCTGCGGTTCCCGCAGACCGAGTACTACCTGCGCAACCTGGGCGGGCACGCCACCGCGCTGCGCCAGGTCGACCTGCGCGGCAGGACGGTCCGGCAGCGGGTCACCATCCTGTCCAACGACGCCGTCGGCGGCGCGATCCTGCACCGCGCCGACTGGGAGCTTTCCGTCGACGGCGAGGTCTTCCACACCGGGGAGCAGCTCTCCGGCTACTTCACCGGTGAGCTCAGGGCGGGCAGCGTCGGCCTGGACCAGGGCAGGCCGGTACCGCTGTGGCTGGACTCCGCCGGGCCGGGGGCCGGCAGGGCGGTCCAGGTCGACCTGGACGCGCTGCGGGCGCGGACCGACTCGCTGCGCCTCGGCACCGGGCGGCTGGACATGCTCGACGGCTTCTCCTACGTGCCGGGCGGCGGCCTGCACGGCGCCGGCTACCTGCGCGGCCACCGGACCATCGGCCCGGACGACTGGTACTTCCCGCTGCACTTCCACCAGGACCCGGTGATGCCGGGCTCGCTCGGCGCGGAGACCGTGTACGCGGGCCTGCGGGCGTACGCCATGGTCGCCGAGCCGGCCCGGCACCGGCCCGACGCGCGGTTCGACCACGCGCCCGGCGTCCGGACGAGCTGGACCTACCGGGGCGAGTTCGCGCCGACCCACCCCCGGCTGGACTTCGAGGCGCACCTCAAGGAGGTGCGGGAGCAGGACGGCCGGCGCCTCCTGATCGCGGACGCCAGTGTCTGGCGCGGCGAACTGCGGGTCTACGAGTTCAAGGACATCGCCATCGCGGTGGTGACGGGGGGCGGTCACAGGTGAGCGGAACACCCAACTGGCGGGGGGAACGCACCCCGCGGTTCGACGTCGCCGGAGTGCGCGGCGAGCTGCACCGGCTGCACGAGGCCTGCCACGTCGTCGCCGACGGCGACGCGGTCGGCGCGGTCTCCGGCGGACGGGCGACCGACGAGGACGGCTTCGAACTCCTGGCCACCGCACCGGCGTTCCCGCCCGGCCTGCTCGGCTCGGCCGCCTTCCGTGAGGCGCACGGCGTGCGGCTGGCCTACCTGGCGGGCGCGATGGCCAACGGCATCGCCTCCGAGGAACTCGTCATCGCGATGGCCGAGGCGGGCCTGCTGGCGTCGTTCGGCGCCGCCGGGCTGGCGCCGGAGCGCATCGCGTCCGCCCTGGACACCTTCGCGGCGAAGATCCCCGGCCTGCCGTTCGCCTGCAACCTGATCCACAGCCCGGCCGAGCCCGGCCTGGAACGGGCCACCGTGGACCTCCTCCTCGACCGGCGGGTCCGGCTCGTCGAGGCCTCCGCCTTCATCGCCCCCACCGCGGAGGTGGTGCGCTACCGGGTGGCGGGGCTGGAGCGCGACCGCGACGGCCGGACCGTGGCCCGCAACCGGGTGATCGCGAAGGTGTCCCGTCCCGAGGTCGCCGAGCTGTTCCTGCGCCCCGCGCCCCGCGAGGTCCTGGACGCGCTGGTCGCGGAGGGCCGGATCGACGCCCTCCAGGCCGAGTCGGCGGCCCGGGTGCCGCTCGCCGAGGACATCACCGTCGAGGCGGACTCCGGCGGGCACACCGACCGGCGGCCCTCGACCGTGGCCATGGCGGCCGTCCTGCGGCTGCGGGACCGGATCACCCGGGAGCTCGGCTACCGGTCGGTGCCCCGGGTCGGAGCGGCCGGCGGACTCGGCAGCCCCGAGGGCCTGGCCGCCGCCTTCGCGATGGGCGCGGACTACGTGGTCACCGGTTCGGTCAACCAGAGCTGCGTGGAGGCCGGGACGTCCCCGGAGGCCAAGGAACTGCTCACCCGGGCCGGCGCCGCGGACTACGCGATGGCGCCCGCGGCCGACATGTTCGAACTCGGCGCCGAGGTCCAGGTCCTCAGGAGCGGCACCATGTTCCCGATGCGCGCCTCCCGGCTGCGTGAGCTCTACCGGACGTACGAGGGCCTGGACGACATCCCCGCCACCGAGCTGAGCCGCCTGGAGAAGGACGTGTTCCGGATGTCGGTGGACGAGGTGTGGCGGGAGTGCCTCGACTACCTCGGTACCCGGGACCCGGCGCAGATCGCCCGCGCCGCCGGGAACCCCAGGGTCAAGATGGCCCTGGTGTTCCGGTGGTACCTCGGCCTGTCCGCGCGCTGGGCCGTCCGCGGCGAGACCGACCGGATCCGGGACTACCAGGTGTGGTGCGGCCCGGCCATGGGCGCGTTCAACGACTGGGCGAAGGACAGCCGCCTCTTCCCGGCGGAGAACCGGACCGTGGTCGAGGTGGCCGAACAGCTCATGCACGGCGCCGCCTACCTGTTCCGGCTGCGCCAACTCGCGGCCGCGGGCGCGGTGTTGGCGACCCCGCTGAACGACTACCGGCCGGCACCCCGGCCGAGCTGACCCGAACCGAACGAAGGAGACCCCCAGGTGACCCAGCACACGGCCGAAGCGGTGAACGGCGGCGGCACCGAGTACCCGCGCGTGCTCGAAGAGGTCCGCGGCCTGATCGCGGACCACCTCAAGATCCCGCTGTCCGAGGTGACGGCCGAGACCCAGCTCCTCAACCTCCCCGGGGTCGACTCGCTCAAGCTCCTCCAGGGCCTGCTGGCGGTCGAGGACCACTTCGACATCGCCTTCGACGAGGACGAGGCCCCGGCCGTGCGCAGCGTCGCCCAGGTCGCCGCACTCGTGGCGGAAGCCCTGAGCAGCGACCGGTCATGACGCTCGGCTCCCGGATCGCGGCCGTGGCGGTCCACCTGCCCGAGCGGCGGCGGTCCGTCGCCGACGTCGAGGAGGAACTGGCCGCCGGCAACCCCGGCCTCGACCTGCCGCGCGGTCTGATCGAACGGTTCACCGGGGTGCGCCACCGCTATGTCGCCCCGGCCGGCTGGGAGGCGTCCGACCTCGCGGTGGCGGCCGCGCGCCGGCTGTTCGAGCAGACCGGACACGGGCCCGGCGACCTCGACCTGATCGTCTTCGCCGCCGCGAGCGGGGACGTCCTCGAACCGGCCACGGCCCACATCGTCGCCGACCGGCTGGGCGCGACCTGCCCCGTGTTCGACCTGAAGAACGCCTGCAACTCGGTCCTGAACGCCATCGAGGTCGGGGACGCGCTCATCCGGGCGGGCAGCTACCGGCGGATCCTGGTCGCCTGCGGGGAGGCCCCGACCCGGCTGCTCGGCACCGCGGTGGCGAACCTCCAGGACTACCTGGACAGTTGCGCCGCCCTCACGATGTCGGACGTCGGCGCCGCGCTGCTGATCGAGGCGAGCGCGGAACCCGGCGTCATCGCCCACCGGATGGGCGCCAACTCCCGGGCCTGGCGCGCCTCCGTCACCCCGATGACCACCAACGCCGACGGCAGGCTGGAGATCGGCCGGCTCAGGGTCAAGCCGATGAAGGCGCTCCGGGCCCTGGCGGAGACGGACTTCGGTCCGATCCCCGAACTCCTGGCCGACAACGGTCTGACCGTGGAGGACGTGGACCTCGTCTGCATCAGCCAGATATCCGTCCCGTACACCCGCGAGTTCTGCCACACTCTGGGCATCCCGGGCGAGAAGGTCCTGATCATGGTCGACGAGTACGGCTGCGCCAACGCGGCCGCGATACCGCAGCAGTTGGCCGCCGCGGCGGCGTCCGGACGGCTGCGCGGCGGCGACCTGGTGTGCCTCGTCGGCCTCGGCAGCGGACTGAGCTTCGGCGCCGTGCTCGTCCGCTGGTGACCCGCCTGACCGCGCCCCCGACCGAATGCACCGACCTGTACCGACGTGTTCCGAGGAAGGGTTGAGAAGGAATGGGAACAGCGGGCACGAACGCGCACTACACCGGCGCCTCTCCCGACGCCATCCAGCACCACTACGACGTGTCCAACGACTTCTACCGGCTCTGGCTGGACGAGAACCGCGTCTACTCCTGCGCACTCTGGCAGGACGGCGACACCCTGGAGAGCGCCCAACTGCGCAAGCTGGACTACTTCGTCGAGCAGACCGGCGCGGCCGGGAGCGCCCGGGTCCTCGACATCGGCTGCGGCTGGGGCGGACTCCTGCGGCGGCTGATCGAGGTGCACGGCGTCGGCGCCGCCGTCGGCCTGACCCTCAGCGAGGAGCAGGCGCAGGCCGCCCGCTCCCTCGGGCTGCCCGGCTGCGACGTCCGCCTGGAGAACTGGAAGGACCACCGGCCCACCGAGCAGTACGACGCCGTCATCTCGATCGGCGCGTTCGAACACTTCGCCCGGCGCGGACTGTCGCGCGCCGAACGCGTGGCCGGGTACCGGGCCTTCTTCGAGAGCTGCCGTTCCTGGCTGCGCCCGGGGGGCCGCCTCGGACTCCAGACGGTCGGCAAGGGCAACACCGTCAAGCTCGACCGCCGGTACATCCGCGACATCGCCTTCGTGTCGGACGACATCTTCCCCGAGACGGAACCGCCCCGGCTCTCCGAGATCCTGGAGGCCAGCGAGCTGATCTTCGACCCGATCGCGGTGCGCTTCGACGGCGACCACTACGGGCGCACGATCAGGACCTGGCTGGAGCGCCTGAAGGACAACCGGGACGCCGCCGAGGCCGTCGCCGGCACCGACACGGTCCTGAAGTACGAGCGCTACCTGGAGGTCACCGCCCAGTCCTTCGAGAAGCGCTACGCGAACCTTTTCCGCATCACCTTCCGATGATCCCCGGGTGAACGACCGACCTCCGGGGTGAACCGCCCCGGAGAACGCCCCGGCCACCCACCCACTGCGAGGAGTACCGCCTGTGACCACTGAGACAGACTTCGACAAGGCCACGGCCGTCCGGCCGGTCGAAGGGACGAACGACCGGTACCGGGCGGACTTCAGCACCGAATGGCTGAACCACGGCCACGTCAACGGCGGCTTCCTGCTCGCCGTCGCGGCCCGCGCGCTCGGCGAGCGGCTCGCGGAGGGCTCGGCCCGGCTGGACCCGTTCGCGCTGAGCGCCCACTTCCTCAGCCGCTCGGCCCCCGGGCCCGTCGAGATCCGGACCGACGTGGTGCGTCAGGGGCGGCAACTCTCCACCGGCACGGCGGCCATCGTCCAGACCGACCAGAAGGGGGCGCAGGCCGAGCGGGTCCGCATCACCGGGACGTACCGCGACCTGGACACGCTCAACGACGAGGTGTTCACTTCGGCCACCGCCCCGGACCTGCCCCCGCGCGAGGAATGCGTCAGCACCGAGACGGCCTCCAACGAGATCCTCTCCCGGTCCCAACTGCACCAACACCTCGACCTGAGGCTCGACCCCCGCACGACGGGGTGGTCGAACGAGGAGGGACCGTCCGGCGAGGGCGCCGCGCGCGGCTGGATGCGGTTCCGCGACGGCCGGGAACCCGACCCGCTCGCCCTGCTCCTCGCCTCCGACGTCCTCCCGCCGGTCACCTTCGACCTGGGCGCCGCCGGGCTCCCCCTGACCGTGCACATGTCCGTGCACGTCCGGGCGAAGCCCGCCCCGGGCTGGCTCCGCCTCTCCCAGCGCACCAGCAACTACGCCGGGGGCTTCCTGGAGCAGGACGTGGAGATCTGGGACAGCAAGGACCGCCTCGCCCTCCAGGCCCGCCACCTCATCTACGTCGTGCCGTTCAGCGGCTGACCCCCGAAGGGAGCACGGACCATGACCGCAGAGCCGTCAGCCTTACCGGGGTCAGCACCAGCAGCGGGCGCGGGACCCGGCCCGGGACGCGGCGCCGTCACGATCCTCGCGGCCGGGGCGACGTTCCTGGCGATGCTCGACGCGACCGTCGTGAACCTCGCGATCCCCGAACTGCGCTCCGGCTTCCCGTCGGAGTCGCTGACCGACGTCATGTGGGTCATCACGATCTACGCGGTACCCCTGGCGGCGCTGCTCGCCCCGGCCGGGCGGCTCGCCGACGTCGTGGGGCGGTGGCGCCTGTACCTGGCCGGGGTGGGGATCTTCGTGGTGGCCTCCGCGCTCTGCGGGGCCGCGCCCGACCTGCCCGTGCTGCTGGTCAGCCGCTGCCTGCAGGGCATCGGCTCCGCGGTCATGATCCCGGCCTCGCTCGTGCTGCTGCTCCACGGGATCCCGGTGGAGCGGTGGACCAGGTCGATCGGCATCTGGAGCGCCGCCACCGCGCTGGCGGCGGCCGTCGGGCCCAGCGTCGGAGGGGCCCTGGTCAGTTCCCTCGACTGGCGGGCGATCTTCTACATCAACCTCCCGCTGGGAGGGCTGCTCCTGCTCCTGGCGGTCAGGCTGCGGCGGTCCGAGCCGCCCGAGCCCGCCGGCGTGCGCGCCCGGATGCCGGACTGGATCGGCGCCGTCCTGCTGGGCATCGGCCTCGGAGCGGTCGTCCTCGCCCTGAGCAACGCCCAGTACTGGGGCTGGGGCGACGCCAAGACGGTCGCCCTGGTCATCGGCGGCGGCGTCACCGTGGCGGCGGCGATCCGGCGCTCGGTGGGCCATCCCGTCCCCGCCCTCGAAACCACCCTGTGGCGGAACAGCACCTTCTCCTTCTCCGTCGGGGCCTCCACGCTGTACGGCATCGTCATGTGCATGTGGCTGCTGACCGGCGTGCTGATCCTCAATCAGGCGTGGCAGTACTCCGTGCTGAGGACGGGCTTCGCCATGACGCCCTGCGCCCTGGCCGCCGGACTCACCGCGCTGCTGGTCGGCCGGATCCCCTCGCCGCGGATGCCGAAGGCCGCCATCGCCCTCGGGGCGCTGGCCATGGCGGCGGCGAGCGTCTGGACCTGGCTGGTGCTCGCGGCGGAGCCCGACTTCCTGGGCTTCTGGCTGCCGTGCGGAGTGCTCGTCGGCATCGGGATGGGCGCCGTGGTGACCGGGACGGCCTGCAGCGTCCTGCTCTCCAGCACGCCCGAGCGGCTGGCGGGCGCGATCGGAACGAACACCGCCGCACGGCAGTTGGGCACCGCGTTCGGGGTGGCCCTGGTCGCGCTGATCCTGCCCGGCGACCGGCTGGTCCGGATCTCCGACTTCGACCACGCGCTCCTGACCGCCGGCGTCATCGCCGTGCTGGTCGCGCTGTTGGGGCTGGTCATGCCCGCGGTGCGCTCCGGCGGAGTCGGGGCCGACCTGCCGGTGGCGGGCGAGCCTGCGGGCGAGAAGGCATGACCCGGCGCGTCCTGCGCGATCGGCGCGTCCCGCGGGATCGGCGCGTCCTGCGCGGTCCGGTGCGGCAACGACCCGAAGGAGAGGCCACGTGACAACCCATGAACACCCGCTGCTGATGGAGCTGCTCGACGCCGGCAGCAGACACGACCCCTACCCGCTCTACGCCCAACTGCGGAAGCAGCCGATCCCGATGCGGGCCAGGGACGGCGTGGTGGTGGGCGACTACGAGACCTGCGCCCGACTGCTGCGGGACCCGCGGCTCGGCACGGACCGTTCGCCGGTCGCGGGCGAGACCACCGGGCGCGACCGGCTGCGGCCCCCCACCTTCCTCTCCATGAACCCGCCGGACCACACGCGGCTGCGCGGCCTGGTCTCGAAGGCCTTCACCCCGAAGAGCGTGGCGGCCCTCGCCCCCGACATCCAGGCGGTGATCGACGACCTGCTGACCGAGGCGCTCGCCGAACCGGAGTTCGACTTCGCCGCCGACATCGCCTACACCCTCCCGCTCACGATCATCAGCGGCATGCTCGGCGTCCCGCCCGAGGACATGCCGAAGGTGGAACGCTGGTCGAAGGCCTTCACCATGGTCCTGGACCCGGTCATCACCTTCCGCCAGGCCGACGACGGCCAGCTCCGGTCGATCAGGGACGCCAGGGACGAGTTCGCCGTCTACTTCGCGCAGAAGATAGCCGAGCGGCGCGCCGACCCCCGGGACGACCTCCTCACCCGGCTGGTGCAGATCGAGGAACGCGGCGACACCCTCAACGAGTTCGAGGTGATGTCCACCTGCGGTCTGCTGCTGGTGGCCGGACACGAGACCACCGCCTCCCTGACCTCGAACGCGCTGCTGGCACTGCTGCGCCACCCGGACCAGTTCCAGGCACTCAGGGACGACCCCTCCCTCATCGAGGGGGCGGTCGAGGAGACGCTCCGCTGGGACCCCCCGGTACAGATCACCGCCCGCACGGTGAGCGAGCCGTCCCGCATCGCCGGGTACGACCTGCCCGCCAGGGCCGTGGTGCTCATCCTGCTCGCCGCGGCCAACCGGGACCCGGCGCACTTCGAGAACCCCGACGACTTCGACATCACCCGTACCGTCCGGGAGAGGGCGCCCCACCTGGCCTTCTCGGCCGGCATCCACTTCTGCCTCGGCGCACCCCTGGCGCGCCTCGAAGCGGCCCTCCTGCTGCGCTCGTTCGCGGAGCGGGTGAAGGACCCCCGCCTGATCGACGTCGCGTACCGCGAGCACGTGAACGTCCGCGGTCCCAACCGGCTGGTGATCGGGCACTCCGGGGCGAAGTGAGGTCCGTCCGTCCGACGATTCCCGCTGAACGACGCTCATCTGGAGAGCCCATGGACATGGAACTGGACGCGGACCTGGTCGAGATGCGGACCTGGGCCCGTGGATTCGCCCGGAACGTGCTCAGACCCGCGGCAGCGGAATGGGACGAACGGGAGGAGGTCGCCTGGCCCGTCATCCAGGAGGCCGCGAAGATCGGCCTGTACTCGCTGGACTTCTTCTTCACCCAGTCACTGGAGCCGACCGGCCTCGCCCTGCCGGTGGTGTTCGAGGAGCTCTTCTGGGGCGATGCCGGGATCTCCACGGCCTTCGCGGGCACCGGCCTGGCCGCCGTGGCCGTCCTGGCCAACGGCACCCCGGAGCAGCAGGCCGAGTGGATCCCGCCGATGTTCGGCACGGTCGACGACGTGCGGCTCGGCGCGTTCTGTGCCTCGGAACCCGGCGCGGGCAGCGATGTCGGGGCGATCCGCACCACGGCCCGCTACGACGGGGCGAAGGACGAGTGGGTCATCAACGGCGGCAAGACCTGGATCACCAACGGCGGGATCGCCGCGGTGCACGTCGTCGTCGCCTCGGTGGACGCCGCGCTGGGCAGCCGCGGGCAGGCGACCTTCGTGGTGCCTCCGGGCACACCGGGCCTGTCGCAGGGACGCAAGTTCGGCAAGCACGGGATACGGGCGTCGCACACCGCCGAGGTGTTCCTGGACGACGTACGGGTGCCGGGATCCTGCCTGCTGGGCGGGAAGGAACGGCTGGACGCCCGGCTGGCCGCGGCCCGGGAGGGCAGGCCGTCCGGCAGCCAGGCCGCGTTCAGGACCTTCGAGGCCTCGCGCCCCACGGTGGCGTCCATGGCCGTGGGCATCGCGCGGGCGGCGTACGAGTACGCCCGCGACTACGCCTGCGAACGCGAGCAGTTCGGCCGGAGGATCGGCGCGAACCAGGCCATCGCCTTCCTGCTGGCGGACATGGCGACCCGGGTCGACGCGGCACGGCTCCTCACCTGGCGGGCCGCCTGGATGGCCCGGAACGGCAAGGCCTTCGAGAACGCCGAGGGTTCGATGTCGAAGCTGGTCGCGGGGGAGACCGCGGTGTGGGTGACGGAGCAGGCCATCCAGATCCTCGGCGGCGCGGGCTACACCCGTGACCACCCGGTGGAACGCTTCCACCGGGACTCGAAGATCTTCACCATCTTCGAGGGCACCTCGGAGATCCAGCGGCTCGTCATCGGGCGCGCCGTGACGGGGCTGGCGATCGGCTGACTCCTCGTTCCCGCCCCTCGTTCCGTGCTCCTTCCCCCCCTTCTTCCCTCCTCCTTCCGTCCCCCGCCGCAGACACGGAGCAGACCATCATGTCGACCATCCGCTGGGAGCAGGACGAGACCGGCCTCGTCACCCTCGTCCTCGACGACCCCGGGCAGTCCGCCAACACCATGAACGCGGCGTTCCAGGCCTCGCTGTCCGCCGTCACCGACCGCCTGGTGGCCGAGCGCGACTCGGTCCGCGGCGTGATCCTCACCTCCGCCAAGGAGACCTTCTTCGCCGGTGGCGACCTGCGGGAACTGATCAGGGCCCGGCCCGAGGACGCCCAGCGCGTCTTCCAGGCGACGATGGCGGTCAAGACGGATCTGCGCCGCATCGAGACCCTCGGCGTCCCGGTGGTCGCCGCCGTCAACGGAGCGGCGCTGGGCGGCGGTTACGAGATCGCCCTCGCCTGCCACCACCGGATCGCCCTGGATGCGCCCGGTGCCAGGATCGGACTGCCCGAGGTGACCCTCGGTCTGCTGCCCGGCGGCGGTGGGGTGACCCGTGCGGTCCGTCTCCTCGGCATCGCCGACGCGCTCCTGAAGCTGCTGCTCAAGGGCACCCGGTACAGCCCGCGGCGGGCGCTGGAGAACGGCCTGGTCGACGAAGTCGTGGCCACCCGCGAGGAGTTGCTCGCCCGGGCCCGGGCCTTCGTCGACGCGCACCCCGAGTCGCAGCAGCCCTGGGACGCACCGGGCTACCGGATCCCCGGCGGTACGCCCGCCGACCCGGAGTTCGCCGCGGTCCTCCCGGCGTTCCCGGCCAATCTGCGCAAGCAGACGGCGGGCGCCCCGTACCCGGCCCCCCGCAACATCCTGGCCGCCGCGGTCGAGGGCTCCCAGGTGGACTTCGCCACCGCGCAGGTCATCGAGGCCCGCTACTTCACCGAGCTGGCCTGCGGCCCGATCTCCACGAACATGATCCAGGCGTTCTTCTTCGACCTCCAGGCCGTGAACGCCGGGGCGAACCGCCCCCAGGGCATCGAGCCGCGCAGTGTCCGCAAGGTCGCCGTCCTCGGCGCCGGAATGATGGGGGCGGGCATCGCTTACGCCTGCGCGCGGGCCGGCATCGAGGTCGTTCTGAAGGACGTCTCGGCCGAGGTCGCGGTCAAGGGCAAGGCGTACTCCGAGAAGCTCTGCGCCAAGGCCGTCTCCCAGGGGCGCACGACCCGGGGGGAGGCCGACACGCTGCTCGCCCGCATCACGCCGGCCGCCGATCCGCAGGCCGTCGCGGGCTGCGACGCGGTGATCGAGGCCGTCTTCGAGGACTCGGCCCTCAAGCACAAGGTCTTCCAGGAGGTCCACGACCTGCTGTCCCCGGACGCCCTGCTCTGCTCCAACACCTCGACCCTGCCGATCACCGGGCTCGCCGAGGGCGTCCCCCGGCCCGGGGACTTCATCGGCCTGCACTTCTTCTCGCCCGTCGACAAGATGCCGCTGGTCGAGATCGTCAGGGGCGAGCGGACCGGGGACGAGGCCGTCGCGCGGGCCTTCGACCTGGTGCGGCAGATCGGGAAGACGCCGATCGTGGTCAACGACTCGCGCGGCTTCTTCACCTCGCGCGTCTTCGCGAACTTCATCCAGGAGGGCGTCGCGATGGTCGGCGAGGGCATCGAGCCCGCCTCCGTCGAGCAGGCCGCCGCCCAGGCGGGCTACCCGGCCAAGGTGCTCTCCCTGGTGGACGAGCTGACCCTCACCCTCCTGCGCCGGATCCGCCACGAGACCGAGCAGGCCGCGGCGGAGGCGGGCGGGCGCTGGCCGGGCCACCCCGCCGACGCGGTGATCGACCGGATGATCGACGAGTTCGGGCGGACGGGCCGCAACGCGGGAGCGGGCTTCTACGAGTACGGGGAGGACGGCCGGCGGGTCCGTCTGTGGCCGGGCCTGCGCGAGCACTTCGGCAGGCCGGGGGAGGACGGCCCGTCCCGCATCACCCCGTTCGAGGACATGCAGGAGCGGATGCTCTTCTCCGAAGCCCTCGAAACCGTGCGCCTGCTGGAGGAGGGCGTGCTCACCTCCGTCGCGGACGCCAACATCGGCTCCGTCATGGGGATCGGCTTCCCCGCGTGGACGGGTGGCGTCCTGCAGTACATCAACGGCTACGAGGGCGGCCTGCCGGGCTTCGTGGCACGGGCGCGCGCGCTCGCCGCCACCTACGGCGAGCGGTTCACGCCGCCCGCGCTGCTGGTCGGGAAGGCGGAGAAGGGCGAACGGTTCAGCGACAACTGACCCTCGCTCTTCGGGCGCGGCCTCTGGCGCGTCGACGTGACGCCGGTAACATGAGTACTTCTCATGTTCTCTTTCGGGAGGCTGCCATGCCGGATCGCTACGACCTGCCGGCGGGGTTCCGCTGGGGCGCCGCCACCGCCGCCTACCAGATCGAAGGGGCGGTGGGGGAGGACGGCCGCGGCCCGTCCGTCTGGGACACCTTCTGCGCCCGCCCCGGCGCCGTCCGCGACGGCCACACCGGTGCGGTGGCCTGCGACCACTACCACCGGTACCCCGAGGACATCGCCCTGATGAAGGACCTCGGACTCGACGGCTACCGCTTCTCCATTGCCTGGCCCCGCGTCCTGCCGTCGGGCGCCGGTCCCGTGAACCCCGCCGGCCTCGCCTTCTACGACCGCCTGGTCGACACGCTGCTGGCGGCCGGCATCACCCCGCTGCCCACCCTCTTCCACTGGGACCTTCCGCAGGCACTCGAAGACCTTGGCGGCTGGCTCAACCGCGACACCGCGTACCGCTTCGCCGACTACGCCGCCGTCACCGCCGACCGCCTGGGCGACCGCATCCCGACGTGGATCACCCTCAACGAGCCCTTCGTCCACACCGTCTTCGGGTACGCGATGGGCATCCATGCCCCCGGCCGCGCCCTCATGTTCGAGGCCCTGCCCGCCGCCCACCACCAACTCCTCGGTCACGGCCTGGCAGCCACCCGGCTCCACGAGCGCGGCCTGTCGGTGATGCTCTCCAACAACCTCACCCCGGTCGAACCGGCCACCACCGACCCCGCCGACCTGGCCGCCGCCGCGGCCTACGACGCCCTGCACAACCGCCTGTTCACCGACCCCGTCCTCCTCGGGCGCTACCCCGACCTCTCGGCCCTCGGCGTCCCCGACGACATCTACGGCTCCGTCCGCCCCGGCGACACCGAGCTCATCCACACCCCCGGCCTCGACGCCCTCGGCGTCAACTACTACAACCCCACCCGCGTCGCCGCCCCCACCGACCAGGGCCTGCCGTTCGACCTCCTCGACATCCCCGACGTTCCCCACACCACCTTCAGCTGGCCCGTCGTCTCCGACGGACTCCGCCAACTCCTCGTCGGGTTGAAGGAGTTGTACGGTGCCGCCCTCCCGCCCATCACCATCACCGAGAACGGCTGCTCCGTCGAGGAGTCCACCACCCCCGACCAGCCCCGCATCGACTACCTCGCCACCCACCTCGACGCCCTCGCCGCCGCCATCGCCGAAGGCGTCGACGTCAGCGGCTACTACACCTGGTCCCTCCTCGACAACTTCGAATGGGCAGAGGGATTGTTCCGTCAGAGGTTCGGTCTCGTCCACGTCGACTTCGAGACGCAGAGGCGCACGCCGAGGGCCTCCTACACCTGGTACCGGGACCTGATCGCGGCCCATCGAAAGCAGTCCGCGACGTAGGCGGGACTTCAGCGGGGAGGCGGCGGGACTTGAGCGGGGAGGCGGCGGGGCGTCGGGGGTGGCGTCGGGGCCTGCCCCGCCCGCCGGACCTCGGGTCCGGCGGGCGGCGGAGCCCTACACCGGGACCGTCACGAAGGTCTGCCCGGACTCGTTGACGACCGACACCGAGACCACGTCGTCCGGCGCGACGATCGCCGAACCGTCCAGCGTGGTACCGGACTTGGCGCCGACAGCGGAGACCAGCCAGCTGCCCGCGTCCGCCGTCGCCCCGCCCCTGGCGTTGACCACCAGGTGGCAGCGCTGGCCGGCCGGGATTCCGGTGACCGCCGCGTTCACCCGCACCCAGCCCATCGCCGGGGTCATCGTCAGCGTCATGCGGGCACCGGTGGCCGGATCCGTCACGGAGCCGGTCCTGGTCCCGGCCGGCGGCGGGGTGACGGTCGCGGTCGGCGCCGCGGTCGGGGCCGGGCCGGCGGCCACCGGCGGTGCGGTGACCGTGCCGCGGCCCACCGCGATCCCCACGACCAGCGCCGCCGCCGCCGCGACGGCCGCGACCACGCCGATCCGGGTCCGGCGCCGGACCAGCGACGCTCCGCGTTCCGCCCGTGCCTGCCGCAGGGTGCGCTGCAGCAGCAGGTCACCGTCCGTGGGCGGGCCGTCCACCAGCAGCTCGGGCGGCACCTCGCCCAGGACGGTCTCCAGCTCCCGCAACTCGGCCACCTCCTGTCGGCAAGCGGGGCAGTCGGCCAGGTGCCGTTCGACCGCCGCCGACTCGTCCGGATCGAGCACACCCAGCACGTGGGCGCCGACGAGTTCGGCGATCCGCTCGTGCGGCACCGGGCCCGTACCCTCGGCGCCCGTGCCGTCCGCGACCGTACCGTTCGTGTTCACGTCTTCCGTGCCCCTGCCGCCCGTACCCGCGTCGTCCCTGGTCACACCGACACCTCCTGCCACGTCCCCGTCCTGTCGGTGTACGAGCGCCGGAGCGCCCGGAGCGCGTAGTGCGCGCGGGACTTGACCGTCCCGGCGGGTATCCCCAGCTGCTCCGCGGCCTCGGTGACCGACAGCCGCTGGAAGTAGATCGAGCGCAGCACGTCGCGGTGTTCGGGCGAGAGGCGGTCCAGCGCCTGCGACATCACCAGCGTCTCCACCACGCCCTCGGCGTGGTCGCGTTCGACCGGCACGGTGGCCGTCGCCTCGGAGACCTCCGCCACCTCGGCCGGCCGTGCGGCCCGGGCCCGGAACCGGTCGGTGATCAGGTTGCGCTCCACGGTCAGCAGCCAGCCGCGCACCGATCCCCGGGCCTCGGTCAGCGCCTCGGGATTGCGCCAGGCCCGGATCAGCGTCTCCTGCACGGCGTCCTCGGCCGCCGCGCGGTCACCGGTGAGCCGGACGGCGTAGGCGAGCAGTGCGCCGCCGTGCTGCTCGTAGAGCGTTCGGATCAGTGCCTCGTCGGCGGCGTCCTGCCGCCCGCCCGGTCGTGTCCTCGCCATCCGCCATGCCTCCGTCGTCGGGTACCACGTCCAGCACGTGCGCGGCGGCCGTCCGGTTCAACCGGATTCCCGACAGGTGCGGTTCTCGTTCAGGCAGGCCACCACGGAGGCCATCTGCCGGTCGGTCATCAGGCCGATGTACACGGCGTGGTCGGTGAGCGGGCTGTGCCGCTGCTCGGGGAAGGCGTCCAGGGCGAAGGCCCGGGGCGGGGGCGGGCGGTAGCCGACGGTCACCCGCAGGTGCGGGATCGCGAAGGTACCGTGCGGGCAGAGGCCGCCGGCGGACGGGAACCGCACGTGGGAGCGGTGGCCGGGGCTGTCCGTGCCGCGTCCGTCCCAGCAGCTGGGGAAGTCCAGGGTGCGGGTGAGCAGGCTGCCGGCGGGGCAGAGCGGGTAGCGGTCGGTGGTCGTGCGGTCGGCGAATCCCGTACAGCCCCAGCGGGCGCCGGCCTCGGCGCCGCCGTCGGTGGCGGCGGCCGGGTCGCCTTCCAGGAGCCGGAGGAAGCGCGGCATCGGCACGACCTTCGACCACGGATTGCCGAGGTACTCGATGGAGACCCGCTCGGGAGCGAGGACCTCGCCGGGGGCGTCGTGCGGGTCGTCGGAGGCCGCCACGGCGGTGCTCGGCGCCGGGGCGACGCGGTCGGTGCGGCGCAGCACCGGCCAGTAGAGCGTCGAGCGGTCGCCGTCGGTGCAGCTGGTCGGGGCCGCGGCGAGGCTGTCGTCGGTGGAGTCCGCGTCCGTGGAGAGGTTGCCGACGTAGTCGTGCACGTGATGGGCGCCGCCCACCGTCCCGGGGGAGACCACCACGTTGTCCGCGTTGCGGTGGCCCTCCTGGTTGCGTCCGCAGTCCTGCGCGTACGAGCCGCCGGAGGCGTCCGGGCCGACGGCCGACGGCGCGGGCGCGGTGGCCGCCACCGCGGTGATGTCGACGAACGCGGACGCCGGTTCCGGCCCGCTCGGCCGGAACCGGAGCGCCAACAGCGACAGCCCCAGGACGAGGCAGAGCAGGACGCCGACCGGGAGGGCGACGCCCCCGGACCAGTGGTGATCGCGGTTCCGGTGCACCGCGACAGTCTGGGCGACGGGTCCCCGCACGGGCAAGGCGGCGCCGGCCGCCTCGCCGCCGTGCACGGCCGGTCAGTAGCCTCCGGAGTAGCCGCCGCTCTGCGCGGCGGTCGGCGACGCGGCCTGCCCGGTGGTGCCCGGCGCCTTCTTCCCCTCGGGCGTGCTCGCGAACCACGTGCCGCCGACGCCCTGCCCGTTGGTCTGCCCCGCCGCGGTGTCCCCGGCGAAGCGGTAGAGCGGCCAGCCGTTGAGGGTCACCTGCTTCGTGCCGTCCGGCCGGGCCACACTACCGACCAGGGCGGAGTCCACTCCGGTGACCTGGACCGCGTCCTGGGCGGTGAGCGGCGGCCACTTCGCGGCGCAGGCGTCGACGCAGGTGCTCGCGGACGGCTTGGCGGTGTCCTTGTCGAAGCGGTACAGGGTCCGGCCGGCGGCGTCGGTGACGACCGGCCCGAGCGCGGCCGACTTCACGGCCACGAGCCGGACCCCGCCGGTGCCGCCGGTGCCGCCGGTGGCCGGGGCTGACGACGTGGCGGCCGCGGCCGGAGGGACGGCGGCGGACGTGGCCGCGCTCCCGCCGGAGCCGTCGGCCTTGTCCGGTCCGCAGGCGCTGGCGGCGAGCGCGAGCACGGCGACGCCGGTGGCGGCGAGCATCCGGCGCGCGGTGAACCGGGGCGCGGCGAACCTGGGCGTGGCGAACTTCGGCATGGTGAACTCCCCCTGGAGCGTGGACCTTTGGCGGTCCGGGCGGTGTTCGCCCGGGCACCTTCCACACGAGTCCCGCCGAGGAACGGTTCAACGTCGGCGGGAAATTTTTTTCCGCCTCCGTGCCGGCCGGGTCGCGGCCTGTTGTTTCCCGGGGGACCGGCCCCGCACCGCGCCCGACTTCACCGTCGACACCAGCGCGAATGTGCTGTGCGGCAACGTGCAGACCGCCAACGCCACCGACCACATCGTCGACACCGTCCTGAGAGGTGGTTCGCGCGCTTCGCCGCCATCCCAAGCGGGCCACCTCCTCCGGAGCGCCGCCGCCCACGCACTGTGCGGCATCGAGCGGGCCCAACCCGCCTGTTCCTGCGGGACAGCCCTCAGATGGTTGATCCGCCGCCGGAGGTGTTGCTCCACCAGGCGCTGTAGGCGTTCAGCGAATACCGCTTCTGCACGCCGCTGGTCGAGGTGATCTCGATGCCGAACTGCATGGTGTCGAAGGTGGTGTTGTGCAGGAGGTTCTGCGACGCGGCCCAGCGCCAGACCGCCGAGGCGTCGACGGTACCGGTGGTGCTCTGCTGGGCGGGGATGAGCTGCAGGACGTTCCAGCCGGGACTGGCCTGCCAGACCGAGGCGTACAGGACGCCACCGATGGTCACGTTGGACGCGATCCGCGTCCCCCAGCCGCCGGCTGCCGTGCCGGACCAGCTGGTGAAGACCATGATCTCGTCCTGGTTGCTGGTCGACCAGAGGTCGCTCGTCCAGTCCCACCAGTCACCGCCGGCGACGGGAGCCGACGAGGTGTTGTACCAGAAGCCCGCCGAGTTCAACTGCGACAGCGGCGTCTGGGGCCGGACCCCGGTGTTCGGGTAGGACTTGACCCCGCCGCCGGAGTGGTTGGCATCGACGTACCAGGACTTGATGCTGTTCACGGTCAGGCACTGCGGGCCGTGGTTCTGTCCCCAGATGTCGTTGTAGACCGTCCAGGTGCCCTGGGTGTACTGACCCCACTGGTCGCAGGTGGAGTACACCTGGGCCTGCGCCGGAGTCGCGAAGCTCAGGAACCCGGCGATCACGGCGGCGATCAGGGCCGGCCGACCGAACCGGGCCGACTTCCTGCCGATGGATTCAAGGGTTTGCCATCTCATGTGTCCCTCCAAGGACGGCGATGGATGGGTCACGGCCCCCGGCCTGGTGGTGGGACCGGGCTCGCCGGATGCAGGTGCGCAGTGTCGAAGCGCTTGGCTGGACGGTAATGACGGGGCGCCTGCTCAGCAAGGCTCTGTGCAGGAAGACACCTTTCCTTCATGGCATCACTGTCGAAAGCGCGTCGAATGGCATCGACGCCCGCCATGGCCTTCGCGGGACAGCTCCCCGTCCTGGTGGATGCGGTGAATGCTGGGACAATTGACGGCGTGACAGGTGAAAAACCGCCTGAAACAGGGGAGTTGGGAACGAGCGGGGCCAGTCGACCCAACAGCTCATCTGACGACGCATGTGACCCGGTGATCGCGCCAGGGGGTGTCCACCGGGCGGCGCGCAGTGCTGCAGGAAGGGTTGACACTGTGTGCGGGGTGCTGGAAGCTCCCATTGGCCGACGCCGGGGACATTCACCCCGGTGGTTTTTTCGTGACTGATTGTTAGCGCTAACAATCCGGAGCCGCACCGGAAACCGGCGTGCACTGCCCCTGTCCGGAGTCCCCACCTCCCGCAACGGTGGGGCCGTCCAGGAGCCGCATTGTCATGCCCACGAAGATTCCCCTCCTCCCATCACCCCATCCACCAGGAGGCGACCACCATGCTCCAAGCGAACCTGCGCAGGACGCTCGCCTGCGTCCTCTCGGCGTTGCTACTGTCCTTGGCGCTTCCGCTGCTCTCGCTGGCCGCGGCGTCGCCGGCTGCGGCGCTGGGCAACAATCTGGCGCTCACGCCGCCGATGGGTTTCAACGACTGGAACGCCTACGGCTGCAACGTCTCCGAGCCGCTGATCAAGAGCACGGCGCTGGCCATGCACAACAACGGCATGCAGAGCGCCGGGTACCAGTACGTCAACATCGACGACTGCTGGATGACCCACGCCCGGGGCTCCGACGGGCGCCTGGTACCTGATCCGAACAAGTTCCCGGACGGGATCAAGGGCACCGCCGACTACGTCCACTCGCTGGGGCTGAAGCTGGGCATCTACGAGGACGGCGGACTGCAGACCTGCGGCGGCTTCCCGGGCAGCCTGGACCACGAGACCACGGACGCGCAGACCTTCGCCGCCTGGGGCGTGGACTACCTGAAGTACGACAACTGCTATGCGGGGCCGGGCTGTTCGCTGAACTCCTGCCCCAACGGCACCAAGGTGCCCGCCCAGACCCGGTACACCACGATGCGCGACGCGCTGGCCGCGACCGGCCGGCCCATCCTGTTCAGCCTGTGCAGCTGGGGCGAGGACGGCGTGTGGACCTGGGGCGCCGGCGTCGGCAACAGCTGGCGCACCACCGGCGACATCAACGCCAGTTACAACAGCATGTTGTCGATCTTCCACAGCAACGTGAACCTGGCCGCCTACGCCGGGCCCGGTCACTGGAACGACCCGGACATGCTGGAGGTCGGCAACGGCCCGCTCACCGACACCGAGAGCCGCTCGGAGTTCAGCCTGTGGGCGGAGATGGCGGCTCCGCTGATCGCCGGCACCAACGTCGCCTCCGCGAGCCCGGCCACCCTGGCCACGCTCACCAACGCCCGGGTGATCGCGGTGGACCAGGACTCGCTCGGCAAGCAGGGCACCCTGGTGTCCTCCGTCGGCGGTCTCGACGTGCTGGCCAAGCCGCTGGCGAACGGCGACGTCTCGGTGGCCCTGTTCAACGAGACCGGATCGACCGCGACCATCAGCACCTCCGCCGCCGCGATCGGGAAGACCGGCGCTGCCGGCTACGGCCTCACCGACCTCTGGTCCGGGGCGACTTCGACCACCACCGGCCCCATCAGCGCCTCGGTGCCGGCGCACGGCACCACCATGTTCCGCGTCACGGGCGGCGCCGGCGGCGGGACGGACCAGACCGGCCCGGTGCACGCGGTCGGTGCGGGCAAGTGCCTGGACGTGCCGAACTCGACCACCACCCCCGGCACCCAGGTGCAGATCTGGGACTGCAACAACCAGCCGAACCAGACCTGGACCCGCACCGCCTCCGGCCAGCTGACGGTCTCCTCGGGCGGCACCCAGATGTGCCTGGACGCGTACAACGGCCAGACCTCGCCCGGTACCAAGGTCGAGATCTGGACCTGCAACGGACAGCCCAACCAGCAGTGGACCCGAAACGCCGACGGCACCGTCACCGGCGTCCAGTCGGGACTCTGTCTGGACGTCAGCGGAGCGTCGACGGCGAACGGCGCGCTGGTCCAGCTGTGGGCCTGCAACGGGCAGAGCAACCAGCAGTGGAAGCTCGGCTGACCACCGCTCGAAGCCCCGCTCGAAGCCCCGCTCGAAGCCCAGCTCGAAGCCCCGCTCGAAGCCTCGTCCGGGCCCGGCACCGGCTCGCCCCCAGGGCGGTGCCGGGGTCGGGCCCGGGTGCGTAGTCGATCCGTGGCCCCCCGAGGGCGTTGCGTACGAAGGGTCGGCACGAGGGGTTGGCGGGCCTCACCGCAGGCCGTATGTTGTCGCAGGCAACAAAAGGGCCGGTTGCTTGCCCGCTGCGTGCCCGTGCCCTTCCCCCACCCTTCGTCAGCCGCACGTCCGGCGCTGTTCGGACACGCCTCGAAAGGACCCTGCCGATGCGCAAGGGATTCCTGTTCGCCACCGCTGCCGTGTCAGCGGCCCTGCTCTCCACGGTCACCGCCTGCAGTTCCTCGGGCTCCGGTGCCGGCCCGGCGGGCGCCAAGAAGCCGAAGATCGGCGTGATCCTGCCGGACAGCAAGTCGTCCGTCCGCTGGGAGACCGCGGACCGGCCCTACCTCGCCGCGGCCTTCAAGGCTGCCGGTGTGGACTACGACATCCAGAACGCCGAGGGCGACAAGCAGGCGTTCCAGACCATCGCCGACCAGATGATCACCAGCGGCGTGAACGTGCTGGTCATCGTCAACCTGGACAGCGGCACCGGCAAGGCCGTCCTCGACAAGGCCAAAGCACAGGGCGTGGCCACCATCGACTACGACCGGCTCACCCTCGGCGGCTCCGCCCAGTACTACGTCAGCTTCGACAACACCCAGGTCGGCAAGCTCCAGGGCCAGGGCCTGACGAAGTGCCTGACCGAGGCGGGCGCCAAGAACCCCGTCGTCGCCGAACTCAACGGCTCCCCGACGGACAACAACGCCACCCTGTTCGCCGACGGCTACAACAGCGTGCTGGACCCGAAGTACGCCTCCGGGGAATACACCAAGGGCCCCAACCAGTCGGTGCCCGACTGGGACGACGCCCAGGCCCAGACCATCTTCGAGCAGATGTACACCAGCCGGCCGGACGTCGCCGGAGTGCTCGCGGCCAACGACGGGCTGGCGAACGCGGCCATCGCCGTGCTGCGCAAGAACCACCGCAACGGGCAGGTGCCGATCACCGGTCAGGACGCCACTGTGCAGGGCCTGCAGAACATCCTGGCGGGCGACCAGTGCATGACCGTCTACAAGGCCGTGAAGAAGGAGGCCGACGCGGCGTCCGCCCTCGCGGTGGAGCTGGCGGGCGGCAAGAAGAGCCAGACCAAGGCCACCGTCAACGACCCGACGGGCAAGCGTGACGTGCCGGCGGTGCTGCTGGCTCCCGAGGCCGTCTTCAAGGACAACATCCAGGACGTCGTCACCGACGGCTACGTCACCAAGGCGCAGCTGTGCACCGGCGACTACGAGGCGCTGTGCACGAAGGCCGGCATCAAGTAGCGCGAGCGCCGGCCGTACCGGTGGGTCCCGGCCGTACCGGTGGGTCCCGGCCGCCGGTGGACGGGGCCCACTCCGCCAATCCCCAGGAGCCTCACCCATGACAGAAACACCGACCCTCGAACTGCGCGGGATCAACAGGAGCTTCGGCCCCGTCCAGGTCCTGCACGACGTCGCGCTCACCGCCTACGCGGGAGAGGTCACGGCCCTCGTCGGCGACAACGGAGCGGGCAAGTCGACGCTCGTCAAGTGCATCGGCGGGATCCACCCCATCGACGCCGGGGACTACCTCTTCGAAGGCCGGCCGGTCCAGGTGCACAGTCCGCGCGACGCCGCCGCGCTCGGCGTGGAGATCGTCTACCAGGACCTCGCGCTGTGCGACAACCTCGACATCGTGCAGAACATGTTCCTGGGCCGGGAGAAGCGGCGCGGCATCGTGCTCGACGACTCGACCATGGAGGAGATGGCCGCCGCGACCCTCAAGGGGCTGTCGGTGCGCACCGTCAAGTCCCTCCGCCAGAAGGTCTCCAGCCTCTCGGGCGGCCAGCGCCAGACCGTGGCCATCGCCAAGGCGGTGCTGTGGAACAGCAAGCTCGTGGTCCTCGACGAGCCCACCGCGGCGCTGGGCGTCGCCCAGACCGCGCAGGTGCTGGAACTCGTGCGGCGGCTGGCCGACAACGGGCTGGCAGTCGTCCTCATCTCGCACAACATGAACGACGTCTTCGCGGTCTCCGACCGGATAGCCGCCCTCTATCTCGGCCGGATGGCCGCTCAGGTCAAGGCCTCCGACGTGACCCATGCTCAGGTCGTCGAACTGATCACCTCGGGCCGCAGCGGCGACCTGGGCCCTCGGACCACCCCCAACGGAGCCGCCGCGTGACCTCCGCCCTCGCCTCCCAGAAGCCCGAGCGGCCGAACCGCCCCACCGACCCCGCGGAAGACCGGCCCCCGACCGCCGGCCTGGGCGACATCGGCCGCCGCTACGTCGAGCAGGTGCGCGCGGGCGAGCTCGGCGCCCTTCCCGCCATCGCCGGCCTGGTCGTCCTTTGCGTGTTCTTCTCCCTCCTGCGCCCGGTCTTCCTGTCCAACCTGAACTTCGCCAACCTGCTCACCCAGAGCGCGGGCAGCATCGCCATCGCCACGGGGCTGGTCTTCGTCCTGCTCCTCGGCGAGATCGACCTGTCCGCCGGATACGCCAGCGGCGTCTGCGCCGCGGTCCTGGCCATCCTGCTGACCAACCACGGCTGGCCCTGGTACGCCGCGGTGGCCGCCGCCGTGCTGACCGGCGCGGTCATCGGCCTGCTCATCGGCACGCTCGTCGCCAAGGTCGGCATCCCCTCCTTCGTGGTGACGCTGGCCGCGTTCCTCGGTTTCCAGGGCGTCGTCCTGATCCTGCTCAAGGAAGGCACGAACGTCTCCATCAAGGACCCCACCATCCTGGCCATCGCGAACGACAACCTCAGCCCCGCCCTCGGCTGGGTCCTGCTGGCCTGCTGCGCCGCCGGGTACGCCGCCCTGCAACTGCGCCACAGCCGCGACCGGCGCGGCCGGGGCCTCGCCGGCACCCCGGCGGCACTCCTCGCCATCCGGACCGGCGCCGTCGTCGTGCTCGGCGGCGCGGCCGTGTACCTGCTCAACCAGGAGCGCAGCCGCAACATCGTCATCGGCTCCCTCACCGGCGTGCCCATCGTCGTGCCCGTGATCGTGGCCCTCGTCCTGCTCGGGACGTTCACCCTGCGGCGGACCGCCTTCGGCCTGCACATCTACGCCGTCGGTGGCAGCGCCGAAGCCGCCCGCCGGGCCGGGATCAACGTCGCCTTCATCCGCACCGCCGCTTTCGTCATCTGCTCCTGCCTGGCGGCCGTCGGCGGCATCATCGCCGCCTCCCGGGGGAACTCCGTGGACCCCAACACCGGCGGGAGCAACGTTCTGCTGCTCGCCGTCGGCAGCGCCGTCATCGGCGGCACCAGCCTGTTCGGCGGTCGCGGCCGCGTCGTCGACGCCGTCCTGGGCGGCCTGGTCGTCGCGGTGATCCAGAACGGCATGGGCCTGATGGGGTACAGCTCGGGCGTCAAGTACGCTGTCACGGGATCGGTTCTGCTGGTGGCCGCCGGTGTGGATGCCATGTCCCGCCGCCGCACAGCCCGACGATGAGCCCATTCCCACGGTGAGGGTGGCCCGCCATGAAAGCCGGTCCTTCCCAGGAAGAGGTCCGCCAGCAGAACCTGGGCGCTCTGCTGCGTCTGGTCCACTTCGACGGGCCGACCTCGCGGGCCGTCCTGGCCACCCGGCTCGGCCTCAACCGCAGCACCATCCTGGGCCTGGTCGGCGATCTGACGGCGGCGGGCCTGGTCCGCGAGGAACTGCCGCAGGAGACCGGCCGGGCCGGGAGGCCCTCGCTGGTCGTCCGGCCGGAGTCCGAGCGGGTGCACGTCCTGGCGGTGGACCTGGGCGTGGAGCGCCTGGCCGCAGCCCTCATCGGACTCGGCGGCGTGTTCCTGGACAGGCGCGAGTGTCCCTGGCCCGACGGGCAGCCGCAGGACCCCGCACGCGTGGCCGCTGTCCTCGCGGGATTCGCCCACGAGATGCTGGCCGGCACACCGGCCGGCAGCTCGTGCGTCGGCGTCGGCGTGGCGGTACGCGGCATCGTCCGCCATCCCGACGGGCTGGTCAGCCTCACCCCCAACATGGGCTGGAAGGGCGTCGACTTCGCCGGCGCGTTCGCCGACCGGCTGCGCCTGGACCTGCCGGTCCTCGTCGCGAACGAGGCCAATCTCGGTGCGCTCGCCGAGCACCGGCGCGGCATCGGCCGCGGAAGCCAGAACCTCGTCTACCTCCATGGCGAGATCGGCATCGGCGCCGGAGTGATCATCGACGGTGAACTCCTGCGCGGCGAACGCGGATATGCCGGCGAGGTCGGCCACATGACCGTCAACCCGCACCGGGGACGGCCGTGCGGCTGCGGCGCCCGCGGCTGCCTGGAAGCCGAGGCAGGTGAGCGTGCCCTCCTGGAAGCCGCCGGCCGGGACGGCCGCGTCACCGGGGCCGACGCCGTTCGGTCGGTCGTCACCGCCGCCGACCGCGGAGACGTCACCGCGCGGGAGGCTCTGCACCGCGTCGGAGACTGGCTCGGCATCGGCATCGCGAACGTCGCCAACCTCCTCGACCCGGACCTGGTCATCCTCGGCGGCACCCTCCGGGACGTCTTCCTCGGATCCGCCGCACAGGTGCGCAGCCAGATCAACACCCTTGCCCTTGCCGCAGTGCGGGAGAACCTGCGGCTGCGGACCAGCGAACTCGGTGCTGACACCGTCCTGATCGGCGCCGCCGAACTCGCGTTCTCCGAGGTGCTCACCCGACCGCTGGAGACGCTCACCCGCACCTCGAAGCAACTGACACCCCCCGAACCTGAGTAAACCGGCGGGCCACCTCGGCGCCGTGGGCAACCGCCCACAGTCCGATTCGGCCACAAGCCCTGGCACCGCGACCTGATCGCCGCCCACCGTGCCTACCGCCGGCGGTAGTTAGCGCCGGTCACTGCGGACCGGAGCGGCGCGTCCACCCGGTCGCTGGTGCTCAGATAGGGCTACGGGCTGTTCAGGTCGAGTGTCGGTGCGTCCGCGTACTGTAGTGCCGGGCAGAGGGGGAGGAGAGCCGTTGCGCAGGGTGCCGCCGGAGATGTTCCGGTTCACGACGGGGGACAAGGCCGAGCTCTACGGCGCGATCCTCCGGGCCTTCGGCGCGGCCAACGAGCGGTTGGAGACCGCGCTCGGGCTGGACGAGGTCCGCACCCGGCTGCGGACGGTCGGTTGGCTCGACGCGGTCCACGACGACGATCTCCAGGACGCGCTGGGGAAGCTCAGGGAGTGGCAGCTGCTGGACGTCGTCCAGAACCACGCGGAGAACTACCGCACCGCCGAGGAGTACGAACGCCGCAACCTCCAGTACTCGCTGACCCGGCGAGGAGAGGCGGCGTTCGCCGGAGTCGAGCACGCTCTGTCCGTGCTCGACTCGACGGGCGCGCTGCAGACCGCGGTGCTGGAGGCGATCACGGACCGGCTCGACGAGCTGTACGTCCTGCTGGGCGACCCCACGTCCTCGGACCGTCGGGTGTTCACCACGCTGCAGGAGCTGGAGGGCCACCTGGAGGCGCTGCTGACCAACACCAAGGCGTTCAACGGGGAGTTGCAGCGCCTGCTGCGGGCCGAAGGCGCGGACCTGGCGACCTTCCGCGAGGTGAAGGCCGCGACGGTGGCCTACCTTCAGGAGTTCCTCGTCAACCTCGACCAGCGGGGACAGGCGGTGGCCTCCGCCGTGGAACGGGTCGAGGAGCGCGGGGTGAGCCTGTTGCACGAGCGGGCGCTGCGGGGCGCCGAACTGCCGCCGGTTGCCGACGGCGATCCCGCCCCGGCCTGGTTGGAGCGGCGCCGGGCGCGCTGGGAGGGGCTGCAGGCCTGGTTCCGGCCGATGTACGGGGCGCGACCGCGCGTGGAGCAGCTGCACGACGTGGCCCGGCGGGCGATCGTGACGCTCCTGCAGGTCCTCGACCGGATCACCGAATCCCGGCGCCGTTCCTCCAGCGCCGTCCAGGACTTCCGGGAGCTGGCGCGCTGGTTCGCCGCGGCGCCCAGCGAGGACGACCTGCACCGGCTGTGGTCGGCCGCCTTCGGGATCGGGCCGGCCCGCCATGCCCATCTCGCCCACCCGGACCCGGAGTTGGTGCCCTCGTCCGGCAGCTGGGCGGAGGCCCCGCCGGTGGAGGTGTCGGCGCTGCTGCGCACCAGCGGCCGCACCGAGAGGTTCACCCGCACCGGCAAGGTGCGCGACATCGGCGCGATCAAGGCGGCCAGGGCCGAGCGGGCCCGCAAGGAGCGGGCCGAACTCGAAGCGGCCTGGGACCTCCTGGGCACCGGCGGCCCGGTGCGGCTCTCGGGCTTCGACGTGCTCGATCACACCGTCTTCGAGCGCCTGCTCGACCTCCTCGGCCGGGCGCTGGCTGTGCGGCCGGACGGCAGCGGCGCGCGCCGGGCGGTGACCTCGGACGGCCGTATCGAGATCGTGCTCCGGCTGCCCGCCGACAGCGGGCGAGCTGTCCTGCTGACCTCCCGGGGGAGACTGGAGGCGCCTGACTACCTGGTGGAGGTCCGCAGCCCGGGCAGCGCGCGGCAGCCCGTCGGAGGGACGGCGGAATGAGCTTTCTCGCGAACCAACTGGTCCTGGCCGAGCGACAGGACGTCGCCCGAGGCATCAGACTTCTCCTCGGCCGACCGCTGATCACCGAACGCGGCGATCAGCCCGCGTTCGAGCTGATCCGCCGCCGCCAGGATCCGTTGACGAAGTGGTTCGACTACAACTGCGGCTGGCAGCTGGTGGTGGAACCGCGCCTGGGGTACGCGCGCCTGCTCAAGATCCGGGCCGTCGCCCACGACGCCTCGCGCCCCGCCCGCCGGCTGCGGTCCGGCAGGGCTCCGTTCGACCGCCGCCGCTACACGCTGCTGTGCGTCGTCGCGGCCGAGCTGCTCCCGGTGCCGGTGACGACGGTCGGCCTGCTCGCCGACCGGGTCGTCCAGGCCTGTGCCACCGATGAGGCGCTACCTCCGTTCGACACGGCGAGCAAATCCGAGCGCATGGCCTTCGTTGACGTCCTCAAACTCCTGGAGTCCTACGGCGCACTCCTCACCGTGGACGGCGTCACGGAGAGCTTCGTGGACTCGGCGAAGGCCAAGGTCCTCTACCGGGTGGACGCCACGGTCCTGATGCGTCTGCTCGCCGCGCCCGTCGGCCCGTCGCGACTCGCCGTGCCGGCGGAGGAGGTACCGCTGCGCTTCGAGGAACTCCTGCGGGGCACGGTGCGGGAGAGCAGGTACGGCGGCGCCGACGCCTCCGACGCACAGCGCAACCTCCGGCTACGGCACTCGGTGCTGCGCCGGCTCCTCGACGATCCCGTCCTCCACCACGACGAACTCGGCGCCGACGAACTGGCCTACCTCACCTCGCCGACCGGGCGCCAGATCGTCCGCCGCGCCGCCGAGCAGGGCGGCTTCGTGCTGGAGGAACGGGCGGACGGCCTGCTGCTCGTCGACCCGGACGGGATCGCCACCGACAGCCGCTTCCCGGACGACTCCGCGACGGCCCGCGTCGCCGCACTGCTCCTGCTGGAACCGCTGACGGCCGCGCCGGACGGGCTGACCCCGGAACAGCTCACCGTCGAGGCGAACGAACTCCTGCGGCGTTTCCCGCAGTGGGCGAAGAGCTACCAGTCGGAGGACGGCGCCCAGCGCCTCACGACCGACGCCGTTCGCGTCCTCGGCGACTTCGGCCTGGCCCGCCGGATCGGCGACCGCACCGTTCCCCGGCCCGCGGCGTACCGGTACCGGGCCACCGGGCCCGCCGGTCCGGCAACCTGACCAGACGGCCCCGCAACCTGACCGGAGAAGACTTCCGATGACCGTGACACAGCTCCCGCGGGGCGGCTCCGCGTTCCCGAAGCAGGCCGAAGCGACCGCACGATGGCAGCCTGCCAGGGCCGGCATCCTCAACGTCTGGCGCTACTACGACGAGACCTTCACCTTCCACCAGGGCCGACTGCTCCTGCGGGGGCAGAACGGAACCGGCAAGTCCAAGGCCCTGGAGGTGCTCCTGCCGTTCCTGCTCGACGCCAGCCTGCGCCCCAACCGGCTGTCCACCTTCGGCGGCTCCGAGCGCACCATGCACTGGAACCTGATGGGCGAAGGCACCTCGGGCAAGACCCGAGTCGGCTACGTGTGGCTGGAGTTCGTCCGCGACGACCGAGCAGACGACGGCGGTCCCGCCTGGTTCACCTGCGGCGCCAGACTCCAGGCCAGCGTGCACACCACCGGCGTCACCGTCGACTACTTCACGACCGGTGCGCGGATCGACCGTCCCGGCGGTCTCTCCCTGGTCAACGACGCGGGCCAACCGCTCACCCGCGCAGCCCTCGCCGAAGCCCTGCGCGACCGGGGCGAGCTGCACGGGTCGCCGGCCGACTACCGCAACTCGGTCCGGAGCACACTCTTCCCCGGGCTGAACGAGCAGCGCTACGACGCCCTGATCACCGCACTGCTCCAGCTCCGCACCCCCAAGCTCTCCGAGCGCCTGGATCCCTCGCTCCTGTCCTCCCTGCTCTCGCGGGCGCTGCCCCCGCTCGGCCAGGGCGAGATCACCGAACTCGCCGAGGGCTTCGAACGCCTCGACCGCCAGCGCGAACACCTGAGGACCCTGGACGACGAGGTGGCCGCGGCCACCGCGGTCGCACAGCAGCAGCGCGGCTACGCCCAGCGCGTCCTGCGCGCCGGGGCGGCCGCGCTCATCTCGGCGACGACGGAGATGGACAACCTCACCCGCATCGCCCGGGAGAGCGAGGAGGAGCACACCCAAGCCCTGCGCCGGCGCGACGAGGTCAGGGAAGCGCAGGAGGAGCTCGAACATCGGCGGCAGGAAGTCGACGGCGCCATCGAGGGGCTGCTCGACTCCGAGGTCTACCGGCAGGGCCAGGAAATCGATCAGCTCCGCCGCAGGGCCGACCAGGCCGCCGGTACGGCCGACCGTCTCCGCGCCGCCGCCGATCGCAAGGCCCGCACGGCCGCCGAGGACGCCGCACGCGCCGACGACGCCCGGCAGCGCTCCCACCAGCGGGCCGAGCACACCCGCGCCGCCCGGGAGGACACCCGCGGCGCGGCGCGGCGAGCGGCCATGGAGTCCCTCTGCACCGAGGTGCAGACGGTGCTCGACACTTCACCGGGCACGCCCGGGGACACGGGCGAGCAAGGGCGCACGGCACGTCGCCTGCTGCGTGGCGCGGTCGCCGCACGGCACGGCCAGATCACCCGGGTCCGCGCCGCCGTTGAACAGCACGAGCGCTCCGTCGCGGACCGGACGACGGCGGAGCACCACCTCGACACGGCGCGCGAGCGCCTCGCCGAGGCGACCGCGCGGCGCGACGGGAACGTCCGCGCCTATGAGAACGCCGTCGACGAGCACGCCGAACTGCTGCGCCGGTGGGCGACGGCGGACTGCACCGAGCTGCACATCGACGACGTGGAGGAGCTCGCCTCCCGCGCCGCCGTCGAGACCGACGTCCTCGCGCTGGTCGAGGCTGCCGCCCGCGCGGCGGAGAGCGCCGTCACCGCTGAGGAGACGACCACCCGGGCCGGCTGGGGCGAGGCCCGGGCCCGGCGCGACCGGTTCGCCGAGGAGCTGGAACGCACTGCGGCCGCGACCGATCTGCCGCCGGTGCCGCCGCGGACCCGCACCGCCGACCGGTCGGCCCAGCCGGGCGCGCCGCTCTGGCGCCTGCTGGCGTTCCGGCCGGACGTGCCGTCCGCCGACCAGGCGGGGATCGAGGCGGCCCTGGAGGCCTCCGGCCTGCTGGACGCCTGGATGACCCCCGACGGCGGCCTCGCCGTCGCCGGCCACGACACCCTGGCCGACCCGGCATCGGCCGTGCCCGCGCCGGGCCCCTCGCTGCTCGACGTCCTGGCTCCCGAACCCGACGGTCCGGTGCCGGTCGGCCGGGTGGAGCGGCTGCTGGCCGGCATCGCCTACGGCTCCTCGCTCCCGACGGGCCATCCGGCCGCCGTGGCTTCCGACGGGAGCTGGCGGCTGGCGACGGCGGTCGGCTCCTGGTCCAAGGAGGAGTCCAGTCACATCGGGGCCGCGGCCCGGGAACGTGCCAGGCAGCGGCGCATCGCCGACCTCACCGCCGAACTGGCCGAGGCCGACACCGCCGTCACCGCTTTCGAGATACGGCTGCGCGCACTCGTCGACCGCCGGACGCGCCTCGGTGCCGAGCTCCGCTCCCGGCCGCACCACCGGGAGGTGGAGCAGGCCAAGCGCGCCTGGGAACGGTCGGAGTCCGAGGTGGGCGCCCGCGAGGACGCCGTGCGCGAGGCCGTCGAACGGCTGGCGCGGCAGGAGGACGCCGTCGCGGTCGCCCTGCGCGCCGTCGCCGTCGCCTCGGCAGAGCACGCCCTGCCGACCGAACGCGCCGCACTGGACGCAACCGCCACGGCGGTCGATGCGCTGCGCGAACAGGCCGACGCCTGGCTCGACGCCCACCTCGCCTGGGCGGCCGCCCAGCAGGCCTGGGACACCGCGCGCAGCCATGCCGAGGCGTCCCACGGGGCGGCAGCCGAGAGCCTGGCGGAGGCCGAGGCCGCCGAGGCCGCCGCCCGCGGCCTCCGAGCCACGCTCCTGGCCGTCGAGAGCACCGTCGGCGAGGACTACCGCCAAGTGGCCGGCCGGATCAGCGACTTGCGCGCGGAGCTCGACCGGATCCGCCGGGAGATCGAATCCGGCACCCGGGCACTCATCGCTCTCGAAGGCCGGATCGGCTCGCTGAGCGCCACCATGGCCCAGGACGCGGCCCGGCGCGATGACGCCGTGGCGGCCCGCAACGAGGCCGCCCACGGATTCCGCCGTCTCTGCGTCCTCGGATTCCCTGACGACGCGGGCCTCGGCCTCACCCTCACCTCCGTGGACGGCACCCGCGCCACCCTCGAAGCGGCGCGCGAGACCGCCGCCGCGTGGCCCAACCTGCCGCACGGTACGAGGAACCTCGGCGACTCCCTGAACCGGCTCTCGGAGGCCGTACACCGAGCCCGCCAGAGCCTCAGCAGCCGTGCCGACCTGGAACTCGAAGCGGAGGAGGACATCCACGTCCTCACCGCGACGGTCGACGGCATCCGGGTCGGCGCGACCGGTCTGCTCGCCATCCTCACCGGCGACCGTGACCGCAGCCAGGACGACATCACCGCCGCCGAACGCGGCCTCTTCGACCGGACCCTCACCGGCGACACCCGCCGCCACCTCGCCTCCCGGATCCGCCAGGCCGGTGAACTCGTCGAGCGGATGAACGGCCACCTCGAACGGGTCCGCACCGCCTCCAGGGTGGCCGTCCGGCTGGTGTGGCAGATCCACCCCGACCTGCCCGCGGGCACCCGGACGGCCCGTGAGCTGCTGCTCAAGGACCCGGCGCGGATCACCGAAGCCGACCGCGAGGCCCTGCACGCCTTCTTCCGGGGCCGCATCGAGGAGGCCAAGACCCGCAACACGGCGGCGACGTGGGAGGAGCAGCTCGCCGAGGTCCTCGACTACACGGCCTGGCACCAGTTCGTCGTCAAGCTGGACCGCGCCAACGGCACCGGGTGGCAACTGCTCACCAAGAAGCTCCACGGCGCGCTCTCAGGAGGTGAGAAGGCCATCGCCCTCCACCTGCCGCTGTTCGCCGCTGTGGCCGCCCACTACGAGGCGGTGCCGCAGTCCCCGCGGCTGATCCTGCTCGACGAGGTGTTCGTCGGCGTCGACACCGTCAACCGCGGGCAGGTCTTCGGTCTCCTCGCGGCACTCGACCTCGACCTGGTACTCACGTCCGACCACGAGTGGTGTACCTACCGGGAGCTCTCCGGCATCGCTGTCCACCAGCTGATCACCGGCGGTGACGGCGACGACGCCGTCACCAGCGCCCGCTTCACCTGGACGGGCACCGAACTGCTGCCCGACGAAGCCGACACGGGGGAGCCGACGTGACCGACGGCCACCCCCTCGACCTCCCCGAACTCCGACCGCTCTGGTCGGCCGTCCACGACCGGCTGTCGAGCGGCCGTCCCGTGAGCCGGGTGCGGTCCGGTCCGCTCGACGACGCCGGTCGGGAGGCACTGGCCGACCTGCTCGGACTCGACCGGCTTCCCGGCGCCCGACCGACGATCCCCCTCGCCGGACTCGACGGTGCCGTGCTGGATGCCTGCGGCAGACCTGTCCGGGACGTGGTCGCCGCCATCCTCGGTCCGATCCACGACCGGGCCGCCGAGCGTGAGCACAGGACCGCCCGGCGCGACGCCCTGTGGGAGTGGCTGGCCGGACACGAGGTGGTCACCGCCCAGCCCGTCCTGCTGGAGTGGGTCGGCCATCTGCGGACCAACGGCCTCGTCAACGGCTCACCCGACCGGACCCGGGGCCTGCTGACCGCCGCGCTCGCCGTTCTCGCCGCCCTGCCGGCCGACGGCGAGCCGCTTCCGGTCCTCGCCGCCCGCCTCCTCGACGGTGACTCCCACGCCCTCGACGACGGGACCCGGCTGTCCTCCGTCGTCCTGCGCGCACTGGCGGTGCTGTACGGGACCGACATGCCGGACGCCGCCGAGGGGCGACGCGCCCTCTGGAGCCGGGCCGGAGTGGCCGACGACGAACTCTCCGCCACCGTCCTCGCCGCCGGGCTCCGTCTCGGGAGACAAGGCCCGGCCGCCCGGATCTCCCGCATCTGCGCCGAGGTCGGCCACCCCGTGAGCCTCACTCTCGCCCAACTCCGCACGCCCGGCGAACTCACCTGCCCCGCAGGACCGGTGCACATCACCGAGAACCCCAGCGTGCTCGCCCTGGCCCTACGGCGCTTCGGCCGCCACTGCCCACCGCTGGTCTGTACCTCCGGCTGGCCCAACACCGCCGTGATCCACCTGCTGCGCCGACTCGCCGAGGGCGGCGCACCCCTGCGTTACCACGGGGACTTCGACGGCGAGGGCATCCGGATCGCGGCGCACGTCCTGGCCAAGACCGGAGCCACGCCCTGGCGCATGGCAGCCGACGACTACCGGGCGGCCGTGGCCCGGGTTCCCGGGGGGCCCGATCCGGGGCGCCTCACGCCCGCACCGTGGGACCGGGCGCTCGTCGCCGCCATGGTCGAAATGCGCACCGCGGTGGTCCAGGAGGTGGTCGCCGACCTCCTCCTGGACGATCTCGCGGGCCACCGACACGGATAGGAGCGGCAGCCCGTTCGACGGACTCCGACGGTGGGAGATGGGAGGCGCGCTGCCCGTTGCCAGAGCCCGCTCGTGCTCCTGGCGGGACCATGGGTGTATGGCGAAGGACACGGGCTCCTCTCCCCGGCCTCCGGACCGATCGGGCGTCCGCCGGAGGCGGCGGCCACGCCCTGTCCCGCCGGAGCCGTCGGTGCGGCGGCTGCGGTCGGTGATGGGCATCCGCAGCGTCGCCGGTCAGATGTTCGTCCTGCAGGTGTTGATCGTGCTGCTGCTCGTGGTGGCGGCGGTCGTCGCGCTGCTGGTCGAGTCCCGCAGTGACCGGTTCGCCGCAGCGCGTGACCGCTCGCTGGCGGCGGCCGAGGCGTTCGCCCACAGCCCCGGCCTGGTGGCGGCGATCGAGGGCCCTGATCCCAGCGCGGTGCTCCAGCCGTTGACCGAAGAGGCCCGCAAGGCCGCCCAGGTCGACTTCATCGTGGTGACCGACCGGAATGGCATCCGCTTCACCCACCCCCAGCCGGAGCAGATCGGCAAGAAGTTCGTCGGCACCATCGGGCCGTCGCTGCAGGGCGGGATCACCGTCGAGCAGGTGCACGGCCCGCTCGGCCAGGAGTTCCAGGTGGTGGTTCCGGTGGAGGACGCCCGGGGCGCGGTCGTGGGCATCGTGTCGTCCGGGATGAAGGTCGCCAACGTGAGCAGCGCGATCGACCGCCAGCTGCCGGTCGTCCTGGCCGCCGGTGCCGTCGCGCTCGGCCTGGCCACGACCGGAACCGCGCTGGTGGGCAGGCGTCTCCTGCGGCAGACCCGCGGCTTGGGGCCGGAGGAGATGACCCGGATGTACGAGCACCACGACGCGGTCCTGCACGCGGTGCGCGAGGGCGTGGCCATCGTCGGCGGTGACGGCCGGGTCCTGCTCGCCAACGACGAAGCGCGGCGGCTGCTCGACCTGCCCGCCGACGTGGAGGGACACGCCGTCGCCGACCTCGGCCTCGCCCCCCGTACGACCGAACTGCTGACCTCGGGCCGTGCCGTCACCGACGAGGTCATCCCCGTCGGCGACCGACTGCTGGCGGTCAACAACCGCCCGACCGACACCGGGGGAGGCCCGCCCGGGAGCGTCACCACCCTGCGCGACTCCACCGAGCTGCTCGCCCTCGCGGGTAAGGCCGAGGTCGCCCGTAGCCGGCTCAGGCTCCTGTACGACGCGAGCGTGGCCATCGGAACCACCCTGGACGTCCGGCGCACCGCGGAGGAACTCGCCCGGACGGCCACCCGGGAATTCTGCGACTACGCGACCGTCGACCTCGCCGAAGAGGTCCTGCGCGGCGACGAGCCGCGGACCCTGACGGTCGGGGCCCCGGTGGTACTGCGACGGGTGGCCGTCACGGGCGTCCGGGACGATTCGCCGCTGTACCCCCAGGGGGAGCTGGTCACGTGGGCCGGGGGCACCCCGCAGGCGGCGGGCGTCGTCAGCGGGCGCTCCGCGCTGGTCCCCGAGCTGGCGACCGACTCCGGGTGGCGCAGGCAGGACGCCGAGCGCACACAGGCGGTGCTGGAGTTCGGCCTGGCGTCGATGGTCGCCGTGCCCCTGACGGCGCGGGGTGTGCTGACGGGCGTGGCCTGCTTCTGGCGCAGCCGGGACAGGGGCCCGTTCGACGAGGACGACCTGTCCGTGGCCGAGGAGCTGGCCGCCCGGGCCGCCGTGGCCGTCGACAACGCCCGCCGCTTCACGCGCGAGCACACGATGGCGGTCACCCTGCAGCACAGCCTGCTGCCGCGCGCGCTGCCCGAGCAGAGCGCGCTCGACCTCGACTACCGCTATCTGCCCGCCCAAGCAGGGGTCGGCGGCGACTGGTTCGACGTCATCCCGCTGTCGGGAACCCGGGTCGCCCTCGTCGTCGGCGACGTGGTCGGCCACGGACTGCACGCGGCCGCGACCATGGGCCGCCTGCGCACCGCCGTCCAGAACTTCTCCACCCTGGACCTGCCGCCGGACGAGCTCCTCGGGCACCTGGACGAACTGGTCGCCCACATCGACCAGGAGACGGCCGCGGCCGAGGGACAGCTCTCGATCACCGGCGCCACCTGCCTCTACGCCGTCTACGACCCCACCACAGCGACCTGTGTCCTGGCCCGGGCGGGTCACCCCCCGCCGGCCCTCGTCCACCCGGACGGCACCGTGGAGGTCCTCGTCCTCCCCGCCGGCCCGCCGCTCGGCCTGGGCGGGATGCCCTTCGGCGCCACGGAGGTGCGCCTGCCGCCGGGCAGCAGCCTGGTGCTCTACACCGACGGCCTCGTCGAGGACCGCACCCGCGACATCGGCGTCGGCCTGGACGTCCTCAGCACCACCCTGGCCCACCCCGACCGGTCGCCGCAGGAGGTCTGCGACGCCGTGCTGTCGGCCCTGCTGCCCGCCCGGCAGTCCGACGACATCGTCCTCCTCGTCGCCCGGACCCGCGTGCTGGAGCCCGACCGGATCGCCGAGTGGGAGGTGAGCGCCACGCCCGCGGCCGTGGCCCGGGCCCGCGCCGACGCGGCCCGACAGCTCGCCGAGTGGGGCCTGGACGAGGCCGGCTTCGTCACCGAACTCGTGCTCAGCGAGCTGGTGACCAACGCCATCCGCTACGCGAGCGGGCCGATCAAGGTGCGCCTGCTCTACGACCGCACACTGATCTGCGAGGTCTCCGACACCGGCAGCACCGCCCCCCACCTGCGCTACGCGGCCGCCGAGGACGAGGGAGGCCGTGGGCTGTTCCTCGTCGCCCAGCTCGCCGAACGCTGGGGTGTCCGCTACACACCCGAAGGCAAGATCATCTGGGCCGAACAGTACCTGTAGCCGACCGCCCCGGTCGCGACGGCGGCTGCCACCTCCCCGGGAGCCGGGCTTCCGGGGAGGTGGCGGGGCGGGAGGTCAGCTCAGGGTGCTGATCGCGGACGCGTCGTAGGGACGGAGGTCGGCGAAGCGGCCGCCGAGCACCTTGGCGGCCCACTCCGGGTCCTGGAGGAGGGCGCGGCCGACGGCGACGAGGTCGAACTCGTCGCGCTCCAGGCGGTCGAGGAGGTTGTCGAGGCCCTGGAGAGCGGAGCCCTGGCCGGCGAAGGCGCTCAGGAAGTCGCCGTCGAGGCCGACGGAGCCGACGGTGATGGTGGGGCGGCCGGTGAGCTTCCTGGTCCAGCCGGCCAGGTTGAGGTCGGAGCTGTCGAACTCGGGCGTCCAGTAGCGGCGGGTCGAGGCGTGGAAGGCGTCGACGCCGGCCTCCGCGAGCGGGGTGAGGATCGCCTCCAGCTCCTGGGGGGTCTCGGCGAGGCGGGCGTCGTAGTTCCCCAGCTTCCACTGCGAGTAGCGGAAGATCACCGGGAACGCGGGCGAGACGGCCTCGCGCACCGCGGCGACGAGCTCGGCCGTGAACTTCGTCCGGGCGACCGGGTCGCCGCCGTAGGCGTCGGTGCGCCGGTTGGTGCCGGCCCACAGGAACTGGTCGAGCAGGTAGCCGTGGGCGCCGTGCAGTTCGACGCCGTCGAAGCCGATCCGCTCGGCGGCCGCGGCGGCCTCGGCGAACGCCTGGACGACGGCGTCCAGGTCGGCCCGGGTCATCGCCCGCCCCGCCCCCTCGGTGCCGTCCAGCCGGATGCCGGACGGGCCGACGGCGGGGGCGCCGGCGAAGGGAGGGTCGTTCTGGTCGCGCACCATGCCGATGTGCCAGAGCTGCGGCACGATGGTGCCGCCCGCCGCGTGGACGTCCTCGGCGACACGGGCCCACCCGGCCAGCTGCTCCTCGCCGTGGAAGCGCGGGACGTCGTCGCTCTGACCGGCGGACTCGTGGCCGACGTACGTTCCCTCGGTGACGATCAGGCCGACCCCTGCGGCAGCGCGCCGCGCGTAGTACGAGCGCACGTCCTCGCCGGGCACGCCGCCCGGGGAGAACTTGCGCGTCATCGGCGCCATCACGATGCGGTTGGGCACGGTCAGCCCGTTGATCGTGACGGGCCGGGACAGGATCTCGGTCGCGCGGGAGACAGAGGGCTCAGTGACGGTCATGGGATTCCTCGCGGATGGCAGTGGATGGTGCCGGGACGGAAACGGTTGCCCGTGCCAACCACTCCGACGGCCCCCGCATTTCGCCCGCCGCACCGGACCCGCTGTGATCCGCGCCACTCCTCGCCGCCCCGCCCCGGACGGTCAGGTCCTAGGCGTAGCCGGTGAGGAGTTCGGCGAGGGTGCGGACGCCGAAGCCGGTGGCGCCGGCGGGCCATTCGGCGTGGTCGGCGTCGGAGAGGGCGGTGCCCTGGATGTCGAGGTGGGCCCAGGGGATGTGGGGCGGGACGAACTCGCGCAGGAAGTGGCCGGCCAGCAGGGCGGTGCCGTGCCGGGTGCCGAGGGTGTAGTTGACCAGGTCGGCGATCCGGGAGCGGAGTTGGGGCCGGTAGGCGTCCGGCAGCGGTAGCGGCCAGAGCGGTTCGCCGGCTCGGGCGCCGGCTGCGCGCAGGCGGTCGATCAGGGCGTCGTCGGTGCCCATCAATGCGGCGATCCGGCGGCCCAGGGCGATCGCGGCGGCGTCGGTGAGGGTGGCGATGTCGACGATCGCCTGCGGCTTGGTTTCGGCGGCCAGGACGAGGGCGTCGGCCATGATCAGGCGGCCTTCGGCGTCCGCGTGGCAGATCTCGACGGTGGTGCCGTCGCGCATCACCAGGACGTCCCCGACCCGGATCGGATCGGCGTTGGGCATGTTCTCGGTGAGCGGCAGCCAGGCGTCCACGGCGACGGGGCAGTTCAGTGCGCCCAGCACGGACATCGCGCCGAGGACGGCGGCCGCTCCGGCCATGTCGGCCTTCATGCCGGCGAGGTGCGCGTTGGGCTTCAGGGACAGGCCGCCGGCGTCGAAGGTGACGCCCTTGCCGACCAGGGCGATCCGTTCGGTCCAGTGGCGGGGCCGGTAGCCGAGCTTGACCAGCCGGGGCGGCACCAGGGAGCCCCGGCTGACCCCGAGCAGTCCGCCCAGCCGCTCGGCGGCGATCCGCGGGCCGTCCCAGACCTCGCAGTCCAGCCCGGTCTCCGCGGCGATCCCGGCGGCGTGTTCGGCGAAGGCGGGCGGGGTGAGGGCCTCGCCGGGTTCGTTGACCAGGTCCCGTGCCAGGAGGACGGCTTCGGCCAGCCGGCGGCCCTCGAACAGGCCGCGGGCGGCGTCCGGGGTCTGCGGGGCGAGCACCTCGACGAGCTGGTCGGTCGGCGCGCCGGCGCCGCTCCGGTACCGGGTGAACCGGTAGCCGCCGAGCAGGTAGCCCTCGACCAGCGGCCGCAGGTCCGGCCCCGGCGGATGGACGGCCAGGTGCCGGTAGACGGAGACGGCCCGGGCCAGCCCGGCCGCCGCGGCCCGGATCGCGTCCCGGTCCAGCCGGTCCCGCGGTCCGACGCCGAGCAGGACGGTCACCGGAGTGCCGGGCAGCTGCAGGACCTGGCCCACCTCGCCGTCGAACCCGGTGCCGGCCAGGTACGCGGCGGGCAGGCCGGCGGGCGGCTCGCCGGCCCACACCGGCCGCACGACGGCCTCGGCGCCGGACCCCGCCCCGGCACCGGCACCGGCACCGGCCTCCGCTCCGGGGTCCGTCTCCGGGCGCAGCACCCAGGTGACGCTCACGCCCGCTCCCGCCGGGCGGCGCGCCGGGCCGCGCCCCAGGCCTCCAGGTCGGCCAGGTAGGTGCGGGCCAGCTCGTCCATGCCGTTGGCCGCGCCGACCGCCGCCCAGCCGCGGGCCGCGGAGATGGCGTACGGGTCCAGCCGGAGGGCCTGGAGGTAGCAGTCCTCGGCGAGGACCGGCTGGCCGGCCCGCCGGAAGCACTCGGCGGCCGACGCGTAGCCGAAGGCGGTGGAGACCGGGCCGAGCCGGGCGGTGCGCAGGTAGCTGTCGGCCGCCTCCCGGGGGAGGCCGCGCCGCAGCAGGCCCTCCGCGACCTCGATGTGGGTCTTGGGCTCGTACGGGTCCAGGGCCAGCGCCTCCGCGACCAGCCGGTCGCCCCGCTCGTCCTCGCCGAAGGCGTAGCACTCCTTGGAGCGGCTCTCCACGCAGGCCCGCAGGTTCTCCCGCTTGAGGAACTCCTGGTACGGCCCCTCGGCGGGCACCGCCCGGGCGAGCTCCTCCGCGCGGTCCATGTCGCGGGCCAGCAGGTCGCGGTCCCTGGCCATGAACGGCACGAAGCTGACGCTGCGGTAGAACCGGCTCTCCGCCATCATCTTCTCGAACTCGGAGCGGTCCGGGTCCGCCAGCAGCTCCTCCATCGCCCGGGCGCCGATCTCCCGCCAGCGCGTCGCCTCCTCCAGCGAGCGGGTCTCGCGGGCGTGGAACACCACCGCCACCACGGCGATGACGAACCGGAGGTGGGTCGGGCAGGCCGGGTGTTCCGCGACGGCGAAGGAGGTCTCCGGGGTGGCCACCGCCCCGGTGCCGATGGAGCCGACGTAGCGCACCAGGTCGCGCCAGTGGTGCAGCCGCAGCTCGGCCGGGGTCCGGAGCCGGTCGACCGGCACGGCGGGGATCAACTCCAGGACCAGCTTGGTGAATCCGAGCCGGTACAGCACCATGGCGATCCGCTGCTGCCGCTCGGGCTCGCAGCCCTCGAAGTCCTCCAGCCATTCGCACAGCCGGTTCCAGCGCGGCGTGCGCAGGTGCTCGGGCAGGTCGGCGGGGTGTTCGACCGCGAACTCGGTCAGCCCGGACTCGCGGACCAGGTTGCCCCGGAAGGCCGGCGGCATGAGGCGCTGCCAGTTGACCTCGGCCCGGTCGCTCCCGCGCTCGGCGAACTCGTAGGCCAGGCTGGGCAGTCGGGCGTACAGGCCGGGGGATTCGGACTCGCCCAGGTTGAAGTACGAGGCGTACATCCGGTAGTGCCAGTTGTTGGTGTACGGCCGTTCCCGGTCCCGGGTGGCGGCGCGTTCGGTCAGCTCGGCCAGGGGGTGGTCGCCGTCCCGCCGGCAGGCGTCCAGCAGCGCGTCCCTGGTGGCGCCGGCGCGCGGTGCGGCGCGGAAGGCCCGTTCGTTGAGCACCCGGGCGAACTCGGTGTGCCCGAGCTCGCGGGCGCAGTCGGCGGCCCGCAGCAGGGCGAAGCCGGTGCCGAAGGGGCCGAGCCGGGCGGCGTGCAGGTAGCCGGCCAGCGCCTGCTCGTGCTCGCCCGCTCGCTCGTGGGCCTGTGCCGCCTGCATCCGGATCTTCACGTCCGACGGGTCGAGGGCCAGGCCCTCCTCGACGGCGGCGCGCTCGGCCTCGGCGTCGCCCATCCGCACCGCGATCTCCAGGTGCCGGTCGAGCAGCCGCCGACGGGTCTCCAGCAGGACCAGCTCGTCGTCCTGGTCGGGGGCGGTCAGCTCGGCGACGCCCGCCCGGACGTCGGCCAGCAGTGCCCGGGCGCCGGCGAAGTCCCGCTGCCGCTCGGCGTACATCACCTCGCGCAGCGCCAGCCGGGCGGTCAGCACGGTGTGGGTGAAGGTGGTGAGCTCGCCGGCGATGTCCTTGAGCAACTCCCGGGCGCGGCCGAGGAAGACGGGCGCGGCCGAGTCGTCCCCGGCGTGGCGGGCGAGCAGGTAGCCCCAGCCGGCCACCGCCTGGACGTGGGCGACCGTGGGCGCGGGGTGGTCGGCCAGCACCCGGTAGGCGGCCGCGGCCCGCTCGGAGAGGCCCTCGGAGCCGAACAGGGCGGCCGCGCGGGCGGCCTGCACGGCGGCGGTCACCTGGTCCTGGCAGACCGCCGGGTCGAGGTCCGCCGGGACGACGTCGAGCACCGCGCCGGGGAGGCAGACCGCGAGCAGCCAGTGCGCGAGGCCGGACCGGTCCAACTGGTCCAGCTCGGCGTGCCGCCGGTACGCCTCGGTCATCCGCCGCCAGGCGGGGGAGGCCAGCTCGTCGGGCAGGTCGGTCGGGACCACCGCCCGGTAGGCCGTCAGCCGGGACTCCTGCACCAGCAGCCGGCGGTAGCTCGCGGGCATCGACATGCCGAATCGCAGCGCGCCCGGAGAAGGATTCTCGAAACGCCTGGCGGCGAGGACCGCGGACCGTGCCTGAATGACCGTGGCCGGTGATTCGGCGCCGTCGAAGTACGGGCGGTGCACCTCGTAGGTGAGCCAACTCGGCGCGTTGACCCCGACGATTCCGTGACTGAATTCCCACCGGTTCACGCGGTAATTCCTCTACATTTCGTGGGCCGGGCGCCGGGCGATCGGCAAGATGCCCCGCGGTGAAATCCGGGCGTGCCCGGATTCCACCGCGGGGTGGTGGTGGAGCGCCGGGATCAGACGCCGGCGTCGTCGATCAGACAGGTCCAGCAGTCCGCCGCACCAGTGCTGATCTCGACCTCGTCCTCCAGGGACTCCCAGGTCTCGTAAGCCATTTTGCAACCCCTCTCTTTTCACGGGCCGATCCGGATATCCGGGCCGGCGAAGCGGTTGAGCGTTATTCTTCGCGAACCGGAACAGCGCCGTCAAGGCTTGTGCAGGGCAAGCTCCGAGAGAATCTCCGCCACTTCTCCATCGGTTGTCCAGAAATGCGGTGAGACGCGGACCCAGCCGTCCGGAACGGAAACGTGTATTCCGGCCGACGCCAATCGCCGGACGATCTCCGCCCCCTCCGTCCGGCCGTCGGCGAAACTCACCACACCCGAGTGCCCGGTGCCGTCCGGGGGGAGCGCGAGCCGGTACCCGAGCCCGGCGATCCCGGTGCGCAACCGGTCGGCCAGGGTGCGCACCCGCTCGGCGACCGCGGGGATGCCGGTCTGCTCCAGCTCGGCCAGGGCGGCGGCGAGCCCGGCCGTGCCGACCAGGTCGTACATCCCGCCCTCGACCCGGGCGGCCGAGGCCCGCTCGGGCAGGTCGTAGCGCAGGTGTCCGGGCCCCTTGGACACCTCCGCGGCGCCCTGGTAGCCGAACCAGCCGGTGGGTGTGGTGCGCAGCAGTTCCAGGCGGTCGGCGCGGCAGTAGAACACCCCGGTGCCCGGCGGCCCGCACAGCCACTTGTGCGCGCCGGCGGCCAGGAAGTCCACCGGGGTGTCGGCCACCGACAGCGGCAGCGCGCCGAAGCTCTGCACGGCGTCCACGCAGACCAGCGCCCCGACCCCGGCGGCCAGTTCGCAGATCCGGTCGAGGTCGCAGCGGAAGCCGGTGGCGAAGTTGACGTGGCTGACCGCCACCAGGCGGGTGGCCGGCCCGACGGCCGCCGCCACGTCCTCGATCCGGTAACCGCCGTCGCGCATCGGCACCCAGACCGGCTCGACCCCGTGTCGGCGCAGTCGCAGCCACGGCCGCACGTTGGCCGGGAAGTCCCGGTCGAACAGCACGACCTGGTCGCCCGGGCGCCAGTCCAGACCGTCGGCCACCAGGTGGATGGCGGACGAGGTGTTCGGGACGAGGGCGACCTCCTCGGGCGTACAGCCGAGCAGCCGGGCGACGGACTGGCGGGCGGCGTTCCGGGCACCGAAGAGGGGGCCGACCCTGGCGCTGCCGTACGGAAGCACCTCGTCCACGGCGGTGCGCATCGCGGCGACGGCGGCGGGCCGGAGCCGTCCCAGTCCGGCGTAGTCGAGGTAGACGTCACCGGCGGCGCCACCGTGTCGGCGGGTCCCGGTCATGAGGTCGGCCGGACGGTGCGGACGGCACGGGCCGCGCCGACCGCCATCCAGCCGGCCACCAGCAGCGGCACGCCGTGCAGCAGCAGCACCCACTGGGCCACCCAGGCCGGCTGCAGCACCAGGCTGGTGACCAGCAGGCCGGACATGAAGCCCGCGTTGACCGTGATCTGGGAGAGCCCGAAGGCCCTTCCCCGCCGCCCGTCGGGCAGTTGCTGGAGGGACTGCTTGTAGGTGATCTCGCTCAGGGCGTCGCCCAGACCGGCCCCGGCGGCCGCCAGCAGCCTCGGCCACCAGCCGTCGAGCCAGAACACGCCGATGAAGCCCAGCGACATCACCATGGTGGCGACGCAGTACACCGGAGCCGGTGCGCGGTCGACGAGGCGCTTGGCCAGCGGACGCAGCACGAAGCTCGCCAGCAGCAGGCCGGCCGCCCAACTGCCCCACACCGCACCGGAGACCACGGCGGGCTCGGTCGGGCGCAGCTCGGTGCCCAGCAGCGGCAGTCCGACGTGCTGGGAGGCACTGCCGAACGCGTCCAGCCCGCGCAGCACGACCAGGCCGGCGAGTCCGGCGGCCACCAGCAGCGGCCAGGCGCCGGAGCGGTCCCTGGCCGCGGCCGCCGCGCCGTCCGGCTCCCGCATCCGCAGGCGCAGTGCGAGCAGCACCACCGCGGAGAGCGCGTAGCTGGACGCGTCCAGCCCGAACACCCAGCGGTACCCGGCCAGGGGGACCAGGACGGCGGCGAGGCCCATGCCGACCATGAAGGCCACTCCCTTGAGGCCGGCCAGCGCGCTGTTCACGGACGGGGTGCGCGGCCCGGCCAGCACGGGCGTGGCGGCGGACAGCGTGGCCTCGAACACCGAGCGCCCGGTGCCGATCACCGTCACCGCCGGGAACAGCCACCAGTTCTGCGCGCCCGTCGGCAGGAGCGCCAGCAGGGCCAGCATCAGCGCCCGGGCGAGGTCGGCGCCGATCATCACCCGGCGGCGGTCCCAACGGTCCCCGTAGCGGTGCCCGAGCCGGCCGCCCCCGATCGCACCGGCGTACAGCGCCACGCTGACCAGCCCGGTCTCCAGGGTCGACCGGCTGTGTTCCCAGACGAAGACGGACAGGCAGATGAAGTCGAGCGCGTAGCCGACGTCCGATATCGTCTTGGCGGTCAGCAGGACCGCCAGTTGACGGCGACTCGCCGAGGCCGCCTGCCGTGCCACTTCGGTGCCGGCCGTCACGGCGCCCATGAACCTCTCAACTCCCCGGTTGTGTGAGGGCTGTCATGATTCCCTCACCAACCCTCCACGGGCAAGAGGTAGTTCATGAGAACGCTCGGATCAGGTCGTGAGCCGCCCACGGGTCGGCGGAGTCAGGCCGTCGGTGCGGTGGCGGTGTCGGCGTCAGCGGCGTCGAGCGCGGGGCCGGGGGCAGGTTCGGGGGCGGGGGTGCAGGTGCGGATGCCGTGGACGATGCGGGCGGCCCAGTCGGCGGGGCGTTCGTGGCCGAGGAGCCGGGAGAGCCGGTCCATCCGGGCGCGCCGTTCGGCGGGGCCGAGGTCGAGGGCGCGGGCGAGGACGGTGCTGAGGTCCTCGGGGGAGCGGGGATCGGTGAGCAGGGCGGCCGCGCCGAGTTCGGTGGCGGCGCCGGCGTGGCGGGAGAGCACCAGGACGCCCGGGCCCCGGCCGGTGCGGGGGCGGGGCAGGGCGGCCTGGGCGGCGGTGAACTCCTTGGCGGTGAGGTTCATCCCGTCCTGGAGGGAGGTCACCCAGAGGACGTCGGCGGCCAGGTACTGGTCGACCACCTCGGCGGCGGACAGACTGCGGGAGAGGTAGTCGACCGGCTGCCAATCACCCTGTCGCCAGGCGGCGTTGACGGCGGCGACGCGCTGTTCGAGGTGGTGGCGGGTGGTGTCGTAGGCGGTGATGCCGGGTTCCGGAGGCGGGCAGACCAGCCGGAAGGTGAGCCGGCCGCGCAGGTCGGGGCGCAGGGCGAGCAGGTGGTCGATGGCGTCGACCTTCTGGATCGGGGCCTTGGCGTAGTCGAGGCGTTCCACCGACAGCACGAGCCGCCGGCCGGTGGCCGGGCGGTGGTGGGGTGTGCGGGGGTGGGGTGTGCGTGGGTGGGGCGTACGCAGGCGGGATGCACGGCGGCGGGCGAGCTCCTCGACGGCCGGCCGGTCGATCCCGAGCGGGTGGACGGCGGTGTGCGGCGGGTCGGGCCAGTCGGCCAGGGTCCGGCGGAAGTGCTCGGCGAAGTCCTCGGTGTGGAAGCCCGCCCAGTCGAGGCAGCCCAGCGAGCGGCGCAGCTCGTCGGCCACCGGGAGGGTGGCGAAGACCTCGGGGGCGGGGAAGGGGGTGTGGTGGAAGAGCCCGGTCCTGAGGTCGGGGCGCAGGCGGCGCAGCAGACCGGGGACCAGCCACAGGTTGTAGTCGTGGAGCCAGACGGTGGCGCCGGGCGCGGCCTGGCCGCTGATGTGCTCGGCGAAGCGGGCGTTGACCGTGCGGTAGTCGGCCCAGGCCCGTTCGTCGTGGACGGACCGGTCCGGTTCGGACATCAGCACCGGCCAGAGCGTCTCCTTGCACGCGCGGTGGAAGTAGCCGTCCCAGGTGGCGGTGTCCAGCGGTACGGGGGACAGCGGCAGGGTGGTGGGCTGCGGGTGTGGGGCGAGCCGGTCGCGGCCGGTCAGCGCGGTGACCCAGACGCCCGGCAGGCCGTCGGCGAAGGCACTGCTCAGGGTGGGCAGGATGCCGTTGGGGCTGCGGGGCGGCTGCCAGCGCTCGCCGTTCCAGTGGAGCGGGGGGCGGTGGTAGGCGACCACGAGGGAGTGCGGGCCCGCGGCGTGCTCGGGGCCGGGGCGCCGGCTGCCGGGGTCGCGGTTCCGGGTGCCGGGGGCGGGATCGGAGGGGAGCCAGCCGAGTTCGCGGAGCGCCGCGTGGATGCCGCCCGCCCCGGCCCGGTCGGCGCGGTGGACCAGGGGGTCCTCGGCCAGGGCGGCGAGCAGGGCGGGTTCCGCTCCGGCGACGGCCACCGCGTGGGTGCCCAGCCGGAACAGCGAGAGGTCGTTGAGGGAGTCCCCGGCGACCAGGATGTGCTCGGGCTGCCAGCCCAGCTTCGCGGCCAGGGCGCGGAGGGCGTTGCCCTTGGAGGCGCTCGGCGGCAGGACGTCGAAGTAGCGGTCCGCCGAGTACACCCAGGTGCAGCCGAGCGCTTCGACGGCCGCGATGAGCTCGTCGGTCAGCCCGTCCGGGGCGAGGTGGTAGGAGCAACGGCCGTTCTGGACGACGCCGTGCTGGTACGCGAGCGCGGGGAAGCGGCGCAGTGCGGCGCGGACCCGGTCGTGGCCCGGCCAGCCAGCCCGCAGCTGCTCCTGGACCGGGTCGACGGGGGTGAGGTCGGTGCCGTCGATGACGGTCGCGCCGACGTCGGCGATGATCCACCGGGGCCGTGGGACGAGCGGATCGCGGAGGACCTCGCGGATCGACGACGGTCCCCGGCCGGTGGCGAAGACCGTCGTCACCTCGGGGTGACGGGCCAGGGCGTCCCGTAATCGGATCCGGTCGTCCTGGGCGCCGCCGAGCAGTGTGCCGTCCAGATCGGTGACCAGAATCCTCGACATCCGAGGGACGCTAACACGATCACGTCCGGTGGTGAAGTGTTCACCCCACGTTGGTAGTTGCCCGGGACGGCCGGTCGGGGTGGTGGTCGGGGTGGCGGGTGAGGTGGCGGGTGAGATCGGCGGCGTGCAGGGCGGCGCTGGAGCCCGGGCCGGTGGTCGCCGCGGCTCCGCAGAGCGTCGCCGCGGCGAGGCAGTCGGGCAGGCTCCAGCCTTCGAGCAGCCCGTGCACCAGACCGGCGTTGAAGCAGTCGCCCGCCGCCGTCGGGTCGATGCCGGCGGCCTCGGGGACCGGTGGGGCGTCGAACCGCTCGCCGTCCCGGACCGCGAGCGCGCCCTGGGCGCCGCGGGTGACCACGACGGTGGGCACCAGGGCGGCGAGCGCGGCGATCGCGTCGTCCAGGTCGCCGGCACCGGTCAGGCGGAGGGCCTCCGCGTCGTTGGGGGTGAAGAGGTCGACCAGGGCGAGGGCCTCGCGCACGGCCGGGTCGTCGAGCGTCGCCGGGGTGTCGTGGCAGTCCATGACGACCATCGTGCCGAGCCGCCGCGCCGCCCGTAGACCCGCCACCGTGGTCTTGTCCCACCGGAGTTGCGGCAGCAGCAGCACGCGCGGGTGCAGCCGGTCGAGCAGGGGTGCGAGCGGCTGGCCGCCGACCGGGTCCTGGAAGCTGACCATCGCCCGGTCGTCGGCGGAGGCGAGGGCGACGGTCAGGCTCCGGACCGGGAAGGGGTGGTGGCGGTAGGCGTCCTCGGCCAGCCCCTCCTGCCTGGCGCAGGCCAGCACGTGGGCGCTGAACAGGTCGGTGCCGAAGTCCGCGCTCCACAGGACCCGTCGCCCCAGCCGGTGCAGCGCCATCGCCAGGGTGTACGCGCCGCCGGGCACCAGGCCGAAGCCGTCGGCGAAGACCTCGGTCCCGGGCCGCACCGGCCGGGCCAGACCGTGGAACACCAGATCGGCGAAGTACGCCCCGGAGACGAGGACTTCGCACGACCGCACCGCTGGGTTGGTCTCCATCCGGTGAGCATACGGCCCGTGGGCGGCGGCGGAAGACCGTGCGCGGGTTCGTCCTCTGGGAGACGATGCCTCCACGGACGCCGGAACGCGTCGTTCGGGGCGGCCCGGACGACGCGCGAACTCGGCGGGGGTCGGCGGCCTCGTGGATTTCCCGGAACCGGGCCGCCGACTGGCCGTCGAGGCCTGACGGAGACCGCCAGGCCTCGACGGGAGGTCGTCAGCTGTGCTGCCAGTTCACCGAGAAGTCGGTGTCATTGACGAGCGCGCCGGTGGTGGCCTTGGTGACGCCGCCCTCGGCCATGTCGATGCTCGACGCCTTGGCGGCGGCGAGGCTCTGCCCGTTGACGGTGGCGTCGGTGAACCCGACGGTGTGGAAGTCGGCCAGCGGGAGGACACCGAAGAGGCTGGACGGGGCTTCGGCGATCACCTCGGCGGACGCCAGGGTGGCGCTCTTCAGCGTCTTGCGGACGCTGCGGGACCAGCCCCGGGTGAGGTCGGTGAGGGAGAGCGTGAACACCCCGGAGCCGTCGGTGGTGACGCTCGCGGCCAGGTGGTCGCCCGGCTCCACGGGGTCGCGCAGGTCGACGGGGTAGGAGGGGAACATCTCGTACCAGGCCGAGTACACGGGGGAACCGCCGGAGCAGTCCGCCTCGGTGCCGATCTGCTCGACGGTCTTGCTGCCGTCGCCGTCGAGGCCGACCCAGAAGGCGGACCAGGTGTCGGTGTCGGTGCAGGTGACGGCCGGCTGGACCCAGTCGGCGCTGACGCTGGTGAACTTGCCACCGGTGGCCACGTAGCCGGCCCAGTTGGAGCTGGTGCCGTGCAGCACGCCCTCGCCGTGGTGGTGTGCGGCGATCGGGGCCAGGACGGGGGTGGCGGCGGGGAGGGCAGGTGAGGCGCTGCCGAGAAGTGCCAGCAGGGCGGTGGCGGCGACGAAGGCGTGCCGACGGATCTTGGGCATGGCTAGTCCCTTGGGAGAGGGCAGAGTTGACCAAACGTCGACAAAGCTAGCGTCGGCGGCGCGGGTTGACGGGCCAAAATGGCGGCGTCGGAGACGGGATTCCCCTGGTCGGCCCAGCGCGAGCGGGCGGCGACCGGGAGCGGGCGACGGCCGGGGTCGTGAAGCGCTGGGAGTGGCGCCTCCTGTGCGCCTGTACCTGGATGAGGACGGATCACCCGTGTTTCCGGAGTGACTGCTCCAGCGATTTGTTTCGGGCGTCGGGGAGGGGTACTGTCTCCCAGTCGCTCGGCAGGGAGCACCGGACACGCAGGATCTGCGCGGACGGTCCCGGGGCGGCCAATCCACCAGAAACACCAGGCGTCGCTTTGGCGTGCCTGTTTATCGGGATTGCGACTGGATTCGGCTGGATTCGCTTTTCGGAGCGGGGGTCGGCTAGAGTTTGGAACGTCGGACGGGGCGTCAAGCACCGGAAGACATCAGTAAGTTGGATGAGGAAGCCCCGGAAGACGGAGCGAGAACATCTGATAAGCTGGGAACACGAAAGAACGAAGCGCCCGGAGGGCCCGCTGGAAGGCGGTCCGAAGGAAGCGTCCGTTCCTTGAGAACTCAACAGCGTGCCAAAAGTCAACGCCAGATATGTTGACATCCCCGGCCTCAGATGTTTTCTGGGGTTGGAGATTCCTTTTGAAATAACACTAGCGAGGACGCAGTGCGCGGGGCCGCCCTATTCCGGTGGTTGCCGTGCCGCTCAACGCGGGTGTCGACCCGATCAACGGGTAAACATTCACGGAGAGTTTGATCCTGGCTCAGGACGAACGCTGGCGGCGTGCTTAACACATGCAAGTCGAACGGTGAAGCCCTTCGGGGT
>NZ_JBVJLM010000010.1:0-305083 GCF_055584725.1 Kitasatospora sp. NPDC101108
TGGCCGGGCAGGGCGGCGAACAGCATCCGCGTGGCGTTGCGGTTCAGGTTCTCGATGCTGCCCTTCAGGTGGGGGCTGTAGGCGGGCAGGTCGTCTAGGGGTCCCCTCGGGGCGAGGTCTCTGACAGACGGGAGGTCTTGGGGCCCGGTTTTGTTCGGTGGGCCGTCCCTGATCTGGAGAGCTGTCAGGATCGCCGCATGGAGATCCGTCGCATCGCTGAGGCCGAGGCGGTAGGGGGTGCGGCGCTCTGGTGTCAGGGGAGCTGCCGGGGAAGCCACAGGTAGTGGACGATGTTCTCCCCCTCGTCGGACACGCCCTCCTGGCCGGTCGTGGTGAAGCCCAGGCCTTCGTAGAGGCGCCTGGCACGGACGTTGTCGGTGTGGGTGAACAGCTGGAAGCGGTCGTAGCCGTGGCCGCAGCCGTGGGTGAGCAGGGCCTGGAGGAGTTTCCTGCCCACTCCCCGGCCCCAGTGCCCGGGTTTCACGCTGACCATGCTGATGTGGCACAGCCCGGCGATCACCGGGCCGGTGCCGCGGCCGTGGCGGCCGCTCATCCCGGCGGCGAGGCCGATCATCTCGCCCTCGATGCTGTGCGCGACGAAGAAGAACGCGTCCGGGCCGGCGAGTCTGCGGCGCGCGCGGTCGCGGCTCGCCTGCCCGCCGGGCGGTCGGCCGCTTCGCCACGCGTCGGCAGTGCTGATGACTGTCAGCGCCTGCTCGATGTCGGACGCGGTTCCGGGCCGGACGGCGAAGGCGTGGTCGGCTGGCATGGTGGCACGGTAGTCCTCCGTCCCGCAGGATGCGCCCGGTTCCGGGAACTGCGAGGACCCGTGCCGCACGGTCGGGCATTCGCACCGGGCCGGCAGGAACCGGGGATTGGCCGTCCGCGCGGGCTGCGCCAAGATATCCGTCATGACCGATCCAGGGGGAACGGCGGACGGCACCGCCACGACGGGCATGCTCATCAGCGGCCGCTACCGGCTGCACGAACGCCTCGGGCGCGGCGGTATGGGCACGGTGTGGCGGGCCACCGACGAACGGCTGCGTCGCCAGGTCGCGCTCAAGGAACCCGTGTTCCCCGACGGCGTCGACGACCGGGAACGCGCCGAGCGCTTCCGGCGGATGGAACGCGAGGCGCAGGCCGCCGCCGCCCTGCGGCATCCGAACATCGTCCGGGTCCATGACATCGAGACCGTCGACGGCCGTCCCTGGCTGGTGATGGAGCTGATCGAGGGCGAGAGCCTGGACGCGGTCCTGGCCGCCGGCACGCTCAGTGTCCGCGAGGCAGCCGAGATCGGCCGCGAGATCGCCGCCGCGCTGGCCGCGGTCCACGCCGCCGGGGTGGTGCACCGGGACATCAAGCCGGCCAACATCATGCGCACCCGCACCGGCGAGACCGTCCTCACCGACTTCGGGATCGCCCAGATCGACGGCGGCACCGACCTGACCCGAACCGGCGTCGTGGTCGGCTCCATCCCCTACCTCTCCCCCGAACGCGCGATCGGCCAGCGTCCCGGCCCGCCCGCCGACCTGTGGGCGCTGGGCGTGCTCCTCTACGAGGCGGTCGAAGGCCTCCACCCCTACCGCAGGCAGCACCCCCAGAGCACCCTGGCCGCGATCCTCACCGATCCCGTGCCCGAACCGCGGCGCAGCGGAGCACTGACCGCGCCGATCATGTCCCTGCTGGAGCGCGACCCCGCCCGCCGGCCCACCGCCGCCCAGGCCCAGCTCCAGCTCGCCGCGGCCGCGGCGGCGGCCACCCGGCCCGCACCGCCCTCGCCGACCGTCCTCGACGCACCGGCCCGCACGGCCGTTGTTCCTGCCGCGCTGACCCTGCGGCTGCGCACTGCCACCGCGGCCGTCACCGGCACGAAGCGGCGCACGGCGACCGCGGCCCTCGCCGTCGTCGCCGTCGTCGCCGCGGCCACCACCTGGGCACTGTGGCCCGCCGGCACGCCGAGCCCGGCGAACGTCCCCGCCGGCTACAAGGCGCAGCAGGTGGCGTCGCTGGGCTTCGCCGTCGCGGTGCCGCAGGACTACACGGCCTCCGTCGGCAGCGACGACGCCGCCTGGGCCAGCCCCGACGGGCGCATCCAGATCGACCTGCGCGACGAGGGCAGGAGCACCGAGGACCCCCGGGCTTCCGCACAGAAGCGGCTCGACAGCGTGAAGACCGGTCAGGGCAGGCCGCCGAACTGCAACGCCATTCCGGATCCTTTCTTCGTCACACCCGTGCACGGCCCGCAGTCGATGCTCCACGGCGGCGGCGTCAACGCCTCGGTCATCGAGTACGACTACTCGACCAAGGCCGACGAGCCCTACCCGTGCATCGCCCAGAACCCGAACGACAAGGCCGTCGAGCAGTTCATGACCCACGACGGCCACGTCCTGCACCTCACCGTCACCGTCAGCGGCTACGACAAGGAGCAGAGCGACGGCCAGAAGGCCGACTACACCGTCTACGAGAACGTCAACACCTCACTGGCGTTCGGCTGACACGCTTCCTCCGAAGGACGGTTCGTCGTCGGGGTCGTCAGCCGGTGACGGTCTCGGCGTGCCGGGTGAGCGCGTCCAGGAGTGCGGTCTGCTGGTCGGTCAGTTTGCCGTCGGTGCGGGCCTTCGCCTGCTTGCGCAGCCAGGTGCCGGGGCGGAAGGCGGGGTCGTCGCCCAGGCCGGTGCGGTTGGCGGGGCCGGTGAGGGTGCCGCCGGCGGCGAGGTAGGTGAGCAGGCGGCGGTAGGAGCGGTTCCAGTCCGGTTCCAGGCGCCACAGTTCGTCCAGCGCGGTGAGCTTGGCGATCTGGTCGGGGTTGAGGTTGTCGGCCTTGCGCTGGCGGCGCATCCAGGCGCCGACCGCGTAGTGGTCGAGCTTCGCGGTGGCGGGGATGGCGAGGTGGCCGTGGTGGGCGGCCCAGGCGCGGGCGTAGGCGTAGCCGCGTTCCCAGGCGCCGGCGTGCTTGGACCAGATCATGCCGAGGGCGTCCAGTTCGCTGACGCGGGCCGCATCGAGCAGGTGTTGGCCGTTGAGGTGGCGTTGGCGGGTGAGCCAGGAGATCAGCTCGGCGTGCTCGGTCCTGTCGGTGGGGTCGAGGTGGCCGTGCTGGAGGTGGAAGGCGGTGGCGACGGCGTGCATGCGCTGCCACTCGCTCGCGCGGGGGTTGAAGGCGCGGAGTTTGACGCTCTGGAGGATCCGGGCGGCGTGCCGGCGGGCGTCGATCTTGAGCCATTCGACCGGTGACTGGGCCGGGGCCGGCGGCTGCTCGCCCTCCCCGGGCTCGGCCGCCTGGCCCTCGGAGGTTTCGGTGGTGTGCGGGGCGGGCTGGGCGCGGTGGGAGCGCAGCTCGGTGATGCGGCCGACCACCCGGGCGTCGTGCGCGGCCAGGGCGCGCAGGACCCGCCAGATCGTGCGGAAGGAGCTGGTCTCGATCTCGGTGTCGGCCTGCGCCTTCACGGCCTCACCGGCGTCCTTCACCTCGGCCGGGTCCGCGGTGGCGGTGTCGTCGCCGGCCAGCGGGGTGGGGAGGTAGACGGGGATGATGACCCAGGAGACCTTGCCCTGCCGGTAGGACTGGCGCAGCGCGCGGCCGACGGCCTGGACGATGTCGATGACGGACGACTTCGGGTCCGCGAAGCAGATCGCGTCGACGGCGGCGATGTCGATGCCTTCGGACAGGAGGCGGGCGTTGCAGAGGATGCCGCATTCCTCGCCGTCCTCGCCGGTGTGGGCCTTGAACTCGGCGAACGCGGCCCGGCGGTCGCGCAGGCGGTCGGTGCCGGCCACCGCCTTGGCCCAGATCCGCTCCGGCCGGTCCGCGTCCGGGAGCAGCGCGGCCGCCGCGGGCAGGTCGGCGGCGAACTCCCGCGCCGAGGTCACCCGGGAGTGGAAGGTGATCACGCGGCGCAGGTCGAGGTCGGCGACCGCGCGCAGTACCGCGGTCTGCAACGCGAGGCGCAGCAGGTCCTCGTTGGTGCGCTGGGAGCGCAGGTCGGCGACCGCGGGGAGGTTGAGGAGGTCGCGCAGGTCCTCGTCGGTGACCACCGGGACGAGGACGCGGTAGTCGGCGAGGTAGCCGTGCTCGATGCCCTGGCCGAGGGTCCAGGTGAACACGGTGGTGCCGTAGACGGTTTCGTCGTCCATCGAGCAGATGACCGTGCCTTCGGCGACGTCCGCCACCTCGCGCGGCACCCGGGCCTCGTCCACGATCCGCGGCGTGGCGGTGAAGTACAGGCGGCGCTTCGTCGGGACCTGGTCGTCGGCGTGGATGGCGGCCCACGCCTTGGCGTCCGAGCCGGCGGTGCGGTGGGCCTCGTCGATGACCGCCAGGTCCCAGGGGGGCAGGCCGAAGTCGCGGTGGGCCTGGACGATCCGTTCCAGGCAGGCGTAGGTGGTGTAGACGGTGACCGGTTCGCCGGGTTTGACGGAGGTGACCAGGTCGGCGATCCGGGCGGCCTGGGTCGACACCTGCGCGCGGATCCGGCCGCCGGCTTCCGCGCTCTCCAGTGCTTCCTCGCGTGAGCAGGCCGCCACCGCCAGGCCTCGGCGTGCGCCCCGCAGTGACCAGGCTTCGGCGGTCTGCTCCAGCAGCTCGATGGTCGGGACCAGGACCAGCACCCGGCCGCGCGCGGCCAGGCGGCGGGCGCCGGCGGCCGCGATGAGGGTCTTGCCGGAGCCGGTCGCCGCGACGACGGTCGCGCGGCCGCCGTCCTTCACCGCGCGTACCGCGGCCGCCACGGCGTCCTTCTGGAACCGGTGCAGCGGCAGCGGGTTGGCGGTGGCGCCGGTCGGCTGCGCCGGGACGGCCTTCTCAGGGCCGGCCACGGTGGTGGTCTCCACGGCGGTGCTTCTCCTTCGAAGGCTCGGAGGCCGAGTCGGCGGGGCGGGTGGGGGGCGGGGCTGTGGGAGGGGCGGACTCTACTGCTGCTGCTGGGGTGGCACCCAGGCCCGGACTTCGAGGTACTGGATGTCGGCGTCCTCGACGGCGCGGCCGGTCTCCACCAGCCAGGCCTTCATCGCCTCGGTGACGTCGCCGTGGTGGTCGGCGACGCGCCGGGACCATTCGGCGGCGTCGAAGCCGCCGGTGGAGGCGGAGCCGTAGGTGCGCTCCTCGGTGCCGTCCGCGCGGGGGACGAAGCCGCGGCGAAGCCCCGGGGAGTCCTCGGTGGAGCCGGCCGACATCGTGTACTGGTTGGCCCTCATCCGGACGGTGAAGGCGAGGCGGCCGCCGGCCTGGCCGGTCTCGTGGACGATCGGGGCGAGGTGGGAGGCGCCGGACTTGATGGCCTGCTTCCCGGCGCGGCCGGCCATCGACTCGCCGGGCGCGCCGACGACGTCCTTGCCCCGCACCCGGGCCTTGTGGCCGGTCCTGGTGCGGCGGCGCTCGACGTTCTCGCGGGCGATCCCGGTCAGGGTCTCGGTGTCGCGTTCGCCGGCGCGCACCGCGCGCACGAGCTGGCGCAGCGCGCCGACGAACGCCTTGCCCTTGCCCTTGGTGAAGAACTGGGTGACCAGTGAGGCGTCGCGGCCGAGCATTCTGGCGACCTGGCGCTTGGTGAAGCCCTGGTCGATCAGCTGCTGGGTCAGCCTCGCGGCCTCGTTCGGGTGGGTCGGGTCGGCCGGGCTCACTGGTCGGTTCCCTTCTCGGCGAGTTCGGCGCGGCCCAGGGCGCGGAGCCCGAGGTACTGCTCCTGGGTGGTGGGGTGCTCGACGGGGCCGGTGAGGTGGCCCTTGAGGAGGTAGTCGCCGGGCTCGCCCCGGTAGGGCCAGGGCTGGCGTTCGGTCAGGGCGATGCCGTCGGTGCCGAAGTAGACGACCGTGCCGGGCTTCGCGTGCAGGGCACCGGCGGAGGCGATGACCTCCTTGCCCTGGCGGTACTTCATGTCCAGCAGGGCGGCGCGGGCTCCGGACCACACGTAGGCGGCCCACTCGGGGTGTGCGTAGGGGTCGCGGGAGAAGCCGGCCTGGCGCTGCCAGGTCACCACCTCGTCGTCCTGGCCGAGGATCTCCACCCCGGCGGGGAGGGTCTCGCCGGCGGGGGTGGTGCCGGAGACCAGGCGGGGGCGCTGGGCGAAGCCGCCGAGGCCGAACAGCAGCACCGAGCGGACGGCTCGGGAGGCGAGGTAGGCGGCCTGCCGCTGGCGTTCGTCGGCGTGGGCGCGGGAGAGGTTGGTCAGGTCCGCCCAGGCGGACTTGAGGCGCTTGCCCCACTCGTCGAGGGGCTTGCCGTCCTCGAACAGCAGGCCGTCGAGGACCTCGATCCGCCACGGCGCGATGTGGTTCGACAGGGCGAGGTGGATCTCCGCGCCGCCGGCCCAGGTGGTGAACGTGGCGCCGGGCTGCGAGGGGTAGATCCAGGCCCGGTCACCGGTGACGGGGGCCGGGAGCAGGCCGACGTGCTGCCAGCCCTGCGGGACGGTGACGCGCACGTTCCAGTGGGAGCAGGACATCAGGGCCTTGGTCTGCTCCTGCTCGGTCATCGCGGCGAACGCGGCGGCGGTGATGCGGCGCGGGGTTCCCACCGGGGACTTCCACAGGTGCTTGGCGTAGGCGAAGGTGCGGTCGTACTCCACCAGCGCCGGAAGCTGCTGCGGCACCTGGGGCGGCAGGATCAGTTCGGTGCGGCCCTGGCCGCCGGTGGCGTGCAGCAGAGCGCGCAGTTCCTCCGACAGGACCGGGTAGCCGCCGGCCCACTTGCCGGTGGTGGGGATGGTGCGCGACCACAGGTCCCGGCCGGTCTGCGACGGGGAGCCCATGAGCACGGCGTCGTCCCAGTGGCGGCGCAGTGCCTGCCACAGCAGGGTGAACGCCTGGCGGCAGGTGACGACGTCGGCGCCGTCCGGGTCGAACCACTCCCCCATCGAGCGGATCTCGGTGCTGCCGCTGTCGGGTGCGGCGGCCGGGGCGTAGCGGCCGACGGGCTGGCGCTGGTGGACGAAGTGCCCGGCGAGCTTGTCGCGGCCGGAGCCGACGGCGGTGGTCCACCGCTCGCTGGGGGTGTTGAGCCAGGCGGCGACGGCGTCCTTGAGGGTGGAGTACCGCTCGGCGCCGTCGTGCCACGGGGCGCCGGCGGTGATGTAGATGCGCTCGGTGCCGGGTGCGGTTGCCAGGACGGAGTCCAGGATCTCGCCCGGGGTGCGGGCGCCGAGGTCGAGGCGCACCACGCGGTCGCGTACGGCGAGGTCGCCGGTGGCGGCGTCCAGGAACACCGTGGAGCGGGCCTGCTGGGTGAAGTTCGGGCGTTTGGAGGCCAGGCCGGTGGTCACGGTTTCGAACCGCGCGCCGGCCGGGCCGTCGGGGAGGGTGGGCAGTTCGCGCGGCCCGACAGCGGCCGGAGCGGCCGGGGTGGCGGCGGCGACGGCCTGGTCGTCGGCCTCGGCCGGCGCCTCGGCGGCCGGGGTCGGCTGCTCGGGCGCGGCGGGGCGGGTCAGTGCCGGGGCGAGGGCGCTCACGGACTCGGCGGCCGGCTCGGCCTTCGGCGCCTCGGGCGGCGCGGCGGCTGCGGGCCGGTCGTCGGCCTTGGCGGCGCGGACGGCGGCCGGCGTCGGGTCCAGCAGCGGGGCGATCCGCACGACGTCGCCGACCGACAGGCCGGAGGCCTTCGCGACGGCGTCGGCCTTCGCACCCTCGTACCCGGCGAGCCCGGCGACCCGGCGCGCGCGCTGGGCGGTGAGCTTGTCCAGCTCTTTCTGCGCGGCCGCGATCTGTTTCTCGGCGGCCGTGATCTCGGTGCGCAGCTCGCGCAGAGAGGCGAGCTCGGCGGTGTACGTCTTGCGGTCCATCAGCGGGTCACTCCCCCTCGGTGTCGAGCTGGTCGGTGGTGGCCGGGTGGGTGGGGACGTAGGCGATCGGGCCGCCGGAGAGCGAGTGCAGGCGGGTGCCGAGCAGCAGTGCGGCCAGGCGGGTGTCCTGCGGGTCGGTGGGGGTGGCGGCGTTGGCGGGGGCGGTGAGGTCCCTCAGGTAGCCGGCCAGGCGCGCCTTCGGGAAGCGGTAGCGGCCCGTCGTGCCGACGGTGCCGTCCGACTCCCATTCGGCCAGGCCGGTCAGCACCGCGACGACGAACCCGGCGACCGTGACCGGCAGCACGGCGCCGGCCGCGACCCGGGCCGGGTCGCACCGCCACCAGCCGGACAGCGCGGCCAGCAGCTGCGTCTCGTCCAGCGCGGTGCCGAAGCCGATCCACTCCCGGTCCGGCTCCTCGACCCGGGTCGGGGCGTCCGAGCGCAGCACTGCGATCTCGGGCGTGCCGAGCACGGTCAGGCCGGCGGCGGGCCGGGCCTGGAGCGCCTGGAGCGCGGCCAGCGGGAACACCTGCCGGCCGGTGTCGCGGACACCGGGGACCAGGCCGGTGGCCATCAGCTTCTTCACCGTCGGGATCGAGCATCCCAGGGCCGTCCCGGCTTGACCGGTCGTCACGAACACACCCACCACCCACGCCTATTCATCTAAAGTGAAACGCTAGGGTGACTCTACGCCCCCTGCGGCGGCGGCTCGGCGCGGCGAGGGGTACCGGGGTGGTGGCACCGGCGCTCTGCTCGCCGACTCCGTCCCGTCGCCGACGACCTGGTGGAGTGACCGGAGCGGGGCCCGAGGGCCACGCCGGCTCCCTCGGGCGTTCCCCGAAGCCCCGGCCTGCCCGGCTGCCGCGGGCGGCGCGGGCGGCGCGGGCGGCCCGAGCCGGCGGTCGACCGGGGCGTGGGCTCACTGCCAGAGCTGCTTCGACCAGTCGCCCCGGGGGCGATAGGCGCGGCCGTCACCGAGCTGCCTCATCCCGCCGGGAACGACGTCCGCGTGGTACGGGTACTGCTCCGTCACCGCGGCCAGCAGGAACTCCAGGAAGCCGCCCTCGAAGAGGTCCCACTCCCGCATCGAGTGGAACTTGACCGCGACCGGCCACCGGTCCGGGTCCGGGCCCCGCGTCAGCCAGAAGAAGTGGTCGCAGTCCCAGTTGTTGCCCCAGTTCAGGAGCCCGCCCTCGGCCGGGAACAGCGGGTACGGGCACTCGTCGCGGTCCCCGTCCCGGTAGGCCCGGGCCAGCGTGCTGCAGTATCCGTACGGTTCGGTCGTGCAGGAGAGGAACCCCTCGAAGCCGGCCGGCTGCCCGGCCTGGGGACCGGGCGCTTGCGACGGTGTGTAGACGTGCAGTTCGTCGCCGATGCTGACCGTCCCGTACCGGTCGGCGAACGCCCGGTAGTCCGCGGGCAGTTGGAAGCCGAGTACCTCGGGCCCGAGCTCCCACGGGACCGGGACCACGCCCTGCGGCGGCGGTCCGATCAGCGTGGCGAGCCGGTCCAGCATCCGCTCGGTGGTCACGTCCACTTCCCTTGCCCCTGTTCGATGATCATCCGGAGCACCCCGGCGCCCGCCCTCCGGACGTCCTGCGGATGCCCCGCTCCAGCCGCGGCCGGTACTACGTGGTACCGAGTACCGCTACACGGTATCACTGAGTACCGGGAGCGTGACTACTCCGTGGTCGGCGCGGCGCAGTCGGCCGTCAGGTCGGCGACGACGTGGGGCAGGCCTCCGGTGCGGTGGGCGGCGCGCTGGCGGTGCGCCCCGGTGCCGTGGGCGGCGAGCCTGTCGAAGAAGGCGGCGGCCCTGTCGAGGTCGCCGAAGCGCTGGAGCGCGGCGCCGATGTGGTCCATGAGCCGGCGGGCGCGTTCCGGCGCGGGCAGCATGGTGGCGGACAGCGCGTCCAGGCCCGTGCCGGTCCAGCCGTCGCGGGTGCCGTACCAGTACGCCCCGCGCAGCAGGTCGGAGCTCAGCCGCGGGCCGGGGTCGCCGCCTTCGACCAGGCGGGCGGAGGTGTCCACCAGGGCGCGGACGACGGCCGCCACGGCGGCGGAGTCGGCCGGGTCCGGGGGAACGTCCATGGACCGCACCTCGATGGTCGGCAGGCGGGGGTGCGGGCGGATGTCCCAGAACGGCAGGTCGGCGAAGGGAACCACGCGCGCCGCGGCCAGCTGCGCGGTGGTGCGCCGGTAGTCGTCGAAGGACTCGACGTACGGGGGCGGACCCAGGGCCGGGATCCGCAGGCGGGTCACGGTGCGCCAGCTCGCGTAGCCGGTGTCCCGGCCGTCGAAGTACGGGGAGTTCGCGGTCATCTCCACGAGCAGCGGAAGCCACGGCCGCAGGTGGTTGCCGACCAGGGCCGCCACCTCGCGGTCCGGCAGGAGGACGTGGACGTGCAGGGCGCTGACCGCGAAGTCGTCCATCAGCGACCGGTACAGCTCCACGCCGGCCCGGTAGCGGGGGTGATCGCCCACCGGGGCGTGGGAGCCCCCGATCACCGGGGTCGCCGAGGGGCAGACCCGCAGGCCCTCCCCCGCCGCGGCCGCGGCGACGGCCTGCCGCGCCCGCACCAGGTGGGCGTGCAGCTCCCCGGTGTCCGTGCACGGCGGGGTCCGCACCTCCACCTGCAGGTCGGTGAACTCCCCGGCCACCAGGTCCCCCAGTTCCCGCGCGGCCAGGGCCGCCACCCGCGGGCCGGCGCCCACCACGGCGCCGGTGCCGGGGCGCACCAGGAACAGCTCCTCCTCCACCCCGACCGACGGCACCCCGGCGGCGCTCGCCGGCGGTGCGGGCGCGGACCGCCGGGAACTCGTCTCAGTCGTGTCGTCCATCAGCCCACGCTCCCCCGTGCGGCCGGCGGTGTCATCCCGGGGAGCCGTCCTCGACGAGAATCCTCTTCACGAGACACGCCCGTGCGTCCCACCCGACGGAGGTTCCATGCGTCTGCTCTCCCGTGGCCGGCACCATGCCACGTTCGAATTCGGCGGCCTGCGGGTGACCTCGCTGCGGGACGGGTACCTCGACCTGCCGCCGACCCGGCTGCGCGGCCAGGACGGGCGCGCGCTCGACGCGCTGCCGGCCGCCGTCCCGCTGGCCGGCGGCAACCTGCGGCTGTCGGTCAACGCCTTCCACGTCACCGACGGCACGCGCTCGCTGCTCGTCGACACCGGCGCGTCCGACGTCTGGCACGAGCCCACCATGGGACTGCTCCACGACGCGCTCGACGAAGCGGGCATCGACCGCGCGCGCCTCACCGACGTGGCCATCACCCACCGGCACCAGGACCACGTGAGCGGCCTGATCGCACCGGACGGTTCGCAGGCGTTCACCGCCCTGGAGCGCGTGTGGATCGGCGCGGGCGACACCCAGGTGTTCACCGGGCGCCTCGACCCGGTCCGCGACCGGGTCGTCCCCGTGTCGCAGGAGACCGCGATCAACGACTGGGCCACCGCGCTGCCCACCCCTGGCCACACCCCCGGCCACACCGTCTACGACATCAGCAGCGACGCCGGCCACCTGCTCGTCTGGGGCGACACCGTGCACGTCCCCACCCTCCAGTTCGACCGGCCGGACGTGACCTGGGAGCTCGACGGCGACCGGTCCCAGGCCCGCACCGCACGGGCGGCCCTGCTCGAACGCCTGACCCGCCCCCACCACTTCGTGGCCGGCGCCCACCTCGACTCACCCGGCATCGCCCGCGTCAGTCCCGGCCCCGGCGGCGACGGCTACGCGCTGGAGTACCTCGCACCACCGATCGGCTGACCCCGCCCGCGGCGGCGCCCCCGGCCGTGCCCGCGCGCGCACCGGCTCGTTGACGGGACATGCGAACGATCACAACGGCCGCGCACACCCGGCGCGCCCTGCTCACCGGGGCGGCCGGGGCGGCCGCCGGTCTCGGCCTCGACCTCGGCCCCACCGGGAGCGGGGCGGCGCGGGCACGGGCGGCAGGACGGGCCGAGGAAGCGCCGGGACAGCCGGGACGGCGGGTCGCCGTGCTCGGCGGCGGGGTCGCCGGACTGAGCGCGGCGCAGGAACTGGCCGAACGCGGCTACCGGGTGACGGTCTACGAGCGCAACACGGCGCTGGGCGGCAAGGCCCGCAGCATGGACGTGCCCGGCACCGCCCGGGGCGGGCGGCGGCCACTGCCCGGCGAACACGGCTTCCGCTTCTTCCCCGGCTTCTACCGCAACCTGCCCGACACCCTGCGCCGGATCCCGCTGCCCACCGGCACGCCCGGCCGCACCGTCCACGACAACCTGGTGAACGCCACCGAGGAACTGCTCCCCCGCGCCGGAGGGCGACCGGCCCTGCGGCTGCCGTTCCGCACCGTGACCGCGCCGCCGGTGCTCGGCGAACTGCTGCCCGACGCGCTGCTCCAGACGCTGACGGGCCTGCTGGACACCGCCCTGCACCTGCCGGCCACCGAGGCGGCGTACTTCGCCAACCGGCTGCTGGTCCACTTCACCAGCTGCGACCTGCGCCGCCGCGAGCAGTGGGAACGCGTCCCGTGGTGGCGGTTCATCCGGGCCGAGGAGATGTCGTACGACTACCAGCGGCTGCTCGGCGTCGGCGTCACCCGCAACATCGTCGCGACCAAGGCCGAGGAGGCCAGCACCCGCACCGTCGCCCGGATCTTCCAGGCCTTCGTCTACAACATCCTGGGCCGGGGCAACGACGGCGAACCGGACCGCGTCCTCAACGCCCCCACCGACGAGGCCTGGATCGGCCCCTGGGAGACCCGGCTGCGCTCCCTCGGCGTGCGGTTCGAACTCGGCGCAGACGTCCAGGAGTTGCTGTACGAGGGCGGCCGGATCACCGGGGTGCGGCTGCGGGATTCGGCCACCCCCGTCGTGGCCGACCACTACGTCAGCGCGATGCCGGTCGAACACGCCCGCACCACCTGGGGCCCCGCCCTGCGCTCCGCCGACCCCCAACTGGCGCGCTGCGACCGGCTGCGCACCGACTGGATGGTCGGCGTGCAGTTCTACCTGCGCAGCCGCACCCCGATCGTGCACGGCCACGTCGACCTGGTCGACTCCCCCTGGGCGATCACCTGCATCGGCCAGGCCCAGTTCTGGCCCGACCGCGACTTCCGCCGGGACTACGGCGACGGGCGGGCGGCCGACTGCCTCTCGGCGATCGTCTCCCAGTGGGACGCCCCGGGCATCGTCTACGGCAAGCCCGCGCTCAAGTGCACCCGCGAGGAAGTGGTGCGCGAGACCTGGGCCCAGCTCAAGGACTCCCTCAACAGCGGCGGCCGGCGCGTCCTGGACGACGCGGACCTGCTCACCTGGTTCATCGACCCGGCCGTCACCGGCCTCGGCGGCCCGGCCCCGGCCAACCGCGAACAGCTGCTCATCCACCCGGCGGGCACCCTGGACAACCGTCCGTCCGCCGCGACGGCCGTGCCCAACCTCTTCCTGGCCGGCGACTACGTCGCCACCGACATCGACCTGGCCACCATGGAGGGCGCCAACGAATCCGCCCGCCGGGCGGTCAACGCCCTGCTCGACGCGGACGGTTCACCGGCCCCGCGCTGCACGGTGTGGCCGCTGTACCGGCCGCCGGAGCTGGCCGCCCTGCAACAGCAGGACGAGGGCCGCTACCGCCGGGGGCTGCCGAACGCCTTCGACCTGGGCTGACGGCGGGCGGCACGGACTGGCCGCCCCGGTTGCGGGAGAACCGCTGCGGGGCGCCTCCCCCGATTCGGGAGCTGCCAGAACTCGGGCAGGTCACCGTCGACGACATGCCGGCCCTTCGGCCCGGCGAAGGTGCGGCGAAAGGTGCGACCAACTGCACAGGCAGTCCTCCGGCGGCGCGGAAACCGAGTTGCCCGGGCCGCGGCCGGTGAACGATCATCCTGAGGTCCTGACACCCCCCAACCCCGGAGACACATGGCCACCGAACTGTCCGAAGCCTGGGAGCTCTTCGAGTCCGGCGACTCGCAGGGATCGATGCGGGTGCTGCGCTTCGCAGCGGACCGCCTCCCGCCCGCCGACATCGCACCGCTGGTGGCCAGGCTGGCCGAAGGCGCCGGTTTCGAGGACCTGGCACAGGCATCGACAGCACTGGCGGCCGGGCCCGGTGACGCCGACCGCCTCTACACCTACGGCTACGCCTGCGTCGAGCGCGGCATCGACGCGGTGGCCGTCCCCGCGCTGCGGGAGGCGCTGCGGCTGGTCCAGGAACCGCCCACCACCACGGCCCGCACCGGGCTGTTCCGCCGCAAGCCCAAGCCGCCGGCCGCCCGGCAGCCCGGCCTGCGCACGGTGCTGCTGGAGCTGGTCTCCGCCCTGGAGGGCTGCGAGCGGCACACCGAGGCCCTGGCCGTACTGCGCGAGCACGACGCCCGCCTCGACGACTGGCCCGACCGGTACCTGACGGTCTACAACGCACTGATGGCCGGCCGGATACCCCTGGCCCGCGAGATGTACGACGCCCTGTCGGCCCCCGAAGGGGTCTGGGCGGGCCCGGCACAGCGGGTCGGGCGGATGCTGGAGCGGGCCGCGGCCCTGCCGCCGGCCGACGACCAGGACCTGCGCGGCTGGCACTACGTGCTCACCGGCGGCCTGCTCACCACCCTGTCGCCACACGGGTTCGACCAGGGCATGACCGGCCGTTGGGCCTACCTGCAGGACGACTTCGGGCTCTGCCACTACGGCCTGGAGCGGCTGCGCACCGTGCTGGCCGCCACCGGCCGCCGGCCCGCCTCGGTCGGGCTGCTGGCCGACCGGGGCAGCCGGGCGCTGGGGCTGGCGGCAGCGCGGCTGCTCGGCGTGCCGGCGGCTCCCTACCGGCCGGACGCGGCGGATGTGCTGGTGGTCGCGTACGACCTGAACGAGTGCGATCCCGACGAGGTGGCGCAGCTGAACGAGCGGGCGCAGGGGCAGCTGCTCTTCGAGCACGCCACCTGCTGGACCGACCCGCCGGCCGTGACGGCCGACGTCTCCACGCTGCTGGGGCAGATCGTGAACGCCCCGTGGGAGCCGGGGCTGCGCTTCGGCGAGGACGGCGAAGCGCAGGAGGACGAGCCCGACCCGCGCCCGGCCGAGGAACTCGCCGAGGCGGTCCTGGCCGCCGCCCCGACCGCCCCGGAGGGCGACGGCGAAACCCCGCCCGACACGGACGACGTCCTCACGGCGTTCGCCGCCCGCGCGGTGGGCTGGCCCGCGGCCGGCCCGCGCGACCGCGTCCGCTCCTCCGGGCCGGTCCGCAGCTCCCGCTTCGCGTGACGGCGGGCCCCGGCTGACGCCGGATCGGGCGGTACTCCGGTCCGGTCCGCGGGCAGGGCTTTGACCTGTCCGCGGACCGGGTCGGTCGACCCGCGGTGGGGCGGCGGTGCGCGGCGGTTGGTGGGCGAGGGCGGATTCGAACCGCCACAGCCGAGGCGGGGGTGTTACAGACCCTTGGGCTCTCCGGTGCCCAGCTCGCCCTTGGGGGCCCGAACCCCCACGGGTGCCGGGTCCTGCGTGATTGCGCCGCGTTGCGCGGAGAGTGCGCGGATCGAACGCGCGCGGGCTTTCACCCGACGACGGCTTAGCAAGCCGCTGCCTTACCACTCGGCCAACTCTCCGGATGCTGCTGGCGGCACGGAAAAGGGCCGCCCGTACGGGGACTCCCCGGGGCGGCCCGGCCTCAGGCCGGTCGGCGCACTACGAGGACGTCCCGGTGGACCGGGGACTGGAGGAGCGCTGATACGACTGGACAGGGGTGGTGCTGTTCACGGTCGCGCTCCTTCCTCGGGCGTGTGGCGCGATGTGCCCACAGTGCCGGACCGTCGGCGGCGCGGGCAACCGGTTTTCGCCCCGGGAGGCCGGTGGTGGTGGGGCCTCCCGGGGTGGGGCTCAGGCCGAGGGCGCGCAGAGGTAGAGCTGTTGGCCGGTGGGGTCGGTTGAGCGGGCCGGCCGGCGGCCTCGGGGGTGGGCGGGTGGAGTGGGCTGACGGGCCGTGGGGTCTTCGCGCCGAGGACCGGCGGGGGCGTCCTCCCGCCGGTCCTCGTGGTGGTCGGTCAGTGGTCCCCGTGCTCGTCGTGCTCGTCGTGCTCCGGGCGTGTGACGGTGACGTCGTCGATCACCGGTCCGAAGTCGCCGGGAGTGGTGCTCTCGAAGGTCAGGGTCGTGGACGGGCCGGTGGCCACGAAGGTCAGTTCGTGCTTGACCCAGCCCATGTCCGTCTTCGTCTTGCCGGTGGTGTCGAAGGAGAAGTTCTGGAAGAGCTGGCCGTCGATGCGGACGTCGCCCGTCTTGATGGCGGGCGGGCCGTCGGGGTTCCCGGCGAGCGCGTAGGTCAGTGTGTAGACGGTGTTGCGGGTCGTGGGGAAGGTCTGGGAGACCGAGCCCGGGGTGAGGCCGTTGAGGTCCAGGCTCTGCCGGCCCTCGTAGGGCAGCCAGTCGAGGTCGTTGGTCAGGTCGACCTGGCCCGGGGTGGTCTGGCCGACGGGCGTGCCGACCAGCCAGGGGCCGATGTGCTGCCCGGCGAGGAAGGTCTGGTGGTCGGCCCCGGGGGGAGCCACCAGGGGGATTTCGAAGCCGCCGTCCTTGATCAGCTCGTGTCTGCCGTCCGGCCCGCGGGAGCTCTGGTGGGCGGGGGCGGGGGCGGCGTCGGCGTGCGCGAGCGACGGGAGTGAGAACACCGCGGCGAGGGCGGCGGCGAGCACCGCCGCGCGTCGAGGGGCGAGCGTCATTCTGGAACCTTCCACGAGGTGTGCCGCGTGCGGGCACTGTCGGCTCCATGCAAGCCGGAAGTCGTGGTGGCCGCCCGTCGGCTCGGCCGACCGTGTGTCAGCTTCCCCCGCGGGCGTGGTTTCTTGGCCCGCGGGCCACGAGGCCGGCCGGCTCGGCGACGTGCTGCAGCAGAGCTTCAACCGGCTGGACAACAGTGGCGAGTGGTCAGGGGGCGGCGAAGAGGCGGGCGAAGGCGGGGGCCAGCCAGGGGCGGCGGCCCCAGGCGAGGACCTTGCCCCGCAGGAGGGCGTCGGTGGCGCTGTAGCGGCCGAGGGCGATGAGGAAGAAGGCGACCGGCTCGGTGAGGATCGTGCAGTCCTGGCGGCGCGGCGGCTCCTGGCTCACCACGGCGGCGCCGTCCGTGAAGGTCACGGCGAAGCCTTCCAGGCCGCGCATCCGCAGGCGGTAGCAGGCGCTGTGGCCGGCCGCGGCGCGGGGGTCGACGACCCGGGGCATGGCGGTGCGCAGGAACGGCACGGTCAGTGCGACGCGCCGGCGGTCGAGCGGGTGCGGGCGGCCGAGGGCGAGGGCGATGTCGTAGAGGTGGGCCAGCATGTGGGTGAGCAGGTAGGCGCCGAGGGTGTCCAGGTCCATCGCGCCGAGCGGGGTCCGCACCGGTTCGGTGCCGGCGCGCGGGGCGGCCGCCGCCGTGAACTGCCGTGCCTGCCGGGCGATCTGCGCGGCGAGGACGGCCGGGTGCCGTTCGGTCCGGTCCGCGAGTGAGGCGGCGTTCGCCGCGGCGAGCGAGCCCGGGGTGCCGTCCCCGTACGGGCGTTCCTCGCCGGCGGCCAGGGCGGCCATCAGTTCGTTGGCCGTCGCCAGGTGGGCGGCGGCCTCGGCGACCGTCCACTCGGATCCGGGGACCGGGGTGTCGCCGCGGCAGTCGGCGAGCAGGGCGACGGCCTCGTCGCCGACCGCGGTCACCGCGTCGAACAGCGCGGCGCGGGCGGTACGGGGGGTGGCGGCGGGCCGGTGCGGGCGGTACGGGGCGTTCATGGTGGTGAGGGTGGCCGACTCCCCTGCCGCTGTCCAGAGTCGTCGCACGGAGGGGGTGGAGGGCCCCGCCCGGGGGCCGGGCGGGCGGGCGGGATCGGGGACATGACGGGGTCTGGAGGTGGGCGCGGTAGCGGGGGCGGGCCTATCCGGCGAAGACGGCGAGGGCGTTGGGGATCGGGCGTTCCTGGTCGTGGTCGAGGTGGTTGCGCACGGTGAGGCGTCCGGTGGCGGGGTCGCGGGTGACCAGGGTGGCCGAGGCGCCGCCGTCCAGGTAGACGCCGTCCGGGCAGCCGAGATCGCCCACCACCCGGGCGAGTTCGGTCAGGGTCAGGCCGGTGGAGGTGCCCTCGCGGCCGTCCGTGGACAGCAGCGTCAGCGTGCGGCCGCCATCCGTGAGACCGACCGCGCTGCGCGGTTCGATGTCGGTGGAGTCCAGCCCCGCCGGCGGCCTTCCACCCCGCAGCAGGGAGTAGGCGCCCAGGGCGAAGGTGAAGGGCACCGGTTCGCTCGACGCCAGGCGGTGGTCCACCGCGACCGGCGAGCCGAGGGGCAGGGCGGCCAGCGCCCGGGCCCCGGCCTCGCGGCCGAGCAGTACGGTGCTTCCGGCCGGGATCGGGCCGCTGCCCGGGGTGGCGGAGGCCGCCACCACCCGTCCGTGACGGACCGTCAGCTCCCAGGTGTCCGTGGTGCAGGCGGCCTGCCGCGACTCGTCGCTCCCGCAGGCCGCCCGGGCCCGGGAGGCCTCGCCCCAGTCGGAGGTGAACGCGCCGATCGAGCCGACCGGGAGGGCGTACTGGTTCAGCCCGCCCAGCGGCCGGACGCCGCGCGTGGTCCACAGGTGGCCCCGGAGCGTCAGGCGTGCGGTGCGGGCCACCCCGTCCACGCCGACCCCGAGCACGTCCCGGTCGCTGTCGCCCGGCGGTGGCCGCCAGCCGAACCGCTGGGCTTCCGGGACCGCCGCCTTCAGCGCCCTGCCCCGGTGGACGGCCGGCCCGGAGGCCGCCCCGGTGGCCTGGACGCCCGGGTGCTGCGTCTCGGTGATGTCGAAGAAGTCCCCGTTCACCGCCGCCACCGCCCCGCGTTCCCCCGCCAGCCGCGTCAGCGGCGCCCGGGCCGCCACCGCGCCGGGGAAGAGCAGGTCCGCCCGTACGCCGGGGCGGCGCAGCTCGGCGCGGACGGCGTAGACCCGCGCGAGGCCGTGGGCGGTGCGTACCGTCAGTTCCCGGTAGCCGATTCCGGGCGCGAGCGCCGCCCAGTTCCCGGCCGGCTCGGCCCGGACGGGCGGGGCCGCCGGGCCGGCCGGGGCCGCGGCCAGTACCAGGGCGGCCGCACAGCGCAGGACGGTCTTCATGCCCTCATGCTGGCGGCCGGCCCGGTCGGCCGGCGCGCCGAGGCCTCCCCTTCGTCGGCCGGTCGGCCGAACGGCGCGGGCTTCCCGGGGCCGGGGTCAGGCCGTGACGTGGTACCAGTAGCCGCCGGTGCGCAGGCCGACGTAGTGGACGTCGGTGCCCGTCTCCTTGGCCTCGTACATCATGTCCGCGCCGGTGGCCGGGTCGGTGCCGGCGTAGAGCACGACGTGGGTGGTGTTGTGCGCGTCCGTGCCGAAGTACTCGACGTCGCCGGGGCGGCGCTGGGACTCGGTGATGGGGGTGAGGTGGCGGTCCAGGGTCTGCTCGGTGGTGTCGCCGCCGTTGGCGAGGTCGAGGCCGGCGCCGAACCAGAAGGCCGCCCGGACCAGGCCCGAACAGTCCAGGCCGGCCGTGGTGTTGGCCGGGCAGGGCTGGATGGAGCCGGTGTAGCCGTCGCAGGTGCCGAGGGAGGGGCCGGGGCCCTCGCCGCGCAGGGAGTGGCCGCCGCCCCACACGTACGGGACGCCGAGGTAGGACTTCGCGGCGTTCAGGACCTTGGTGGGGTCGACGGCGCCGCTGGGCAGCGGGGTGGGGGTGCTGGTGTAGAGGGCGTTCTTGACGGCCGTGCCGACGACGCCGTCGACGGTCAGGGCGTGGGCGGTCGGGGGCGGCCGGCAGGACTCGGTCGACTGCCGCCGGTCCGGCCGGTCTGCCCGCGAGCGCCCCGGCGCAAGGCCCGATCGTGGCCGTCCCGAACGTCCCACACCCGCTGACCGGGGCTTTGATACCACGGGGGCCGCCGATGGGAGACACCGTCACCCTCCCGGCCCCGGAGCGTGTCCCCGCCACCACCTCCTTGCCGCGTCCTCCCCGCTGCCCCCTGGGGGCCGGTGCGGCGAGCGGTGCGGGGGGTCAGAGGAGGACGAGGAGCTTGGTGTGGGGGACGAGCTTGCGGTTGACGGAGGTGGACTGGACGAAGACGGTGTAGTTCGGGTTGTCGCCGGGCTTGACGGTGGCTTCGGCGGCGGGCAGGCCGAGGAGTTGGCGGGCGGCCGGGCCGGAGAAGACGCGGCCGGTCATCCGGCCGGTGGCCGGGTCCTTCTCGGCGACGGCGAGCTGCTTGTTGCCCTGGATCTTCTCGCGCTTGGAGAGCTCGTAGAAGGCGCAGCCGGTGCGGTACTGGTGGCCGGCGCTGGTGACGAAGTCGCGGATGGCGGTGGCCTGGTCGACGGGGATCAGGATGTACTTGCCGGTGTCGAGGGCGTCGAGCTTGGCGTTGACCTCGGCGGTGTTGAGGTCCTGGCCCATGGCGAAGAGGTTCTTGGTGCCGCGCACGCCCTGTTCGCGGCCGCGCAGGAAGCTGGTGGCGGCGGACTTGACGGTGCCGATGGCCTCTTCGACGCCCTTGCTGGAGTCGGCGTCCCAGATCGCGATGTTGCCGGCGGGGAAGCCGTACTCCTGGGCGGTGCGCTTGGCCAGGGAGTTGGGGACGAGGATGGCCGAGGTCCAGTGCTCGGGCAGGTCGTCCATGGCGCCCTGGATGCGGTCCCGCCAGGTGCGCAGGACGGTGGTGCCCTGGCCGTTGTTCATGCGGGTGTGCATCCGGCCGGTCTGGGAGAAGCCGGAGGCGTTCTCCTCGCCGTCGGTGACGACGACCTGGAGGAAGGAGTGCTCGCCGTAGCCCTCCCAGATGTTCTTCAGGTCGTCGACGGACTTCACGGCGGCTTCGATGAGCGCGGTGGCGCCGTTGTCGACGCGGTAGAGGCCGCGCAGGGACGGCAGGTGCTTGACGTCCATGTCCCAGACGAGGTTCTGCACTTCGTGGTCGAAGGCGTAGAGGCTGATCCGGGTCTCGTGGCCGAGGCGGTCGGACTCCTCCTGCAGGCCCTTGACGAACTCGTCGACGACGCGGATGAGTTGGGCCTGGTGCTGGCGCATCGAGCCGGACTTGTCGACCACCAGAGAGACGTGGTTGACCTTGTGCTTGATCCTGTTCGCGGACATGGGTGTGCCCCCCTGTTTTCGGTGGTGGTTTTCCGGCGGGCTTCGCGGGCGCCTTCGCGGCGCCCTCTCCGTCGTGGTTCCCACCCTAGGCGGGGCCACTGACAGTGCGTCCGTTCCCGTGGCGCCGCGGGTGCCACTCGGCCAGGGCGATGGTGGCGTCGTCGCGCAGCTGGTGGTCCTGGTGGGTGAGCAGGGCATGGACCAGGCGGCGCAGGGCTTCGGGGGCGGGGTCGCCGCCGGCCATGTGGTGGACCAGGGTGTCGGTCAGGCGGTGTTCGCCGAAGAGCTGGCCGGTGGCCGAGCGGGCCTCGGTGACCCCGTCGGTGTAGACCAGCAGTCGGTCGCCGGGCTGGAGCCTGGCGTGGTGGACGGGTTGCGGCCCGTGCTGGTGGAAGCCGAGGCCGAGCGGCAGTTCGGGGGTGCGGCGCAGGGCGTCGGGGACGACGCGGGCGTCGCGGATGAGCAGCGGCGGCGGGTGGCCGCAGTTGACCCAGGACAGTTCGCCGGTGGCGGTGTCGAGGTCGGCGATGACGGCGGTGAGCAGTCGGTCCGGGATCCACCGGGCGAGGGCGCGGTCGATGGTGCGGGCGATGTCCGCCAGGCCGCCGCCGGAGCGGCGGGTGGAGCGGCAGGCGGCCAGGGCGACGGAGCTGGCGCCGCCGGAGGCGAGGTCGTGGCCCATCGCGTCGAACACGGACACGTGGAGGTGGCCGCGGGCCACCGCGTGGTCGAAGGCGTCGCCGCCGACGTCGTAGGCGGGTTCCAGGACGGCGCTGGAGGTGACGTCGTGGGTGCCGATGGTGCGCGGCGGCAGGAAGGCCCACAGCAGTTCGGCCTGCAGGCTCATCGGCTGCCGGCGGCCCGCTTCGACGATGACGTCGCTGTAGGCGCTCTTGGAGACCACCAGCAGGGCGACCAGGGCGGCCAGCGCCTCGCAGCGTTCGATGGTGCGGCGCTCCGGTGCTGTGCGGTCGAGGCCTTCGATCCGAAGTACGCCGATCCGTTCGATGCCGTCGACCAGGGGGAACCAGCCGGTGGGCGGCGGGCCGGCGGACAGCTGGGTCTGCTGCAGGCGGTAGGCGCGGCCGCCGAGCGTGCTCTCGATGTCGATCCGGTGGCCGTACTCCCCCGGCCCGGGGCCGGGCAGCGGGACGAGGGAGTGCTGCTGGACGTCGGCGAGGAAGACCCGTGCGCCGTCCGCGCCCAGCGCGCGGGCGGCCTCGTGCACCAGGGCGGGCAGCTCGGCCGGGCCGCTGGTCCGGGAGCCGGTGAGCAGCTCGGCCAGGGCGCCGCCCAGCACCGCGTCGTCGCAGGTCACCGCTTCGCACCTCCCGTCGCCGCGGCGTGTACCCCGTGCGGGGCCGGCCGCACGCGGTTGGCGGCCCCGCACGCGGTTGGCGGTGGCCGGCGCGCCGGTGGGGTAGGCGCTCGGCCGAACGGACGAGTCCGGCCCGGAGGTGGCAGATGAACCCCGTCGAACGCGCCCTGCGCGCCCTCGACCGTGCCCAGCAGCGGCTCCGGGTCCCCGGAACGGTCGTCGGGGTGATCAAGAAGTACGGGGACGACCGCGGCGGCCTGCTGGCGGCCCTGATCACCTACTACGGCTTCGTGGCCCTCATCCCGCTGCTGCTCCTGCTCAGCACCGTCCTGGGCTTCGTCCTCCACGGCCATCCGCAGGCCCAGCAGTCCGTCGTCAACTCGGCCCTCGCCGACTTCCCGATCATCGGCGACCAGCTGCGCCAGAACGTCCACTCGGTGCAGGGCAGCGGGCTGGCCCTGGTGGTGGCCGTGCTCGGCCTGCTGTACGGCACGCTGGGCATCGCCCAGGTCCTCCAGCACGCCATGGCCGAGATCTGGAACGTGCCGGGGGTGGTCCGGCCCGGCTACTGGCCGCGCCTGGCCCGCAGCCTGCTGCTGTTCGCCGTCCTGGCCCTCGGGCTGCTGCTGGCCACCTCCGCGGCCACGCTCGTCGCCCTCGCCCTGACGGGGCCGGCCGCGCGCGTCGGCGGGCTGGTGCTGTCCGCCCTGGTCAACACCGCCCTGTGCCTGGCGTGCTTCCGCGTTCTCACGCCCAAGAGCGTGCCCACCCGGGCGCTGCTGCCCGGGTGCCTGCTCGCCGGCCCGCTGTTCACCGTGCTGCAGGCCTTCGGCGCTCTGCTGGTCGCCCACCAGCTGCGGCACGCCACGGCCGTCTACGGCTTCTTCGCCACCGTGATCGGCCTGCTGTCCTGGCTCTACCTGAACGCCCAGATCACCGTGTACGCCGCCGAGACCAACGTGGTCCTGCACCGGCGGCTGTGGCCGCGCAGCATCCTGCAGCCCCCGTTGACCGGGCCGGACCAGGAGGTCCTGTCGTCCATCGCGCGCCAGGAGGAGCGGCGGCCGGAGCAGCGCGTCAACGTCGAGTTCGAGGACGGGGGGGGGGGGGGGGGGGGGGGCGGGGGCGGGGAGGAGAGCGGGGACGGGAACAGGAACGGGGACGGGGACGGGGGTGCCGGGAAGGCGCCGCCGTCCGGGTAGGGCCGGCCGCCCGGGACGGCGGCGGCCCGCCGGGTGCAGGGGTGCTGCACCCGGCGGGCCGCCGGGGGGCGCGGGGTCAGCGCACGGTCACGGTGAACACGGACGAGGCGGTGTTCCCGCTGACGATGCGCAGCTCATTGGGGCCCTTGATGCCGAGCTTCACGCCGAGGGAGTAGGAGCCGTTGCGGGTCGTGTGCACGGAGGCCGGCAGGGTGACCCACGCGCCGTGCTGCTTCTGCTGGACGGTCACCGTGCTGCCGGCCGTGAGGCCGGTGGTGGTGCCGGTGACCCGGAACAGCTGCCAGGCCTGGACGGAGGTGGCCGACGGCTTGGCGGTGATGCCGGCGGACGCGGGGGCGGCGGCGAGGGAGACGACGGGCGCGGCGGAGGCCGCCGGGGCGGCCGCCATGGCGGTGCCCGCCGCCCCGAGGAGCAGCGCGCCGAGGGCGGCGACGGTGGCCAGGCGCAGGGAGTTCCGCTTGGTGACGATCACGGGTGCACCCCTTTCAGGGGGAGGTGGTCGTTCGGCCCGAGGCACCGGCGGTGCGGTTCGGGCACTGTCCTTCCTGGAGACGTCTCACCCGGCGCCACCGGTTGTGTGCGGAACGTCACCGTCGTGTAACAGTCGGACGGGCTCCCGGTCGGAAGGGTCAGGGACCGGGGTCAGGGGGTCAGGGACCGGGGGCCGGGGGCCGGGCGCCAGGGGGTCAGGGCTTGAGGGCGACGCCGGCGTAGAAGGAGACCTGGGCGTCGGTGACGGCGGCCGGCAGCAGGTCGGCGGTGTCCTCGGTGCCCTCGGGGTGCCAGCGGTGGGCCGGGACGATGCCCGGGTCGAGGAGGTCCAGGCCTTCGAAGAAGGTGGCGAACTCGGCCCGGGGGCGCAGGCGGAGGGAGGTGCCGGCCTGGTTGTAGATCTCCTCGACCTTGGAGGCGCCGGGCGGGTCGAGTTCGGCGGTGGCGTGGGAGAGGACCAGGGCGGAGCCGGACGGCAGGGGGTCCAGGAGGTGCTGGACGATGGCGTGGGCGTCGTCGAGCTCGGGGACGAAGTGGAGCAGGGCGACCATCGACAGGACCACGGGCCGGGTCAGGTCGAGGGTCTCGGCGACCTGGGGGGTGGTCAGGATCGAGGCGGGGTCGCGGACGTCGCCGTGGACGTAGGCGGTGCGGCCCTGGGGGGTGCTGGTCATCAGGGCGCGGGAGTGGGCCAGGACGACGGGGTCGTTGTCGGCGTAGACGACGCGGGCGCGCGGTTCGACGGCCTGGGCGACCTCGTGGAGGTTGGGCGAGGTGGGGATGCCGGTGCCGATGTCCAGCCACTGGCTCAGGCCGCGCCGGGCCAGGGCGCGGGTGGCGCGGTGCATGAAGGTGCGGTTGGCGCGGACGGCGGTGCGCATGGTGGGGAAGACGGTCAGGACGCGCTCGGCGGCTTCGCGGTCGACGGCGAAGTTGTCCTTGCCGCCGAGGAAGTAGTCGTACATCCGGGCGCTGTGCGGGATGTCCTGGCGGATCTGCGGCCCGGCCGGCTGCGCCGGGTCGGGATCGGTCGCGGTCATCCAGGTCTCCCCCATGCTCGTCCCTGTCCCTTCGTGATCACATCGGGCCGGGGCAGTCTAGCCAACTGACCGGTAGGGCGGGGGAAGTGGGTCCCGGTCCCCCGTACGGGAGCGGGCGCCGGGGCCGGGCGCCGGGGCCGGGTGCCGGGGGGCCGGGGCCGGAGGGGCGACTACCCGCCGGTACCGGTGGGCGGGCCCGCACCCGGCGGGGACACTGCGCCGATGCGGCGCACCAGCGCGCAGGAGACCCCGGGAGCCGTTCATGCCGTCGTCCGCCCGCCGCGCCCCGACCACCACCGCGGCCCCCGGCAGACGGGCGGCGCTGCGCCGCCTGGGTGAGTGGTGCGCGCGTCACTCACTGGTCGTCATCGTGCTGTGGCTCGTGGCCCTGGCCGGCGTCCAGGCCGCCGACAGGGCGGTCGGCGGCACCTACTCGGACGACTTCTCCCTGCCCGGCACCCAGGCGCAGCAGGGGCGGGCGGTGCTGCAGGCGCACGAGCCGGCCGCCGCGGGCACCAGCTCCCAGGTGGTGCTGCACGACGCCCGGCAGCTGGCCGGCTTCCAGCCGGAGGTCTCCCAGGCCGTCTCCTCGCTGCAGCAGCTGCCGCACGTGCTGACCGCGCAGAGCCCGCTGCCGCCGCCCGGTCAGAGCGCCCCGCCGGGCGGGCCGTTGGCCCCCGACGGGCTGACCGGCTACATCACGGTGCGCTTCGACACCTCCCCCACGCTGCTGGGCCGCGGCTACCTGGACGGGGTGGACGCCGCCGTCGCCCCGCTGCGCCAGGCCGGGGTGCAGGTGGAGTACGGCGGTCCGCTGGGTGAGCTGGCCCGGCCGGCGGCGGACGACCGTTCCAGCGAGGTGATCGGCTTCGCGGTGGCGGTGGTGGTGCTGCTGGTGGGCTTCGGCAGCGCGATCGCGGCCGGGCTGCCGCTGCTGACGGCGCTGGTGGCGGCCGTGGTCGGGCTGGGTGTGCTGGGGCTGGTCGCGGCGCTGTCCACGTTCGCCACCGTCGCGCCGACCCTGGCGACCATGATCGGCATCGGGGTCGGCATCGACTACGCGCTGTTCCTGCTCACCCGTCACCGGCAGAACCTGATGGACGGCGTGGACCCGGTCGCCTCCGCCGGGCAGGCGGTGGCGACCAGCGGGCGGGCGGTGCTGGTCTCCGGCTGCACGGTGATCATCGCGCTGTCCGGGCTGTCGGTGTCGGGCATCTCCTTCATCGCCAAGCTCGGCGCGGCGGCGGCCGTGACGGTGGTGTCGGCGGTGCTCGGCGCGCTGACCCTGCTGCCGGCGCTGATGGGGCTGATCGGCCGTCGGATGGACCGGTTCGCGGTGCGCCGTCCGATCGCCGAGGCCGGGGGCGGCGGGCGGGGCGGCGGCAGCTGGCACCGCTACGCCCGGCGGGTCGAGGCGCACCCCTGGCGGTACCTGGTGGCCGGGGTGGTCACGCTCGGGGTGCTGTCGGTGCCGCTGTTCTCGATCCAGCTGGGCCACATCGGCGACGGGGCCGACCCGACCTCCTTCACCGACCGGCGGGCCTACGACCTGGTCTCCCAGGCCTTCGGGCCGGGCGCGAACGCGCCGCTGACCGTGGTCGTCGACCAGGGCGCGGTGCCCGCCGGCGCGCGGGCGGGCGTGCAGGGCGCCGTGCAGCACGCCCTGACCGGCCTGCCCGGCGCGGCGAGCACCACCCCGTTGCAGACCAGCCCGGACGGCGAGGTGCTGTTCGCCACCGTCGTCCCGGCGGGCGCCCCCCAGGACCGGGCCACCACCGACCTGGTCAACCGCCTGTCGGACACCGTGCTGCCCGACGCGGTGGCCGGCAGCGGGGCGAGGACGTACGTGACCGGCAACACCGCGGCCCACGTCGACTTCCTGGACATCGTCTCCAGCCGGCTGGTCCTGATCATCGCGGTGGTGGTCGCGCTGGCCTTCCTGATCATCCTCGCGGTCTTCCGCGGCCTGCTCGTCGCCGTCAAGGCCGCGGTGCTCAACCTGCTGTCGATCGCGGCCTCGTACGGGGTCGTGGTCGCGGTCTTCCAGTGGGGCTGGGGCGGGCCGGCGCTCGGGGTCGCGGGGAAGGTCCCGATCGAGAGCTACGTGCCGATGATGATGTTCGCGATCGTCTTCGGGCTGAGCATGGACTACGAGATCTTCCTGCTCTCGCGCGTCCACGAGTCCTGGCTGCGCACCGGGCGCAGCCAGGACTCGGTCGCGCACGCGCTGGAGATCACCGCGCGGGTGATCACCTGCGCCGCGCTGATCATGGTCAGCGTGTTCGCGGCGTTCATCCTCAGCGACAACGTGGTGGTCAAGATGATGGGCCTGGGCCTGGCGGTCAGCGTGCTGGTGGACGCCACGATCGTGCGGCTGCTGCTGGTGCCGGCGGTGATGACCCTGCTGGGCGCGGGGGCCTGGTGGACCCCGCGGTTCCTGGACCGGCTGCTGCCGCACATCGACACCGAGGGCGTCGGCGAGCGGCCGTAGGGGGTCTGGCGGCCGGGCGGGGGCCTGCCGGGGCGGGGCGGATCGGCTGCGGTCGGCCGTCCGTGTCCGGCCGGCGGGAGCCGGCCGGGGGCGCGGGCGCGGGTGGTTCGGGCGGCTTGTGGACGCGTTGCCAAGGAAGTGGCGACGCAGTGCCAACACGGCGGGGCTGCGGGCTGGCATCCTCCACGAGGAACACCGCGGGACGCCCGGGCCGCTCGGCCCGGATGCGGCAGAACCGCCGGTGACGGCCCGGCACGCCACGGGGGAGCGTGCCGGGCCGCCGTGGCCGCCGGCTGCTAGTTGCGGTAGCGGTAGCGGATCCGGCCGCGGGTGAGGTCGTAGGGGCTGAGCTCCACGAGCACCCGGTCGTGCGGGAGGATCTTGATGTGGTTCTTCCGGACCTTCCCGCTGATGTGGGCGAGCACGATGTGCCCGTTGGGGAGTTCGACCTTGAAGTTGGCGTTGCGCAGGCACTCGACGACGGTGCCTTCGACTTCGATGCCGTTCGTTGTCTTGGTCATGGTCATTCACCTCTTCGATTCGTGACGTGGTGCGGCCTGGGGAGGCGTCAATGGTGGACGAGTTGCAGGGTGGTGCTCGTGCGGTGGGCGCCGACGCCCTTGAGGAGTGCGGTGGCGGCCGGGTTGGACTCCGCCGCCTCGGCCCACGCTTCGGTGGTGCCTTCACGGTGCAGGGATTCCAGTGCGTGGGCCAGCAGGGCCCGGGCGATGCCGCGGCGGTGCAGCTCGGCGCGTACGGCGAGCAGGCCGATGCGCGGGCGGCGCGGCGGTGACACCCGGATCAGCCCCACGTACCGGTCGTGCCGGCGCGCCACCGCGTACCGGGCGGGGTCGGCCACCAGGGTGCCCGCCGGGCGGGGCAGAATCTGGGCCGGTACGCAGTGCCAGCCGGCGCCGGCCTCGATCTCGTCGTGGAGGGCGCGCGCCAGGGCGTGCAGCGGGGCCTCCTCGGCCAGGCCCGCGGGCACGATCGTGACGCCCGCCGGGGGCCGCGCCGGACCGAGTCCGGTGACCCGGGGGTCGGTGGGCACCCGGTAGCCGTGCTCGCGGTGCGCGGTCGTGAAGCCGGCGCGCCGCCAGGCGGCGGCCGTGGCGTGGTCGTCCTCGTCGACCACGGTGTGCAGCGGCGCCCGCAGGTCGGCCAGCATCGCGGCGGCGATCCTGTCGAAGACCGTGTCGTGCCACGCGTCGATGCTGACGAACAGCCGCCCGTCGGGCCGGCGCGAGGCGTCGCCGCGGCCGACCACCCGGTCGTCCTCCACGGCGTGCCACTCGGTGTCGCGGACCCGCGCCAGCGTGAGGGCGCGGTGGTCGGCGGTGCGCCCGTTCGGGGCGGGATGGGAAGGGTTCATGGTGGTGCCTTTCGGAAGTGCCTGGTCTGAGGCGCTCCCGGGCGACACCAACGTCAATCGCCCACCGTGACGACAAGGGGGAGCACCCACACGGATACAGCCTTCATGGGTCTCACCTCCTCGCGTCTCTTCCACGGCTGCGCTGACGGTAGCAGCCGGCGGGGCACCGGCCCAACCGATTTACGACTCGGCGACACTCCAGGGCGTCGTAGCTCCGGCCTCCGAAGGAGTTGCCGAAGGAGTCGGAGGCCGCCGCGCCCGGGCGGTGAGGCGGGGCGCGGCGGGGCCGGGGTCAGTGGCGCAGGACGGCGGCGATGTGCCGGTTGTCGGCGAGGGTGTCGTCGGGGACGAAGGTGATCCGGGCGCCGGTGTCGAGGGCGCGCTCGATGACCTCGTCGACGATGTCCTCGCGGGCGCCGGCCTCGTCGGCCTCGGCGGGGACGAGGTGGTCGCCGTCGTCGCGGACGGTGGCGCGGTAGTTCTCCTCGACGACCAGGCGGGCGATGCGGGCCTCGCCGGCGGCCCGCCAGACCTCGTCGAGGCCGGCGGCGAACTCCTGGCGGCCGCGGGCCTTGTCGAGCTGGGCGAGGGCGTCGTCGATCTCGCGCTCGGCGTGGGCGCGGGCGGCGGGGGCGACCACCCGCCGCACGGCCGCGGTGTCGGCCTGGGCGAGGCCGCCGTGCGTGATCTGGGCGGCGGCCTCCTTGGCGATGGGGCCGGCGGCGTCCAGCAGGGCGAGGGCGGGGGCGTCGCCGACGACGTACAGCGGGCGGGGGTCGGCGGCCAGGACCTTGCCGATCGCGGCGTCGGCCTGGCGCAGGAAGGTCTTGGTCTCCTCGTCGCGGAAGGTGCTGGGGGTGTCGCCGATGCGCTCCTGGCGTTCGGGGTCGGGGTTGGGGAAGGTGCGGACCAGCGGGAAGCCGTTGCCGCTCTCCTCGGTGACCCGCTCCTGGTTGCCGCCCCACAGCACGGCCCGGTCGGCGGCGACGGCGAGCACCCAGTAGGGGCGCTCGGCGGCCTGGGCTGCGACCAGGTTGCGGGTGAGGAAGGTGTCGGACAGGACCACCCGGGCGGGGGCGGTGCGGGCGAATGACCACACCTGGTGCTCGCCGGGCGCGGCGAGGACGGCCAGGCCGTCCTCGGCGTGGACGAGGTCGACCTCGGCGAGCGCCCGGTCGAGCTGTTCGAGGACGTCGATGCGGTCGGCCCGGGAGACCTTCGGGTCGGCCTGGACCCGCTCCTTGGCCTCGGCCAGCAGGTTGCGCAGCCGGACCGGGTCCTGGGTGCTGTCCGGTTCGCGGCGGTGGGTGGGCATCAGGACGGACACCGCCGGGTAGGGCCGGGGCCGGCGCAGTTCGGCGAGGACGGCGGGGCTGAGGGCGGGGCGCATGGGGACCCTTTCCGAAGGCGGTCGGCCTTCTTTGCGTGGACGCACGGTGCCTGGCACAGCTGCCAAATGTCCTCAATGTAACGATTTGCGCACCGGGTCGCCGGGTCAGCCCTTGCCCCGGGGCCGCCCGAGGCTGTACCTACTGGTACGTACAGATGGTTCCGGGGAGGGAGAAGGCATGCCGTTCGTCCGCATCGACGCGTTGGGGGGCCCCGAGCGGCTCGATGCCCTCGGGCGCGCCGTGCACGAGGCGCTGGTGGAGACGATCGGGATCCCGCCGGACGACCACTTCCAGGTGCTGGTCGGGCACGACGGCACCAACAGCACGCTGCGCTACGGCGGTTACCTCGGGGTGCGGCGGGACGAGGGCATCGTGTACGTGTCCGTCACGCTGCGCGCCGGGCGCACGGACGCGCAGAAGCGGGCCCTGTACGCGCGGATCGCCGAGCTCGCCCGGGCGTACGCGGGCACCGAGCCGCGCAACGTGTTCGTCGTCCTGACGGAGAACGCGCCGGCCGACTGGTCGCTGGGCCACGGGCTCGCCCAGTACGCTCCCCCGCCCGGGGAGGGCGTACCGGGCGGCCCGGGCGCGCCGGGCCAGGACCCCGGTCTCACGACCTGACGGCCAGGGCCCCGTTCACGAAGTCGACGACCCGGCCGGGGGTTTCGAGTTCGTACAGCCCGCCGTCGGGCAGCTCCACCTCGTACTCCCGCTCGATGACGGCCGCCGTTTCGAGCAGGGCCAGCGAGTCGTAGCCGAGTTCGGCGAACGGGACGCCGGCGATGTCGCCGTCGAGGTCGACGGTGTCGTTCTCGCCCGCGCAGGACCGGATCACGCGGCGGACGTCGTCGAGGGTGAACTTCTCCATGGGGTTTCCCTTCTCTCGGCGGCTGCTTCGGCCGCACCAGGTCTCCAGCGCGCGGGTCAGCGCCGGGTCGTCCGCCGCGCCCGCCCACGCCACGTGGCCGTCGGGGCGGATGAGCAGGGCCTGCGCGTCCGGGGGCGTCGCGGCGGTGGCGGTGACCAGGTCGACGCCGCGGGGCAGCGGTACGGCGGGCGGGGCCGCCAGTGCCAGCAGTACGGCGCGCCCGGGGTTGAGCAGTTCGGCGACGCGGACCTCCCGGCCGTCCTCGGCCTTCAGCTCCAGCCGGGGAGCGGGCCGTCCGACCCACGGGTGGTCCTGGCCCTGGTCGGCGTAGCACGTGTCGGTGCCGGCCACCAGCCCGGCCAGGTGCCGGTTGACCTGCGGGATCGCCAGCAGTTCGGCGACCAGTTCGCGCAGCGGGTCGGTGCGCTCGTCGGGGTTCATCAGCGCGAGCTGGGCCCTGGTCTCGCGCAGCACCCGCACGGCCACCGGGTGGCGCTCGCGGTGGTAGCTGTCGAGCAGCCCCTCGGGCGCCTCGCCGCGCACCTCGGCCGCCAGCTTCCAGCCGAGGTTCATGGCCTCCTGCAGGCCCAGGTTCAGGCCCTGCGCCCCGATCGGGAAGTGGATGTGCGCGGCGTCCCCGGCCAGCAGGACGCGCCCGCGCCGGTACTCCTCGACCAGCCGGGTGGCGTCGCCGAACCGTGACAGCCAGCGCGCCTCGCGGATCTCGACCTGTTCGCCCGTCACCCGCTGGACGGCCGAGCGCAGTTCCTCGACGGTGACCGGGGCTGTGCCGGCGGCCTGCGGCGCGCGGAACTCGGTGGTCAGTACCCGGGTGACCGGCGGTTCCAGGGCGACCGCCATGAGCAGGCCGCGGGGCGTGCGCGCGGTGCCGGGGATGCCGGTGGGCAGCTGGTCCGGGTCCTCCAGGACGACGTCCCCGAGCAGGGCGGTCACCTGCGCCGAGGTGCCGGGGAACGCGAAGCCGGCCGCCTTGCGGACCGTGCCGGCGCCGCCGTCGCAGCCCACCAGGTAGTCCGCCCGCAGGGTGTACGGCCCGTCCGGTCCCACGACCTCGGCCCGCACGGCCTCCTCGTCCTGCGACAGCCCCGTCAGCGCGTGGCCGCGCCGTACGGTCGCGCCGAGCTCGGCGGCCCGCTCGGCCAGCAGCCGCTCGGTCTCGGCCTGCGGGATCAGCAGCGAGTAGGCGTGCTCGCTCTCCAGCCCGTCCAGCCGCAGCAGCGGCTGGAGGCCGGCGAAGTGGGCCATCGGCCACTCCTTGCGCCCGTCCCGGAACCGCTGGGCCAGGCCGCGGTAGTCGAGCATCTCCATCGTCCGCGGCTGGAGGCGGAAGGCCCGTGAGTGCGGGCTGGGCCGCGCCTGCTTCTCCAGCACCACCACCTCGACGTCGTGCAGCCGCAGTTCGGCGGCGAGCAGCATGCCCACCGGCCCGCCGCCGACGACAATGACATCAACCATCTGGTTCTCCTGACAGGCGGTTACTTGGGTGCCGCGGCCAGTCCGCCGGGTCGGCCGAGCGGGAGGTACTTGTCGAGGACCTCGCGGTAGTAGTCCGGGCCGAATCCCATCGCGTCCACGGCCGGGACCAGGGAGCGCAGCTTCCTGATCGAGATCTCCTGGGTGACGACGGGCGCGCTGTAGCTCCACCGCGCCGTCGTCCCGAGCCTGAGCTGGAGGTGCCGGATGATCTGCTCGATCGGCACGGCGTACCCCGAGGCCACGTTCACGGTCGTGCGGCTGACGCCCGCGCGCAGCAGCGCGTCGATGACGGTGACCACGTCGGCGACGTCGATCAGGTCCCGGCGGGCCCCGGGGAAGATCCGCACCAGGCCCGAGCTCACCTGTGCGGCCAGCGCGGGCAGCAGCTGGTGGGAGGGCTGGTCCCGGCCGACCACGTGGCCCAGCCGCAGGATCAGGTGCTCCACCGGGGATGCGGCCAACTCCTGTTCCAGGGTGTGCTTGTGGCGCCCGTAGGCGGTGCCGGGCACCACCTTCGCGTCCTCGGTGCCCGGCTGTCCGGGCTGTGAGTAGATGCCGCTGGAGGCCGTGGAGAAGAACACCAGCCGCTCGCCGCTGCGCAGGCACCGGTCGACCAGGGCCCGGACCAGGTCGGTCTCCCGCTGGAAGGCCTCGGGCGCGGTGTGCTGGGCCGCGGAGACCCCGGCCGCGGCCACCACCACCCCACGGTGGTGCGCCGCGAGGGCCGCCAGGTGCTTGGCCAGAAACCCGTTGCCGATGATGTCCATTCAGGACGACGGCCTCACATAGCGCCCGTAGGCGAGATCGCCCTCGCCGATCAGCACCTCCACCGGTGTGGGCCGGCCGAAGTACTCGTCGCAGGCGGTCTTGACCCCGGGGAACTTGACCACGGTACGCGGGTTGGCCTCGGGGTCCGCGTAGTCGTCGAAGATCAGCGCGCCGCCGGGGGCCAGCCGCGGGACGCACTCGGCCAGCGAGACGACGGTGGAGCTGTAGAGGTCGCCGTCGAGGTAGCCGAAGGCGATCTGCCCGGGCAGGCCGTCGTGCAGGGTGTCCTCGAACCAGCCGGGGTGCATCACGGGGGGCGTCCTGTGCCAGGCCTCGAAGGTCTTCAGGACCTCGGCCTGACTGGCGGACATCGCCCCCAGCGGCATCACGATCTCGTCCTCCTCGGTGGTGTCGGGCAGGCCCTCGAAGGAGTCGAAGACGTGCACCGGGCGGTCGTCGCCGAGGGCGTCGAGCACCGAGCGGATCCACAGCGTCATCGCGCCGCGGAAGCAGCCGAGTTCGACCACCGCGCCGGGCACGCCCTGCGCGACGACGCGTTCCACCTCGGCGCGCACGTGCCGCAGGCGGTCCGGGTCCACGGTCTCGCCGTGCTCCGTGAGCAGCCAGCGGTGCAGTTCGTCCAGGACGTCCGCCCCGGCCCCGTACTCGATCATCGTCACTGGTCCTTCCTCCTCGCGGTCATGGGTGGTGGGTCGGCTACGGCTGGAGGGCGCGCGCGGGCAGGTCGGCGGCGGACAGTTCGCCGGTGCGGGCGAGCCGTTCCAGCGCGGGCACCGTCTCGGCGACGCTCGGGTGGGCGTCCGCGTCGGCCTTGACGGCCGCGGCCGCCTCCTTGAGCGAGCCGTCGGTGAGCAGCCGGGCGACGGCGGTGCGTACGTCCCGCGCGGTGGCGGTGAGGCCGGGCAGCAGGATCGCCGAGCCGCCGGCGGCGAAGCGCCGGCCGATCTCGATCTGGTCGTCGGTGAGCGCGAGGACCAGTTGGGGCAGCGACAGCGCCGTCATCATCGGGTTGACGCTGCCCTGGTGGATGACCGCGTCGCAGTGTTCCAGCAGGAGGTGCAGCGGCTGGTCGCTCAGCAGCCGTACGCCGTCGGGCAGTTCGCCGAGTGCGGCGACCTGGTCGGGCGCCGCGGTGAGCACGAGTTCGGCGCCGGCCCCGACGACCGCGTCGACCGCGTGGCGCAGCGCCGGCAGGTCGGTGCCGAAGATACCCGAGGCCGAGTTGCCCCACAGCAGGCAGACCCGGGGGCGCGCGGGGCGCTCCAGCAGCCACGGTTCCATCGCCCCGGGGCCGTTGTAGGGGACGTAGCGCACCGGCAGGCGCAGTGCGCTGCCCAGGTCGGGTGCCATGAGGTCGGGTGACGGGTCGATCGCGTAGGCGATGCGGGAGCGGTCCCAGCCGTGGACGCCGTGGCGGGGGAAGGCTCCGGTGGGGTCGTGCAGGCCTGCTTCCATGCTGCCGAACAGGCCGGGTGAGTGGTAGACGGACGGGACTGCGGTGGTCTCGGCGGCCAGGACGCCTTCGGGGGTCATGAGGTCGTGCACCACCAGGTCGGGGTGCCAGGCCCGGGCGAGGGCCACCGCGGCGTCGCAGTTGCGGCCCATGGTCTCGTCGTAGCGGCGGGAGAACTCCTCGCGGTGCGCGTCGACGTCGTACTCGCCGTAGTGCGCCACCGGCTGTCCGGTGAGGGGGTGCACCGGTGGTGCGGCGGCGAAGCCGTCCGGGTCGCGCACGGCCGCGGCGTAGCGCGACATGCGTTCGACCTGCATCAGTTCGAAGCCGTGGAGCACCGGGACCGGGACCAGGCCGGCCCGGGCGATGGTGTCGGCCTGGTCCCGGGCGCAGGCCACCCGTACCTCGTGGCCGGCCGCTTGCAGGGCCCAGCCGAGCGGCACCATGCAGAAGTAGATGCCTTTCCAGTTGGTCGCGGTGAACAGCACCCTCATCGTGGCCGCCCCTCCCCCGCTCAGGCGCCCGTGCCGGCGGTGGCCGGGGCGGAGAGCAGGCGCGTGACGGCGTGGGCGGCTCCTCCGGGCGGGTCGGCGGGGAGCAGGTGCGCGGTGAGGCCGCGGGGGGCGGTCTCCCGGGCGAGCCGGTCCATCGCCTCGCGCATCGCGGCGGCGGCGACGGCCCGGGCCGCCTCCGTCTCCCCCTCCTGCGGCTGCTCGCGCCGCGGGGCGCCGAGGTGCACCAGGGCGCCGGTGCCGCGCAGCGTCATGGCGGGCAGGGCGGCGTACATCGGGCCGAGGCCGGCGGTCAGGCGCAGCCGTACCGTCTCGGCGAGGCGGGTGACGGGGTCCGCGGCGGGCTGCGGTTCGGGGTGGTCGGGTTCGGTCGTCACCACGATGTCGACGTCGCCGAACGCGCCCCAGGCCTTCTTGCACAGCAGCTCGGTCTGGGCGGGGTCCTGCAGGTCGGCCTTGATGGCGACGGCCTGGCCGCCGGCCTGCTCGATGTCCCGTACGACTTGTTTGGCGCGCGCGAAGGAGGTGGCGTACTGCAGGGCCACGGCGGCGCCCCTGCGGGCGAGTTCGGCCGCGACGGCCGCTCCGGTGTCCGTCTCCGCGCCGGTGACGACCACGACCTTGTCATCCAACGAGAACTGCGTCATGGCGGCTGAACCTAGAGGCGGTGCCTAGAGCCGCGTTATAGGTTCCGGCAAGCGCGGTCGGTGTCCGGGGGTCGCCCCGCGGGCGGGAGTTGGAAGTCGGGCCCCGAGGAGGGCGGGTAGCTCGACGGCTCTTCTAGTTCTGGTCTAGGGCCCGCGGTGAAGCTGGCGGCCCGAGAGCCGAGAGCCGGGAGCCCTGGATGAGAGTCCTCTTCACCGTGTCCGACTGGGCCGGGCACTACTACTGCATGGTGCCGCTGGGCTGGGCGCTGCAGGCGGCGGGCCACGAGGTGCGGGTGGCCTGTCCGCCGCCGCAGGCCACGGCGGTCAGCCATGCCGGGCTGGTGCCCGTGCCGGTGCTGGACGGGCCGGACATGACGTACTGCACGCGGTTGATCCGCTACCAGGAGGCGGTGGACGGCACCGGTGTGCTGCCGGGGCCGCCGCTGCACCCGGTGTCCGGGCGGCCGGTGGACGACCTGGGCGACTTCGACGTCGCGGCCGCGACGGCCGCGTTCTGGCAGGACGCGGGGCGGCGCATCGAGCGCAGCTACGACGCGGCGGTCGGCTTCGGCCGGGTGTGGGCTCCGGACCTCGTCCTGCACGACCTGATGGCCCCGGAGGGCGCGCTGGTGGCGCGGCTGGCGGGGGTGCCGTCGGTCTACCATTCGGCGGGGCTGTTCGGCGCCGCAGAGACGGAGCCGGTGCTGGAGACGGGTCTGGAGGATCCGACCGGCTCGTTCGCCCGGCACGGCGCGCGGCCGTGGGACCGTAGCCAGATCGGGCACGTCATCGACCCCTCGCCGGATCCGGCGCTGCCGCCGCACGGCTCGGCGTTGCGCATCCCGGTGCGGCCGGTGGCGTACAACGGTCCGGCCGCCGTGCCGGACTGGCTGCGGGAGCGGCCGGCGGGCCGGCGGATCTGCGTGCTGTGGGGTTATTCGGCGACGGCGATGTACGGGCCGCACGTGCCCGCGCTGCGCCATGCGGTGGAGGCGGCGGCCGGTACGGGGGCCGAGGTGGTGCTGGCGGTGGGTGCGGAGCAGGCGGCCGTGCTCGGTCCGCTGCCCGACCGGGTCCGGGTGCTGACCGGTTTCCCGGTCCACCTGCTGCTGGCGGCCTGTGACGCGGTGGTGCACCACGGCGGGGCCGGGACGGCCATGAACGCGTTCGCGGCGGGGACGCCGCAGTTGTGCCTGACGCTGAGCATCGACCGGCCGGTGTACCGGGAGCGGGTGATGGGCGGGGGCGCCGCGCTGGCGCTGTCGGCGCTGACCTCGACGCCCGGGGAGATCCGGGCCGGGCTGACGGCCGTGCTGGAGGACGGGCGCTACCGTGCGGCGGCGCGGCGGATCGCCGCCGGGCTCGCCGGGCGGCCCTCCCCCGCGGCCCTGGTGCCCGGGCTGGAGCGGCTGGCCCGTAGCGGCCGGTGGGACGCGGCCGCGGTCGCGGGGGCGGGGCGGTGACGATGCGGGTCATGCTGACCGCGTCCGACTGGCGCGGCCACTACTTCTGCATGGTCCCGCTGGGCTGGGCGCTGCAGGCGGCCGGCCACGACGTGCGGGTCGCCTGTCCGCCCACGCAGACGGGGGCGGTGGGGCGGGCGGGGCTGGTGGCCGTGCCGGTGCTGGAGTCCGTCGACATGACGACGATGGCCCGGATGTTCCGCTACCTGGAGAGCGTCGCGGGCACCCGGCCGGGGATGCCGCTGCACCCCTACACCGGGCGTCCGGTGCGCTCGCTGGCGGAGTTCGACGTGGCCGCCGAGGCGCCCGCGTTCCAGGAGCGGGCGCACGAGGCGCTGCGGCGCAGTTACGACGGGGCGGTGGCCTTCGCCCGCCGGTGGCGTCCGGACCTGGTGGTGCACGATCTGACGGCGCCGGAGGGGGCGCTGGCCGCCCAGCTGGTCGGCTGCCCCTCGGTGTACCACCCGCCCGGTCTGCACGGCATCGCCGAGACGGAGCCCGGGGTCGATCTCGGTGACGGCGACCCGTCCGGTTCCTTCCCCCGGTACGGCAGGCCGCGGTGGCACACCGGGCACGTCGACTACGTGATCGACCCGTCGCCGGACAGCGCGGTGCCCCCGATGGGCTCGGCGCTGCGGCTGCCGGTGCGCTACGTGCCGTACAACGGGCCGGGGGTGCTGCCGGGGTGGCTGCTGCGCGGGCGGGAGCGGCCGCGGACGGCCGTGATCGTGGGCGAGTCGGCGGCCGGGGAGGCCTCGGACATCCCGCTGCTGCGCGCCGCGATCGCGGCGCTGCTGGGCGAGGGCGGTGAGGTGGTGCTGACCACCACCGCGGCGCAGGCCGCCGCCCTGGGGCCGTTGCCGGCGGAGGTGCGGGTGCTGCACGGCTTTCCGCTGCGGCTGCTGCTGGAGGCCAGTGACGCGGTCGTGCACCACGGCAGCGTCAACGCGCTGATGACCGCGGCGGCGGTGGGGACGCCGCAGCTGGCGCTGGCGTTCACGGACGAGCAGCTGACGGTGAGCCGCCGGATCGAGGCCACCGGGGCGGGGGTCGCGTTGTCCGCGCTGCGGGAGGATGCGGGGGTCGTGCGGCGGGCCGCCGTCGAGGTGGTGTCCGGGGCGGGTCACCGGGAGGCGGCCGGGCGGCTGCGCGCGGTGATCGCGGCCCAGCCGTCCCCGGCGGAGCTGGTGGGGCCGCTCGAACGGCTGGTGCGCACCGGTGTGTTGACGGCGCCGGCGCTCGCCCGGCGGGCCTGAGCGGGGCCGGGCGGGAGGGAGCACGGCGGGAGGGCCCGGTGCCGGCACCGGGCCCTCCTGGCGTGTCCCCTGCGGGGCGGCGGGTCAGGCCGCCGCCGCGAACTCCCTGATGGAGGCGGTCACGTAGTCGATCATCTCGTTGGTGAGGGAGGGGTAGACGCCGAGCCAGAAGGTGTGCTCGGTGATGATGTCGGAGTTCGTCAGGTCGCCGGCGATCCGGTACTCCTGGTCGAGGTAGGCCGGGTGCCGGGTGAGGTTGCCGCCGAAGAAGCGCCGGGTGCCGATCTTGCGGGCCTCCAGGTAGTCGCCCAACTGGCGCCGGGTGAAGGGGGCGTCGGGCCGTACGGTGAGGACGAATCCGAACCAGCTGGGGTCGCTGTCGGCGGTCGCGCTGGGCAGCAGCAGGCCGGGCACGTCGGCCAGGCCCTCGCGCATCCGCCGCCAGTTGCGTTTGCGCGCCTGGGTGAACTGGTCCAGTTTGGCCAACTGGCTGAGTCCGAGGGCGGCTTGGAGGTCGGTGGACTTCAGGTTGTAACCCACTTGGGAGAAGATGTACTTGTGGTCATAGCCGTGCGGCAGATCGCCCAGCTGGTAGTCGAAGCGCTTGAAACAGGTGTTGTCCTCGCCCGGCTCGCACCAGCAGTCCCGTCCCCAGTCGCGCAGTTGCTCGACCAGCCTGGCCAGGGTCAGGTTGCGGGTGGCGACGCAGCCGCCCTCGCCGGTGGTGATGTGGTGGGCCGGGTAGAAGCTGGCGGTGGCCAGGTCGCCGAAGGAGCCGGTGGGCCGGGAGCGGTAGAGCGAGCCGACCGCGTCGCAGTTGTCCTCGATGAGGTAGAGGCCGTGTTCCCGGGCGAGTTGGGCCACCTCCTCGGCGGCGAAGGGGTTGCCGAGCGCGTGCGCGATCATGATCGCCCCGGTCCTGGGCGTGATGGCGGCGGCGATCCGCTCGGGGGTGGTGTTGTAGGTGCCGAGCTCCACGTCGACGAAGACCGGGACGAGCCCGTTCTGGATGATCGGGTTGACCGTGGTCGGGAAGCCCGCGGCCACGGTGATCACCTCGTCGCCGCGCCGCAACCTGCGGTCGCCCAGCTGGGGCGACATCAGGGCCGACAGGGCCAGCAGGTTGGCGGAGGAGCCGGAGTTGGTCATGTGGGCCTTGCGCAGCCCGAGCACCCGGGCGAACTCGCGCTCGAAGCGCCGGGAGCTCACGCCGGCCGCGATCCGCATCTCCAGGGCCGCCTCGACCAGCGCGACCCGGTCGTCCTCGTCCAGGGTCGCGCCGGAGGGCAGGATCCGGGTGACTCCCGGGACGAACTCCTGCGGTGCGCTGTCCCGGTGGTACTTGCGCACCAGTTCGAGGATCTGTGTCTTTCCCTCACTCATGTCCTGTCCCTTGATCGGTCACCGCAGTGTGTTGAGGCAGGCGAGCAGGCAGCGAGCCTCGACGTTGAGGTAGTGGCTGTGCCGCACCAGTTCGGCCGTGTCCCGGAGGGTGGCCCACAGGTAACCGTCAGGGGCTTCGGGCGGGAGGTCGTCCCCCGCCTCGACGACGAGGTACCGGTTCTCGGCGTGGTGGAACCGGCCGCCCTCCTCCGAGTGGACGGCGTCGAACCGGATCCGGTCCTCGGGGGCCGACAGCACGTGGTCCAGGAACGGGGGCGGGGCGTCCGGGTGGTTGGCCGGATCGCACTGGACGGTGGCGCCGAGTTCGGCCACGTCGAAGGTCCCCGCCTGGGTGCGCACGCTCAGCAGCATCCGCAGCACGCCGTCGGTGCGGCGGGTGACGAGGGCGATGACGCCGCGGCCGGCCGGGGCGATCAGCGGCTGGGACCAGCGTGCGACCTCCCGGTCCCCGGCCTCGACGTCGACCCCGAGCACGGAGAAGTAGCGGCCGTCCGGGCGGGCGACGCGCGTCCCGTCGTTGTGCCAGCCCGGCACGGAGGCGAGCGGGACCCGCCTGCGGGTCAGCGAGCGGGTGGCCTTGGCGGCGGTGAACCGGCTCAGCAGCTCGGTGGCGTCCGCCGGCGCGGCCGCCGAACGGGCCAGTGCCCCGCGGTAGGAGTCCTCCCGCGCGAGCGGGGCGTCCACCGGCACCGGGTAGGCGGCGAGGACGGAGCGGGAGTCCATGTTCACCACGTTGTCCAGCCGCAGCAGCGCGTCCAGCTCGGTGCGCGGGACCCAGCGGAAGCCGTCCAGGACGGGCACGTCGTCGTCGGTCTCGATGATCAGGTTGCGGTTGCGCTTGCCCAGGAACCAGGAGCCCTGCTCCGACTGGAGGGCGTCGGCCAGCGGCCTGCCCCGCCCGGGGACGGTGAAGTACTCCAGGTACGGGACGGCCTTGCCCCGGTGCACCCGGGTGTAGTTGGAGTGGGTGGCCTGGACGGTGGGCGACAGCTGCAGCGTGTTGATGTTGCCGGGCTCCATCTTCGCCTGCATCAGCAGGTGCGGCACCCCGTCGAACTCCTTGACGAGGATGCCGAGGATGCCGATCTCGGGCTGGCGGATGATCGGCTGCGCCCAGCTGCGCTCGGCGCCGGCCCCGCCGGTGGTCACCTCCAGCCCCTCGACCGTGTAGAAGCGCCCGGTGCGGTGCACCAGGTTCCCGGTGTCCGGGTCCACCCGCCAGCCGTCGAGCCGCTCCAGCGGCGCCTCCTTCACCAAGTAGTCGCTGGCCCGGGCGCGTTCGCCGAACCAACGGTGGAAACTGTCGAGTCCCTCTAGCGCGTTGCCGTGCGGCATGGTTCTCCTTCCTGGGAGCGGCTGGCGCCGGCCAGGGCCTTCAGCTCGTGCACCACCTCGGAGGGCGCCGGCATCGCGGACATCTCGGCCCGCACCCCGGCCAGGCCCTCGGTGTACCGCTGGTCGTCGAGCAGTTCGGCCAGTGCGGCGCCGACGTGTTCGGGCGTGCTGTCGGCGGCGGCCACCGCGCCGACGCCGGCCCGCTGGATCCGGTGGCCGATCTCGGCGTACATCGGCGACTGCGGCAGGATCAGCTGCGGGATGCCGGCGTCGACCGCCGTCAGGGCCGTGCCCGCGCCGCCGTGGTGGATGACCGCGGCGCAGGTGGGCAGCAGCAGGTGGAACGGGACGCCCTCGGCGAAGCGGGTGCCCTCCGGCAGGCCGGTGAGCTGTTCGGCGGCCCGGCGGCCGGCGGCGATGACCAGGTCCAGGCCCAGGCCGCTGACGGACTCGGCCAGCCGCCGGGTCACCTCGACCGCCGTGGTGGCGTCGTACTCGCCCAGCGCCACGCCGGCCGTCACGCACACCCGCGGGCGGCGGGGCCGGTCGCCGAGCCAGGACGGCGCCGTCCCGGCCCCGTTGAAGGGCACGTACCGCATCGGCACGCGCCGCACCGGGAACGACTCATGGATGCGCAGGGCGGGCGGGCTGGTCTCCACCACCGTGTGCGAGCAGGCCCGCGGCTCGGCGCCGAAGCGCTCGAACAGCTCGGCGTAGCCGGGCAGCCAGTCGCCCCGGCGCCCGGCCCGTTCGGCCCCCAGCACGGTGGCCACCTCCCAGCCGGTGGCGACGTTGGGCACGCCGACCGCGGCCGCGGCGACCGGGGCCGCGAAGCACAGCGAGTCGCCGACCACCAGGTCCGGCCGCCACCAGCGGGCGAAGCGCACGAGGTCCTCGACCGTCCTCCCGGCGGCGGTGACCTGCTTGCCCGCGGTGTGGTCGAGGACGGTGGTCTGCCAGTCGTCCAGCAGTTCGGGGCGCGCCGTCCAGCCGGGCGCCCAGGGCCGGTCGCTGCCCCAGGACCTGACGTTGCCGACCGGGCCCTTGTCGGGCGGCCCCTCGGCCGGGCCCACCTCGACGGCCGTCAGCCCGGCGCCCTCCACCGCCGCGCGGCAGCCGGGGGGCACGGCGACGACGACCTCCAGGCCCGCGGCGCGGCAGGCCCAGGCGAGCGGGACCATCGGGAAGAAGTGGCCGGGGGCGGCCCAGGTGGCGAAGAGGACACGCATGCTCGTTCTCCCTCCGGCTCAGGCCAGCCACGGCGGGGTGTCGACGATCTCGACCACGGCCCCGCTCACCGACAGGCCGGGCGCCAGGCCGATCATCAGCATCAGGTCGCCGGGGGCCAGCGCGCCGGTGCCCAGGAGGTGGTCGAACGCGGCCAGGTGGTCGGAGGAGCCGAGGTGGCCGACGCCCTTGGCGTACTCCCAGCAGGACTTCTCCATCGGCAGGCCCAGCGGCACCATCAGCCGCTGCTCGGTGAAGTCCCGGGAGACGCTCATGTACGAGACCCGGGCGATGTCCTGGAGCTTGACGCCGGCGTCCTCGGTGAGCCGCTCGACCAGGCCGTGCAGGCCCTGGAGGTTGAGCCGGTTGAACTCCCCGAACTCCTGGCCGGCGAAGAAGGCCGCCGAGCGGGCGGCCAGGTCGACCGGGACCCGCGTCGTCGCGGGCGGCGGGAACAGCGGTTCGGCGCCTCGGTGCAGCCCCTCCAGCTCCTGGACCAGCAGCGAGTCGACCGCGCGCAGCCGGGCGAAGCCGCCGCGCCTGGTCAGGACGGCCGCGGTGCCGGCGTCCCCGATGAGCTGGAACGGCACCGAGCGCCAGCGGTCCATCAGCGGCGACTCCATGTTGTCGCCGATGGTGACCAGCGCGCTCTGGCGCTGCGCGTCCGCGCGCAGGTAGCACACGGCCAGTTCGAACGCGGCGAACATCCCGTTGCAGCCCTGGCGCACCTCGAAGGCGGGCACGCCGCGGCCGGTGGCCTCGCCGACCGCCTTCAGCTGCACGTAGTTCTGGGCGCACCAGGCGTCCGGCCCCTCGTGGAAGCAGGAGGAGTGGAACACCACGTCGACGTCCGGGCGGGTGAGGGTGGCCCGGTCGAAGGCCTGGCGCGCGGCGAGGACGGCCATGTCGGGGCCCGAGATCCCCGGGGAGACCGCGACGCCGTCGAGTTCGGCTTCCTCGTGCATCTGCGCGTCGTAGAGGCCCTGTGCCACGGCGTCCGCCGAGCGGACGACCTCCGGCACGTAGACGCCGACGGAGTCGATGTAGATGTCCTGAACCTTCAAGGCCTTCTCCGGGTCGATGAGTCGTGCCACACGGGTGCTCAGCGCCCGCCGTCGACGTGCAGCACCTGACCGTTGATGTTCGAGTTCGCGTCGGAGCCGAGGAAGACGACCGCCCTGGCCACGTCGGCGGGGTCGCAGAGCCGCGCGGTGGGCGTGCGTCCCCGCTCCTCCTCGCGCAGGGCGGCCGGCAGTTTCTCCAGCACCCCTTCGGTGAGGGTGAGTCCGGGGGCGACGACGTTGACCAGGACTCCGTCCGGGCCGGCCTCCCAGGCCAGGCTGCGGGCGAGCCCGTGCAGCGCCGCCTTGGCCGCGCCGTAGACCTCCTGGCCGCCGCGGCCGTGCGTCGCGACGTGGGAGGAGAGCAGCAGCACCCGGCCCCACCCGCGCTTTCGCATGCCGGGCAGGACCAGTTGCGCGGTCCTGACGGTGCCGGCCAGGTTGTCGGTCAGGGTGGCGCGCCACTCCTGCTCCGGCACCTGCTCGAACCGCACGCCCGGGGCCCGCCGGGGCCCGCGCCGGTGGGCGTTGGCCACCAGCACGTCCACGGCGCCCCAGCGGGCGCCGGCCTCGGCCACGGCGGCCTCCGGCGACCCGGGTTCGTCCAGGGCGTAGCGCACCGCCGACGCCCTTGCGGGGCCGCCGAGTTCGGCGACCAGGGCGTCGGCCTCGGCCTTCGCGTGGCAGTAGGTCAGGACCACTCTGGCGCCCTCCGCCGCGAAGGCGCGGGCGGTGGCCAGGCCGATGCCCCGGGTGGCCCCGGTCAGCAGGACGACCCGGTCGGCCAGTCCCAAGTCCACGTCAACCTCCAACGGCGGGGCGGGCGGTGGTCCGTATCCACTGCCCACGGTCCGAAGAGCCTGCTCACCGGTGTTCGAGCGCCGGTCCAGGCGGCATCGATTCGACGGGTGCTCGAACCCGTTCGGCCAGGCTGCCCGGACAGGTGTACCGATTGCCCTGGAGGTCAGCGTGGTGAGGAAGGAAGCGCCCGCATCGGGACGGCCGGAGGCGCGGGAGCGCGCGTGCGACGGCGAGCTGGTGCACGAGAGGATCGCGGCCCGTGCCGAGCGCAGTCCGGACGCCGTCGCGCTGCACTGGGCCGGGCGCGACACGTCCTACCGCGAACTGGCCGCGGACGCCAGCCGCAGCGCCGACTTCCTGGCCCGCCGGGGGGTGGGGCGGGGCGACGTGGTCGCGGTGCGCGCGGACTGCGTGCCGGACACGGTGAAGGTCCTGCTCGGGATCGTCCGGTGCGGCGCGGCGTACGCGATCGTGCCCCCCGACTGGCCGCCGGGCCGGTTCGAGCGGATCGCCGGCCTGGAGGGCATCCGGCTGTGCGTGGTGGACCGTGACCTGCCGCCCGTCCCGGGGCTGCCCACGCTCACCGTCGAGGAGGCGCTCGGCCGCGCCGCGGCGGCGGACGGCGGCGCGCCCGGTGAGGCGCCGGCGGGGGCGGGCGCGGGGGCGGGCGGCGAGGACCCGCTGTGCGTGTTCTTCACCTCGGGCAGCACGGGCTCCCCCAAGGGCGTGGTCGCCCCGCACCGCGGGATCCTGCGGCTGGCCGCCGACGAGCTGTGCGTCGTCCCCGGCCGGATGGTGACCTACCAGACCGCCTCCACCGCCTGGGACGCCTTCGCCTGGGAGCTGTGGACCCCGCTGGTCCTCGGCGGCACCTGTGTGCTGTCCGGCGGCACCAAGCCGACCGGCCCGCGGGTGCGGGAGGCGATCGCCCGGGGCGTCAACGCGATGATCCTCAACACCGTGCTGTTCAACGCGCTGGTCGACGACGACATCGACTGCTTCACCGGTCTCGAACTGCTCGTCACCGGCGGCGAGCGGCACTCCGCCCCCCACCTGACGCGCTGCCGGCGCCGCCACCCGGGCATCCGCCTCCAGCAGGGCTACGGGCCCGCGGAGAGCTCGACGTACACGACCATGCACCCGGTCACCGAGGCCGACGAGGCGGAGGTCCCCATCGGACTGCCGGTGACCGGCACCGAGGTGTGGCTGCTCGACGAGCGGCGCCGCCCGGTCCCCGACGGCGGGACCGGCGAGATCGTGATCGGCGGCGAGGGGCTCGCCCTCGGCTACCTCGGCGACCCGGAGCTCACCCGGCAGCGTTTCCCCGTACTGGAGTTGGACGGGCGGGAGCACCGGGTGTACCTGACCGGCGACCTGGCCCGCCGCGACCCGGGCGGCCGGCTGGTCTTCGTGGGCCGCCGGGACCGGCAGGTCAAGATCCGCGGGGTGCGGATCGAGCCGAGCGAGGTCGAGGCGGTCATCGAGCAGGTGCCCGGGGTGAGCCGGGCGGCCGTGGTGGCCCAGTACGACGACAGCGGGCGCGCCACCGGACTGGCCGCGGTCGCCAGCAGCGAGGGCGGCCCGCTGCCGTCCGCGGACCTGGTCACCAAGACCGTGGCGGGCGCCTTCCCCGAGGCGTTCGTGCCCCGGCGGGTCGCGGTCGTGGAGCGGCTGCCGAAGCTGCCGAACGACAAGGTCGACCACCACGCGCTGGCCGCCCTGCTGGCCGACGCCGGCCGCCCCGGGCCCGGGGCCCGCCGACCCGGCGGCGCCGCGCCGGGCCCCGCCGCCGCGCCCGGGGCCGGCGACGGCGACCTGGCCGCCGCCGTGGCGATAGCCTCCGCGATCCTGCGCTACGAAGTCGGCCCCGACGACGACCTGTTCGACCAGGGGGCGACGTCGATGACCGCGATCCGCCTGGCCACCCGGCTGTCCCGGGCGCTGGGACGCCAGGTCACCGAGTCGGACGTGCTCCGGGCCCGCTCGATCACCGCGCTGTTCGGCCTGCTCGCCGACCCCGGCCGGCCCGACGGACCCGCCCCCGCCCCGCGGCCGGCGGACCCCGCGGAACCGGCCGGGGTCGAGCCGCTGTTCTCGCTGGAGAAGTTCTGGCACATGGCGGAGCACGAGCCGGACCTCCACGAGAGCATCATGCCGATGCTGTTCCTGCTGCACGGCACCCTCGATGCCGACCTGCTGGGCGCCGCCGTCGACGCCGTGGTGGCCCGTCACGACGCGCTGCGGGCCCGCTTCCGCCGCGCCGGACGCGGCCTGGCCGCCGACGTGCTGGCACCCGCCGACACCAGCGGGCTCCTGCGACGGGACACGGGCGCGCCACTGCCCCGCGAGAGCGCCGAGCAGGAGGCGCGCCGCTGGCTGACCGCGCCCTACCCGCTGCGGGACCAACCGCCGCTGAAGGCCCGGCTGATCCCGGTCGAGGGGGGCCGGTGGCTGCTGGCCGTCGTCGGGCACCACATCGCCTTCGACGCGTGGTCGACCCAGGTCTTCTGGCGCGACCTCTTCGACGCCTACCGGGCGCTGGAGCAGGGCCGGCCGGCCTTCGACGCGCCCGCGCCGTCCTTCTTCACGACCTACCGGGAGCAGTTGGAGGCCCGGCAGGCGCAGCGGCCCGCCGCGGTCCGGGCCTGGCGCGAGCGGGTGGCGGGGGTGGCGCCCGTGCCGTTCGCCCAGGCGGGCCCGATACCGCGCTACGGGCCGGCCGCCGAGGTGGAACTGGCCCTGACCGAGGAGCTGATGGCCACCGCCGCACGCGCCGCCAACACCGTGCGCGGCACGGTCAGCGCGGTGTTCCTGGCGGCCTGGGCGCGGGTGCTGGGCGAGTTCACCGGCGCGGCGGACCTGGCGGTGTGCACCCCGGTCTCGGGGCGCTTCCTGCCGGCCTCGGCGGACTCGGTCGGCTGCTACGCCAGCATGGTCGCGCTGCGGCTGGCGCCCGGCGACGGCGCGCGCGAGCTGGTGCGCCGGGCCGCCGAGCAGCTGCGCGAGGCGATGGAGGCGCCGCTGCTGTCGATCGCCCTGCAGCGGGGGCGGCCGCTGCCCGCCGCCGCGCGCGATCCGCTGCTCCAGGCGTACTTCCTGCTGGAGGAGGTGCCGCCGGCGCGGGTGGAGGTCACGGCGGCGCTGCGCGGCGAGCAGATCCGGGTCGCCCCGCGGACCTGGGTCCCCGAGGTGCACCTGGAGCTGCGGCCGCACCCCGACCTCGGGGGGCTGGTCCGCTACCGCACGGACGTGCTGTCGGCGGCCGACGCCGAGCGGCTGGCCGCCCGGCTGCCCGCCGAGGTGGCCGCGCTGAGCTCGCGGCTGCTCTGAGGTCGCGGCCGCGCCGGGCTCGCGGCGCGGCCCGCGCCGGCCGGCCGCCGCCCGCCCCTCGGGCGGCGGTCAGCCCAGCGCGTGCAGCGCCGCGATCAGGGTGCGCGCCTGCATGTTCAGGTAGTAGCTGTGCCGCAGCAGCCGGGCCGCCTGACCGGCCGTCACCCAGACGAACTCCGGCGGTACGTCGTCGAGTTCGTCGCCGACCTCGACGATGCGGTAGCGGCTCTCGGCGTGGTGGAAGCGGGCGCCCTCCTCCGACTGCACCGTGTCGTAGAGGACCCGCTGCGGGGGCGCGGACAGCACCTGGTCCAGGAACCGCGGGCGGTGGTGCGCCGGCACGTCGCCGTAGTTGCCCGGCGTGCACTGGACGGTCGGCCCGAACTCGGCGACGTCCCTGGCCCCGGCCTCGACCCTGGCGTGCAGCAGGACGTGCCGCACCGCGCCGAAGCGGCGGGTCAGCAGCGCGGCGACGCCTCCGGCGGCCGGCGCCAGCAGGGGCTGGGTCCAGTGCAGGATCTCCCGGCTGTCGGCGTGGACCTCGGCGGCGATCACCTTGAAGTACTTCCCGTCGGCCCGGGAGATCTCGTCGTCCAGGCGCCGCCAGGAGGTCACCTCCTTGAGCGGGATGCGGTGCTGCCCCACCTCGTGGCGGGCCTTGACCTCGCACAGCGCGCTGATCACCTCGCCGAGGCTGTGCCGCGCCGGCCCGGCGTCCAGCGACCGGGCGCCCGGCAGGCAGGCGAGCACCGAACAGGCCTCCATGCTCAGGGTGTTGTCGCGCATCATCAGCCGCCGCAGCTGGCCCAGGGTCAGCCAGCAGAAGTCCTGGTGCTCCGGGACGTCGCCGGCCGCCTCCACCACCATGTGCCGGTTGCGCTTGCGCAGGAACCAGGTGCTGCGCTCGGACTGCAGGGTGTCCACCAGCGGCCGCCCGGTGCGCGGCGCGACGAACCGCTCGATGTACGGGATGGCCCGCCCCCGGTGGACCCCGGTGTAGTTGCTGCGGGTGGCCTGGACCGTCGGCGACAGCCGGACGGCGCCGGTGTTCCCCGGCTCCAGCTTGGCCTGCATCAGGAAGTGCAGGACCCCGTCGAACTCCTTGGCGAGGATCCCGAGGATCCCGATCTCCCGCTGGACCAGGATCGGCTGCTCCCAGACACCGGTCTGCTCGTCCGCCTCGACCCGCAGTCCCTCCACGGAGAAGAACCGGCCGCTGTCGTGGGCCAGCGTCCCCGTGTCCGGGTCGAAGCCCCAGTTGGACAGCCGGGAGAAGGGGATGCGCGTCACCTGGAACCCGCTGCGCCGCTGGTGGGCGGCGAACCAGGAGTCGAACCACGCGTTCGGGGTCACCCGGCTGTCGGGGGTCCGGGCGGACTCGGCGACTCGGCGGGCCTGCTGCGCCGCGACCGGAGGCGCGGCGGATTCCGTTGCAGGAGTGGACATATGACGAACCTTCTCCTCGGATCGGCTGGCCCGAGGAACCTAACGAGCCTGGTCCGAGAACCGTTCGAACGCAGGCTGAGGAGCACCCCGTGCGATCATGTAGCCTTCGCTGGCGGCGAGAGGGGAAAGGGGCCTGATGATCACGGCACCGGGGATCCGGGTGGCGGTCCTGGGGCCGCTGGTGGTCTGCGACCCGGACGGCACGCCGGTCAGGCTCACGGGCACCCGGATCGGCTCGCTGGTCATCCGGCTGGCGCTGGCCCACGGCCGTCCGGTCGGCGCCGAGCGCCTGATCGAGGACCTGTGGGAGGACTCCCCTCCGGCGAACCCGCACAACGCCGTGCAGGCCCTGGTGTCGCGGCTGCGGCGGCTGGCGCCCGCACTGCCCGTCACCTCCGGCCCGGGCGGCTACGCCCTGGGCGTGCCGGCCGAGGCGGTCGACCTGTGGCGCTTCGAGCAGCTGGCCGCCCGCGGCCGCGCCGAGCTCGCGCAGCGCCCCGACCTCGCGGCCGCCACGCTGCGCGGGGCGCTGGCGCTGTGGCGGGGCGAGGAGTTCACGGAGGCGGCCGGGGCGCTGTTCGCCCAGGCCCCGGCGGCCCGGGCCCGCGAGCTGCGGCGCACCGTCCTCGGCACCCGGATCGACGCGGACATCGCGCTGGGGCGGGCCGTGGACGTCCTGCCCGAACTGGAGCAGCTCGCCGCCGCCGACCCGGTCGACGAACTGTGGCACGCCCGGCTGATGCGGGCCCTGCAGGCGGCGGGCCGCCAGGCGGAGGCCCTGGAGGTGTACGACCGGATCCGCCGCCGCCTCGCCGACGAACTGGGCCTGGACCCCTCCCCCGACCTGGAGCGCGCCCATCTGGCCGTGCTGCGCGCCGAGCCGGCCGTGCCCGCGGCCCGCGCCGGGGCCCGCGGCGGCCCCGGAGCGGACGCCGGGGCGCCGGCCTGCGCCCGCCGGGGCGTGCCGCTGCGGGTCAGCGGCATCCTCGGCCGGGGGGCGGAACTCGCCGAGCTGGAGCGGCTGCTGGGCGAGGCGCGCCTGGTGACCCTGATCGGGCCGGGCGGGGTCGGCAAGACCCGGCTGGCCGTCGAGGCGGCGCAGACCCTCGCCGACGGCCTCGGGGAGGGGGCCTGGTGGGTGGACCTGGCCGCGGTCAAGGATCCGGCGCAGGTCCCCGAGGCCGTGCTCAACGCCCTGACCTCGACCGGCACCACGGTGCTGGGGAGCCCGGAGACCACCAAGCCCGCGCCGTACCCGCGGCTGGTCGAGGTGGTCGGCGACCGCGGCGTCCTGCTCGTGCTCGACAACTGCGAGCACGTGGTGGACGCGGTGGCGGAGCTGGTCGAGCGGCTGTTCCGGGACTGCCCGGCGGCGCGGGCCCTGGCCACCAGCCGGGAACGGCTCGCCGCGGCCGGCGAGCGGCTGCTGACCCTGGGCCCGCTGCCCCTGCCCCCGGCCGGCGCCGCCCTGCCCGAGGTGCTGGCGAGCCCGGCCGTCCAGCTGCTGGCCGAGCGCACCCGGGCGGTGCGCTCGGGCTTCGAGGTGAACGAGGACAACGCGGCGGACGTGGTGCGGCTGTGCGGCCGGGTCGACGGCCTGCCGCTGGCGCTGGAACTGGCGGCGGCCCGGCTGCGGGCGCTGTCGCCGGCGGACGTCGCCGAGCGGCTGGACGACCACTTCCGGATCCTCTCCGGCGGCCTGCGCAGCCGCCCCGAGCGCCACCGCACGCTCCACGCCGTGGTCGGCTGGAGCTGGGGGCTGCTGCGGCTGGAGGAACGCACCCTGGCCAAGCGGCTCTCGGTGTACGAGGGCGGGGCGACGCTGAACGCGGTGGAGGAGATCTGCACCGACGCCCGGGTCGGGGTGGTGCCCCGCAACGTCGTCGACCTGCTGACGGCGCTGGTGGACAAGTCCCTGGTCCAGCTCGACGAGAGCGGCCGGGAGATCCGCTACCGGGTGCTGGCGACCATCCGCGAGTACCTGGCCGGGCAGCTGGAGGAGGACGAGGAACAGGCCGTACGGGCCGCCCACGCCCGGTACTTCGTGGGCCTGGCGGAGTCGGCCCGGGAGCGGCTCATCGGCGCCGACCAGGCCCTGTGGCTGGCCCGGCTGACCGCCGACCACGACAACCTCCAGGCGGCGCTGCGCTGGTCGATCGCCGCCGGCGACAGCGCGCTGTCGGTCCGCATGGTGGCCGCGCTGGGCTGGTACTGGTCCCTGCGCGGCCAGCAGATCGAGGCCGCGGACTGGGCGGACCGGGCGCTGGCCGTCCCCGGGGACGCCCCGGACGACGCCCGCGCCCTGGTGACGATCATGTCCGCGCTGGCGCCCTCCGCCTCGCCCGAGGGCATGGCCGCCGGCCTCGCGCGGGTGCGGCAGTGGCTGGAGCGCGCCGAGCGCAGCCGCCCGCCCGGCACCGAGGAGCCGCCCGAACTCACCGCGTTCCGGGGGACGTTGAGCATCCTCGACGAGAACCCGGCCGGCGCCCTGGAAGCGATGGAGCAGCTCACCCGGGCCCGGCACGCCTGGGTCCGCTCCTGCGGCCACGTCAACTGCGGCCACCTCCACTCGGCGCGACGGGACGTGCGGCGCGCCACCGAGCACTTCCGGGCCGCCCTGCGGGAGTCCCGGCAGATCGGCGAGCGCTGGGGGCAGATCCAGGCGCTCAGCGCCCTGGCCGGGATCTCCGGCGCCACCGCCGGGCCCGGGGAGGCCATCGAGCTGCTGGAGGAGGCGCTGCGGCTGGCGACCGAACTGGGCGGGCTGGAGGACCAGATCATCCTGCGCGCCCGCCTGGGCAGCGAACTCGCCCGCGCCGGGGACCTCGACGGGGCGCGGGAGCTGCTGGAGAGCACGCTGCGCACCGCCCGGCAGGCCGGGATCACCCGCGCGCAGCCCCACATCCGCGGGGTGCTGGCCGAGATCGCCCGCTGGCAGGGCGACCTCGCCCACGCCGCGGCCGTCCTGGAGCCGGGGGTCACCGCGCTGCGCACCGCGCCGCGCCCGGACGTGGGCCAGCTCGCGCTGATGCTGTGCGGCCTGGGCCACGTCGAGGTCGCCCGGCGGCGGCTGGGCCGGGCCGCGAGCCTGCACGAGGAGGCGCTGGCCCACGCCGTGCTGCTGGGGGACGCCCGGGTCGCCGGCCGGGCGGCGCTGCTGGCGGCCGACATCGCGGCCGCCCAGGGCCGGGCCGCCCGGGCGGTGCGGCTGCTCGGCATCGGCGACGGGGTGTCCGGCAGCGCGCCGGTGAGCCACCCGGACGCGGTGCGGATCGAGGGGCTGTGCGCGGCGGTCCTCGACGGGGAGGAGCTCGCCCTGGCCTACCGGTCGGGGGCCGAGCACGCGGCCGGGGCCGCCCTCACCGGCCTGGCGGGCGTCTTCGACGAGCTCACCTAGGAGGGGCCTGTGCGGGCGTCCCCGCCGCGCCCGGTCAGGGGGCGGCGGGGACGGACCCCTCGACCAGGTGCACCACGCTGCCGGTCGCGGTGATGCCGTGGAAGTGCAGCCCGGCGCGTTCGAACAGCTCGCGGAACTCGTCGCCGGTGCGTTCCCGGCCGCCCTGGCTGACGAGCATGAGCAGGTTCATCACCGTGGCGATCTCCGGCGTCGCGGTGGCGTCCAGCACCTGTTCGATCAGGACCACCCGGGCGCCGGGCGGGGCGCTGCGGGCGAGCGTGCGCAGCGCGGCGACGGCGGTCTCGTCGTCCCACATGTGCACCACGCCCTTGAGCAGGTAGGTGTCGGCCTTGACCGGGACGTCGACGTGGCAGTCGCCGGCCACCACCTTGCAGCGCGCGGCCAGTTCCCCGCCGTCGCGCAGGGCGGGGTCCGCGCCGGCCGCCACCGGCTCCAGTTCGAACAGCACCCCGTTCAGCGCGGGCCGGCGCTCCAGCAGGACCTTGAGCAGGGTGCCGCGGCCGCCGCCGATGTCGGCGACCGTGTGGGTGCCGGTCAGGTCGAGCACCTCGGCCACGGCCGCCGCGGTGGCCACGCCGGACTTGGCCATCGCCTGGTCGAAGAGGGCGCCCAGCTCGGGTTCCTCCTCGTGGAGGTGGGTGAACAGGGTGGTGCCGTACAGGTCCGGGAAGACGCTGCGGCCGGTGCGTACGGCGGTGTCCAGCCGTTCCCAGATGCGCCAGGCGAAGGGTGCCCCGGCGAGCAGGGCCATCGCGCGGCGCCCGCCCGGCGCGTTGGCGCGCAGCAGCCGGGAGAGTTCGGTGTGGGTGTAGCGGCCCGGTGGCGTCTCCTGGAAGACGCCGTGGCAGGCGAGGGCGCGCAGGAGCTGGCCGAGCGGTTCCTCCTTGGCGCCGACGGCCGTGGCGAGGGCGGCGACGGTCATCGGCTCCTCGCCGAGCGCGTCGGCCAGTTCCAGCCGGGCGGCGGCGGTGACGGCGGCGGTGACGCCGAGGCTGTAGGCCAGGGCGTGCAGCCTCAACGGTGCCGTGGCGGGCTGGGGTTCAGCCATGGGACGTCCCCTCCGTGGTGGTGGGCCGGTACGCGGCGAAGGCGTGGCGGGCGTACACGTCGGCGTTGCTCTCGAACTGCAGGGCGGCGTGGGCGGCGGCGGCGTGGACGTCGCGCCAGGCGCGTTCGGTGGGGCCGCCCTCCAGTTGGCCGCGGGCGCCGCTCTCGCGCTGGAGCCGGTCGACGGCCTTGGTCAGCGTCGCGGCCACGAGGGCGAAGTCCCGGTGGTTGCGGGGGACGGCCTGCGCCGCGGCGCCGGCGTCGGCCTGGGCCGCGATGCGGGCGAGCACCAGGGCGGCCGCGTCGAGTTCGAAGGAGGCGCGGGCCAGTGCGGAGCGCACCGACGCCTTCTCCCCCGCCCGGACCGTGCGGCCCATCAGCACCTCGGTCTTGCCGGCGATCCACTGCGTCCAGGACTCCAGTGCGCCGAGGCCGGCGCCGAGCGCCGGGGTGACCATGGTGAGGCCGTTGACGAGCCGGAAGGGCACGGCGTGGCAGCCGGCCGGCTCCGTCTCGGGGGCGGTTCCGGCCAGCAGGACGGACTGGGCGAGGGTGCGGTGCTGCGGCACCTCGACCCCGTCCAGGACGAGGCTGCGGCTGCCCGTGCCGCGCAGCCCGACGGAGAACCAGGTGTCCTCCAGGGCGCAGTCGGCGCGCGGCACCGCGAAGAAGCGCAGGCGTTTGCCCTCGCCGCCGGGTTCCCAGGCCGACAGCAGCACCCAGTCGGCGAAGTCCGCTCCGCTGATGAAGTTCCACGCGCCGCTCAGGATCCAGGTGTCCCCGGTGCGGCGGACGGTGCCGCTGGGCACGAATCCGGCGGAGATCCGGGCGTCGGGGCCGTCCCGCCACACCTCCTGCTGTCCCCGGGCCGGCAGGTAGGCCGCGAGCCGGGCGTGCCCGGCGAACAGGGAGGCGCACCAGCCGGCGGCGGCGCACCCCTTGGAGAGCTCGGTGACCGCGCCGAGGAGGTCGGTGAAGGTGCCGGCCGTGCCGCCGAAGCGGCGCGGCACGAAGTGCCGGGGGAATCCGGCGCTGGTGAGGGCGTGGACCGCCTTGGGATCCAGTCGGCGCTCGCGGTCGGCCTGTTGGGCGAGTGGTGCGACGACGGTCCGCGCGACGGAGGCGGCCGCCGCGAGGGTGCTGGATGGGCCGGTGTCCGGCTTCAAGGGGGGCTCTCCCTCCGGTTCAGATCCGATCGGCGAGGAAGAGCCGGTGCATGGCGGCCTCGCTGGAGTGGTCGGTGACGTTGGCGAAGCCGGCGTCGGTGAGCATCCGCCGGTAGGTGTCGACGGAGTGGGTCTCGCCGCGGTGCGTCTGCACCAGCATGATCACCGAGAACATGTACGGCAGCGGGTTGGTGTGCGGGGTGTCGTGGGCGTCGGTGGTGTGGCCGACGACGGCGATCCGGCCGCCCGGCTTGACGGCGGGTGCCACGCGCCGCAGCAGTTCGGTGGACTCCTCCGGGGAGAAGTGGTGCAGCACGTTGGTGAGCATCACGATGTCGTACGGGCCGCCGAGCGGGGTCTTGAACATGTCCCCGGCGATGGTCCTGAACCGGTCGGCCAGGCCGAGGCGTTCGGCGTGGCGGCGGGTGATCTCCAGGACGTTGGGCCAGTCCAGGCCGGTGATGGTGGCGCGCGGCTCGCGCTGGGCGAAGGTGAAGCCGTAGCTGCCGTGGCTGCAGGCGATGTCCAGCACGTCGACGCTCTCGCGCTGCGCGGCCCAGGGCAGCAGCTGCTCGGTCATCAGCTCGGCGGCGCCGTTGTTGAACCAGGTCGTGCTGGTGGCGAACTCGGTCCAGTAGTCGAACTCGGGGGTGAGCGCGTGGGTGGGGGCGACGGTGCCGCCGTGCCGGACCGCGTCGATCAGGTGCTTCTGGGCGTCCCACTCCCAGTCGCTCGCGCCGAGCTTCAGCGCGCCGCCGAAGTAGCGGGGGCTGGTGCTGAGCAGGAGTTCGGACTCGCCCTGCGGGAGGGCGTAGCGGCCGTCCCGGGCGTGCAGCAGGCCGATCGCGGCCAGCGCGTCGAGCACGATGCGCAGGCCGCGCCGGTCCACCCGGGTGTGGGCGGCGAGCTGGTCGGCGGTCAGCGGCCCGTCGGCGAGCGGGTCGAAGAGCCGGAGCTCGAAGGCGGTGCGCAGGAGCGCGGTCTTCACGTAGCCGCGGGCGATGTCGTGCAGCTGGCGTGTGTCGACCCGGGGCGCTTCGGTGTTGGTCATGGCTACCTTCCGTGACTGGTCGCGGTCAGCCCATGGTCGTGGCGGGACTTCGAGGGACGTTCGAACAGTGCCGGTCACGCTGTGCCCAATGACCTCTGGAGCAATGGGATTCAGCAATGGATGGCGAAGTCTCGGTGGTGATCGCCGGTGGCGGGCTGGTGGGCCTGTCCACGGCGCTGTTCCTGGCCGGGCAGGGTGTGCGGGCCCTGCTGGTGGAGAAGCACGACGGTCCGTCGCCCCAGTTGCGCGGGCGCGGGCTGAACCTGCGGAGCATGGAGGTGCTGCGCGCGGCCGGGGTGGAGGCGGCGCTGCGGGCGGCGCCGCCGTCGGTCCTGCGCGACCTGCCGGAGATCGCGCGGGCGGAGGACCTGTCGGGCCCGCAGTCCTTCCACGCGGTGCGCACGGCGCCCGAGTCCGTGGGCCGGCTCAGTCCGACGCTGCCGCTGATGATCGACCAGAACGCGGTGGAGCCGGTGCTGCGGGAGCAGGCGCGGCGGCTGGGGGCCGAGCTGCGGTTCTCCACCCGGCTGGAGTCGTTCGAGCAGGACGGCGCCGGTGTCGAGGTGCGGCTGTGTGACCTGGCGCGCGGCACGCGGCGCACGGTGCGGGCGCAGTACCTGGTGGCCGCCGACGGCCACCGTTCGGGGATCCGGGACGCGCTGGGCATCGGCACGAGCGGGGTGGGCAGCATCGCCCACTACGTGAACATCCCGTTCCGGGCGGACCTCTCGGGGCCGCTGCGGGGCCGGCGGCTGGCGGTGTGCTACCTCGACCGGCCGCGGCCCAACACCATGCTGACGCGGCTGGACCACCCGCAGCGCTGGGTCCTGATGGTGCCCTACCGGCCGGGGGCCGGCGAGCGGGCCGAGGACTTCGGTGTGGAGCGCTGTGTGGAGCTGATCCGCGCGGCCACGGGGGTGGCGGACCTCGACCCGGAGCTGCTCGGGCTCGCCGCGTCCACCGGCTCCGGTTGCCCGGCGCCGGTGCAGACCTGGGAGCTCTGCTCCCGGACGGCCGACCGCTACCGGGCGGGGCGGGTGCTGCTGGCCGGCGACGCCGCCCACGTGATGGCGCCGGCCGGCGGGCTGGGCGGGAACACCGGCATCCAGGACGCGCACAACCTCGCCTGGAAGCTGGCGGCCGTGCTGCGCGGCGCCGCCGACGAGCGGCTCCTGGACACCTACGAGCAGGAGCGGCGCCCGGTCGCGCTGTCGGCCTGCGAGCAGTCCGTGCGCCAGCAGCTGAGCCGGCGTTCGGGCGAGCCGGTGCGTTCGTCCGGGCCCGCGCCGCAGCCGCTCGCGGCGGTGCTCGGCCACCGCTACCGCTCGGCGGCGGTCGTCGCCGAGGAGCACGCGGGCGAGCCGCCGGCGCCGTCGCTGGACCTGACCGGGGAGCCGGGCAGCCGCGCCCCGCACCACCCGCTGGTGCGCGGGGGCGTGGAGCTGTCCACGCTCGACCTCTACCGGGACGCCTTCGTGCTGCTGTGCGGGGTGGAGGGCGGGCGGTGGGCCGCCGCGGGGCGGCGGCTGGCGCCGCGGCTGGGGGTGCGGGTGCACCGGATCGGCGAGGAACTGCTGGACGGGCCGGGCGGTTTCGGCGCCGCCCACGGGATCACGGACAGCGGCGCGGTCCTGGTGCGGCCGGACGGCTTCGTCTGCTGGCGCGCCCCGGACGATCTGGTCACCTCGCCGCACCGGACGCTGAGCACCGTGCTCGCCCGGGTCCTGGGCCTGCCCGACGGGCCCGCCCTGCCGTATCAGCGCGGTATCAGCGGCCTGTCAGGCGCGCGGTAGAGCGTGGGGCCGTACACCACCGGAGAAGGGACAGTCATGACGGAGGCACTGCTCGCCGAGGGGCTCGCGAAGCGCTTCGGCGAGGTCACGGCCCTCGCGGGCATCGACATGCAGCTCAGGTCGGGCCAGATCCTGGGCCTGCTGGGGCCCAACGGCTCGGGCAAGACCACCGCGGTGCGCATCCTCGCCACCCTGGCCAGGCCGGACGGCGGGCGGGCGCTCATCCACGGCTACGACGTGGTCAAGGACGCCGCGCGGGTGCGTCAGCTGATCGCGCTGACCGGCCAGTACGCGGCGGTCGACGAGAACCTGACCGGCACCGAGAACCTGGTGCTGATCGCGCGGCTGCTGGAGATGGGCCGGGCCGAGTCCAAGCGGCGGGCGGCGGAGCTGCTGGAGACCTTCGGGCTGACCGAGGCGGCCAGGCGCACGGCCCGCACGTACTCGGGCGGCATGCGCCGCCGGCTCGACCTGGCGGCGAGCCTGGTGGGCCGTCCCCGGGTGCTGTTCCTCGACGAGCCCACCACCGGCCTCGACCCCAAGAGCCGCTTCGAGCTGTGGCAGGCCGTGCGCCGGCTGGCGTCCGAGGGCACCGCGGTGCTGCTCACCACCCAGTACCTGGAGGAGGCGGACCAGCTGGCCGACGAGCTCCTGGTGATCAACAAGGGGCGGGAGGCGGCGCGGGGCACCGCCGAGGCGCTCAAGGACCAGGTCGGCGACCGCACCCTGGTGGTGCGGCCGAGCCGGCCGGAGGAGCTGGCCGCCGCCGCGGCGGCGGCCCGGCCGGTGGCGCCCGGCGTGGTCGAGGAGGACGGCACCCTGGTGATCCGCTCCGCCGACGGCGCGCTCCTGTCGGCGGTGCTCAACCGCCTCGCGGACGCGGGCCTGGAGGTGGACGAGGCCGGTCTGCGCCGGCCCAGCCTGGACGAGGCCTTCCTGAGCATCCTCGGCGACCCCGCCGGGGAAGCGACCGACGACGCCGACGAGCGCACGGTGGCCGACCTGGCCGCCGCGACGAACAGCAAGGAGCCCGCCGCATGAGCGCGACCCTGTCCGGCCCCGCCGCCGGCCTCGACCTGCAGGTGCGCCGGATGGGCCCGATCCGGCTCTTCCGCCACACCTCGGCGCTCACCTGGCGCATCATCACCCAGGTCCGCCACAACCCCGAGCCGCTGTTCCTGCTCGGCATCCAGCCGATCCTGTTCCTGCTGCTGTCCACCTACATCTACGGCGGGCAGATGGCCGGCTCCAGCCACGCCTACCTGCAGTACGAGGTGCCCGGGATCATGGGCTACAACGCGGTCTTCGCGACCATGGCCGGGGCTCCCGCGCTCTTCGGGGACGTCGGCCGCGGCGTGTTCGACCGCTTCCGGTCCATGCCGATCGCCCGCATGGCGCCGCTGCTCGCCCGTTACTGCGGGGACCTGCTGCTGCAGATGTGGTCGCTGGTCCTGGTGCTCGCCGTCGGGTTCGCGCTGGGCTTCCGGATCGAGACGCACTGGTGGAACCTCGGTTACGCCGTGCTGCTGCTGGCCGCGTTCTCCTTCGGCCTGGCCTGGCTGGCGATGGCCATCGGCCTGTCGGTGCGCTCGGTGGAGACGGTGCAGATGCTCTCCTTCCTGTGCACCATCCCGATGGCCTTCATCAGCGGCGCGTTCGCGGACCCCAAGACCATGCCGGGCTGGCTGGAGGCGTTCGTCAAGCTCAACCCGGTGACCTGGCTGGGCACCGCGGAGCGCGGCATCCTGCTGGGCGGCGAGGTCGGCCGCCCGGTGCTCTACACCCTGCTCTCCTCCCTGGCGGTGGGCCTGCTGTTCGCCCCGATCGCGCTGCGGGGCATCGCCAAGCGCCGCTGACCGGCGCACCGGAGCGGCCTCTCACGACTACCGAACGGTTAGGGAGACGACGATGCGGATTCTGTTCACGACGTCGAACTGGGCCGGCCACTACTTCTGCATGGTCCCCCTGGGATGGGCCCTGCAGGCGGCCGGGCACGACGTGCGGGTGGTGTGCTCCCGGGAGCAGGCCGGCACGATCGCGCGGGCCGGCCTGGTCCCGGTGCCGGTGATCGACAGCCCCGACATGATGTACATGTCCCGGCTCAACCTGTACGCGCAGGTCGCCGAGGGGCGCACCCGCCTGCCCGGGTTGCCGCTGCACCCGGTCACCGGCCACCGCGTCTCGGACCTGGCCGAGTTCGACGTGGTCACCGCGCAGAAGCGGTTCTCGGAGGAGTACGCGGGGACGGTGCTGGCCGCCTACGAGCGGACGGCGGAGTTCACCCGGGCCTGGCGCCCGCACCTGGTGTGCCACGACGTCCTCGCCGAGGAGGGCGCGCTGGTGGCGCGGGAGGCGGGGGTGCCGAGCGTGTACTGCGCGCCGGGGCTGTTCGGCACGGCCGACGAGGAACTCGGCCTGGACCTGGCGCTGCTGGACATGGTGAACAACCTGGCGCGGCCCGGCGTCGAGGGCTGGGCCCGGGAGGACATCACCCATGTGATCGACCCCTCGCCCGAGTCGGCCGTTCCCCCGCTGGGGGCCGCCGCCCGGCTGCCGGTGCGGTTCGTGCCGTACAACGGGCCGGGCGAGCTGCCCGGCTGGGCCCACGAGCCGCGCGGGCGCCCGCGGGTGTGCGTGGTGTGGGGCCGGTCGGCGACCGGGATCTACGGGCCGGAGGTGCCGGCGCTGCGCGAGGCGGTGCGGGCGGCGGTCGACGCCGGTGCCGAGGTGGTGCTCACCGCCTCGCCGCAACAGGTGGGCGCGCTGGGCGGGTTGCCGGAGGGGGTGCGGGTCCTGCAGGACTTCCCGCTGGACCTGCTGCTGGCCGCCAGCGACGCGCTGATCCACCACGGCAGCGACAACAGCCTGATGAACGGGGCGGTGGCGGGCGTGCCGCAGCTGGCGCTGGCGCTCGCCTCGGACCAGATCGTGTTCAGCCGCCGGCTGGCGCGCACCGGATCGGTGATCCCGCTGGAGGGCCTGACCGCCACCGCGGCCCAGGTCCGGGAGGCGGTCACCGTCCTGCTGGAGGACCCCGGGTACGCCGGGGCGGCGCTGGCCCTGCGGGCCGAGATCCGGCAGGCCCCGGCGCCCAGCGCCCTGGTCCCCGACCTGGAGTCGCTGGCCCGGCTGTGCTGACCGCCGGGACCGCTCCCCTGCGGGGGCGTCAGCGGGCCGCCGGGCCGGGGTAGATCCGGTCCGCGACGGCCCGCTTGGCGGCCGTCAGCCGGGCCAGCGCCTCGGGCCGGTAGCCGCCGGCGCCGGGGCGGACCGGGACCTCCAGGGCCTCCAGCAGCTCCCAGTTGGACCCGACGGCCGTCAGCGAGCGGTGCTTGGTCCCGTAGTAGTCGCGCTTGATGCTGACCGCCGCCCCGCTGGCCCCCGCCGCCGCGGCGACCAGGTGCGGGTGGAAGCGGGTGGTCAGCCACGCCTGGCCGGGGCGGGCCGGCAGCCCGTGGGCCATCACCTCGGCCAGGGTGTAGAGGCGCGCGCCGGGCAGCGCCGCCCGGGCGGCCCGGAGCACCTCGCCGTCCTGGTCCGGGGCGCACTCCAGCAGGCCGACGCGCTGCGCGCCCCACTCGCGCACGGTCTTGGCCGCGAACGCGGCCAGCTCGTCCGGGCCGGTGTCGGAGAGCAGCGACTGCAGACTGACCATCACCTCGGGGACCTCGTCGCGGGTGTCGAGCAGGTGCGGGCCGAAGCCGAGGAAGACGTCGTCGGCGGTGCACGTGCCGGGCCCGGCGCCGAGGAGCCGGGCGGAGGCCTCGTCCCGGACGTCGACGACGGCGAAGCCGTCCGTCAGGGAGCGGATCAGGGCGGCGTCGCCGCCGGCCGGCGGGTACAGGCCCTGGCCCGTCATGGCGGCGAGGCCGCCGGAGTGCCGCACGGCGGTGGTGATCCCGGCCAGCAGGCCGGCGAACGGCGCCCAGATGTCGTTGATGAACCCGCCGCCGAGCAGGTGCACCACCCGGGCCCGGCGCAGCGCGCCGAGCCCGCCGCCTGCGCCGGCGGCGGCGACCGCGGCGGCCACGGCGACCGCGGTCCTGGCCGGCTCGGGCGACCAGTGGGTCACGCACAGCTGCCACAGCGCGTTGTGGAAGCGCACCCGGGGGTGGAGGGCGCGCAGCCGCTCCTCGGCGGCCTCGGGGCCGATGCAGTCGAGGACCACGTCCACGTCCGGGGCGACGCGCGCGAGGTGCCTGAGCCAGGTGGCGGCGATCAACTCGTCGCCGTAGTTGGGGATTCCTGCCGGGCTGACGAGGTAGTAGCCGGCGCTGTCTGCGTTCACCATGGGGCCCATCCCGCCACAGGGCCTTCGAACCCCCGTCGAGGGGAGGTCCGCCCTTGAACGCGCGTCGAACGGGCGCCCCGACACTGGTCGCCGAAACGGGCGGCCCGGGGGCCGCCCGTCCGGACCGACGAGGAGGCCCCATGCGGGTGCTGTTCATGGCCACACCGGTATCCAGTCACTTCACCCCGATGGTCCCGCTGGCGTGGGCACTGCGCAGCCGCGGTCACGAGGTGCTGGTCCTGGGGCAGCCGGACGTCGTCGAGGCCGCGCTGGCCGCCGGGCTGTCCGCGGTCGAGGTCGGCGACCGCTTCGACGCCGTCGAGGCGCTCACCGCCCGGCTGCCCGCCGGGAAGCGGCCCAACCAGGCCGGGCGCGCGCAGACCACGGACGCGTCCCCGTTCACGCTCGTCATGCCGTGGATCATGCATGCCCGCTACCTGATGAAGCAGTACCTGGAGTTCGCCTCGCGGTGGCGGCCGGACCTGGTCGTCAGCGACCCGATGGAGTTCAGCGCCCTGCTGGTCGGCGGGGTGCTCGGCGTTCCCGTGGTGCACCACCGCTGGGACATCGACCCGTTGGGCGAGCAGCCGCTGGAGATGGCCCGGCAGATGCTCGGCGCCCGGTTCGCCCGGCACGGTCTGAGCGGTGAACTGCCCGGCCCGGACCTGGTGCTGGACTCCTGCCCGCCCTCGCTGCGCGGCCCCGAACCGGCCGGCGGGCGGGCCCCGGTGCGCTCGCTGCGCTACGTCCCGTACAACGGGGCCGGGACCCTGCCGCGGTGGGTCGCGGAGCCGGCCGGGGAGCGCCGGGTGGTGGTGAGCCTGGGCGGGCTGACCGCGGCCCTCAACGGCGTCCCGCTGTTCCGCTCGGTGGTCGACGCCCTGGAGGCGCTGCCCGGGGTCAGCGCGGTGGTGACGCTGCCGGCGGCCTACCACGGCGACCTGGGGCCGGTGGGAGGGGCGACGAAGGTGGTCGAGCCGGTTCCGCTCAACCTGTTCCTGGACTCCGGCGCGGCCATCGTGCACCACGGCGGCACCGGCACCTCGCTCACCGCGTGCGCGTTCGGGCTGCCCCAGCTGGTCCTGCCGCAGATCGGCAACGAGTCGCTGTGGGCCGCCCGGCTGCGGGACCACGGGCTGGCCAGGGAGATCACCGACCCGGACGCCCAGGACGACCCGGCGGCGGTGCGGGAGGCGGTGCGCGAGCTGCTGGAGACCCCCTCCTACGCGGCGACCGCGCGCAAGCTGGCCGAGGAGATCGCCGCGTTGCCGGAACCGGCCGCGCTGGCCGCCGAGTTGGAGCGGCTCCAGGAAGGCCGGGCGGCGCGATGAGGATCCTGGTCACCGCCCTGGCCCCGAGCCACCTGCTGTGCATGGTGCCGCTGGCGTGGGCCGCCCGCGCGGCCGGGCACGAGGTGCTGGTCGCCGGGCGCGCCGAGGTGGCCCGGGCCGCCGAACGGGCCGGGCTGTGCGCGGCCGAGGTCGACGAGCTGGAGGTGGCTCCGCCCTCCGGGGGGCCGGCCGTCGACGAGCCGGCGCTGCCGCGGATGGCCGGGGTCCTGGCGGAGGAGCAGCTGCGGGGCTTCGCCGGGCACCGCTGGGCCTGCGGCGGGCACCCCTGGCAGGTGCGGGTCGCGCGGGTGGTCGACGGCTATCTGGCGGCCGCCCGCGCCTGGCGGCCGGACGTGGTGCTGTGCGACCCGATCGAGTTCGCCGGGCTGCTCACCGGGGCGGTGCTGGGCGTCCCGGTGGTCGTCCACCGGTGGGGCGGCCCGGACTCGATGAGTGCCGAGGCGATCACCCGGGCCCGCGGCATCCTCGGGGAGCTGGCGGCCGGGCTCGGCCTGGCCGGGGGGATCCCGGCGCCGGCGGCCGTCCTGGACCCCTGCCCGCCGAGCCTGCGGCTCGACCCGGCCGCGGTGGTGCGGCCGATGCGCTTCGTGCCCTACAACGGGCCGCAGCCGGTGCCGGACTGGGTGCACGCGCCGGGCTCCGCACGCCGGATCTTCGTCGGCTTCGGGGTGTTCGGCAGCCGGGCCGCCGTGGCGGGCGCCGACTTCGTCACCGGCGGGGACCTGCTGGCGCGGCTGGGGGCGATCGGCGAGGCGCTGCGGCCGTGGTCGGGCCACGAGGTGGTGATGGCCGTGCCGCGGCGGGTGCGGGCCGCGCTCGGGCCGCTGCCCGAGTGGATCCGGGTGGTCGAACGGGCCCCGCTGGACGCCCTGTTCGCCCGCTGCGACCTCGTGGTGCACCACGGGGGCACCGGGACGGCGATGACCGCCTGCGCCCGCGGGGTGCCCCAGCTGCTGCTGCCGCCGGAGCACCCGGCGCTGCTCGACTGCGCCCGGGGCCTTGAGCGCGGCGGGGTGGGCCGGGTCCTGGAGGGCGCGGCGGCGACCGATCCGCAGGCCCTGCGGGCCGCGGCCGGGCTGCTGCTGGAGGGGCCGGAGCACCGGGCCCGGGCGCGCCTGCTCGCCGAGGAGGTGGCGGCTCAGCCCGCGCCCGCGGAGCTGGTGTCCGTGCTGGAGGGGATCGCCGGTGGTTCCAGGAACGGGTCGAGCAGTCCCGGCAGCACCTCCCGCACCAGGGTCACGGCGTCCTGGGCGCCGAGGTCGTAGAGCCGGCAGCGGCCGCGGCCGGCGGCGGTGGTGGCGGTCAGGGTGACGAGGTGGGCCCGCCGCTGGAACGGCGAGGAGCGCAGCCGTACGCCCACGATCCCCTCCCGCGACAGCGCCCAGCGCCGCCGGACCAGCACCCCCGAGCGGCCGACCAGGTGGCGCCCGGACACCGCGTGGCCGAGGCCGCGGTACCCGTCGGCGGCCGTCAGCGCCGCGAGCGGGAACAGCGCGAGCACCAGTGGCCACGGCCAGGTCGGGACCAGGTGGGTGGCGGCGGCCGCGGCGAACAGCGCGGCGGCGGCCGTGCTCGCGGCCGCCGCCCGCACCGTCCGCCGGCGCCGGGCCGGGCGCGGGTGGGGCGTGAGGGGGCAGTCCACCGGGGCCGGGGTACGCAGCACGTCGGCGGCGACGCGGCGCACCACGGCCGCCGGTGCGGAGGGGACGAGCAGGGCTCCGCCGCGCCGGCCGCGCAGGCCGCTGGTGAGGGCGAGGCAGCGGGCTCCGCCGACGGCGCGCACCGGTAGTGTCTGGGCGATCTCCACGCCGCGGATCTGGCGTTCCTTGAGGGTGACGGTGCGTGCGGTGAGCAGGCCGTGGGTGGTCTGCAGGGTGGCGTCGGGCAGGCGGAGCAGCCGGAAGTCGCCGAACATCACGACGTAGAAGGCGGTGGAGGCCGCGGTGGTGGCCAGCAGGGCGGCCGCGGTGGCCTCCAGCAGGCCGGTCCAGGGGTGGGGGCCGCTGAGCCGGTGGGCGAGGGTGTGGGCGGGGCCGGTGAGCCAGTGGTCGAGGCGGGCTTCGTGCAGGACGGCGGCGCACAGGCCGAGCAGGACCGGGCCGCCGACGTTCAGCGGTGCGTAGCGCATCCACTGGGTGTGGGCCCGGACGAGTTCGGTGTGGTCGGTGGGCCGGGCCGCGCGGGGGAACAGCTGTGAGCGCAGCCGGGCGGCCTGGGCGGTGCTCAGGGCGTCCAGTTCGAGCCGGTCCTCGCGCTTGGGTTCGCGGCTGCCGGTGCCGATCTCGACCCGGGCGAGGCCCAGGAGGCGGTGCAGCGGGTGCGCGGTGACGTCGACGGTGCGGATCCGGTCCAGGGGGACCCTGGTCAGCCGGCGCTGCAGGAGGCCGCGGCGCAGTTGCACCTGGCCGTCGGCGATCCGGAACTCGGTGGTGTACCAGCGGGCGGGGCCCAGCAGGACGGCGCCGGCGGTGGCGAGCAGCGACCACTTCTGGCCGCTGCCGGTGGTGGCTCCGATCACCAGGGTCGCCACCAGCAGCGGCAGGGCGCGCAGGAGTTCGTGCAGGGGGTGGACCAGCAGCATCCTGGGGTGCAGCCGGTGCCAGGAGGAGAGGGGTTCGCGGGGCCGGTCGGTGCTCACGTGGCATCGTCCTTCGTGGTGCGGACGCGTTCGGTGAGTTCCGCGACGATCCGCCGGGCGGTTTCCTCGCCGAGTCCTTGGATGGTCAGCGGTCCCGCCGCGGAGGCGGTGGTGACGGTGACGTTGGTGAGGCGGAAGAGCTGTTCCAGCGGGCCGCGGGTGCTGTCGATGGTCTGGATCCGTGAGAGGGGGGCGATCCGGCGGTCCTGCACGGCCCATCCGGTCTGGGTGTAGAGGGCCTGGGGTGCGCTCTCCCAGCGGTGGACCCGGTAGCGCCACCGGGGCATGACGGTGCTGTGGAGCACCGCGGCGAGGGTGGTGGCGGCGAGGGCCCACAGGTGTGCGGTGGCCCGGGTGCCGTCGTCGAGGGCGAGCCAGAGGGCTTCGGCCGCGAGCACGGCCAGCCAGCCGGTGGCGGCGCGGACGGTCCAGTAGGCGACGGCGCGCGGGTCGACGCGGTGCTCGGGCGGGCGCAGCCGGGGGGTGCTCTGCTCAGCCATGGGCCGTCCCGGCCTTGGCCGCGATGTCCTCCAGCAGGGGTACGACGGCGGCGGGCAGCGGCTGTTGCTCGATGTCCTGGCGCAGTTTCCGGGTGCCCTCGCGGTAGGTGGCGTCGGTGAGGAGTGCGGCCACGTGGTCGCGTACGGCCTGGTGGTCGACCGTGTCCTGGGGCAGGTGCCGTCCGGCGTCCACGGCGACCAGGCGCTCGACGTTGAAGCGGCCCTCGGGGATCTTGGTGATGCCCAGTTGGGGTACGCCGTGGGCGGCGGCGGTCATCATCATGCCGGTGCCGCCGGTGTGCACGATGGCCGCGCAGCTCTGGATCAGGGTGCTCAGCGGCACCCAGTCGACCGTCCGCACGTTGTCGGGCAGTTGGCCGAGGTGGCGGCGGTGTCCGGGTTCCGTGGCGCCGACGGTGAGGATCACCTCGGCGTCGAGGGTGGCGACGCTGCGGGCGATGTCGCCGAAGAGTTCGATGATGCCGGTTCCGAGTTTCTTCTGCTGGGAGGTGCCCCAGGAGACCAGGACCCGGGGGCGGTCGGGTCGGGCGCGCAGCCAGTCGGGTTCGGTGCCGGGGCCGTTGTAGGGGATGTAGCGCATCGGTACGCGGTTGATCTCCCGCTGGCCGGGCCAGCGCAGGGTGGCGGGGCAGGGGTCGATCCAGGCCTCGGGGTCCAGCAGCGGTTCGACTCCCCAGCGGGTGAACAGGTCCAGGTAGCCGGTGCGGTGCTGGGTGCCCACCCAGTCCTTGATGTCGAGCCTCAGCAGGCGGGCCAGGCCGTACAGGTGGCTGACGGTGGGGATGCCGAGGACCTGTCCGGCGACCGGGCCGGCGAAGGTCACGGGGTCGTGCACGATGAGGTCGGGCCGCCAGGTGCGGGCGTAGTCGACGAGGCCGTCGACCATGTGCTCGCACACGCTGAACTGCTTGGCGGCCAGCTGGTCGGTGACCCGCATCCAGACGGCGTTGTCCGGTTCGTCCTCGGCGGCGGGCTTGGGGACGAAGGTCCCGGCCCGGTACCAGGAGTCGGCGTCGATGTCCCGGCCGACCGAGACGCCCGGCAGGCCCGACTCGTGGACGGTGTCCATCAGCGAGGGGGTGCTGGCGAAGCGCACCTCGTGCCCGGCGTTCAGGCATGCCCAGGCGAGCGGCACCATCGGGTAGAAGTGCGGTCGGGCGGCGTAGGTGGTGAACAGGACGCGCATGCGGGTTCTCCAGGGTCGGGTGGTGGGGCGGGCCGGGCCGGGCGGTCAGGAGCCGAGGCGTCGGACGGTGTCGACGAGCCGGGCGTGCGGCACGATGTCGTCCATGCGGTGGCCGTTGCCGGGCGGCAGGTCGTCGGCGCCGTCCAGGGCGGCCCGGGCGAAGGCGCCCACCACCCGGGCGAACTGGTCGTCCGCGGCGAGCGGGTGTTCCTCGACGCGGTCCGGCAGTTCGACGCGGGCCACCGGCCGGTGGTCGGGGGGTGGGGTGAAGGCCCGGTCGAGGGTGATCCGGCCGCTGCTGCCCCAGAGTTCGTACGAGCAGCGGTAGGCGTTGTCGATGCCGAAGGTGAGTTGGGCGGTGCGGCCGTCGGGGGTGCGCAGCAGGGCCGCGCCGGTGGTGTCGAGTGTCGTGCCCGGGTCGTGGCGCAGTACGGCGCCGGCGACCTGGAGGCCGTCGCCGAGGAAGAGTTCGGCGGCCCGGATCGGGTAGCCGGCCACGTCGAGGAGGGCTCCGCCGCCGAGTTCGCGCCGGTTGCGGATGTCCTCGGGCGGCAGGCGGGGGATGGTGAAGGCGGCGGAGAACGCGCGCAGTTCGCCGATGGTGCCGTCGGCGAGCAGTTTGCGGACCTGTTCGTGCTGGCCGTGGTGGGTGAACATGTAGTTCTCCACCAGGAGCAGTCCCCGCGAGCGGGCCAGGGCGACCAGCCGCTCGGCGGTGTCGGCGTCCGTGGCGAGGGGTTTCTCGGCGAGGACGTGTTTGCCCGCGCGCAGGGCGGCTTCGATCCAGTGGGCGTGCAGGGCCGCGGGCAGTGGGATGTACACGGCGTCGATGTCGTCGTCGGCGAGCAGGTGCTCGTAGCCGTGCACGGCGCGGCAGCCGAAGTGTTCGGCGAAGCGGTCGGCCTTGTCCGGTTCCCGGCTGGCCACCGCGACCAGGCGCACCAGTGGTTCGGCGGCGGCGGCGGGCAGGGTGCGCCGCCAGGCGATGCTCGCGCAGCCGATGACGCCGAGGCCGAGCGTCCTGGCGGGTGCGCGGTCCCGGTTCTCGTGCGGGTGCGTTCCGGTCGGCTGTCCGTCCATCTGCCCTTCGCCTTCCTGTCGTTGTCCTGGGGGCGTGCCTAGGTTCCGAGTCCGAAGCCGCCGTCCGCCGTGACGATCTGGCCGCGCAGCCAGTGGGCCTCGTCGGTGCACAGCAGGGCCACGATGTCGGCGATGTCGGCGGGGACGGTGAGCCGGCCGGCCGGGGTCCTCCTGGCCAGTGCGGCGGCCGCCTCGTTGTCGGTGGTGCCCGGTCCCTTGTCCAGCTTGGCGGTGGAGACCGCGTTGACGGCGATGCCGTGCGGGCCGAGTTCGACGGCCAGGTAGCGCACCAGGGCCTCCAGGGCGGCCTTGGCCGTGCCCAGGCTGACGTACCGGGGGACCACCCGGTGGGCGCCGGAGCTGGACACGGCGATCACGCGGCCGTGCTCGCCCATCAGGGCGGGCAGCAGCGGGGCGGCGGTGAGCAGGGGTTCGAGGGCCACGGCCAGGTCGTCGCGCAGGGCGTCGAGGTCGGCGGCGGCCGTGCTCATCGGTGTCCAGCTGGCGGCGTTGTGCACCAGGAGGTCGAGCCGGCCGTGTTCGCGGCGCACCGCTTCCAGCAGGTCGGGGACGGCCGTGCGCTCGCGCAGGTCGGCCCGGACGGCGGTGGCGGTGCCCTTGAGCCCGGCCAGGGAGTCGAGGGCCTGCGCGGCCCGGGCGTCGTCGTGCCGGTAGTTGAGCACCACGTCGCAGCCGCAGGCGCACAGTTTGCGGGCGATGGCCAGTCCGAGGCCCCGGGTGGCGCCGGTGACCAGGGCGACCCGGCCCTCCAGGCCCAGTGTGCTGCCGCCGCCGGGCCCGCTCACGCCTGCCCCGGTTCGAGGGCGAGCAGCACCTGGCCCATCTGGGGTTCGACGTCGGCCAGTTGCGCGAAGCGGCCCAGGTGTCCGCGGAACTCCTCGGACTGGAGCACGGCGAGGTAGGCGGCGGTGTCCTGCCACCAGCCGATGTTGACGTAGACCTCGGGGGTGCGTGCGGAGCGGATCATCTGGGCGCGCTGGAAGCCGGGTTGGCGGCGCATGAACTCGGCGTGCTCCTTGAAGGCCTGCTCGAACTCGGCCGGGTCGGCCTTGACGGTGAACGTGGTGACGGCGACGGCCGTGCGGTCCGATCCGGTCACTGCGGTACCTCCGTGGTGGGGCGGGACGGCGTCCCGCCGGTGGATGAAGCGCTCGCGCAGGTCCCTGCGCTGGATCTTGCCGTTGGCCGAGCGGGGGACGGCCTCCACCGCCTGGGCGGCGCGCACGTGCTGGTAGTACGGGAGCCGGGCGTTGACGGCGGCCAGGACGGCGTCCGTGGCGGCGGCCGGGTCGCGCAGCACCACCAGGGCCGCGGCGACGGCGCCGCTGACCGGGTCGGGGACGTCGAAGACGGCGCAGTCCGCGACGTCCGGGTGGGCGCGCAGTTCCTTCTCCACCTCCGAGGGCGACACCAGGTAGTTGTCGCACTTGAAGACGTCCTTGATCCGGTCGACCAGGAAGAGGTAGCCGTCCTGGTCGAGGTGGCCGACGTCCCCGGTGGACAGCCAGCCCTCGGGGTCCAGCGGGGACCGGCCGCGCAGGTAGCCGCGCATCACCTGGGGGCCGCGGACCTGGACCTCGCCGCGCCGGCCGGGCGGCAGGGCGGTGGTGGTGCCGGGGGTGACGATCCGGCACTCGGTGCCGCGGACCACCGGTCCCACCGATCCGGGGCGCGGGTGCAGCGGGCCGTCGGAGTGGGTCAGCGGCGAGGTCTCGGCGAGCCCGTACCCCTGGAAGACGGGGACGCCGAAGTGGCGGCGCAGGACCTCGGCGGCGTCGGCGGGCAGCGCCGCGCCGCCGGAGGCGATCATCCGGGTGCTGGTGAGGCGCAGTTCGGGCAGCCGGGGGTCGGCCGCCAGGCGGATCAGGCGCATCGGGATGCTGTAGTAGTGCGTGGCCCGGTGGCGGTTGGCCGCCCGGACGGCCTCGGCGGGGTCGCCGTGCGTGCACAGCACCTGGGTCGCGCCGGCGTGCAGGGCGGAGTTCAGGTGCATCAGGTGGTACTTGGGCAGGTGGTTGAGCACCACCGAGTCGGCGTCCAGGTGGTGGGCCTCGGCGACCTGGGCGGCGTTCACCAGCAGGTTGCGGTGGGTGAGGACGGCGGCCTTCGGCGGGCCGGTGGTGCCGCTGGTGAACTGCAGGCAGGCGACATCGTCCGGTGGCGCCGGCTCGCCGGGCTCCCCGTCCGGCCCCTGCCCGTCCGTCCGCCGGCCGTCGGTCCGCTGCACGTCGGTCCCCGGCGCGTCCGGCCACTCGTCGCCCACCACGAGGGTGGCGACCAGGTCGGGCAGTTCGTCGCGCACCGACTCCAGCTCGGCGAGGATCGCCGGGGTCACGACGGCCAGCCGGGCCCGGGAGACGCCCAGCAGGTGCCGCAGTTCGCCCGCGCGCAGCAGCGGGTTCACCGGGACGACGACGTTGCCGCTGCGCACGATCCCGTGGAAGGCGACGGCGAAGGCCGGGTCCAGCGGCGAGGCCAGGGCGACCGGGGCGCCGGGCGCGCCCAGCGCGGAGCGCACCGCGCCCGCGCAGCGGGTGGCGGCCTCGTCGAGCTCGCGGAAGGTGAGCTCCGTGTGGTCGCCGCGCACGGCCGTGCGGTCCCCGTGGCGGCGGGCGGCCCGCGTGAGCAGACCGTCCAGGCGGTGCGGCGGCCCGGCGGGCGCCGTGGCGCGGGCCGCGCCCGGTTCAGGCACGGGTGCCCCCCTCGACGTGGGCCTTGGCGAGGTTGAGGGTGGCCAGGCTGTTGGTCCCCAGCGCCTTGCGCACGGCCGCGCGCGCGTCCGCGACGCTCGCCCGGGGGCCCAGCAGGTCCGGTACGGTGCGGGGGTTGATGGCCACCGTGTGCCGGGAGGCGGCGCGCACCAGCCCGTCCTCGGTGCGGCGGAAGGTCCACTCGCCGGTGTGGGCCGTCATGAGGGGCGGCACCCTGGTCTGCTTGTAGACGATGCGGGCGGGCTCGAAGCAGACCCGCACCGATTCCGTGGTGTGCACGGTGCCGTCCGGGGCGCGGGTGTCCATGGACATCAGCTGCAGGCCCGGCACGGTCTCGGTCAGGCCCAGCCGGGAGACGTGCGGCAGCCGTTGGGGCCACAGGTCGCAGCGCGCGATGAAGGAGTAGACCTCGTCGGCGGGGCCGTCGACGGTGACGGCGTCCTCGAAGGTGAGGACCAGGTCTTCCGCCTCGCGGTGCGCCTCGGCGGCGGCCTTCAGCGAGGCGAGTTCGGCGAGGCTGTTGCGGTCGACGGCCGTCTCGATCCAGTCCAGCCCGTCCGGGTCGTCGTCCACGGCCGCGAAGTCGTGGGTGAGGACCACGGTGCAGGTCCCGTCGGGGCCGGGGGTGACCCGCCAGGTGCCGCCCATCGTGGCCACCGGGGGCTGGGAGACCTCCTGGCGGAAGGCGATCCGGCGCTGCGCCCGGTCGAGTTCGCGGCGCGAGGTCCAGGTCCGCACCTTGCCGTTGGCCAGCGCCCAGAGCCGGATCCGTTCCCGGCCCTCGCCGGCCGGTTCGCGCTCGGCGTGCACGGTGGGCCCGAACAGCCGTGGCCAGCCCGTGACATCGGCGAGCAGGTCGTACGTGACGTCGGCCGGCGCTGCGACCGGCACCGTGTGTTCCGCGAAGTGCGTCTTCGGCTGTGACACCGTTCCTCTTTCCCTCGTGTTCGCCGGAGCGGGGGCTCGTCCGGTCAGTAGTTGCCCAGCCCGCCGCAGACGTTGAGCGCCTGTGCGGTGATCGGCGCGGCGGCCTCCGCGGTCAGGTAGGCGACCAGGGCCGCCACCTCCTCGGGGGTGCTGTAGCGGCCGAGGGGGATCTTCGCCTCGAAGCGGCTGAGCACCTCGTCCTCGGTGACCCCCCAGTGGTCCGCGTAGCCGGCCCGGACCCGCTGCGCCATCGGGGTCTCGACGTAGCCGGGGCACACGGCGTTGACGGTGATGCCGGTCTTGGCCAGCTCGTTGCCGAGCGCCTTGGTGAAGCCGATGACGCCGTGCTTGGAGGCCGAGTAGGGGGCGCCCAGGACCACGCCCTGCTTGCCGCCGGTGGAGGCGATGTTGATGATCCGGCCCCAGGACCTGTCCCGCAGCCCGCCCGCGTTCAGCACCTCCCGGGTGACCAGGAAGACGCTGTTGAGGTTGGTCTCGATGACGTCGTACCAGATCTCGTCCGTCAGGTCGGCGGTGACGCCGCCGCCGTTGCGGCCGGCGTTGTTGACGAGGATGTCGACGGGGCCGAACCGCTCGACCGCGCGGCGGACCAGGGCCGCCACCTCCTCGCGCGAGCGCACGTCGCAGGCGGCGCCGTCCACCTCCAGCCCCTCACCGGCCAGTTGGTCCACCGTCTCGGCCACGGCGCCGCCGTCGCGGGCGCAGATGAAGACCCGGGCACCGGCACCGGCCAGTGCGCGGGTCACGGCCAGGCCGATGCCGCGGGTGGCCCCGGTGACCAGGGCCACCCGGCGCTGTTCATTAGTCATGCCGGGAGCCTGGCAATCGGGCTTCGAGCAAGGATCGATGCGCGACCGAGTGCGGCTGGACGCCCCGGCGAAAGGAATCCCTTTCCCCCGCCAATGCGGGACTGAAACCGCTGCTCCGTTTTTTTGGCGGAACGGATCGCCGTTCGAGAGCCGCTATAGGATCGTTAGCGTTCCTGCTGACTTCTACTGGAACTCGTGTACTGTTGAAGTACATCAGTCAACTCCCGTACTGGGCGGGAGGGATCGAGTTCGGAGTGGCCGGCTCGACCGCGCGCCCCACCGCGCAGGATGCCCGGGCCCGTGAATTCAAAGGGCATCTCAACCACAAGTAAAGAACTATCAAAGGAGTAGTTTCGCGAACTTTCCAGCTGGGCCGTCACCGGCTGGAACGAGAGACTCAGAGAATGATTCCCCGGGGGAAGAGCATGCTTCTGAAAGAGTCCGCGAACGCCGTCTACCCGCTGCATGACCTCAAGTTCAGAGTGCTCGGCCCCCTGGAGGTCAGTCACCACGACTCCAGCTGCACCCCGAGTGCGCCGAAGGTGCGCAGTGTCCTCGCGCTCCTGATTATGCGCGCGAACCACGTGGTCGACACGACTTCCATCATCGAGGAACTCTGGGGAGAACATCCCCCGCGCAGCGCCATCACCACCGCGCAGACGTACATCTATCATCTGCGCCGGCTCTTCAATCGCGAGATCGGCCGGCACGCGGACGAACTCTTCATCACCCGCCCGCCCGGCTACGCCCTGCAGATCCGGCCCGGCCAAACCGACCTGGACGACTTCGTCCGGCTCACCAGGAAAGGCCGGCAGCTGCTCTGCGAGAACCGGCCCTCCGAGGCCGCGCAGGCATTGCAGTCGGCGCTCCAGCTGTGGCGCGGGCCGGCTCTCGCGAATGTCTCGCCGGGACGGCTCCTGGAGGGCAGCGTCGCCCACCTGGAGGAGGAGCGCGTCCACGCGATCCAGCTGCGGATCGAGGCGGACCTGCAGTTGGGGAGCCACCGCGAACTCATCGCCGAACTGCGGTCGCTGGTCGCGCAGTACCCGCTCAACGAGTGGTTCCACGGCAAGCTCATCCTGGCACTGAGCCGTTCCGGCCGGCGCAGCGAGTCGCTGCAGGCGTACCAGACGGTGCGTCACATCCTGGACCAGGAGCTCGGGTTGGCCCCCTCCCCCGAGCTGCAGCAGCTGCAGCACGAGGTCCTGTCCCTGGGGACCCGCCGGTAGCCCGCCGGACGGTCGTTCGAACGGCGCTCGACCGGTGACGCCCACGATGGCGTCAGGCATACGGAAGTCGCCGCCCTCGCCCGCCCCGCCCGCCCCCCGCCCGGCCTTCGCCGGGCGGGCGGCGCCGCGCGCCCTCCCGGCGAAGGCCCCCAGCCCCCCACCGCCGGGAGAGCGGGCCGCGCGACCGAACACAGGAGAGATCAGTTTGGAGACCACATCATGAGCCGGCGGGTCGTCATCACCGGGCTGGGGGTCATCGCGCCCGGGGGGATCGGCGTCAAGGAGTTCTGGTCGCTGCTCAGCGACGGACGCACCGCCACCCGCCCCATCTCGCTGTTCGACGCCTCCGCCTTCCGCACCCGCATCGCGGCCGAGTGCGACTTCGACCCCGCGGCCCACGGGTTCACCACCGAGGAGGCCCAACAGCTGGACCGGGCCGCGCAGTTCGCGCTGGTCGCCGCCGAGGAGGCGCTCGGCGGCAGCGGGCTCGACGCCGGGCTCGACCCCCTGCGCACGGGGGTGTCGCTCGGCAGCGCCGTCGGCTGCACCACCGGCCTGGACCGCGAGTACGCCGAGGTCAGCGGGCGGGGCAGCCGCTGGGAGGTCGACCACACCAAGGCGGTGCCGTGGCTGCACGACTACTTCGTGCCCAGCTCGATGGCCGCGACGCTGGCCCGGCGGGTCGGGGCCCGGGGCCCGGTGTCGCTGATCTCCACCGGGTGCACCTCGGGGCTCGACGCGGTGGGCCACGCCGTGGAACTGATCCGCGAGGGCTCGGCGGACGTCATGGTCACCGGCGCGACCGAGGCGCCGATCTCCCCCATCACGGTCGCCTGCTTCGACGCGATCCGCGCCACCTCGCCGCGCAACGACGAGGCCGCGACCGCCTCGCGCCCCTTCGACCGCACCCGCAACGGCTTCGTCCTCGGCGAGGGCGCCGCCGTCCTGGTCCTGGAGGAACTCGACCACGCCCTGCGGCGCGGCGCCCACGTCCACGCGGAGATCACCGGCTTCGCCAGCCGCGCCAACGCCTTCCACATGACCGGCCTGCGGCCGGACGGCAGGGAGATGGCCGAGGCGATCCGCACCGCCATGCGCGAGGCCGGGGCCGAGCCGGGCGACGTCGACTACGTCAACGCGCACGGCTCCGGCACCAAGCAGAACGACCGCCACGAGACCGCCGCCTTCAAACTCGCCCTGGGCGAGCACGCCTACCGCGCCCCGGTGAGCTCCATCAAGTCGATGATCGGCCACTCGCTCGGCGCGATCGGCTCGCTGGAGATCGCCGCCTGCGCGCTCGCCATCGAGAACAACCTCATCCCCCCGACCGCCAACCTCCACGAACCCGACCCCGAGTGCGACCTCGACTACACCCCCCTGGTGGCGCGCGGCGCGCGGGTCGACACCGTGCTCACGGTCGGCAGCGGGTTCGGCGGCTTCCAGAGCGCGATGGTGCTCGCCGCCCCCGGCAAGGCCCTCCGATGAGCGCCCGCACCGCCGCCGCGCCGGCCGCCGCCCCGACCGCGACCACCGCCCCCGTGGTCACCGGGATCGGGGTCGTCGCCCCCAACGGCCTGGGCACCGAGGCCTGGTGGCAGGCCGTACGGCGCGGCGAGAACGGCATCGGCCCGATCACCCGCTTCGACGCGAGCGGCTACCCCGCCCGGCTGGCCGGCGAGGTGACCGGCTTCGACGACGAGGCGAACGTGCCCAGCCGGCTGCTCCCGCAGACCGACCGGATGACCAGGCTGGCCCTGTTCGCGGCGGCCGAGGCCCTCGCCGACGCCCGGATCGACGCCGGCTCCCTGCCCGACTACGCGGCCGGCGTCGTGACCGCCAGCTCGGCGGGCGGATTCGAGTTCGGGCAGCGCGAGTTGCAGGCGCTGTGGAGCAAGGGCAGCAGCCACGTCAGCGTCTACCAGTCCTTCGCCTGGTTCTACGCCGTGAACAGCGGCCAGATCTCCATCCGCCACCAGTTCCGCGGCCCCAGCGGCGTGGTCGTCAGCGGCGACGCCGGCGGCCTGGACGCGCTCGCCCAGGCCCGCCGGCACGTGCGCAAGGGCACCCCGCTGATGGTCAGCGGCGGCGTCGACTCCGCCCTGTGCCCGTGGGGGTGGACGGCCCAGCTGGCCGGCGGCGACCTGAGCGCCGACGACCGCCCCGACGCCGCCTACCGGCCGTTCGCCGCGCGGCCCGGCGGCCAGGTGGCCGGCGAGGGCGGGGCCCTGCTGGTCCTGGAGGACGCCCGGGCGGCCCGGGCCCGCGGCGCGCGCGTCTACGGCGCGGTGACCGGCTGCGCGGCCGCCTTCGACCCGGCCGGCGGCGCGGACACGCTGCGGCGCGCCGCCGAGAACGCCCTGGCCGACGCCGGGATCGGCCCCGAGCAGGTGGGCGCGGTCTTCGCGGACGCCGCCGCCCTGCCCGAGGCCGACCGCGCGGAGGCCGACGCCCTGCGGCAGCTGTTCGGGCCCCACGGCGTCCCGGTGACCGCCCCCAAGACCATGACCGGCCGGCTCGCCGCCGGCAGCGGCGCACTGGACCTGGCGGGCGCCCTGCTGGCCCTGCGCGACCAGCTGGTACCGCCCACGGTGCACACCACGGCGGCGCCCGAGCACACCCTCGACCTGGTGGTCGGCGCGCCCAGGCCGACCGCGCTGCGCCACGTCCTGGTCCTCGCCCGCGGCCGCGGCGGCTTCCACTCCGCCTGCGTGGTGAGTTCCGCCGGCTGAGCGCCGCCCCCGCCCCGCCGCCCCTCCCTCCCCTGGAGCCGCCATGACGGAACACCACCCCGCCGACGTGTGCGTGGTCGGCGCGGGCCCGGCCGGCCTCGCGCTGTCGCTGATGCTGCTGCGCTCCGGCCTGCACGTCGCCCTGTTCGAACGCTCCTCCGCCCTGCACCGCGAGTACCGCGGCGAGATCCTGCAGCCCGGCGGCATGGCGGTGCTCGACGCGCTGGGCGTGCTGTCCGGGGCCCGCGCGCGCGGCTGCCGCCCCCACGACGGCTTCCAGCTCCTGGACGGCGACCGCACCCTGCTGGACATCGACTACCGCCGGCTGGACCCGCCGTTCGACCACCTGCTCGCCATCCCCCAGCCGCACGTCCTGGAGGAGCTGCTGGCCGCCTGCCGGAGCCTGCCGTCCTTCGCGTACTTCGGCGGCCACCGGGTCACCGAACTCCTGCGCGAGAACGGCCGGTTCGCCGGCGTGACCGGGGTCGACGGCACCGGCGGGCGCCGCACCGTACGGGCCAGGGTCGTGGTCGGCGCCGACGGGCGGTACTCCAAGACCAGACGGCTCGCCGGCATCGACGGCGGCCGGATGGACGTCTTCGACCAGGACGTGGCCTGGTTCAGGCTGCGGGCACCGGGCGTGGCCGTCGACCGGGTGCGGGTCCACCGCCACCACGGGCAGGCCCTCCTGTCGTACGGCTCCCACCCCGACCAGGTGCAGATCGGCTGGACCGTGCCGCACGGCGGCTGGAAGGCCGTCACCGCCCGCGGCATCGAGCCGGTCAAGCGCGAACTGGCCCGCGCCCTGCCCCGCTTCGCCGACCTCGTCGAGGAGCAGCTCACCGCGCTGTCCGACCTGTCGCTGCTGGACGTCTTCGCGGGCCGCGCCACCAGCTGGGTCCGCGAGGGGCTGGTCCTCGTCGGCGACGCCGCGCACACCCACAGCCCGCTCGGCGCCCAGGGCATCAACCTGGCCCTGCAGGACGCCGCCGTGCTGCACCCCGTCCTGCTCGACGCGCTGAGCGACGCCGTCCCGGACGACCGCGCGCTCGACCGCTTCACCGAGCTGCGCTCCGCCGACGTCGGGGCGGTGTTCCGCTTCCAGGTCGCCCAGTCCAAGGCCATGCTCGGCCGGCCGAACCCGGTGGCGGACACCGTGCGCCCGGTGCTCGCCCGGCTGGTCTCCCGCACGCCGCTGGGCGGCTTCCTCACCCGGCGCATCGCCCACGGCCGCACCCCGGTGCGGGTGCGCACCGAGCTCTTCACCCACGCCCAGCCCACCAGAACGGGGACCTGACCGCGATGCGCATCATCGATCTCTCCTGCCCGGTCGACGCCGAGGCCTGGGAGCCCGACCCGGTCGTCCACCGGATCCTCACCCCCGCCGAGGGCGCCCGGCACATGGCCGACGAGATGAGGAAGCACTTCGGAATCGACTTCGACCCGGCCGCGCTGCCGGGCGGCGAGCTGCTGTCCCTGGACACCTTCACCCTGACCAGCCACACCGGCACCCACGTGGACGCCCCGGCCCACTACGGGTCCGCGGCCGTGACCGAGTACGGCGAGCCGCGCACCGTCGACGAACTGCCCCTGGACTGGTTCCTGCGCCCCGCCGTCGTCCTCGACCTGCGGGACCAGCCCACCGGGGCCGTCGGCGTGCCGGTCCTGGAGAAGGCGATCGCCCGGGCCGGCCACCGGCCGCGGCCGCTGGACATCGTGGTCCTGCACACCGGGGCCTGGCGCCACGCCGGCACCCAGCGCTACTTCACCGACTTCACCGGACTGACCGGGGAGGCCGTGGACTTCCTGCTCGACCTGGGCGTGAAGGTCATCGGCACCGACGCCTTCAGCCTCGACGCGCCCTTCGGGGACATGATCCGCCGCTACCAGGAGAGCGCCGACCCCGGCGTGCTGTGGCCCGCCCACTTCGCCGGGCGCCGGCGCGAGTACTGCCAGATCGAGCGGCTGCACAACCTCGACGCCCTGCCCGCGGCGCACGGCTTCCGCCTGTCCTGCCTGCCCGTCAAACTGGCCCGCTCGGGCGCCGGCTGGGCCAGGGCCGTCGCCCTGCTCGACGACTGACCCCGGCCCGGCGCCGCACGCGCGGCCCGGTCCGGCCTAGCGGCCGATCTCCATCTGGCCCATCATGCCCAGCGAGGAGTGCCCCATCATGTGGCAGTGGTAGACGTACCGCCCGGGGTAGTCGGTGAAGCGGACCCGCAGGCGCACCGTGTCCCCCGGCATCATCCCGACGGTGTCCTTCAGGCCCGCCTCCTCGGGCGCCGGCGGCTGCCCGTTGCGGTCCAGCACCCGGAACTGCGCCAGGTGGGTGTGGAAGGTGTGGGCCATCGCGTAGGCGTCCGCGGGGACCGTCACGGTCCAGACCTCGTCCACCCCGAGCCGGGGCGTGATGTCGATCCGGTCCATGTCGAACTCCTTGCCGTTGATCAGGTACCGGTCGTGGAGCAGGTCCGAGGTCATCGCGAAGGTGCGCTCCACCTGCGGGCGGCCCGGCTCGGGCAGCGCCCGCAGGCGCTCCGGGACCCGGCTGGGGTCGGGTGCCCGATGCGTCACGTCGAACCGCATGACCTGCGCGCTCTCGCCCGGGTACGGGGCCAGGTTCTCCAGCACGACCTGCTGCCCGGGGCGGCGCGTCCCGAAGTCCACCACGATCTCGGCCCGTTCGGCCGGCCACAGCGCCACCGCCGTGGTGCGCACGGGGGCGGGCAGCAGCCCTCCGTCGGAGGCGATCTGGGTGAACTCGGCGCCGTCCGCCAGCCGCAGCGCGAGCACCCGGTCGTTCGAGGAGTTCACCAGCCGCAGGCGGTACTTGCGCGCCGCGACCGGCAGGTACGGCCTGGCCACCCCGTTGACCATCAGCGTCCCGCGCGCGGCCATCGCGTGGACGTCGTAGACCAGCGAGCCGTCGGCCGCCAGGGCCGCGTCACGCAACATCAGCGGGATGTCGTAGCGGCCCTTGGGCAGCGGCAGGCGCTCCTCCTCCTCGTCGGTGAGCAGGTAGGTGCCGGACAGTCCCCGGTAGAGGTTCTCCGCCTCCAGCATGTGGGCGTGGTCGTGGTACCAGAGCGTGGCCCCCGGCTGGTCGTTGGGGTAGTAGTACGTGCGGGCGGCGCCCGGTTCGATCAGGTCCATCGGGTGCCCGTCGCTGGGCTGGGGCACGTGGCCGCCGTGCAGGTGGACGGCCACCGGGTGGTCGAGCCGGTTCACCTGCTGGATCAGGACGGGCCGCCCGCGCACGGCGCGCACGGTCGGGCCGGGGAAGTGCCCGTCGAAGGTCCGCACCCTGGTCGTGACCCCCGGCAGGATCCGGGTGTCCGCCTCCCGCAGCGTCATCCGGTAGAGGTCGAAGCCGTCCGTGCGCAGCACCGGCTCGATCACCGGCGGGACCGGCAGCCGGACCACGAAGGGGTCGGGCGCGGGGGCGGCGGAGGCACGCGCCGGCCGGGCGGCGGACAGCGCGCCCGCCACGCCTGCGGCCGCACCCGCCTTCAGCAGGACTCGCCGGGACAGCATGGGCACTCCTCGCGTTGCGGCCGGGTGCCGGCGCTCGGCGCGGGCCCCGGCGGTTCGGTTCGGGCCCGTCAGTGTCCGGGGCGGCGTTGGTCTTTGGCTCGAACGCCGCACGGGCCGGGCCGCGGGGCCCCGATCCGTCCTTGAGCGTCGTGCGAAGCGGGCCGTACAGGGTGGTCGCTGCGCGGGCCGGGCAGCAACGGCGTGAGGCCGGCCCGTCCAGCCCGCAGACCTTCGGAGGAAGCATGCCCGAATCCCCCTCAGGCGGAGCGGCGATCGCGTTCGCACCGCTCATCTTCGGGGTTCTCACGTTCCAGGCGTACACCACCGCGGTGCGTCTGGGCGTGCCGGACGCCGTGGGCGACGAGCCCCGCACCGCCGCCGAGCTCGCGGCCGCGCTCGACGCCGACGAGACCAACCTGCACCGCCTGCTGCGCGCCCTGGTCGCGCTGGAGGTGCTGCGCTACACCGAGGACGGGCGCTTCGCCCTCACCGAGGCCGGCGCGCAGCTGCGCGAGAGCGACGAGTCCGGGGCCCGGGGCCTGGTGGCCTTCTTCGGCGAGCCGCTGATGTGGCGGACCTTCGGGGCGCTGGAGGCCTCGGTCCGCACCGGCGCGCCGGCCTTCACCGAGGTGACCGGCGAGGGCTTCTTCGACCACTTCGTCAAGGACCCCGCCTTCGCCCGCAGTTACCACCACGGCATGCACTGGGGCACCGCCATGATGGCCCCGCTGCTGCAGATGGGCTACGACTGGGCCGCGAGCCGGCGGATCGTCGACGTCGGCGGTGGCGACGGCTCCCTGCTGACCGTCCTGCTGGGCGCCGCCCCGCAGGCCGAGGGCGTGGTCTTCGACAGCGCCGAGGCGCTGGAGGGCCTTGCGGCCTGTGTGCGGCGCGCGGGCGTCGCCGACCGGTGCACCGGTGAGGCCGGCGACTTCCTGACCGCCGTCCCGGCCGGGGGCGACGCCTACCTGCTGAAGAACGTCCTGCACGAGTGGGGCGACGCCGACTGCGTGCGCATCCTGCGCAACTGCCGCGAGGCGATGGCCGAGGACGGGAAGGTCCTGATCGTCGCCACCCTGCTGCCCGAGCCGGGAGCGGCCGACGACCCCTCGGCCTTCACCTACGCCGCGCTCAGCGACCTGCAGCTGATGTCGGCGAGCAACGGCGAGCGCACCCTGGCCGAGTACACCCGGCTGTGCGCCGAGGCCGGGCTGCGGGTCACCGGGGTGACCAAGGTCCCCTATCTGCCGAACGACAACGTCGTCGAGGCCGTTCGCTCCTGAGCCCCCGATCGAAAGGTAGGTCAACCGTGACCGGCTCACCGGCCGTGCAGGCCGCATCCACCGACACCGGGATCCACGCCGAGGTCCAGCAGTTCTACGCCCACCAGATGCAGCTCCTCGACCGCCGCGCGTGCGAGGAGTGGGCCGCCACCTTCACCCCGGACGGGGTGTTCGCCGCCAACGGCCTGCCCGCGCCGGTGCGGGGCCGGGAGGCGATCGCCGCGGCCGCCCGGGCCGCGGGCGAGCGGCTGGCCGCGGACGGGCTGGTGCACCGGCACTGGCTCGGGATGCTGACCGTCACCGCGGCGCCCGACGGCGAGCTGTTCGCCCGCTCGTACGCGCTGGTGATCCAGATCCGGCTCGGCGGCACGAGCGAGATCCACCGCAGCACCGTCTGCGAGGACCGCCTGGTGCGCGCCGAGGACGGCTCGCTGCTCGTCCTCGACCGGAGGGTGACCCGTGACGACCTCGCCTGACCTGCTGGACCTGGCCCGTGAGGCGGTCGGCTCGCGCGCCGACGACGCCTTCCACGAGCGGGCCGCCGGGCACTCCTTCATCGAGCTCGGCGGCGACTCGCTGAGCGCCGCCGCCCTGGTCGCCACCGCCGAGGACCGGCTCGGGCTCGCCCTGGACCTCGGGGAGCTGCTCGGCCTGGCCCCGCTGGCCGCGGTGCTGGCGGCGGCACTCCCGGCCGCTGCCGCCGCGCCCGAGGAGCGCCCGGCGCCCCCCGCGGCCGGCGCGACCCGCCCCCTGCTCCCCGGGCAGGACACCATGCTGCTGACCCAGCAGTACACCGGCGGGACCTCCCTGCACATGGTGCTCAGCCTGGAGCTCCTCGGCCCGCTGGACGCGCCCGTCCTGCACGGGGCGCTGCACCGGGTGGTGGCCCGGCACGACGCCCTGCGCACCGTCTTCGTCCCGGTCGAGGGGGGCTTCCGGCGCCGCGTCCTGCCGGTGTGGCGCCCGCCGCTGGTGCGCCAGAGCGTGCGGGCGCCCGGCGGCGCCGACGCCGTCGAGACGGTCCAGCACCAACTAGGCTCCACCAGCGAGCAGTTCATCGAGCCGTTCACCCGCCCCGGGTACACCTTCGTGCTCACCGAGCTCGGCCCGGACCGCCATCTGCTGTCGTTCGTCCACCACGCCTCGCTGATCGACGGCTGGGGCATCGGCATGCTGTGGCGCGAACTGGCCGACACCTACGACCGGTTGCGCACCGGCGGCGAGGTCGACGAGCGGCCGGCGCCGTCCTCGGACCTGGTCCTGGAACGGACCGAGCGGCTGCGCGCCGACCTGCTCCAGCAGCAGCTGGACCGGCGTGTCGAGCAACTCGCCGACCTGCCCAAGGTGTTGGAGATCCCCAGCGACCGCACCCGGCCGGGCGTCTTCGACTTCCGCGGCGTGCGGCTCAGCTTCGACCTGAGCGACGCCGAGCGGGACGCCTGCGAGAAGCTGGCCGCGGACGCCGGGGTGACCAAGACCGTGGCGCTGTTCGCGGCCTGGGCGCTGACGCTCGGGCGCCGGGCGGGCGTGAGCGAGCTCATCATGGGCACGGCCGCGGCGCGCAGGTCGAACCAGCGCGTGCGCGCCACCATGGGACCCTGCGCGGTCCTGATCCCGGTGGGCGTGCGCATGGACGGCGGCCAGTCGGTGGCCGAGTTCCTGCGCGCCACCTCCAAGTCGCTCGCCGAGGCGGTCGCGGCGATGGACGTGCCCTTCGGGGACCTGGTGATGCGCCTGGGCGGGATGCCGGAGAACAGCCGGGTCCCGCTGGTCCAGGTGGCGTTCTCCGGTCAGCACGACTTCATCCCGCACCGGCTGCGCACCAGCGAGCTGGAACTGCTCTCCCACCAGGGCCACTGCGGCGGGGCGTCGCTGGACGTCTCGCTCTACGTCCAGCGGTGGAGCGAGCGGCCGCGGATGGCCATGGAGTACGCCTCCTCGGTGCTCTCCCCCGTCGACGCCGCGGACCTGGCCGCCTCCTTCCAGCAGGTCGTCACCGAGCTGGCCGCCGACCCCGACGCCCGGCTGCACACCGTGCGCGGCCTGACGCCGGGCCAGCGCGAGCGGGCCCGGGAGCTGGGCACCGGCGCCGAGGTGGACACCGGGCAGGGCCTGTGGCAGCTCTTCGAGCGCAGCGCGGCCGAGCACGCCGAGCTGACGGCCGTCGAGGAGCCCCACAGCGGTACCTCCCTCACCTACGCCCAGCTGCTGGCCGCCGCCGAGGCCCAGTCGGCCGTCCTGGCGGCGGCCGGGGTCGGGGCCGGCGACCACGTGGTGGTGGCGCTGCCGCGCTCGGTGGCCGAGGTCGTCGCGGTGCTGGCCACCCTGCGCCTGGGCGCGGCGTTCGTGTCGCTGAGCCCCGCCTACCCGCAGGCGGTGACCGCCTCCCTGCTGGAGCGGCTCTCGCCGCGTGCGGTGATCGGTTCGGACGAGCGGGCCCGGGGGCTGGTGCGGGCGGCCCCGGCGGGCTGCGCGCTGGTCGACCCCGACGTCCCCGCGGGCCGGGGGGTGCCGGCCGTCGCGGCGGCGCCGGCGGACCCGGAGCGGATCGCCTACCTGAGCTTCACCTCCGGCTCGACCGGGCGCCCGAAGGCCGTCCGGGTCCCGCACCGCGGGGTGGTGCGCCTGGCCCTGGACCCGGCCGCCTGGCGCAGCGGGCCCCGGGACCGGTTCCTGCGGCTGGCCCCGCTGTCCTTCGACGCCTCGACCCTGGAGCTGTTCGTGCCGCTCGCGGCGGGCAGCGCCATCGAGGTCTACCCGGAGGGCCCGGTGGGCCCCGCCGAGCTCGCCGAGTTCCTGGTGCGGCACGACGTGACGGTCATGTGGCTCACCGCGGGCCTGTTCCGGCTGGTCGCCGAGCACCGTCCGGGCGCCTTCGCCGCCGCCCGCCAGGTGATGGCCGGCGGCGACGTCGTCCCGGTCGAGCACGTGCGCTCCCTGCTCGAACGCTTTCCCGGGCTGCGGATCTCCAACGGCTACGGTCCGACCGAGAACACCTCGCTCACCACGGTCCACCACGTCGACGACGTCGCCTCCCTGGACGGGCCGCTGCCCGTGGGGCGGCCGGTGGCCGGCACCCGGCTGCTGGTCCTGGACCGGGACGGCGCACCGGTGCCCCCCGGGGGCGTGGGCGAACTGTACGCGGCGGGCGCCGGGTTGGCCGCGGACTACCTCGGCGACGAGCGGCAGACCCGGCAGGCGTTCGTCCCCGACGGGGAGGGCGGGCGGATGTACCGCACCGGTGACGTGGTGCGCTGGGACAGCGAGGGGCGGCTGCGCTTCCTCGGCCGCCGTGACCGGCAGGTGAAGGTCCGCGGTTACCGGGTCGAGCTGGACTCCGTACGGGCCCGGCTGGCGGCGCACCCGAAGGTCCGCGACGCCGTCGTGGTGGCCGTCGGCGACAGCGCCGGGGCCCGCCGGATCCTCGCCGCCGTGGTCCCGGGGCCGGACGTGCCCGACCTCGCGGAGCTGCGGCAGTTCGCCGCCGAGGAGTTGCCGGCGTTCGCAATTCCCACGCGCTGGGCGGTCGTTGATACGTTTCCGGTGACAGCCAACGGCAAGATTGACGTCGCGGCTCTTGACGGGCTCGCCATGGCGACAGCACAGAACTGAAGGAGGCCGGAGATGGGTGCGTACATCACCGTGCGGGGTTTACGGCTCTACTACGAGGACCAGGGCCAGGGCGAGCCCCTGGTGCTCCTGCACGGCGGCGCCGTCACGGCGGAGAGCTGGGGCGGTCAGCTTCCCGCGCTGTCCGAGCACTACCGGGTGCTGGTCCCGGAGCGGCGCGGTCACGGCCGCACCCAGGACGTGGAAGGGCCCATCACCTACCAGCTGATGGCCGACGACATGGCCGCGTTCATCGAGGAGCTCGGGATCGGCCCGGCCCGGGTGGTCGGCTGGAGCGACGGCGGCATCGTCGCCCTCCACCTGGCCCTGCGCCGGCCGGAGCTGGTCTCCAAGCTGGCCGTGATCAGTGCCGGGACGGACGAGGGCATCACCCAGAACACCCAGGCGCTGGTGGACGGGAGCGAGGAGAGCGTCCAGGTCCTCACCCAGATGTTCTTCGCGCCGTACGAGATCCTCTCGCCGGACGGGCCGGAGCACTTCCCCGTCGTGCTGGACAAGCTGACCCGGATGTGGCGCCAGGGGCCCCAGCTGACGCTGGAGGACCTGCCGAAGATCACCGTGCCGGTGCTGGTGATGCAGGGCGACCGGGACGGCGTCGAGGTGGAGCACAGCGCCGCGATGGCCCGGGCCCTGCCGGACTCGCAGCTCGCCGTGCTGCCCGGCACCTCCCACGTCGCGCCGCTGGAGCGTCCCGACCTGGTGAACCGGATGCTGCTGGACTTCCTGACGGACGAGCAGCAGATGAGGGTCTTCCCGCTCAGCTAGGACCTCCGGTCCACGACCTTCACCCCCCAGGGGCCGCCGTTTCCCCCCGAAGCGGCGGCCCCTTCGCGTGCCCGCGCGCCCGGGTCGGCCGGACCTCCAGCGCCCCTCAAGCCGGACGGGGCACGATCGGCGCCTCGCGGCGCCGCAGCGGCCGCCGCCCACCGTCGCAGGAGGAACCCGTCATGCGTTTTCTGTTCGTGGCGCAGGGGCCGTCCCACGTCCAGTGGCAGATCCCCCTGGCCTGGGCCGCCCAGCTCGGCGGGCACGAGGTGCTGGTCGCCACGCGGCCGACCTGTGTCGACCAGGTCACCCGGGCCGGCCTGCCGGCCGTCGCGATCGGCGACGAGCAGCGCATCGCCGCCCTCACCGAGCAGGTGAAGGCCGACCTGTTCGCCCAGGTGGGCCGCCGGGTGGCCGAGCAGGGCGGCGGCGACTTCGCCCCCACCGAGAGCGAGATGCTGATCGCCGGCGGGCGCAAGATGATCGCGCTGGCGGAGGGGATGGCGCAGGACGCGGTGGAGGTGGCGCGTGCCTGGCGCCCCTCGCTGGTCGTCCACGACACCGGTGCCCTGGTCGGGCTGGTCGCCGCGGCGGTGCTGGGCGTGCCCGCGTACGGGCAGATCTGGGGAGCGACCTCCGACGGGATCTTCGACGTCGCGGACGAGCACATCCTGCCGTACTTCGCCCCGCTGTTCGAGAAGTACGGCGCGCAGCCGCTGACCGCCGCCCCGACCTGGATCGACCCGAGCCCGCCGAGCCTGCGCTCGCCGCTGCCCGTGCGGCGCGTCGACGTGCGCTACACCCCCTACAGCGGCCCGGGCGTGGTGCCGGACTGGCTGTGGCAGGAGCGCTCCGGGCCGCGGGTGTGCCTGACCACCGGGATCTCCGTCTCCGGCGACTCCTCGATCTGGAGCGGCACCCTGCAGCGCACGCTGCTCGACGCCCTGCTCGAACGCGGCTGCGAAGCGGTGGTCACCGTCAAGGACGCCTCCCACCCCTCCCTGCGCGGCCTGCCCCCCGGCGTGCGCCTGGTGGAGAACTTCCCGCTCAACGTGCTGCTGCCGACCTGCGACGCGGTGATCCACCACGGCGGCACCGGCACCGGCACCACCGCCCTCTCCCTGGGGGTGCCCCAGCTGGTCCTGGCCCACCACCCGATGCACCGCCAGTGGGGCGCGCAGATCGAGCGCTCCGGGGCGGGGGCGATGGTCCGCACCGACCTGGCCGTCGAGCCCGGGGCCGTCACGGCGGCGGTGGCGGCGGTGGTCGAGGGCGCGCACGCGCGTGAGAGGGCGGCCGCGGTCGCCGCCGAGATCGCCGCGATGCCCTCCCCCGCGACCGTCGTCGAGCAGCTGGCCGGCGAGGCCGCCGCGTACTCCACCGGAGCTCCGAGCTGATTCGATGCGCCCGGAGGAGGCTTCGAAACCTCTGGATCGCATCGGTCCCGCAAAGGAGTCAGCTGTCCATGCGTGGCATCATCCTCGCCGGCGGAAGCGGAAGCCGGCTGCACCCGATCACCCAGGGTGTCTCCAAACAACTCCTGCCCGTCTACGACAAGCCGATGGTGTACTACCCGCTGTCGGTGCTCATGCTGGCCGGCATCCGGGAGATCCTCCTCATCTCGGCGCCGCGCGACCTGCCGCTGTTCCAGCGGCTGCTGGGCGACGGCTCGGCGCTGGGCCTGGACCTGCGCTACGCCGAGCAGGCCCAGCCGCGCGGCATCGCCGAGGCGTTCACGCTCGGCGCCGACTTCATCGGCGGCGAGCCGTGCGCCCTGATCCTGGGCGACAACATCTTCCACGGGAACCGGTTCTCCGAACTGCTGCGCCCGCACACCTCGATCGCCGAGGGCTGCGTGCTCTTCGGCTACCCGGTGGCCGACCCCCAGCGCTACGGGATCGGCGAGGTCGACGCCTACGGGCGCCTGGTCTCCATCGAGGAGAAGCCCAGGAACCCGCGGTCGAACCTGGCCGTCACCGGCCTGTACTTCTACGACCGCCACGTCGTGGACATCGCGCGCGAGCTGCGCCCCTCCGCCCGCGGCGAGCTGGAGATCACCGACGTCAACCGGCGCTACCTGGAGGCGGGCACGGCCCGACTGGTCGAACTCGGCCGGGGTTTCGCCTGGCTCGACACCGGCACCCACGACTCGCTGATGGACGCCGGCCAGTACATCCAGACCCTCGAACGCCGCCAGGGCATCCGCATCGCCTGCCTGGAGGAGGTCGCGCTGCGGATGGGCTTCATCGACGTGGACGCCTGCTACCGGCTGGGCGAGGCGCTCGCCAGTTCGGGCTACGGCCAGTACGTCATGGACACTGCGGTGTCGACCGGAGCCCGGCTGGAACAGGCCCTGGCGGCCAAGTGAGGGACACCCAATCCTCGAACGACAGTGGAAGGACAGGACGTTATGAGAATCCTGGTCACCGGGGCGGCCGGGTTCATCGGCTCCCACTACGTGCGCACGCTCCTCGACGGCGGCTATCCCGGCGAGGAGGCCTCCCACGTCACGGTGGTCGACAAGCTCACCTACGCGGGCAACCGGGCCAACCTGCCGCTCGGCCACCCCCGCCTGACCCTGGTGGAGGGGGACATCTGCGACCTGCCGCTGCTGCTGGAGGTCCTGCCCGGGCACGACGCGGTGCTGCACTTCGCCGCCGAGTCGCACGTCGACCGCTCGCTGCACTCCGCCGCGGAGTTCGTGCGCACCAACGTCGCCGGGACCCAGACCCTGCTGGAGGCGTGCCTGCGCACCGGCGTCCAGCGGGTCGTGCACGTCTCCACCGACGAGGTGTACGGATCGATCGACGAGGGCTCGTGGACGGAGCACAGCCCGCTGCTGCCCAACTCCCCCTACGCGGCGTCCAAGGCGTCCTCCGACCTGATCGCCCGCTCCTACTGGCGCACCCACGGCCTGGACCTGTCGATCACCCGCTGCTGCAACAACTACGGGCCGTACCAGCACCCGGAGAAGCTGATCCCGCGCTTCACCACCAACCTGCTCCAGGGCCGCCGGCTGCCCCTGTACGGCAGCGGCGGCAACGTCCGGGAGTGGCTGCACGTGGACGACCACTGCCGGGCGCTGCACCTGGTGCTGACCAGGGGCCGGGCCGGCGAGGTCTACAACATCGGCGGCGGCCACGAGCGGACCAACCGGCGGCTCACCGAGCTGCTGCTGGAGCTGTTCGAGGCGGACTGGAGCGCGGTCGAGCCGGTCGCCGACCGCAAGGGCCACGACCTGCGCTACTCCCTGGACGACGGCAAGATCCGCACCGAGCTCGGCTACGCGCCGCGGATCGGCTTCGAGGAGGGCCTGGCGGCGACGGTGGCCTGGTACCGGGACAACCCCGGCTGGTGGAAGCCGCTGCTCGGCGAGGCGGCGCGGTGACGGCCCCGGACCCGGCCGCCGGGCACGCCGGCCCGCAGGTGCTGGTCGTGGGGGCCGGCCCGGTCGGCCTGAGCGCCGCCCACGAGCTGGCCCGGCACGGCATCGCGGTGCGCCTGGTGGACGCCGCCCGGGGCCCCGCCACCACCAGCCGGGCCCTGGCCACCCACGCCCGGACCCTGGAGACCTACGACCAGATGGGGGTCCTGGACGAGCTGCTGCCGCGCGGGCAGCGGGTCGAGCACTTCACCCTGCACCGGGGCGGCCGGCGGCTGGTGCGCTTCGACACCGACTACAGCCGGCTGCCCACCCGCTTCCCCTTCACCCTGATGGTCGACCAGACCATCACCGAGGAGGTGCTGCGCACCGCCGCGGCCGGACACGGGGTGCAGGTCGAGTGGGGCGTGCGGCTGGAGGACTTCGAGGACCGCGGCGACCGGGTCGACGCGCTCCTGCGCCACGGCGACGGCCGCACCGAGACGGTCACCGCCCAGTGGCTGGTGGGCTGCGACGGCGGGCACAGCACCGTGCGCCGCCGCCTGGGGCTGCAGCTGGTCGGCGACAGCACCGAGACCTGGCTGATCGCCGACGCCGTCATCGACTGCGACCTGCCCCGCGACAGCATCCACTGGATGCACACCTCGGCCGGCACCGTGATGATGGTGCCCTTCCCCGAGCCCGGCAAGTGGCGGCTGCTGGACACCGCCGAAACCACCTACGAGAGCGAGGAGGCGCTGGCACGGCGCTTCGCCCGGAAGATCACGACCGGCTGCGGACGCCGGGTCCACGTCCAACCGCCCAGCTGGGTCTCGGTGTTCACCATCCAGCAGCGCATGATCCCCACCATGCGCTCCGGCCGCTGCTTCGTGGCCGGCGACGCCGCCCACGTGCACAGCCCCGCCTCCGGCCAGGGCATGAACACCGGCGTCCAGGACGCCGTCAACCTCGCCTGGAAGCTCGCCGCGGTGATCGGCGGCTGCGCGCAGGAGTCCCTGCTCGACAGCTACGGCGCCGAACGCGTCCCGGTGGGCGCCGAGCTGCTCAAGTCGACCCGGATGGCCACCCTCCTGGTCCAGCTGCGCAGCCGGTACGCGGCCGCGGGCCTGCGGGTGGCCTTCGGCATCGTGCGCACGGTGACCCCGCTCAAGTCCAGGATCCAGCGCAAGATCATGGGCGGCATGTCCGCGCTCGGCCTCTCCTACGCCGGCCGGGCGCTGGCCCTGCCCTGCCCCGCGGGCCCGCCCACCGGCGGACGCGCGGCCACGGTCACCGCCGAGCGCCTGGCGGGCTCGGCGGGCTGGCAGCAGCTGGTGGCGCAGCTGCGCGAACCCCGCTGGACCCTGCTCGCGTTCGCCCGCCCCGGCGACCGGGACGCGGCCGCCCTGCCCTCCCTGGCCGAGCGGTACGCCGCTGTGCTGCGGGTCCGCACGGTGTTCTCCGGCCCGGGGCCGGGCGCCGGGCCGCGGCAGGAGTGGCCCGGCGCCCTGCCGGACCCCGGCGACCGGCTGCGCACCGACCTGGGCGCCGCGCCCGGCAATTGGGTGCTGATCCGGCCCGACGGCTACGTCGCGGCGCGCGGCAGTGCCCTGGCCGGCTCCGGGCCCGCGACGCCCGGGGGCGCGCTGGCGGCCCTCGGGCTGCGCCCGGCCCCCGTGCCGTCCCGCGCCGACTGATCCGGTCCGCGCCCCGGCCGGCCCTGCGGCCCATCCGGCCGGCCGGGGCCGTTCACCGCGCGTCCCCGGCCGGCCGCGGGTGCGCCCCGCCGCCCCGGGCGCTGCCCGTGCCCGCTACCGGGGCGCCTCGGCGCGCAGGCGCCGGTACAGGGCCAGGCACTCGTCGTAGTCCGCGAGCAGTCCCTGCCGTGCGGCCTGGGCCACGGTGGGCGCCTGCTCGTCCTTCTGCGACAGCAGCGGCCTGCCGGTGAGTCCGCGCTCCCACGGCAGCGCCAGCTCCGGGTCGAAGGGGTTGACGTCGAACTGCGTGCCGGGGACGAACTCGGTCGAGCACAGGTAGCTGATGCAGGCGTCGTCGGTGAGCGCCACGAAGCCGTGGGCCAGGCCCTCGGCGATGTACACCCCGGTGCCCTCCTCCGCCGACAGCAGCGTGGTGTCGTGGACGCCGAACGTGGGCGAGCCCAGGCGCAGGTCCACCACGACGTCCAGCAGCCGGCCCCGCACGCAGGTGACCAGCTTGGCCTGCCCCGGCGGAATGGTCACCCCGTGGAGCCCGCGCAGCGTGTTGCGCACCGAGACGGAGTAGTTGACCTGCAGCGGACGGAAGACGTGGCCGGTGGCGCGGGCGAGTTCCCGGTATCTGTAGGACTCGTGGAAGCTGCCGCGTTGGTCACGGATGAGACGCGGAGTCAATCGGTAGGCATCAGGCACGGCCATCTCATCAATACCCATGGCGCGGGACAGTAGCCCGGCCCGTTCGAATGCCGGTAGCGGCCGCCGCCTGCGCCGCCACGGTCGATCCGTTCTCAAGCCCGGTCGGCGACGATTCCCCCGTTCGGGGACGAAGACGGGTCTTCGGCCGAGGGCCGACGCACTGGAGGGGCAGGCAGTGGTGCTTGACGAACGGCTCTCGGTCGTGGTGCTGGGATCCAGCGGCTTCGTGGGCCGCCACGTGTGCGAGGCCTTCGCGCGCGGGGGCGCCGACGTGCTGGGGGTCGCCCGTTCCGAGGCGCCGCCCGGCGCCGCGGCGCCGACCGTGCGCCTGGACCTGAGCCGCGCCTCGCGCCGGCAGGTGGCCGCTCTGCTGCGCGAGCGCGCGGCGGACGTGGTGGTCAACGCCGCGGGCGCGGTCTGGGGCGTGACCGACGACCAACTCACCAGCAGCAACGTGGAGTTGACCGGAAGAGTGGTGGACGCGCTGTCGACGCTGGAGCGCCCGCCGCGGCTGGTCCACCTGGGCTCGGTCCACGAGTACGGCGTCGGCGCCCCCGGCACCGCCCTCGCCGAGGACCACCCCACCCGGCCGGCCGGCCGCTACGGGCACTCCAAGCTGCTGGCCACCCGGGCCGTCCTCGACGCCGTCCGGGAACGGGAGCTGGACGCGGTCGTGCTGCGCATCTCCAACGTCTGCGGGCCCCACGCGCCGCGCGCCAGCCTGCTGGGCATGATCGCGACGCACCTGGCGGCCGTCGCCCGCCACCCCGGCGGCGGCGCCGCCGCGGCGCCGCTGCGGCTGTCCCCGCTGCGCGCCCACCGGGACTTCGTCGACGTGCGCGACGTGGGCCGGGCGGTGGTCGCCGCCGTCACGGCACCCCTGGACGCCGCCGCCCCGCACCAGCGCGTCGTCAACATCGGCAGCGGGAACGCGGTCAGCGTACGGCAGTTGGTGGACCGGCTGATCGCCCTGAGCGGCCTGGACGGCTCGGTGGTCGAGGAGTACGAGGCCGCGGACGGGCGGCCGGGCGCCGAGTGGCAGCACGTCGACATCACCCGGGCGCGCCGGCTGCTGGGCTGGCTGCCGCGCTGCCCGCTCGACCAGTCGCTGCGCGACCTGCTGGCCGCGGCCGTACCGCCGCCGCCGGAACCGGACGCGTCCATCCGAGCTCAAGTGATTGTCGAACCGAGCCCGGGACCATCCCGTTGAGCAAGGCCAGCAGGAACACTCCGCCGACACTTGGGGAACACATCATGTCTGCCACGCCCAGCTGCCGAATCTGCGGCGGTTCGCTTCGCGAGTTCTTCGACTTCGGACGCCAGCCGGTGGCTGACGCGTTCGTCGCCCCGAAGGACCTCTCCAACGAGTTCTTCTACCGCCTGGCGGTCGCGGTCTGCACGGCCTGCACCATGGCGCAGCTGGTCGAGGGCATCCCGCGCGAGAAGATGTTCCACGTGGACTACCCGTACGTGGCGTCGGGTTCGGCCGACATGCGGCGCCACTTCCGCAACGTCGCGCAGAGCTTCCTGGACAACGAGCTGAAGGAGCCGGGGTCCTTCATCGTCGAGTTCGGCAGCAACGACGGGATCATGCTGGAGACGGTCGCCGGGGCGGGGGTGCGCCACCTGGGGGTGGAGCCCTCCAAGCGGGTGGCGGAGGCCGCCGCCGCCAAGGGGATCCGCGTGCGCAACGCGTTCTTCGAGGAGTCCACGGCGAAGGAGGTCTTCGCCGCGGAGGGGCCGGCCAAGGTGGTGTACGCCGCCAACACCTTCTCCCACGTCGACTACGTCGACTCGATCTTCCGCGGCGTGGACGTGCTGCTGGCCCCCGACGGGATCTTCGTGTTCGAGGACCCGTACCTGGCCGACATCGTCGAGCGGACGTCCTTCGACCAGATCTACGACGAGCACTACTACTTCTTCACCGTGCGCTCGGTCCAGGCGATGGCCGCCCAGTACGGCTTCGAGCTGGTCGACGTGGAGCACCTGCCGGTGCACGGCGGCGAGATCCGCTACACGGTGGCGCGCCCCGGCGCCCGTACGCCCAGCCCGGCGGTGGCCCGGTACCTGGACCGGGAGAAGATCCTGGGCATCGCGGAGCAGCGCACGCTGGACCGCTTCGCCGCCAACGTCCAGCAGCTGCGCGAGAGCCTGCGCGACGTCCTGGTGCGGTGCCGGGAGCAGGGCAGGACGGTGGCCGGGTACGGGGCGACCGCGAAGAGCGCCACGCTCACCAACTTCTGCGGGATCGGCCCCGACCTGGTCTCGTACATCTGTGACAACACGCCGGCCAAGCAGGGGCTGCTCAGCCCGGGTTCGCACATTCCGGTGCGCTCCCCGGAGGAGTTCGCCGCGTCGTACCCGGACTACGCGCTGCTGTTCGCGTGGAACCACGCCGCCGAGATCATGCGCAAGGAGAGCGGCTTCCAGGACCGGGGCGGGCAGTGGATCCTCTACGTGCCCGAGGTCCACCTGGTCTGACGGCGCCCGCCCCTGCCCCGTCCCCTGCTACGCGAGCGCTGCCACGAGGTCGTCCAGCGCCTGCCGCAGCGCCAGCCGGGGCCGCCAGCCGGTGACCGACCGGAACGCCGAGGAGTCGACGACGGTGCCGCGCGCGTCGGTCTCGGTCGCCGTGCGCGGGGGTTCCACGGAGCGCACGGGCACCGGTGGCCGGCCGGTGCGGGCGGCCACGCTGCGGGCGATGGCGGTGAACAGCTGCGCGACCGTGACCGGGTCGCCGGTGCCCACCGGCCAGTGCCGTCCGGCCAGTTCGTCCGCGTGGTCCAGGCAGGCGGCCACCGCCCGGGCCGCGTCGGCGACGTGGAGCAGGTCGCGTTCCACCGCTCCCGTGCCCCAGAGCGTGAGCGGTTCGCCGGCCAGCGCGCGGTGGGTCATCGCCAGCACGACGCCGCGCCCCTGGGGGCCCGGTCCGCGGCCGTAGACGGTGGGCAGCCGCAGCGAGACGCCGCGCAGGACGCCCTCGGCGGTGGCGGCCGTGAGCAGCCGCTCGGCGGCGAGCTTCTGGCGGGCGTAGACCGTCACCGGTTCGTCGGGCTCGCTGCCGTCGACGGGGCCGGAGCGGCCGACCTGGGAGACGGAGCCCGCGAAGACGACCGTCGGCGGGCGGCGTCCGGGCCGGTGCTGCGCCCGCAGGGCCTGGACCACCGAGCGCATCAGTCCCACGTTGATCCGCTCGGCGAGCGGGTCCAGCTCCGCCGCGCGCCAGTTGGCGGCGTCGGTGGTGTGCGCCACCAGGTGGACGACGGCGTCGGCGTCCGCGACGGCCCGGGCGGCCTCGCCGGGGGCGGTCAGGTCGACCTCGCGGGTCTCGACGGAGGCGGCCGCGCCGGCGGGTGGCGCGCAGCGGCGCCGGCCCACCAGGCGCAGCCGCAGCGGGCGGGCGGCGAGTTCGGCGGTGACGGCCGAGCCGAGGTAGCCGGAGGCGCCGAGGACGGCGACCAGGGGCCGGGCGGGATGTGACATGGGCGGTCCCCTTTTTCTGTTCTCTTCTGCGGGTCTTCGGGGCTTCGGGTCTTCGGGGCTTCTTCTGGGGCTTCGGGTCTTCTTCGGGTCTTCGGGGCAGGTGGGTCCACGGTCAGTTGTGCCAGGGGTTGCACGAGTGGCCGTCGAGCGGTGCTGGACGTGGGCCTGCCACGGTCGGACGGGGCCGGGATCGGCCGGCCGCGCGGAACGGAGGCGAAATGGAACTGCGTCAGCTCAGCGTGGCCGGGGCGTGGGAGGTCGCCCTCGATCCGCGCCGCGACGAGCGCGGCTCGTTCACGGAGTGGTACTCCGTGGGGGACTTCGCCGGGGTGCTGGGGGCGCCGCTGCCGCTGGCGATGGCCGGGGTGTCGGTCTCCCGCAAGGGGGTGATCCGCGGCGTGCACTACGTCGACACCCCGCCCGGGCAGGCCAGGTACGTGACCTGTGTGGCCGGGGAGGTGCTGGACTTCGTGGTGGACGTGCGGGAGGGCTCGCCGACCTTCGGCGGGTGGGACTCGGTGCGCCTGGGTGCGGACCACGCGCGGGCGGTGTACCTGTCCGAGGGGCTCGGCCACGCCTTCACGGCGCTGACCGACCGGGCGACGGTGCTCTACCTGTGCTCGGCGCCCTATGCCGCGCAGCGGGAGCGCACCGTCCATCCGCTCGACGGGGAGCTCGCGCTGCCGTGGCCCGCGGGTGCGGACGTGACCTCGCTGTCGGAGCGGGACCGCTCGGCCCCGGGCCTGGCGGAGGCCGGGCGCCGGGGCCTGCTCCCGTCCTTCACCGCGGTCCGGGGCCTGGCCCGGGGCCGTTGACCGGGTGGCCGTTGGCCGGCTGGCCGGCTCCGGGTTGGCCGGACGGGCCCCAGGTGGGGCCGCTGCCCGGGGCGTCGTCGCCGGTGGCGGGCGGCCAGGGGGCGTGGGCGGCGACCTGGGCGCGCAGCTGTCGCAGGGCGCGGGCGGAGGCGATGCCGACCGCGCCGGTGACCCGGCCCTCGCGCAGGCAGGCGGCGGCGAAGCGGTGCTCGGCGGGGCTGCCGTCGACGAGGTGGAAGCGGTCGGCGGTGCCGGGGCTGCCGAAGGCCTGGACGCGCAGGCCGTACTGGTCGGTCCACAGGTACGGGACCGGCGTGTAGGGCGGCCGGGCGCCGTGCGGGCCGGCCAGCAGGTCGCGGGCGGCGTGCAGGGCCTGTTCGGTGGCGTTGGTGCGCTGTTCGAGGCGCCGGCGGCGGCCGGTGCGCGGGTCGGGCCAGGAGGCGGCGTCGCCGGCCGCCCAGACGCCGGGGCCGGCGGCGCAGTGGGCGTCGCAGGCCACGCCGCCGTCCGGGTCCAGCGGCACGCCGCTGCCGGCCAGCCACTCGGTGGCGGGCTCGGATCCGATCGCCATCAGGACGGTGTCGGCGGCCAGTTCGGATCCGTCGGCCAGCCGCACGCCGGCGGCGCGGCCGCGCCGCTGGACCACCGCGGCGGCCGTGCCCCGGTGGATGCGCACCCCGTGTTCGCGGTGCAGGCCGGTCAGCAGTGCGGCCGTCTGGGCGCCCAGGACGGCGGCCATGGGTGCGGCGGCGGACACCAGCCAGGTCACCTCGGCGCCGAGTCCGACGGCGGTGGCCGCCGCCTCGGCGCCGAGCAGTCCGCCGCCGGCCACCAACAGCCGTGTCCCCGGGCGCAGTTCCTCGCGCAGGGCGAGGGCGTCGGCGAGGGTGCGCAGCACGTGGGCGCCGGGCAGCGGCGCTCCGGCCCCGGGTGGCGTTGCGCCTGCGGGCCGGGCTGTGACGGCTCCGGGCAGTCGGCGCGGGCGGACGCCGGTGGCGAGGATGACGGCCTGGCAGCGGATCTGGCGGCCGTCGGCGAGGTGCACCGTCCGGGTCCGGCGGTCCAGGCGTTCGGCGGGTGCGCCCAGGCGCAGGTCGAGCCGCAGGTCCGCGAGTGCGTCGGGGCTGCGCAGGGCGAGCCGGTCGGGTTGCCACTGGCCGTCGAGCAGGTGCTTGGACAGCGGCGGGCGGTCGTACGGGGGTTCGTCCTCGGCGCCGACGAGGGTGAGGCGGCCGTCGTAGCCGGCCCGGCGCAGCGCCTCGGCGGCGTGCAGTCCGGCGGCGCCGGCGCCGACGACGGCCACCTCCCGCAGTGCGCTCACGCCTGCTCCGGGGCCTGGTCGAGCTGGATCGCGGCGGCCGGGCAGACGGCGGCGGCGTCCTGGACGGCCTGGTGGAGTGCGGCGGGCGGGCGGGCGTCGAGCAGGACGACGATGCCGTCCTCGTCGCGCTGGTCGAAGACGTCGGGGGCGGCGAGGACGCAGTGTCCGGCGCCGCAGCACTTGTCCTGGTCGATCTGGACGAGCATGGGGTTTCCCTTCGGGGCATGGCTGGTCTCGGGGTTGGTGAACTGCGCTGTGCGGCCGGCGGGTTGGGGCCGGAGCTCCGTTACCAGGCGATCGGCAGCTCGTGGACGCCGTAGATGAGCATGTCGCCGCGGAAGCGGATCTGCTCGAACGGTACGGCCAGGCGCAGTTCGGGCAGGCGGCGCAGGAGGGTGTTGAGGGCGATCTGCAGTTCCAGCCGGGCCAGCGGCTGGCCCAGGCACTGGTGGACGCCGAAGCCGAAGGCGAGGTGGCGGCGGGCGTCGCGGGTCAGGTCGAGTTCGTCGCCGTCCGGGAACTCGTCCTCGTCGCGGTTGGCGGTGCTGATCATGCAGACGACGCCTTCGCCGGCCCGGATGCGTACCCCGGCGAGGTCGACGTCCTCGGTGGCGACGCGGGTCAGGCCGGAGTGCACGATGGTCAGGTAGCGCAGCAGTTCCTCGACCGCGCCGGTGACGGCTTCGGGGTGGCGGCGCAGGTGGTCGAGCTGGTCGGGGTTGCGCAGCAGGGCGAGGACCGACAGGGCGGTCATGTTGGCGGTGGTCTCGTGTCCGGCGATGAGCAGCAGCCGGCCCATCGCGCCGATCTGCGCGGTGTTCAGTTCGCCGCGTTCCACCAGGCGGCTGAGGATGCCGTCGTCGGGGCTGGTGCGCTTGGTCTCGGTGAGGTCGCTCAGGTAGTCGACCAGGCGGTGCTGGGCGGTGGCGACGTCCTCGGCGGCGGAGTCGCGGCGCAGCAGGACGCGGCTGCACTCCTGGAAGAACTCGTGGTCCTGGTAGGGGACGCCGAGCAGCAGGCAGATGACCAGGGAGGGCAGGGGCAGGGCGAAGTCGCGCACCAGGTCGGCGCCGGTGCGGCCGTCGGTCATGCGGTCGAGCAGGTCGTCGGCGATGCGCTGGATGTCGGGGCGCAGCGCCTCGACCTTCTTGATCATGAATTCGGCGGTGAGCATCCGGCGCAGGCGGGCGTGCTCGGGGTCGTCCATGCGGATGAAGGTGGGCTGGCCGGCGTTGAGTTGGCGGGCGCCGGCGCTGATGAAGGGGAAGCCGGGGCGGGTGGAGTCGGAGCTGAAGCGGGTGTCGGAGAGGACCGCCTTGATGTCCTCGTGGCGGGTGACCAGCCAGCTGGGGGCGCCGTCCCACAGGGAGATGCGGCTGATCGGCTCCTCCTGCTGGGCCTGGCGGTAGGGCGGCGGCGGGGCGAAGGGGCAGGTGCCGCGGGCGGCGGGGTGGGTGAAGCGGGGGGCCTGGGCGGTGGTGGCCATCAGGGGCTCCCTTCTCGGGGGTGGGGTGGAGCGGGACCCTGGAGCATTTACGTGCCAAAAGCAACTAACTCGCCGTCACGCTAACTCGCGGTCCGTGGCGGCGGAAGAGGCCATCCGGTGGGCGCCGAATCTGTCCGAAATCCGGTCAGCGGTCGGTACCGCAGCGGTGGCGGGCACCGGCTCGCTACAGTTCGCCCATGTCGGACGCCGCAGACGATCGAACCGCCGCCGCGGACGCCACCGCGGACCTGGAGGCCGTACTGGCCTCGCTGGCCTACCTGCTGACCCGCTCCCAGGAGCACGAACGCCGCACCGCCCGGGCCGGCATCACGGCCGCCCGCTCGGACGTCTACCTGCTGCGCGCGCTCGCCGAGGCCGAGGGGCCCAGCCGGGTCGGCGACCTGGCGGCCAGGCTGATGGTCAAGCCCTCGCACGTCACCCGGCAGATCGACCGCCTGGAGGGCCAGTGCCTGGTGGAGCGCACCCCGGACGCGCTGGACCGCCGGGCCCGCCGGGTGGTGCTCACGGCCGACGGGCGGGCGATGCTGGAGCGGCTGAAACAGGCCAACATCATCGGGCTGACCAGCGCCCTGGAAGGCGTCCCGGAGCCGGACGTGGCCGCGACGGTCAGCGTGCTGTGCCACCTGATCGAGCGCTACGTGCAGCGGGTGCGGGGCTCGATGCCGCCGGAGGAGGACGGCGCCGCTGCCCCGGCGGGCGGGGCCGTGGGGGCGGCGGCCGGGGACTGCGCCGCGGTGCGCGACGCCGTGGAGACCTGAGCGGCCCCGGCCGCCGGGGCGTCAGGCGCGGTGGCCGTCGTCGGGCTGCGCGGTCCGCCGGCGGGCCCAGTGCCGGTCGGCGGGGGTCGGATCGGTGCGCCACCGGGCCCGCAGGACGCCGTCGGCGTCGGGCAGCACGGCGGTGAACAGCGGGCCGCGCTCGTCGGTGCCCACCGACAGGACGGCGGCGGCCCGGGCGCCGGACAGTTCGGCGGCCCGCGCCCGGAACTCCTCCGTGTCGCCGACCTCGCCGGTGATCCGGCCGTCGTGGTCCTCCCGGACGACCTCGACCAGGTCCTCGTCGGGGAGGGCGGCCAGGACCGCCGCGACGTCGGTGGACAGCAGGTTTGGCCAGGCGGCGGGCCGGGCGCGCGGGGCCAGCCGGGCGGCGGCTTCGGCGGTGCCGGCGTGGTGGGCGCCCTGGCGGTGGACGGGCACTCCCCCGGCCTCGTGGAGGGGGCATGATGCCGGGATGGAGAACACCACGGCGACAACGGCCGAAGACGACTTCGCCACCCTGTGCGAGCGGGCCTGGGAGGTCCTGGTCCCCGCCCGTGCCGACTACCTGACGGGCGTCTCGCCGCACTACGACGAGGTCTTCGACGAGGTCGCGCGGCGGGCCCGGAGCAGCGGCAGCCTCGGCAAGGCCGACATCGCGGTGCTGACGGTCTGGAAGCGGCTGTCCGCGCGCACCCCGTGGGCGGCCGAACTCCTGTCCCGGCCCGACACGCAGGTGCGGGCCGTCACCGCGCGGGCCGTCGCGGCCGTCCGGGACACCGCCCTCGCGCGCGGTGAGGCCGCCCGTGCGGGCCGGGCCGTCCTCGCGGACCTGCCGGGCCTGCGCACCGGGGACGCGCTCGCCTCCGCCGTCCTGACCGCGGCGGCACCCGCGCGGATGGCCGTCTACGACCGCCACGTCCAGGCCGCCCTGGACACCCTCGGCTTCACCCTCACCCCCGCGCCGGGCCGCTACGGCCGCTACCTGCACCTCCTCGACGCCCTCCTGCTGCACGGCGGCACCCGGGCGGCCGGCTGGACGGCCCGCGACCTCGACACCGCGTTGTACTGGGCGGCCCGTCAGCGGTAGATACGGGCCGCCCGGGCGCGGTTCGCCGAGACGTTGGCGACGAAGAGGCCGAGGTCGAAGTGCTCCGCCTCGACGAAGGGCGTCAGGTCGTTCTCCAGGCCCGCCCATGCGGGCGGTACCGGGTAGCGCAACTCGATGTCCTGGCCGGCGGTGAGGACACACTCCGGCCCGACGACCCGGTGCCGGACACCGGTGGCGGTGTCGAGCCGGATGTCGCGCTCCCCCACCCGGATCCGCAGCACCCCGTCCACGTCCCGGTAGAACACCACACGGGTGCACGCCAGTTGGCCGTAGTCACCGTGGCTCACCTCCCCCGGCCCGGCATCCCGTTCGGGCCCGAGCGCCCCGGTCACCGGATCGAACTCGGCAACCCGCCCGTACGTGTCGAAACTCGCGACCAGCATGCCGGTCCCCTCCCACAGCTCCTGCCCGACGCCACCCCGGCCGGCCTCCGCCATCCGCCGCATCGAAGGAAGGACGCCCGTGGAACAGGCGCTCGTCGCATGCCCCGGAACCCTCGCGGCCTGGTCGAAGCCGCGAGGATCGGGCCGGCCGGCGGGCGGGGGCTACTCCACGCGGGACGGTTGCCCGGTGCGGGCGCGCAAGGCGTGCGTGAGCCAGGTGAACACCGGTGCCAGGCTGGGCGGGACGGACCATCCGTTGATGACGGCGAGCAGGTGCCAGTAGCGTTCCGCGCGGGGGTCGCCGGCGATCTCCAGGCGCCTGAGCAGCCAATGGCGCAGTTCGGCGTCGTCGGCGCGGCCGAAGGTCTGCGCGTAGCGGGCGGTGAGGGCGTCGATCACGGGTGCGGCCTCGGCCGAGGCCGGGGCGATGCCGGCATCGAGGGCGCGGCCGACGCTGTCCCGGACGGTCTCGGTGAGGTCGTGGTGCAAGCCGGTGCGGTCGCCCCGGGCCCGCTCGTCCGCCTGGTAGCGGGCCATGCGGCGCACAGCCGCGCGGAAGTCGGGATCCTGGGTGAGCTCGGCGAGTTCCACCCAGGCGTCGACCTGCTCCGGCTCGGGGTCGTCCGGCAGTTCGGGCATGGCCGAGCGCATCATGTCGACGAAGTCGGCGTTGGCTTCGAGCCCACCGAAGGTGTCGTCGATGAAGTCGGTGATCAGGCGTCGGCGTTCGTCGTCGGAAAGCCTCGCGAGTTTGTGCATGAGGTCCGTCTCCTCGGGGCTGGAGCCGCGTTTGGCCACCGCTCGCAGCACCGCGCGGCGCAGGCGCAGGGTGCGGATCTGCACGTCCAGGGCATCGGCGTGTGCGGCCGCGGCCTCGGGCACCGAGACCTCCCGGTCCAGCACTTGCCGGATGACGGCCAGGTCGAGGCCCAGGTCCCGCAGGGTGCGCACCAGATCCAGACGTGTGAGCGCGTTGATGTCGTAGAGCCGGTAGCCGGCCGGGCTGCGGTCTGTCGGCGGCACGATCCCGGTGTCGGAGTAGAACCGGATGGTCTTGACCGTCAGCCCGGTCCGCCGGGCCAGGTCACCGATGGTGAAGAGCGTGTCGCCGTCCATGCCCTCACTCTCGCGCCTCCCCCTGCGGGAGACTCAACCCCGATCTTCCTGCCGGGTTGCCGCGCCCCCGGGCTCGACGATTGCTCTCCGGGCGACTGCGGGGCGGGCGCCGGGGCCCACCTGGGGACGGGGGCTCAGGTGGGCCGGGGCGCACGCCCGTTGGGGTCGTGAGGTGTCGGGCCGGGCCTCAGGGGGTGAGGACCCACTTCTGGTTGGCCAGGCCGTTGCAGTCCCAGATGCCCAGCTGGGCGCGGTTGGAGGTGTCGAAGCCGAGCTCGTCCAGGCACTTGCCGGTCAGCACGTTCTTCAGCGAGCCGTCGGGCTGCGGGATCCACTGCTCGCCCTGGCTGCCGACGCAGTCGTAGATCTCGACCTTGGTGCCGTTGGGGCTGGAGGCGCTGCCCCACACGACGTTCAGGCACTTGCCCAGGCCGCGGACGGTGCTGTCCAGGCCCAGGGTCCACCACTGGGCGCCGGTGCCGTTGCAGTCGTAGATCTGCACGGGGGTGGCGTTGTTGTTGCTGCCGTGGGCGATGTCCACGCACTTGCCGCCGTAGCCGACCAGGCGGCCCTGCTTGCCCTGCATGCCGATGACGACCGGGCGGATGGTGTCGGTGGCGATGTCGCCGGGGTGGCACACGGCGGTGGAGGTCCCGTCGCCGACCACGGTGTTGCCGGCGACCCAGTAGGTGACGGGCTGGCTCTGGACGACGTAGAAGCAGACCACCTGGACCTGCCAGACCGTGCCGGCCGGCACGTTGTTGCAGGTCGCGGAGGCCATCGGGCCGCCGCGGCCGGTGCCGCAGGCGCCGGGGGTCCCGGCCTGGGCGGTGGAGGACATGGCGGCGACGCCCGCCAGGGTGAGCAGGGTGGTCAGCACGGCGGCGAGGGTTCGTCGCAGGCGCATACGAGGGGTCCCTTCTGGTCGACGGGGCCCAACCGGATGTGTGGATCGTGTGGTTGGTGCCGCCCAGCGTGGGCGACGAGGTGAGGCTCCGTCAACTGTTGTGAATGGCTTGTCCGGAAACGATTCATGCCAGCTTGCACGTACGCCGGTGTCCCGGCCGCGGGGACGGGGCCGGGGACGGGCTGTCAGACCCGCCAGGCAGACTGGAGGCGGACCACCCGAGCGAAGCGAGGACGACACCATGGCCGACCGGCCCCTGACGCTGATGGCAGTGCACGCCCACCCCGACGACGAGGCCACCGGCACCGGCGGCGTGCTCGCCCGATACGCCGCCGAGGGCGTCCGCACCGTCCTCGTCACCTGCACCGACGGTGCCTGCGGCGACGGCCCCGGCGGCCTCAAGCCCGGCGAGGCCGGGCACGACCCGCAGGCGGTGGCCGCCCTGCGCCGCAAGGAGCTGGAGGCCAGCTGCCGCATCCTGGGCGTCGACCACCTCGAAATGCTCGACTACGGCGACTCCGGGATGATGGGCTGGCCCGCCAACGACGCCCCCGGCGCGTTCTGGGGCACCCCCGTCGCCGACGGCGCCGCCCGCCTGGCCGAGCTGATCCGCCACTACCGGCCCGACGTCGTCGTCACCTACGACGAGAACGGCTTCTACGGCCACCCCGACCACATCCAGGCCCACCGCATCACCATGGCCGCCCTGGACCTGGCCCCCGAACTGACGCCCAAGGTGTACTGGACCACCGCGCCGCACTCGGCGATGAAGCGTTTCGGCGAGGCGATGCGGGAGTTCGGCGCCGACTGGGACGAGCCCACCGAACCCGCCGAGCCCACCGACGCGGCCGGGGAGGCCGGGGAGGCCGGCGGGACGGGCGGGGCCGGGTCGGCCGTCGAGGCCCCCGAGCTGCCGCCGATCGGGCTGCCCGACGAGGAGGTCACCACCTGGGTGGACACCAGCGCCTACGGCGGCCAGAAGTTCGACGCCCTGGCCGCCCACGCCAGCCAGGGCGAGAACATCTTCTTCCTGCGGATGGGCAAGGAGCGCTTCACCGAGCTGATGGGCATCGAGACCTTCGTGCGCGTGCGCGACACCACCGGCGCGCCGCTGCCCGAACAGGACCTGTTCGCCGGCCTGCGCTGACACCCCCCGGGCCCCCGGCACCACTGCCGGGGGCCGGGGGCCGTGCGCCCTTTTGGCCCCGGGGTTTCTGGGCAGTGGCCCCGTATGGGCATCCCCAGTCCGCCCGGGGCACCGTCACGGCGGCTGCCCACGGCGCCGCAGAGCGCTGCGCTGGCCCGCCGGTTCGTGCGGTCGGTGCTGGACGGTGTCGCGCCCGAGGTGGCGGACACCGCCGAGCTGCTGACCTGCGAGCTGGCGACCAACGCGGTCCTGCACGCCCGCGGCGACTTCGAGGTACGGGCCTGGGCCGGCGAGGACCGGGTCCAGGTGCAGGTCAGCGACCGCTGCCCGGAACGCGGCCTGGTCCCCCACGACCACCACCCCTTCGCCTCCACCGGCCGCGGCCTGGCCCTGGTGGAAGAACTCGCGCCCAGCCACGGCGTCCACAGCGGCGCGGACCGCAAGACCGTCTGGTTCGAGCTGTGGCCCGGCCCGACCGCGCCGCCCACCTCCGCCTGGGAGACCGTGGCCCCCTCCGGCCCGACCGTGAACGTGGCCCTGATCGACGTGCCCTACGCCCTGTACTGGGCCGCCCAGCAGCACTGGGAGGGGCTGCTGCGCGAGCTCTACCTGACCCGCCGCGTCGAGGCGATCACCGGCATACGGCCGCAGGACCTCACCATCGCCCGGGACGCCGGCAACGTGGTCTGCGCGTGCATGACGGCCTCGGTGCAGCAGGAGACCCCCGACAGCTCCACGCTCTCCCTCCTGGTGGCCTTCCCCGCGGACGCCGCCGAGGCCGTGGCCACCCTGCGCCGGGTCCTGGACGAGGCCGAGTCGGCGGCCCAGGAGGGCAGCCTGCTCGCCCTCCCGGCCCTCCCCCAGATCCGGACCTTCCGCCACTGGCTGCTCGACCAGATCACCGACCAGCTGGCCGGCGCCGAGCCGACCGCGTGGACGCTGGTCCCCGGCGCCCCGGACCACACCCCCACCGAGCTGGCCCCCTGGGACGCCGGCGAGGTGGAGGCCGCCGCCGTGCCGACCGTCGCCGCCGACGACCTCAACCGGATCATCGCGGTGAGCGCCTCCGCGGCCGAACTGCTCGGCTGGTCCGCCCAGGAGCTCGTCGGACAGCGGCTGACCGCGCTGATCCCCGAGCACCTGCGCGACCGCCACGTGGCCGCGTTCACCTCCCTGCTCCTCACCGGGCAGCCCCGCATCCTGGGCCGCTCCGTCCCCGTCCCCGCGCTGCACCGCGACGGCCGGCTGATCCCCGTACGCCTGGAGATCCAGACCCAGGAGGCGGTCGACGGACGCACCGTGTTCGTCGCCCACATCCTCACCAGGACGGCCCCGCCCGCGCCCCAGGACGCCCCGCCGGACGACACCCCCGAGGAGGCACCGTGGGAGGAACCGGAGGCGCCGGAGGAGGTGCCGGAGGAGGCGCCGGAGGAGCCGGAGGAGCCGGAGGAGGCGCCGTACGCGACACGGCCCGAGCCCGGCCCGGTGCGCCTGCCCACCACCACGACGAAGTCCCGCCGGGTGAGCGTCGAGCGGGCCACCCTGGAGCGGCTGTCACTGCTCGCCGACACCGGGCAGGCGCTGTCCGGCACCCTGGACCCCCAGGAGCGGCTGCGCCGGGTGTGCCAGGTGCTGACCCAGCAGCTGGCCGACTGGTGCGCGGTGGACCTCCTGGACGACCACAGCCGGCTGGAGCGGGTGTGCATCGTCCACCGCGACCCCCGGGTGCGGATCCCCTGCACCCTCCTGGGCCGCCTCCCCGAGCTGCTGTCGGAGGACACCCTGGGCGCCCTGCCACGCGTGGCACGCGGGGCGGGCCCACTGCTGGTCACCGACCTCCCCACGCCCCAGCGGGCCCGCAGCCCGCTGGAGGAGCGGCAGGCGCGACTGTTCGAGGAACTGGGGGCGGACAGCGCGGTGCTGGCCCCGCTGCGGGCCCGCCGGGAGGTCATCGGCGTCCTCACCCTGGCCCGCACCCGCCGCGAACACCCCTTCACCAAGCACGACGTCCTCCTGATCGCCGAACTGGTGCGCGGCATCTCCCTGGGCGTGGACAACGCCCGACTGCACCGCGACGCCCGCCACACCGCCGAACGCCTCCAGCGCGCCCTGCTGCCCGAACTGCCCCGGATCGCCCACCTGGAACTGGTCGCCCGCTACATCCCCTCCAGCGCCACCGCGGAGGTCGGCGGGGACTGGTACGACGCCTTCGTCCTGCCCGGCGGCGACACCGTGCTCGTCATCGGCGACGTCGCCGGCCACGACCTGCGCGCCGCCGTCGCCATGAGCACCCTGCGCAGCATGCTGCGCGGCATCGCCGTCGACCGCCAGGAGCCGCCCGACACCGTCCTGCGCCAACTGGACCGCGCCAACCAGACCCTCGACGCGCAGTCCACCGCCACCGCGCAGTCCACCGCCACCTGCGTCTACGCCCTGCTCAAGGGCGGCCCGCACGGCCCATGGGAACTGCACCACTCCTCGGCCGGACACCTGCCCCCGCTGCTCACCACCCGCGAGGGCGAGACCCGCTACCTGGACGGCGGGGCGGGCCTGCTGATCGGCATGGACCCCGAACTGCCCCGCGCCACCGCCCGCGACCTGCTCCCCGCGCACTCCACCCTGCTGCTCTACACCGACGGCCTGGTCGAACGCCGCGGACAGTCCCTGGACGACACCATGGCCCGGCTGCGCCGGCACACCGCCGAACTCGCCCGGGCACCGCTGGACGTCTTCTGCGACGACCTCGTCATCGCCCTGGGCGCCGACAACACCGACGACATCGCCCTGCTCGCCCTGCGGCCCTCCCCGCCCGAAGCGCCCGAAGCGCCCGTCCCGCCCGACGAGCCCGACGCCTGACGGGCGGTCGGGCGGGACGGGCGGGACGGGCGAGGCGGCGACCGGGTCGTGTGGCGCCGGCTGGGCGGCCTGAAGTCAGCCGCCGGGGAGTGCGGCTGACCTCCTGTCATACCACCCTCCGGCTCCGCTTCCCCGCGCGAGTGCGCAGGTCAGGGGCGGGGCCAGGGGTGCGCGGGGGGCCGGATGACCATGACAATGGTGCGGACAGTCCCCCTGAACGTTGACAGAAGGAACCCCCACATGGATCTCGGCGTGCGCTGGAAGCTGCACGGTGACGGGCGCACGCCCGCACCGGGAGCGGTCGTCCGCCCCGACGAACGGCTCTCCTGGCCCCGCACGGCAGGGCTCGGCGCCCAGCACGTGGTGGCCATGTTCGGCGCGAGCTTCGTTGCCCCGGTGCTGATGGGCCTGGACCCCAACCTGGCGATCATGATGTCCGGCGTCTCGACCGTGATCTTCCTGCTGGCCACCCGCGGCAAGGTGCCCAGCTACCTGGGCTGCTCGCTGTCCTTCGTCGGGGTCGCCGCGGTGATCCGGGCCCAGGGCGGCACCAGCGCGACGGTCACCGGCGCGGTGCTCGTGGTCGGCGTGGTGCTGTTCCTGGTGGGCCTGGCGGTCCAGTACTTCGGGGCGCGGATCATCCACGCGGCGATGCCGCCGATCGTCACCGGCGCCGTGGTCATGCTGATCGGCTTCAACCTGGCCCCGGTGACCGCCTCCACGTACTGGCCGCAGGACCAGTGGACGGCCCTGCTGGTGATGCTGTTCACCGGCCTCGCGGTGGTGTGCCTGCGCGGCTTCTGGTCGCGGGTGGCGATCTTCCTGGGACTGGTCTTCGGGTACGGGATCTCCTTCGTGTTCGACCGCATCTTCGGCAAGATCCACTCGGTGGACGGCGGCGGGCACATGACCGACCACTGGCGCCTGGACCTCTCCGGCGTCGGCCGGGCCGACTGGATCGGCCTGCCGGCCTTCCACGGCCCCTCCTTCCAGTGGTCGGCGGTCCTGGTCGCGCTGCCCGTGGTGATCGCGCTGGTCGCCGAGAACGCCGGGCACGTCAAGGCGGTCGGCGAGATGACGGGCGACAACCTGGACGACAAGCTCGGCACCGCGATCTCGGCGGACGGCGTCGGCTCGGTGCTCTCCACCGCGCTCGGCGGCCCGCCGAACACCACGTACTCCGAGAACATCGGGGTCATGGCCGCCACCCGGGTCTACTCCACGGCCGCCTACTGGGCGGCGGCCGGCTTCGCGCTGCTGTTCGGCATCTGCCCGAAGTTCGGCGCGGTGGTGGCCGCGATCCCGGGCGGGGTGCTCGGCGGGATCACGGTCATCCTGTACGGCATGATCGGCCTGCTCGGCGCGCAGATCTGGATCAAGTCCGAGGTGGACCTGCGCAACCCGCTGAACCTGGTGCCGGCCGCGGCGGGCATCATCATCGGCATCGGCAACGTGACGCTGAAATTCACCGACACCTTCAGCCTCAGCGGCATCGCGCTCGGCACCCTGGTCGTCATCACCGGCTACCACGCCCTGCGGGCGCTGGCCCCCGCGCACCTCAAGACCCAGGAACCGCTGCTGGACGAGGGCACCTCGTCCTACGACGAGCCGTCCGGGGGCGCGGGCTCGGGCGAGGGCTCGGGCGAGGGGGAACGGCGTTTGTCGTAGGCGCGGTTCAGGACCGGCGGAAGTGAGCGGAACATGACCGGAAGCTACTTCCGCCGGTCGTTCCGCCTGGTCGGGCGGGCCGTCGGGTGGTCGAATCGCAGGCAGCGACTCGACCACCCGATTCCCCCGTCACCCCGGGAGAGGCATGTCCCTTCTGCCCCAGCACCGCAAGCTCGCCGTCGGGGCCCTGGCCCTCGCGACGTTCTCGATCTCCTGCAGCTCGGCCGCGGCCAGTAGCTCCGCTGCGACCGGCAAGGTCCTGTGGACCCCGAGCACCGCCAAGGGCCCGTCGTCCTTCCTGGGCGTCCAGTGCGCGGCGCCGAGCAGCTTCGGCGTCGTCAAGGACCCGGTGAAGGGGAGCGTGTGGAAGGCGTTCCAGGCCGCGAACCAGGAGCGCTGCGAGACGGTCGGCCCGGACCTGAAGGAGGGCGACACGTTCTACCTGGGCTGGTCGTCCAAGGTGGAGATCGGCGACGACCAGAGCCGGTACGTCTTCCAGCTCAAGTGCTCGCCCAGCGAGGGCACGGCGAACCACCCGATCGAGATCGACCTCACCACCGGGCGGGTGCGGCTGCAGGAGTGGGACACCGAGCACGTGGCGCACCCGCTGTGGACCGCGCCGGTCAAGAACGGCGAGTGGCACGCGTACGCGCTCAAGATCCACCTGGGGCGCAGCGACGGGACGATCGACTTCTGGTTCGACGGCAAGAAGCAGACGTTCAGCGGCGGTTCGGGGACGTTCAAGGGCACGACGTGGGACGGTGACCGCAACTACCTCAAGTGGGGCTCCTACCACCAGAACCAGGGCGAGGCGACGAACACCTTCACCAGCCCGGTGATGGCCACCACATTGGAGACGGCCACCGCCGGCTCGTAGGGGAAGACGGAGACGGCGACAGGCCCGGACCGCAGCGAATGCGCTCCGGGCCTGTCGCTTCAGAGGTCGCCGAACTCCCCGCTGCGGACAGCAGCGACGAACGACTCCCAAGCTTCTGCAGCGAAGATCAGGGCCGGTCCATTGGGGTCCTTCGAGTCGCGGACAGGCATCAGTCCCTGGAAGTCGAATGCCACCTCAACGCACTGTCCGCCGTTGCCGCTGTAGGAAGACTTGAACCACTGGGCGCCGCACAGGTCCACACGGTCGACCATGACACTCCTCTCAGACATCGCCGAACTCGCCACTACGGACAGCAGCGACGAACGACTTCCAAGCGTCGGGCGGGAAGGCCAAGGCCGGTCCATGGGGGTCCTTGGAGTCGCGGACCCTGCCCGGGTGCGCGTCATCCACCTCGATGCAGCCGCCCCCGCCATTGCTATAGGTGCTCTTGCGCCACTTGGCGCCCGATGGGTCATGCATGGTCCAGTTCCTTCCGTGCCTCCCGGATCATGGCCAAAGTATCCGGCTGGCTGAGCGCGTTGACCTGGAGTCGATCGTATCTATCGACCCATCGGGCCACCGTCTCGGCATCTTGTTCCAGGTATCCCCGCTGAAGCGTCTCCGTGTAGCCGACCAATGCCCGATTCGGAAGGGTCAAAAGCGTGACGGGGTGGGACAGGGGTCGGTCCTCGGCGAGGCAGTACGGGGCAACCTGGATGATCACGTTCGGGCGGTGGCTCAGACTCTCCAGGTGGGCGAGCTGCATGACCATGACCTCCCGGCCACCGATCGGCCGACGCAGGGCTCCCTCGTCCAGAACAGCATGGATCATCGTGCCCCGGTCTAGCATCAGTTGGCGTTGGGCCAGCAAGCCGAGTCTTCCGTCAGCCTGCTCCCGAGTCGCTTCCCCACGGCGGACGATACCGGCTTCGTAAGCTGCGCTGTAGCTCGGGTGTTGGAGTATGCCCGACACCATGTCCGTGTCGAACAGTCTGGCTGTGATCGCTTCGCGTTCCCGGCGAAGGTACTCGGAGAACCCGGGCAGAAGGGCGCCGTTCTTCCAACTCCACCACAGCCCCGTCAGGGCGCCACCTGCGTCGAGGGCGGCCTCGACGCGTTCTACGAACTTTAAAGAGGGGGCTTGTTTGGCTCGCTCCACGTTCGAGATGTAGACGTTGGAGTACCCGACTCGCTTGCCAAGTTCGATCTGCGTCAGACCCTTGGCCTGGCGTGCCCTGCTGATTTGAACTGCCAGTGCCTCAAGTGGCGATGACGTTGGATCAAGCGTGCGACGGACCAAGATCGTCCTCTTTAAAATCCACCGGACTAGAGATTTGAAACTCTTCCGATCCTAGAGGAGGGTGAGCCATCCTGGTAGCGATTCGGTCACTGACCGAAGTCATCGACCAGGACGGCAATGCGTACATCGCTCACGGAGACCCCCATGTCTGACACGCAGAATCCCCCTCACCCTTTCCAACTCCACGAAGTGGTGCGGGACTTCAGCCACCTGGAAAACGGGAGACCGCGCGAAGGGGTCTTCGTCGAAGTGCTGCTCGGAACGGCGGTTCTCCGGCCGCTCGGGGCGACCGGGCCCGAGTGGCGGGTCGCACCGGCCTTCCTCCAGGCCCTCACCCCCCGGGAGACCGCGCCGGGCACCTGCGGGAAGCCGCGTCGCCGGCCGCTGTAACCCGCCCCCTTCGAACCCCTCGCACTTGGAGCAGAGTTGAACCGCACCCGCCTCATGAGCCGTCCTCCCGCCCGCCGTTCGGGCCAGCAGGTCTTCGTCCTCCTCGAAAACCCCGACCGGGTGGACGACTTCTCCGTCCTCCTCGTCGACCCCGTCTACCGCGAGGGCCTGACCCTGCCGGGCGGCAGCGCCGAGCAGGACGAACTCCCCCACCTCGCGGCCCGCCGCCACCTCGAAACGGAGACCGGACTCGTCCTGGACCTGCGCACGATCCTGACCATCGACTACGTGCCTGCCGCCGAGTTCCCCGAGGGCGTCAACTTCGTCTACGCGGGCGGGATGCTCACGCCCGCGCAGGCCGACACCGTCCGCCGCCACCAGCCGCCGGCCGGCATCCGTGGCCTGCACTGGGTGCCCCGGTCCAAGCTGCGCGAGGTCATGGCCGAGGACCAGTACCGGCGCGTCGACGACGCCTGGGACGCCTGGGAGCACGGCGCCGGCCTCCCGCTCCTCATCCAGGGCGTCCCGGTCCCGGTGGGCTGAGACCGGCGCGGGTATTGACCGGACCGCCGCGCCCCGGACCGGACGAGCGTTTCGTCTCCCGTTCCACTGTCGAACGCCAACTCGGCCAGGACGGTCGGCCGCTGGGCCGTTCAGGCGATGCGCCCCTCCTTGTCCACCAGTGGCGGTTTGGGATGCTCGGGGCACCGGAAGCCTTCACCCCAGGAACATTGTTCTCTACACGAAGGGTCCGGTGCCATGAAAAGCCTCGCACGGAGGTTGCTGCTGCTCTCCGCCGCTACCGCGACGGCGGCCGCGGTCAGCGTTGTCCCGGCGCCCTTCGCCCAAGCCCGCACCGAACTGGTCTCTCCTCCGCAACTGGGCATCCGGTTCAACGCGGACGGAGATCCCGGCCAGTGCGGTGGAAGAACCGGCGACCAGTGGAAGAACGACTTCGACGCGACCGAACCGATCCGCTTCGACACGGACTCCCGACCCGGCGGCTGTCAGCTCTCGTTCGGCGTCTACGACCCGGAGGAGCTGCTGAGGGGTTCGTCCGTCACCTACACCTTCGCGGTCACCCCCGGCGGCGATCCTGCCCAGTGCGGAAACCCGGGCACCCACCAGATGCCGATCAGCAAGACGTCCCGGACCTTCGGCCCCACCATCCGGATCGACACCGACAACCGACCGGGCGGATGCGATCTCACGTTCGCCCTGTCGAGTCCCACGGGCATGAATATCGGTGTCAACTACTTCTCGGACGGCGACCGTTCCCAGTGCGGGAACGCCGGCCCGGATTTCGGCCTCTTCAGCCCCGTGGCCAACGACCGCCAAGTCCCCGTCCGCATCGACACCGACGACCGGCCCGGCGGATGCGGGCTCCAGCTCCGGCTGGCGAGCTTCTAGTCCGGGAGGAAACGGCCGCGGCGCTCGTCGCACCCGGCGCATCCCGAAGGGGGCGCCCCTGGGGGGCCGCCCCCGAGCCGTTGACATCGGTTCGCGTGCTCCACGAAGCTTCTGCTCCGTTTCAGATGATCGACGGCGGCGGCGCCGACACCTTCGCCTCCTCCCAACTGGCCCTTGCGCCCGCACGGCGTGCACGCCTACTACGGCCCCTTCATGGGCGTGCCCACCCTGCGCCCCACCGACCTGCCGAACAGCATCCTGCTCACCTATCCGGTGGTGCCCCCACCACGTCCCCACCCGCGAGGCCCTGCTGCGGCGCAGCGCCGAGGTGTTCGACCTGGTGCTGGAGGGGCGGTTGACCCAGCGGATCGGCGGCCGTTACCCGCGGGCATCCGCCGTCTGCAGGGCAGTGGCGAGGGTGGGGGCGGGGCTGGGTGCCGAGCGGGAGGCGGCGGCGTTGCCGGCGGGGGTGCAGGGCGGGGTGCTGATCCTGGTGACCACGGGCTCTGCCGTCCATCCGGAGGCGGCCCTGGACTCGGCCCTGGACTCGGGCCTGGACTCGGGCCTGGACTCGGGCCTGGACTCGGGCCTGGCGCGGTTGCGGGAGGCCCGGCCGGTGCCCTGACCCGGGTGCGCCGATGGTCTGGACCAGGAGTCGAAACTGTGGCACTCGCCACGCCCGCGGGCGCCCGTCGTGAGAAGGCTCACCCGCGGCGGTCCGGGCGGGCGACGGACGGCGACGACGCCCGTGAGGACTGGGCGAGCCTTGGTTCGGTACGGTCGAAGGCCTTGTCCGTTTCGGGACCAAGGTCATCGATCCGGTTGACCTTGGACCTGGTGGTCATCCCTGTGGATCCGGGCAACCGTGGACGGTCGCCCGGTGTGATCGGGCGGTGGCGCCGTCCAGCGTGGGCGGCGTCGTTCCCTGCCGTCTACCCGGCGCACGGCGTGTGTGAAGAGCGCGCGGCCGTACGCTCCGGAGGACCCCGAAGCCCATGCCCCAGACCATCGACAACGCCCCGTATACCGCCTTCCACCGCCGGCTGGCGCTCGCCTGTTCCGGTGGGCCGCTGCTCGACGGCTACATCCTGAGCATCGTCGGCGTCGCCCTGATCGGGATGCGCCCCGACCTGGGCCTGTCCACCGCGCAGGTCAGTCTGATCGGCGCCGCCGCCCTGGTGGGCATGTTCGTCGGCGGCGCCCTGTTCGGCGTGCTGACCGACAAGATCGGCCGGGAGGTGATGTACACCGCCGACCTGCTGGTGATGGTCGCCTGCTCGGTGCTCTCCTTCTGGGTGGACGACGTGTGGGCGATCGCCGTGCTGCGCTTCGTGCTCGGCATGGCTGTGGCCGCCGACTACCCGATCGCCACCTCCCTGCTCGCCGAGTGGCTGCCCGCCAAGCACCGCGGGCGGCTGCTCGGCCAGCAGATCGTCGCCTGGTACGCCGGCTCGGTGCTCGCCTACGTGGTGGGCTACCTGTTCCTGGAGCTGGCCGGACCGGGCAGCTGGCGGTGGATGCTGGCCAGTTCCACGGTGCTGTGCGTGGTGTTCCTGGTGATCCGGCGCGGCTCGCCGGAGTCGCCGCGCTGGCTGGCCGCCAACGGCCGGGTGGGCGACGCGGTGCGCGTGGTGGAGAAGCACCTCGGGGTGCGGGTGGACGGTCGTGAGCTGATGCCCGATCCGGCCGAACGCGCCCGGCGCAGCAGCGGGCTGCGGCTGCTGATGACGCCGCCGTACCGGCGCCGCACGCTGTTCTGCGGCCTGTTCTTCCTGTGCCAGGTCGGCCCGCTGTTCGCGATGCTGACCTTCGGTCCGCAGATCCTGTCCTCCTTCGGCATGCCCGGCGGCACCGTGATGGAGACCCTGGGCACCGGGCTGATCAGCCTGGTCTTCCTGCTGGGCTGCTACCCGGCGCTGCGCCTGATCGACACCAGGGGCCGGCGCCCCGTCATCATCTGGTCCTTCGCGCTGATGACCGTTCCGCTGGCGCTGCTGGGGGTGTGGCCCTCCGCGCCGGCCGCCGTGGCGCTGACGGCGCTGTGTGCGTACGCGTTCCTGTGCGGCGGGCCGAACGTGCTCGACTGGACCTACCCCAACGAGCTGTTCCCGACCGAGATCCGGGCCACCGCCGTGGGGGTTGCCACCTCGGTGAGCCGGATCGGCGCGGCGGTGGGCACCTATCTGCTGCCGCTGTCGCTGACCGGGCTGGGCACCGGGCCGACCATGCTGATCGCCGCGGGGACGACGGCGCTGGGGCTGCTGGTGTGCGTGCTGTGGGCGGAGGAGACCCGCGGCACGGCGCTGGGCGCGGCGCCGGCCGGCGACCCTGCGGCGGCGGCCACGGCGGCGGCGAAGGCGCCGGCCGTCCCGTCCCAGCGCGTACCGCAGACGGCGCGCGGCTGACGGCCGGCGCGTGAAGGCGGCGGCGCCGTCCGGGATGCTTCCCGGGCGGCGCCGCCGTCGTTGCTCACCGGTGGTCGTCCCGCGTGCCGTCGGCGCGGTCAACCGCGTCCGCCGGGCCCCGTTGAAAGTACCGTCCCGTGCAACTATTGTTCAGACGCATAAAGCGCATCAGCAAGCGCCTGCGTTCTGGCGCCGCCGATCCCACGGGAGTCCGACATGAGCACCACCCTCTTCACCCCGTACACCCTGCGGGACGTGACCGCCCCCAACCGGGTCTGGATGCCGCCGATGTGCCAGTACAGCGCCGCCCCGGCCGGGGACGCGGCCGGGGTGCCCACGGACTGGCACTACACCCACCTCGCGGCGCGGGCCGCGGGCGGCACCGGGCTGATCATCGTGGAGGCCACCGCGGTCAGCCCCGAGGGGCGCATCAGCCCCTACGACCTCGGGCTGTGGAACGACACCCAGCTGGAGGCGTTCCGCCGGATCACCTCCTTCCTCAAGGAGCAGGGCACCGTCGCGGCGATCCAGCTCGGCCATGCCGGGCGCAAGGCCTCCACCGAGCGGCCGTGGGTCGAGCGCGGGCGCGCCCTGGCTCCCGGGGAGGAGCATGGCTGGGTGCCGGTCGCTCCCAGCGCCGTGGCCTTCTCCCCCGATCACACCACGCCCGATGAGTTGACTGTCGATCAGATCCGGGAGCTCGCCGGGAAGTTCGCCGACGCCGCTCGGCGCGCGCGGGAGGCCGGCTTCCAGGCCGTCGAACTCCACGGCGCCCACGGCTACCTGATCCACCAGTTCCTCTCCCCGCAGAGCAACCACCGCACCGACGCCTACGGCGGCGACTTCCAGGGCCGCATCCGCTTCGCCCTGGAGGTCGTCGACGCGGTGCGCGCGGTGTGGCCCGAGGAACTGCCGCTGTTCTTCCGCGTCTCGGCGACCGACTGGCTCACCGAGAACCCCGAGGACGGCCGCCAGGGCTGGACCTCCGAGGACACCGTGCGCCTGGCCAAGGAGCTCCAGGCGCACGGCGTGGACCTGCTGGACGTCTCCACCGGCGGCCTGGTGCCCGACGCCCGGATCGAGGCCGCGCCCGGTTTCCAGGTGCCCTTCGCCGAGGCGGTGCGCAACGAGGCCGGGCTGCCGGTGGCGGCCGTCGGCCTGATCACCGACCCCGCCCAGGCCCAGGACATCCTGGCCGCCGGCCGGGCCGACGCCGTCCTGATCGGCCGCGAGCTGCTGCGCAACCCCTTCTGGGCCCGCCACGCGGCCGGCGCGCTGGGCGGCGAGGTCCACTCCCCCGTCCAGTACCACCGCGCCTGAGCACGGCCCACGGCCCCCGGGCGCGGACGAGGGGCGCCGCAGGACGGCTGTCCTGTGGCGCCCCTCCACCTTTTCACTCCCACCGGTTCAACGGCCGTACGGGCCGCGCGGGTTCACGGCCCCGGGGCCGAAGCCGCCGCCGGCGGTGGTCAGGAGTTGCCGCGGCCCAGGAAGTGGCCGGCGGTGGTGGCGCTGGTGGAGCGGCGGTCGTGCGAGGCGTCCTCGACGACGTGGATCATGCTGCTGTCCGGGTCCATGCCGCGGTCCTTGGCCCAGCCGCTGACCAGGTGGGTCATCTCGTTGTTGGCGTCCAGGTAGGTGTCGGAGATCTTGGCGTTGGCGATGCTGTTGTTGTGGTCCTTCATCTGGTTGTCCCACTCCCAGGCCCAGGTGTCGACCAGGCGCTGGGCGCTGTCGCCCACCCACGGGATGGGGGTCAGCGGCGCGCCGACGACGTGGTAGGCGACCTTGGCCTTCCAGTCGGCCTGGAGGTTGGCGTCGTCGCGCTGGCCCATCGCGACGTCGGCGCGGATCGCGTCGTAGACGCCCAGGCTCGCGGCGCCCTTGTTCATGACGTCCTGGATGTCGTTCTGCGAGGGGTTGGGCCCCATCGAGGACAGCTCCTGGGCGATCTTGGCGCTCTCGGCCTGGTGCAGGGTGGCGTAGGCGTCGGGATTGTCGGACAGCCCGCGCATCACGCGCACCAGGCTGTCCTCGCCGACGCCCATGTGGACGGTGCCGCTCGCGTCGGTCCACACCGCGCTGCCGTGGTCCATGTACTGGGAGTTGCGGCCGTTGAAGATCTCGTGGGTGTCGTTGGTGTAGTCCGCCAGGGCGTTGGCCAGCGGCTGGCGCAGGTTGGCGTTGACCTTGTTGCCGCCCTGTCCCTCGTCCAGGGTGGTGACGGTGTCGTGCATGATCCGGGCCTGGGCCTCGGTGTGGTGGCCGCTGTGCGGGGCGCCGGCCGGCTGGCCGGTGGTGGCGGCCTCCAGGGCCGCGCCCAGACCGCTCTGCGACAGCGGGTCGGGCACCTTGACCACGCCGGCGTACGGGTTGGCGATCCAGCCGTCGGGCCACTTGCGGTCCTTGAGCAGGTAGTGCAGGTGCTGGTTGCCGCCGCCGGACTTCGGGTCCAGGTAGGCGGTGGCGGCGTCGGGCTCGCGGCCCATGACGGCCAGCACGTTGTCCAGCGGGTCCGCGCCCAGCGCCCCGCCGTCGTGGCTGGCCTTGTAGCTCCACGCGTCGGGGTGCTTCTTCTCCGTCTCGGTGACGTCGTCGGCGAGGTCGCCGAGCATCGGGGCCGAGTACTTGGCGTCCCCCTTGGTCATCAGGGTGGTGAGGATCTGGTAGCCGTACACCGGGTCGGTGTTGGAGCCGTAGTTCTTGTAGCCGACGTCCTTCACGCCCTGGCGCCAGCGGCGGTAGAAGTCGGTGCCGGTGTCCTGGGTGGCGGAGGCCAGGGCGTGGGTGAGGCCGCCCTGCAGGTCGGTGTAGGCGGCCTTCTTGTCGCCGCCGGGGCTGCTCAGCTGCTGCGACAGCTTGATCATCCCGTCCGGGCCGAGCCGGTCGAGCAGGCCCTGGGAGAAACCGGGGCGGTCGGCCTTGTCCTTCATCAGGTCCTGCAGCTCGGTCAGCTGCTGCGGGGTGAGGTCGTCCAGGTGGGTGGCCAGGTCGGCGGCGCGCTGGGCGTCCCCGGCGTCACCGCCGCCCACCGCGTTGCCGTTGAAGGTGGTGTCCAGCGGGTTGCCGGCCTTGGAGGCGCCGCGCAGGGCGGCGGCGATGCGCTCGTCGGCGCGGGTGGCGGCCTGGACGCCGGCCGCGATCGCCTTGGTCCACTTGTCGGCCGCGTCCTGGTAGGACTGGCGGGCCTCGGGGTCGTGGTGCAGCGCCTGGCGGGTCGCGGGGTCGAGCGTGCTCTCGTCGAACACCGCGGTACCGGTGCCGGTGACCTTGAAGCCGTCCTTGACCGCGCCGTCCGCGGCGTCGCGGGTCTGCTTCTGGGCGGCGGCGAAGTCGGTGTGCGCCTCGTCGAGCAGCGAGGCCATCGCGTTGGCCTCGGTCTGGGCGTCGACGATCTGACCCTTGGTCGCCAGCAGCGCCGTGTTGGCCAGGTTCGCCGTGTTGCCGGTCCACCACGGGCCCCCGGCCAGGGCGTTGCCGGTGCCCAGCCCCCCGGTCCCGCCCGTGAACAGGCCGCCGCCGCCGATCCCGGTGCCGCTCCCGCCCAGGACGTCCTGCTCCATGGTGGTCTGCATGGTGTGGAAGCGCGTGGCCATCGCACGCCACTGGGTGGCGGCGGCGCTCAGCGCGTCGGTGTTGGCGTTGAGTACGTCTTCGTATCCGAGCATCGTTACGGCACCTGGAGGGACTGGGCGATGGACTGGTTGGTGGCGCGGTAGTTGGCGCCGGTGCTCTGCATCGCGGCGGCGTTGGCGTTCAGCCGGCCGGTCAGCGCCTGGACTTGCTGGTGCCACTCGTCCAGCGAGTCCTTCAACGCCCCGGCGCTGTCCCAGCCTTTGAGACCGGCGACGGCCGTCCCGGTCGCCTCGTCGGCGACCTGGCCCGCGCCCGGGCAGTCGTGGGCCAGATTGGTCAGCGTGGCGTGCGCCTTGTCCAGGGCGCCGTGGTCGACCCCGAATCCGCCTGGTGCTGGTGTGCTCATCCGTTCATCCCCCATGTGTGGTGACCCGATGGTGTGGTCACCGGGCGCCGATGATCGTAGATCCACCAGGGCCGGACTGGGCACGGAATTGATCAGGGATTCGTCACCGTTTCGTCACCGTCCGGCGAAACGGCCGCCGTTCGAGGCGGCGGCAGCCGCGCAGGGCCCCGCACCCCCGGGGAAGGGGGTGCGGGCCCTGGCGCCGGGTGCGGTCAGGCCAGCAGGTCGCACTGGAGGGTGACGACCTGGCGGAACGCCGTGGCCGGCACCCCGCGGGGATTGGTCATCGTGATCACGGCCACCACGTCGGAGGCCGACACGTACGCCACCCGCGTGGTCGGCACGCCCTTGCCCGTGCTCTCCTGGGAGTCCTTGCGGGTCACCTCGATGCCCGCGACGGTGTCCCAGCCGTCGCCGGAAGCCATCTTCGCGTCGGGGGCGGCCTTGAGCTGCAGGTCGGTGCGCCCGCGGAAGTAGGTCGCCCGGGCCTCGTTCGGGGAGCCGAAGCGCAGCAGCCGGATCCGGGTCATGGTGCCGTCGGAGGCCGTCCACTCCCGGACGGTGGCCGCACGGCACACGTTCTGCAGCAGCAGGCCGTGCAGCCTGGCCGGGTTCTGCAGATCGGATCCCATCGCCTCACAGGCCACCCAGTCGGCCGGGGCCGTCCCGCCGGGGGCGGCGGAGGCGGACGGCGCGGCGGAGGCGCCCGGGCTCGCCGAGGGGGTGTCCGAGGGCGCGGACGTCGCCGGGGCCGAAGCCGTGGCGGTGGCCGTGGGCGCGGTGGGCGCCGGGAAGACCGGCGGGTTCACCGAGCCGCCGGCCTCCTTGGGGGCGGGCAGCAGCAGGTAGCGCAGGTCCGCCTGGTGCAGGCCCTTGCTCTCGTCCTTCAGGTCCGGCGCGGCCTTGCCCGAGGGCAGCGGAGGCAGCGTCAGGGGCGCGAAGGTGTAGCGGCCGTCGTCGGCGGTGGCCAGACCGGGGATGTCGGTGCGCTCGGGCGCGGTGACGGCCAGCGCGGTGCCGGTGCCCGCGAGCGCGAACACCAGGACGGCGCAGCTCCAGCGCACCGCGGCCTTGCGGCGCCGGGTGCGGCGGGCGGCCCGCTCCTCCGGGCTCTCGGACGGCGCGGGGGTCTGAAAGGCGTCGGGCTGCGGGTCGTCGATCGTGACGGCGGCCCAGGGGTTCTCGCCGGCCCCGGGGGTGACGGTCTTGTCGTCCGGCTCCGGTGCGGGCTGCGGCGCGGTGGCGTGGTCGGTCATCCGGACTCCTTCGTGGAAGCCCCTGGCTTCAGCCCGGGGAGGAAGCGAAACTCCCGCGGAGCGGGGCAGGAACGGCCTCTTCGCCGCCAAGGCGGTACGGCGTCGCGGCAATTGATCTCCAGTAGGTGCAAGGGGCGTTCTCGAACTTCTGGCACAGACGGGCCAGATAGCCCCGGTTCAAGTCGAGGAAGAAATCCCGCGACAGCGCCGAATACACCACGTCCGCGTTCCGTTTCCGTGACGGAAAGCTGACGCTGGCCACGATGGCCGAGCCGCTGGATGGTCCCACCGCAGCGCCGAGGCGCAGCGGCTCAGCCGCGAGGCTGAGGGGAATTCCCCCGCCCTCAGGCGGGGGAGAGACGTCAAACGGATGCTCCGGGGCTGGCGAGGCGGTCGAGCTGCATGGTGAAGAGGCCGACGATCTTGTCCTTGGGCAGCGGTGCCACGCCCTCGACGCTCATGACCACCAGCAGGTCGCCCTCGGCGGCCGAGCACTCCAGGTAGTCGATCGGCGCGGAGGGCGGCGCGGGCATCAGGTAGCAGTGCGCCTCGGGGTGGCCCGGGATCTGCGGGCCGGAGCGGAAGATGCCGGTGTCGCCGGTGAACACCGCGGTGTACTCGTTGATCCGTTGCACCTCCTGCTGGTTGAACTGGCGCAGCCGCAGTCCGACCACCAGGTTGTTGCCGTCGTTGCGGTAGGTCCGCACGCCGGTGCCCTTGACGTGCAGCCCCTCCCAGTAGGAGCGCAGCTTGTCGCGCTTGTCCTTGGGGATCTGCTGGAGCTCGGCGTCCAGTTCGTCGGAGATCTGCCCGGCGCCGAGCTCGGTGTCGTTGCCGTGACCGCCCTCGTCGGGGCCGAGTTCGAAGCCGGCCGGGACGGGCAGCAGCAGGTCGCGCAGCGAGCCGAAGTGGCTGCCGTTGGACTTGGCGCCGTACGGCGTGGGGGTGGCTGTCGGGGTGGGGGCGCCGGCGGGGCCGGCGGCGGTGGCCGGGGCGGGGTCGTCGTACTGGGTCTTGATGATGCCGACGCCGATGACCACGCCCACCAGCGCGGCGGCCACCGTCGCGGCGCCCGCGCGCAGCAGGCGGCGGGAGGCGGGGCGGGGCGCGGCGGGGGGCTGCTCGGGGGTGGATTCGGCTGCGGGGTCGGGGAGTTCGGGTGCGGGCGCGGTGGTCTCGGGGGCGGTGGGTTGGGGGGCGGTGGGTTGGGGGGCGGGCGTGGTGGGCGGCGTCGCGGTCACGGTGTCGTCGTCGGTCATGCCAGTCGCTCCCACTGCTGCTTGGCCAGGGCCTTGAGTTCCTCGCCGTCCACGGGCTTCGGGCTGAAGATCTCCACCTTCATCTGCACCGTGCCGCGCTGGGCCTGGGCCTGCCCGTAGTAGTACCGGTCCTCGGTGTCGGACCACTTCCTGGGCGTGAAGTCCACGCTGTAGCCGCCGTTGGCGTCGGCGGCGAAGGGCATCCGGAAGCCGGAGGCGGCGGCCTCGGCCTCGTCGATGTGCTCGGGGGTGTACTGGGTGAGCGAGACGCGGTAGCGGGTGTCGCCCTTCATCCAGTCCACCTCGGCGGCGCGCCGGAAGCCGGAGGAGGCCAGGTCCTTGAAGACCCGGGCCGCGTCGCTCTTGCGCTCGGCGAGTTCGCCGATCGACATCCAGCCCGGCTTGTTCGGGTAGTCGCCCCAGGCGGTGCTGCCGTCGGGGGCGCTGACCAGCAGCTTGAGCAGGTCGCCCTCGATGGCCGGCGGCCCGGGCTGGACGGCGGCCAGGGCGGCCGGGTCGACCACCTCGGCCGGGTAGGCCGGCAGGGCCACCTGCAGTGGCGGCAGGGGCGTGGGCGGGCGCTGGGCCTGGATCGCGTAGCCGACGCCGCCGCCGGCCAGGGCGCCGACGACCAGCGCGCAGACGGACAGCAGCACCGGGCGGGGGCGGCGCGGGGCGCGCGGGGCGGACTCGGGGCCGGCGGACAGGAGGTCGGCGGCGTCGAGGTCCTGGTGCGGCGTCCGCTCGGCCTCCGGCCCGTCGGACGGCCCGTCGGACGGGCCGTCGGAGCCGAACGGGACGGGCGGCACGGGAGGCACCGGCGGGACCGGGGGCACGGGCGGGACCGGCAGTTCGTCCGGCACCGGCGGGAGCGGCGGCACGGGAGGCACCGGGGGTACGGGCGGCAGCGGCGGTTCGGCCGCCGCGGACGGCTCGGCCGGAGCGGACGGCTCGGCCGGAGCGGGCGGCGGCTGCTCGGGTTCGGTGGTCACGGAAGTGGCTCCAGACAGGAGGAAGGGAGGACGACGACGTGCGGCGGACGCGGGCGCGGGCTCAGCCGCCGGAGGCGAGCCACTCGCGCTGGCGCTTCATCAGGTCGTTGAGCAGCGCCTTGTCCGGCGTGCCCTTGACGTCGACGTCGACGGTGTACTGGACGTCGCCCTGGCTGGAGACGCCGGTCATCGAGCCGGTGTACGCCTCGTGCTTGGGTGCGCGGCGGAAGCCGTGGGCGTTGGGGTCGCCGTCGATGTCGATCGGCTCCTGCGACTTGATGGTGTAGCCCTGGACGAACCTGCTCGCCGTGTCGGCGGAGCCGAAGTGCAGCAGGGTGACGGTCACTTGGGCCTTGCCGTCGGCCGTGCGGTAGGTGCGGGTCGCCCCGTCCCGGTAGCCGAGCCGGTTGAGGATGGTGTCGATGTCGTCCTGCTTGCCGAAGATCTCGGAGACGTCGTCGTGGGTCATCGGCATCCCGTCCGCGGGCCCGTAGGACTCGCCGCCGGCGGGGATCGGGAGCAGGAAGTAGCGCAGGTCGCCCTCGTGCTTGCCGTTGCTGACCGTGCCCTTGACGGTGCTGGCCGGGGCGGGCTCGCTCGGCACGACGGTCGGCACCGGGACGGCGGAGGGCGTCGCACTCGCACCGGCGCTCGGCGAGGCGGTGGCGCGGGGCGCGGGCGCGGCGGCCGGGCGGCTGTCGGGCTTGCCGACCGCGACGGTCACCGCGGCGCTGGCCGCCGTGACGGCGAGCAGCCCGGCGGTGGCCAGCGCGACGCCGACGGCGCGCGGCAGCCGCCGCGGGGCCGGGGCCCGGTCCGGCGCGGGCACGGGCGCGGGCGCGGGCGCGGCAGCCGCTTCCGGCGCGGCTGCGGGCCCGGGTACGTCTGCGGGTGCGGCCGTGGGTACGGCGGCCGGTTCCGTCACCGCGGCAGCCGGCTCCGGCGGCGGATCGGCGAAGGCGGCGCTCTCGTTCTCGGGCGCGGACAAAGGACTCCCCCCAAAGGGAAAAATGTGGGATCTCGCACGCGGGCCACTGTCGGATCCCGCTCCCCCAAGCGGCTCGCCGGACCGTCCGTCACGTGTCTCAGCAGGGATTATGAGAGTCCGATGACATCGACGCCAACAAAATCAATCACCACACTCCCACCCATTGCTTGATCAATTGGACACTCCGTGATCCAACCGCAACACCGCCCCGGCGGCGGCGCCACGGTGGCCCGGTGACGGGCAGTCGGGCAGTCGGGCAGCGGTGCCGGTGGTGGTGCGGGGGCCGAGCGGGGGCGCAGCCACCTGTACTACCTGGACGTCGACTTCGCGGAGACGGTGCGCCGCCACGCCAGCCGGCCGCAGGCGGGCGGGTTCTCGCCCGAGGACATGGCCGGCTGGTACGGGGAGCGGGGCCTGCTGCCGGGCGGTGTCGAGCGGGTCGTCCCGCAGACCGGTGTGCTGGACGGGACGCCGGCGCGGATCGTCGCCGGCACCGCGCTGACCCCGCCCGGGTGGACGCCCCGGCCCTGAGGACGTGTCGTGCGGCCCGGGCTTGAGTTGGAGCGCACTCCAAGTCCTACGGTTCATGCCGTGGTCACGACCGCAACGGCCGGGACCACGGCACGAGCACGAGTACGGGTACGAGGAGAGGACAGGCGCCATGGGTGTTCACGACAGCGGGGCCGACCAGCGGCAGGAGCGTTTCGACCGGGGCATGGAGATGCTCACCCGGGTCGACGGCGAGGGCGGGCAGCGGGTGATCGACGCGCTGGCCGACATCAACCCCGAGCTGGGCCACCAGGTCGTCGCCTGGGGCTTCGGCGAGATCTACAGCCGCCCCGAACTGGCCCCGCGCGACCGTCAGTTGGTGACCCTGGGGATGCTCACCGCGCTGGGTGGCTGCGAGCCGCAGCTGGAGGTGCACATCAACGCCGCCCTCAACGTCGGCCTCACCCCCACCCAGATCACCGAGGCCCTGCTGCACTCCGCGGCCTACTGCGGGTTCCCCAAGGCCCTGAACGCGACCTTCGTCGCCAAGAAGGTCTTCGGCGAGCGCGGCCTGCTCCCGGTCACGGCGAACTGACGCCGCGCCGGGAGCGGTGGCCCGCCGCCCGGGCTCAGAGTGCGGACTCGTACGCGTAGACGGTCTTGCCGACGGCGTCCTGCAGCGAGGACAGGCGCTCGACGAGCTGCTGGCGGTCGGTGGCGCGGCCGTCGGCCCACTGGCCGAGGGCGACGAGCATCGCGCGGCCGCCGCTGCCGAAGGCCTGGACCATGCCGCTGTCCGGCGGCAGCGTCCGCAGCCCGGCGGCGGGCGGCGGGGCCTGGGCGGCGACCTCGAAGTCCTCGAAGTCCGCGGACAGCCGGGTGGCCAGGTGGACGGTCTCCCCGGGGTCCGTCATGGTGAACAGCGCCAGGTTGAACTGGTCGTCCTGGGCGTCCTTGTAGAGGGCGACCTGCTCGGCCACACAGCCCTTGCCCGCCCTGATCATGGCGATCAGGGCGGGGGCGACCGAGTCCCGCTCGGTGCACGAGGGCAGGGTGGCGGAGGCGACCCTGGCGTAGACGGCGCCGGAAGCCGTCTTCACCTCGGCGGGGAAGACCTGGTCCAGTGGTATCGGCGGGTGCTGCGCGGCGGCGGAGGAGGCGGGGGTGCCCGCGGCGGCGGCCGTCGGGGTGAGGGCGGCGACGGGGGCCGCGGCGGGCGGGGCGGGCGGGGCGGAGGTGTCCGCGGAGGGCTGCAGGAGTTCGACACCGAGCAGTGTCAGGGCGGCGGCTGCCAGGGCCATGGCCGCGTTGCGCGGCCAGACCCGCCTGGGCTGCGGTTCGGCGGCCCGGCGCTCTGCCTCCTCCTGCGCGGCCACGGCCTTCACGAACTCGTTCCACTGCTCGTCATCGGACTTGTCCCGGCTCGGGCCCGGGTCGTCGTTTCGCATACCGACGTACGGTAGTGATCATGACTGACACCTCCCGCCACGGGATGGTCACGTCTTGATCAACTTGTGCCGTCGGGACCTGGCCCACTGCGCCGGAAGCGGTGCGAGGATGCGGGGATGACATCATCCGCCGCACGCGACGCACTGGAGGGCCTGGCGCTCGGGGACGGCTTCGGGGAGCGGTGGTTCCCGCTCTTCCGCAAGCCCAAGCTGGCGTTCACACAGATCCGGGCCCGGCAGGTGCCGCCGGAGTCCCCGTGGCACTGGACCGACGACACCGCGATGGCGCTGTCGGTGTACGGCATCCTCACCGCCTACGAGGCGGTGCACCAGGAGAAGCTGGCGCAGGCCTTCGGGTCGACGTACCTGGCCGACGCCTACCGCGGTTACGGCAACGGCATGAGCGTGCTGCTGCCCAGGCTGGCCGAGCGGCCGTCGAGCTGGCGCGCCGAGTCGCGCAAGCTGTTCGACGGGCAGGGCAGCCTGGGCAACGGCGCGGCGATGCGGGTGGCGCCGCTGGGCGCCTGGTTCCACGCGGACCTGGACGAGGCGGCGGAGCAGGCGGCGCTGTCGGCCGAGGTGACCCACGCTCACCCCGAGGGGGTGGCCGGGGCGGTGGCCGTGGCCCTGGCGGCCGCGCTCGCCGCACGCGGGCGCGCGGTGGCGGGGACGGACGCGGTGGCGGGGACGGACGTGGCGGCGGGGACGGAGCCGGTGGCCGGGGCCGAGCTGCTGGCCGAGGTGGCCGGGCGCACGCCGCGCGGCCCGGTGCGCGAAGGGCTGGAGCGGGCCGCCGCCCTGGCGCCGGACACCGAGCCCTGGCGGGCCGCGGACCTGCTGGGCAACGGGCAGCGGGTGCGGGCCGGCGACACCGTGCCGTTCGCCCTGTGGTCGGCCGCGCACCACCTGGACAGCCTCACCGACGCGCTGTGGACCACAGCCGAGGGCTTGGGCGACGTGGACACCACCTGCGCCATCACCGGCGGCGTGGTCGCCGCCCGCACCGGCCTGGGCGGGGCGGCCGCGGCGTGGCTGGCCAGGCGCGAACCGCTGCCGGAGTGGGTGGCCCGGGCGGAGGACGAAACCCCGGTGCGGAACGGGAGTTGACCCATCCGGCCGCCCGCCGACCGGCCGGGGCGGCCGGGGCGGCGGCCGCCGGTCGGGCGGGGCCTCGCCCGGCTCCTCGAACTGACCGGGCGCAGCGGCTAGTTGGGGCTTCCGCCGAAGGTGCGGCGGTAGGCGCCGGGGGTGGTGCCGAGCGCGGCGTGGAAGCGGCGGCGCAGGTTGACGGCGGAGGCCAGGCCCACCCGGGCGGCGACGGCCTCCACCGGCAGGTCGGTCTGCTCCAGCAGGGCCCGGGCGGCGTCGATGCGCCGGGCCAGCAGCCACTGGCCGGGGCTGGTGCCGAGCTGCTCGGTGAAGCGCCGGGCCAGGGTGCGTCCGGACAGTCCGGCGCGGGCGGCCAGGTCGTCCAGGGTCAGCCGCTCCCCCAGCCGTTCCTGGACCCACTCCAGCAGCGGGGCCAGTGACTCGTCCGCGCGGGCGGGTGCCGGGGCGGCGGCGTACTGCAGCTGGCTGCCCTCGCGGTGCGGGGGCAGCACCATGTGCCGGGCGACCTGGGCGGCGTAGGCGGCGCCGTGGTCGCGGCGCAGCAGGTGCAGGCACAGGTCGATGCCGGCGCCGGAGCCGGCGCTGGTGGCGACGTCGCCGTGGTCGACGTACAGCACGTCCCGGTCGACGTCCAGTGCCGGGTGCTGGGAGGCGAGTTGGGCGGTGCGGGCCCAGTGGGTGGTGGCGCGGCGTCCGTCGAGCAGTCCGGCCTGGGCCAGGACGAAGGCGCCGGTGCAGATGGAGACGATCCGGGCGCCGCGGGCGTGGGCGGTGCGCAGGGCGTCCAGGACGGCGGCCGGTGCGGGCGAGCCGGGCGGCTGCCAGCCGGGGACGACGACGGTGTCGGCCCGCTCCAGCGCCTCCAGGCCGTCCTCGACCAGCAGCGGGACGCCGAGGGTGGTGGGCAGTGGGCCGGGGGCTTCGGTGCACAGGGCGAAGTCGTAGTGGGAGGGCAGTCCGGCGCGTTCGGTGCCGAAGGCCTCGGCGGCGCAGGCGAGTTCGAACGGTGCCTGGGGTGTGCCGAGCAGGGCCACGACCCGGTGGCGGGGTGCTGGCGCGGGTGCTTTCGCGGCAGGGGCGTTCATGGCAGGAATGTACCTGAGGATGTCTTTCGGGACACTGGGGCGGGCGGGGGCCGGGCGGTCACAGTGGGGGCATGGACGAGAACGACGCACTGAAGACGACCCTGCTGGCCGACGACGTGGAGCCGGTGGAGGTCGGGCCGGGGATCCTGCGGCGCCGGCTGACCGCCACCGGGTACGCCCGCGCCTGGCTGATCGATTTCGCGCCGGGCAGCCGGTGGCCGGAGGTGGACGTGCACGAGACCGAGGAGCGGTACTACGTGCTCAGCGGTGAGGTGATCGAGGGCGAGGAGCGCCATCCGGCGGGCAGTTACGTGGTGTTCGCGCCGGGCAGCCGGCACCGGCCGCGCACCGAGACCGGTGCGCGGATCCTGGGGATCACCCTGTCCGCCGTGTGACGGCGGGGCGGGCGCCGGCCGGTCGGCCTTGTCACCGTTGCGGGGTGGGCCTGGTCACGGGGGTCGGGCGGCCCGAGGATCGGGTACCGGGGCCACCGGGACGGGTGGCGGGGCCGTGGCATCGGGGGGCGGGGCTGGTGGGGGCGGGAGCGGTTCGGGCGGGAGCGGTTCGGGCGGCAGCGGGCGGGGACCGGCTGGTGCGGGGCTGCGTGGCGGTGGCCGTGGCGGCGGTGGTGACGCTGGCGCTCGCGGGCTCGGCGGCGGTGTGGCGGTGGTCGCAGGACGATCCGGTGGGCGGGTGGCTGTGGTGGCTGGGCGCCGGCGCGGCGGCGGTGGCCCTGGCGGTGTCCGTGGTGCTGCGCGGGCGTGATCCGCAGGCGCCGGCCGGGACGGGCGCGCGGGTGGTGGGGGCCTTGCTGCTGGCGTTGGTCGCGGTGTTCCTGGCCGCGCAGGTCGCCGGGACCGTGCGGGAGCGGCTGAGCCGTCCGCGCAGCGCGACGGCCCGGGTGACGGGCTGCCGGGTGAGCGGCCAGGAGCCGGGCGGGGAGGGCGGCGGCCTGGGGGCGAAGACCTACGCCTGCACCTTCCGCTGGAGCGTCGACGGGCGGGAGTTCGGCGCGGAGCGGCCGGAGGGGCCGTATCCGCAGGGCACGGAGGTCACGGTGTGGCTGGACGGGCGGGGGCGGATGAGCACCGGGCGGCCGAGCCGGCTGGCGGTGCCGCTGTTCGCCGCCCCCGTCCCGTTCGCCCTGTACGGGGCGGGGTTCCTGGGCCGCTGGGCGGCCCAGGACGCGGCGGGGTGGTGGCGCCGGGCGGCGCGGGACTGAACCGCCCGGCCCCGCCGTGTGCGGTGGCGGGCCGTCAGCGGGGCGGGCTCAGCCAGGGCCTGTCCGGCGTCCCGAGGAGGGCGAGCACCTCGCGCACCGCCGCCTGCCCGGCCCTGCGGTAGGCGTACTCGCTGGTGTCGACCTGGTGCACCACGGTGCGGTGCACCACCAGTGCCAACGCCACTGCGGTTCCGGGCAGTTGCCCGGCCAGTTCGGCGCGCACGCCCTGCGCCAGCGCCGCGTGGTAGCGGTCGAGGTCCTCCTGCGGCATGGGGCCGCCGTGCACGGTGGCGTCGGCGGCGACCTCCAGGTGCACGCCCTCCTCCCACGGCTCGAAGTCGACCAGGGCGTCCGCCATCGAGCTCGGGCAGCCCCCCTGCCGCACGAAGCGGGCCCGTACGCCGCGCACCGGCCGGGGCGGGAAGGCCTCCGGTCCGGCGCTCGCGGCGCTCACGGCCGTCACAGCGCGCTCACGGCGCTCACGGCGCTGACAGTGGTCACGGCGGCCGTCAGGAGTGGGTGATCTCGACCTTGGTGACCACCACGTCCTCGACCGGGCGCTCGCCGTCGGTCGGGGCGGCGGCGATCGCGTCCACCACGGCCTTGGAGGCGGCGTCGGCGACCTGGCCGAAGATGGTGTGCCGGCGGTTGAGGTGGGTGGGGGTGCCCACCGTGATGAAGAACTGCGAACCGTTGGTGCCCGGGCCGGAGTTGGCCATCGCCAGCAGGTACGGCTTGTTGAAGAACAGTTCCGGGTGGAACTCGTCCGCGAAGGCGTAGCCCGGGCCGCCGGTGCCGGTGCCGGTCGGGTCGCCGCCCTGGATCATGAAGCCCTTGACCACCCGGTGGAACGTCGTCCCGTCGTAGTACGGGCCGCTGCCCGGCTCACCGGTGCGCGGGTCGGTGTACTCCCGCGCGCCCTCGGCGAGTTCGACGAAGTTGCGGACCGTCTTCGGCGCGTGGAACGGGAACAGTTCCAGCCGGATCGGGCCCGCGGTGGTGTGCAGGGTGGCGAACCGGGCGTTGGCCACGGGTTTCTCCTTCTTCGTCGGTCGTGTTCGGTGACGGAAATCCTGGCACATGGCAGGATTCGTGGCCGAACCGGCGAGGGAGGAGCGGGGTCCGTGACGGTCGCAGCGGTGCTGGTCGCAGTCTTGGTGCTGGTGCTCGCCGGGTGCGGGTGCGTGGTGTGGGCCGAGCGCGGCGGCCCGCGCTGGGCGCGCGCGCTCGCGGCGCTGACGCTCGGCGCGGGCGGCCTGCTGCGCGGAGCGGAGCAGCGCCGGCGGAGGCGGGAACGGCGGGAGCGGTGGCTGCTGGGCAAGGGCGGCAGCGGCCAGGGCGGCGGGGACTGAGCCAACCGAACGCGGGCGCTGAGCGCGGGTTGCCGAGCGCGGGTTGCCGAGCGCGGGTTGCCAAGCGCGGGTTGCCGAGCGCGGGTTGCTGAGCGCGGGTTGATTGAGTGCTCGCGTCCCCGGCCGCCGCGGGGTGTGCGGCGGCCGGGGACGCGGGCGGGTGTCAGCTCTCGGTGGAGCGGCGGCGGCGCGAGACCGCGACCAGCGCCGCGCCCGCGGCCAGGGCGGCGGCGGCGCCGCCGGCCTCCCAGCCGAGGCCCTCGGTGCCGGTGGCGGCGAGCGAACCGGTGGCGGCGGCAGCGGTGGTGCCGCTGCCCGTGACGGCGGCGGTGCCGGTGTCGGTGGCCGTGGTCAGGCCCGCCTGCTGGACGGTCTGCGGCTGCCCGGCACCCTGGTCCTGCTGCCCGGCGCCCTGGTCGGCCGGCTTGTCGGCGGGCTTGTCCGCCGGCTTGTTCGCGGCGGCCTCGTCCGCGGCGCGGGCGGTGGCCCAGCCCTCGGCGAGGAACGCGGCGATGTCGGCGTCGCTGCCCTCGAACGCCTTGGCGGCGGCGGCGCGCACCGCCGGGCCGCCGGTCTCCATGAGCTGGGAGACCTTGATGCGGTTGTCCGTGGCGCGCAGCTGGGGCAGGTCGCGCAGGAACTGGGCGACGTCGGCCGGGGTGCCGGCGAGCGCCTTCTTGGCGGCCTCGACGGTGTGCGGGCCGGTGTTCTTGTCGGCCAGCGAGGCGACCACCGCGACGCGGTTGTCCGAGGCCTCGGCGGCGGGCCAGCCCTCCGCCAGCCACTTGGCGACGTCCGCGTCGCTGCCGTCCAGCGCCTTGGCCGCGCCCTCGCGCGCCTCGCGGCCGCCGGTGGCCAGGATCTGCGAGACCTTGACCCGGTTGTCGTCGGCGCGGTTCTTGGCCAGTTCGACCGTCAGGAAGTGCCGCAGCTCGGCCGCGCCGCCCTTGAGCGCCTTCTGGGCCGCCTCGCGCACGCCGCGGCCGGTGTTCGGGTCGGCCAGGATCTTCTGGATCTCGGCCCGGTCGGCGTCCTCGGCCTGGGCGGCGGGCAGATCCTCCGCGAAGAACCTCAGGACCGCCGCGTCGCCGCCGTCCAGCGCCTTGCCGGCCGCCGCGCGCACGGCCGGGCCGCCGCCGTCCATGGTCTGGGCGAGCTTCACCCGCAGGTCGTCCATGCGGTTCCTGGGCAGTGCGACCGTCAGGAAGTGCCGCAGCTCGGCGGCGCCGCCCTTGAGCGCCTTCTCGCCCGCCTCGCGCACCCCGCGGCCCGTGCTCGGGTCGGCCAGGATCTTCTGGATCTCGGCCCGGTCGCGCTGCTCCTGCCCCTCGGGGGCCTTGGGGCCGCTGCTGTTGCCCGGGCCGCCGTTGACGCCGTCGTCGCCGGGGGTGACGTCCGGCACGGAGCCCGAGGCGGTGTCAGGACCGGAGACCCCGGCCGGCTGGGGGGCGTCGGCGGCGGAGGCCGAGGAGGGGAACAGAACGGCGGGGGCCAGGACCGCGGCGGCGACGACGGTGGACACCCGGGGCAGCTTCATGCAGTGGAACCTGTTGTTTCCTGTGAAGAGATCATGAACGCCCCACAGCATAGATCCTCTTTTACGCTTGCCATACCAGATATTTGCCACCCTCCCCGGCCCCTCCCCGCCCTCTCCCCGGGCCCCTCCCCGGCCCCTCCCCGGGCCGCGCTCCGACGGCGTGTCACACCTGTCGGCGCCACCCCCTAGGGTGGGCGGGTGAGCTTCCATCTCGTCGTCGGACACGGGCCCGCCGGGGCCGCCACCGCCCGCCTGCTGGCCGAACAGGGCCACCGGGTCCGGGTCGTCACCCGCAGCGGGCGCCCCGCCGGACCGCCCGTCGACGGCGTCGAGCACCTCGCCCTGGACGCGACCGACCCCGCCCGCCTGGCACAGGCCGCCCGCGGCGCCGACGCGATCCACGGCTGCGCCGCACCGCCGCTGCCCCAGTGGGCCGCGCGCTGGGGCGCCCTCGCCTCCGCACTGTGCGCGGCCGCCGAGGACAGCGGCGCCGTGCTGGTCATGCTCGGCAACCTGTACGGCTACGGCCCGGTCGAGGCAGCGATGACCGAAGGCCTGCCGCTCGCCGCGACCGGTCCCAAGGGCCGGGTACGGGCGGCGGCCTGGGAGCAGGCGCGGGCCCTGCACGAGGCCGGGCGGATCCGCGCCGTGGAGGTGCGGGCCTCGGACTTCTTCGGCCCCGGCGTCACCGACGGCGGCCACCTGGCCTCCCGTGCGATGCCCAACCTGCTCAAGGGCCGTCCGGTCGCCGTCCTCGGCGACCCGGACGCCCCGCACAGCTGGACCTACCTGCCCGACGTGGCCCGCGCGATGGCCGAACTCGCCACCGAGGAACGGGCCTGGGGCCGCCCCTGGCACGTCCCCACCGCCCCCGCCCTGCCGGTGCGCACCATGGTCGAACGCCTCGCCGCCGAGGCCGGCACCGCCCCCGTGCCGGTGCGCCGCCTCTCCCCCGCCGTCCTCGCCGTGGCCGGCCTCTTCTCCCCCCTGCTGCGCGAACTGCGCGAGACCCGCTACCAGTTCGACCGCCCCTTCGTCATGGACTCCTCCGCCTACGAGGCCACCTTCACCCTCCGCGCGACCCCGCTGGAGCAGCAGCTCACGGCAACGGTCGGCTGGTGGCGCGAGCGGCTGCGGAGGTCCTGAGGGGCGGTGGGCGACGGGCTTTGCCGAGGACCGGGGGGATCCTTTTGTCCACGCCCGGACTTCCGGTCGCCGCCGGTGCGGTGGCCGTCGCCGCTGTCGCCGCCGTCGCCCTGACGGGGTGCAGGGCCGACACCGCGGGCCTGTCCGGCTCGCTGCGGGCCGGTGGTTCGCCTTCCGCGAGCGGCGGTTCCCGTCCGCCACCCAGGGGGTGCCGGCCGTCCGGATCGGCGACAAGGTCCGCTTCCTGGACGGCGACGACATCGTGGAACGGAGGCCGCACGCCGAGGAGTTCGCGGCGCCGATCGCCGAGCGCATCAAGGGCGTTGCGCCCTGACGGCTGCCGGGCGCTCGCCGACTCAGTGCTCCTTGAGGGCGTCAGCGCCCCGGTAGCCGGCCGGCACGCCCTCGATCAGGATGATGTCCGCCACCATGTGCCGGGTGCGCAGCGGCAGGATCTCCTGGTAGGCGGGCGAGTCCCACCAGGCGCGGGCCCGCTCCAGGTCGGGGAACTCGATGACGATCGTGCCGCCCGTGCCCCAGCGGCCCTCCACCGTCTCGTACGGGCCGCCGTGGACGATGAAGCGGCCGCCGAAGGGGTCGAGGGTGGCGTCGATGCGCTCCAGGTACTCGACGATGTCGGGGCCGAACTCGACCGAGTGGACCTGGGCGATCGCGTAGGCGGTCATGGGGTGCCTCCTGGGGGGGGCTCGTGGTGGGTGGTTCCCGCTGGCGTCTGCGACGGTACGGGGCGGCGGGGGCCGGGCGAATCAGTCACGCATCGGTAGGGGTGACGTACGTGCGGCCCTGATGGTTCGTGTAAAGTCCGCCCAGCTCAAGCGCTTGACCGAGACGAGACGGAGGGGCGGCGTGCCGGAGAGTGCCAAAGACGGGCCGCAGGGCGGCAGAACGACGACGCGGAACCGGCGGGCCCTCGCCGTCGCGGCGTGGGCGTGTGCCCTCGGCGTGGCGGGGATCGGCGGGGCGCAGCTGCTGACCGGCTCACCGGGCACCGCCCCGGCGGCGCCGGACGCGGCGGCCACGGCGGTTCCTTCGGCTGCGGCGTCGCCCTCGGCCTCGCCGTCCGCATCGCCGTCGGCGCAGGCGCCGACGACGGCCCCGGCGCCGGTCCCGGGCGAGACGCCCACGGTCGTCCCTGCGGCCGGGGAGACCGCGCCCGGCCCCGAGGCCGCGCCCGAACGCTCCGTCACCAATCCGTCCCCGGCCCGCCCCCGCACCGCCCAGGGCCCGGCCTCCCCCGCTCAGGCCCCGGCCGCGAAGCAGCCCGCAGCCAAGCAGCCGCCCGTCCCCGACCGGACCGTCCCGCCCCGCCCGGAACCCCCGGCCGTCGCACCGGTACGGACCGACGCACCCTGCCCGCCGCTCCAGGCCATCACCTACGCCGGGTGCCGCCCGATCGGCCCGGTCGTCACTCTCCCTCCGGCCACCCCGCACAGTTGATTGAACCGGGCACCGGGAGTGACGGGCGCGGGTGCCGGGACGTGGACACGGCTCGCACGCACGTACGGCGGATCCGCCCGAACCGGACATCGGGCCGGTGACGTTGACGGCCGCCGGAGCGGGGCGCAGCAGCGCCGGGTCCGGCGGCCGGGGCAGCGGCCGAGGCCGGTCAGTCCCACCAGAAGTGCCACTGGCGACAGCCGACCAGCAGCTCGGCGTAGGCGGTGAGGCTGCCGGCGCCCTGGTGGATCAGGTCGGGGCACAGGGCCGCGTGCTCGGCGGCCACCGGCAGTGCCTCGGCGAGGCCGGCCGGTGGCACCGGGACGCTCAACTGCAGGGTGTCGAAGCCCACTTCGACCACCTGGACGCCGAAGCGGCGTTCCCAGTCGGCGAGGACGGCGGCGATCTTCGCGATGTCGTTCTCGTGGTTGGTCGGGCCGCTCCACCCGCACGCCACCAGGGCCTGGGCCCCGCTGCGGGCCGGCACCAGGCCGAGCCGCACGTCCTCGACGGACCGCAGCGCCTCGGCCAGCCCCCGGGCCTCGGCGTCGGCCGCACCGTCGGGCACGGTGACGGCGGGGGCGGGCCCGGGCCAGCCGGAGCCGTAGGGGGCGAGGGCCTCGGCCAGCTCGCCGTCCTCGTCCTCGTTCTCCTCGTCGCCCGTCTCCCACCAGCTGCGCAGCAGCGCGGACGGGTCGTACCGGCCGGGGTCGGAGGCATGGGCGGGGTACAACTCCCCGGACAGCCACGGCCGGAAGTCCGCGTCACGGCGCAGCGGGCTGAGCAGCAGCGGCCACAGTCCGCTGCGCGCGTGCGCCCGGTGCAGTTGTTCCCACAGTCCGGCGGGGGCGGGCCCGTCGCTGATCCACAGCAGCGGCTGCGTCCCCTCCCGCTGCTGTCCGACGACGGCGCGGCCGGGCGGCAGCGCAACGGGCGGGTCGACATCGAAAGGCCAGGTCATGTCGTGATCGTAGGGGCGGGCACTGACAAGGGACCGCACCCGGGCGGGGTCACGGCCGCGATGCGCGCCGGCAGTACCCGGGCTCGCCGGGGTGGTGCAGGTGATCTTCCGGTGAGTAGGGTGAGCCCTCGGATCGTGGGCGGCCGTTCGTGTGCCGCCCTCGTGGATCCGCGCTTGACCGCTGATGCTTGCCATGCACGTGGCCCGTCTCTGCGGCGGGACGGTGCGCCGCGGAGCGATGTCCCGTTTCCCGGCCGCGAGGTGTTCGCGGTGTCGGGAGGGTCGGGCGACGTGCTTGCCGCCGCCGGGGAGCCGCAGGGGGCCGGAAAGTGAGTCGTAGACAGATGCAACCGACGTTCGTACTGGTTCACGGAGCTTTCGCGAACTCCTTCTCCTTCGCGCCGCTCCAGGCCGAGCTCGGCCTCCTCGGCCACCGTTCGGTCGCCGTCGACCTGCCGGGGCACGGGTTCGCCGCGACGTTCCCGCGGGCCTACCAGGCGCCGCAGGACCTCGCGGAGCTCGCGAGCGCGCCCGGGGCGATCAAGGGCGTCACGCTCGCCGACAACGTCGGGCACCTGATCGGGATACTGGAGCGGGCCAAGCGCAACGGGCCGGTCGTCCTGGTCTCGCACAGCCGCGGCGGTCTGACGGCCACCGTCGCGGCCAACCGGCGCCCCGACCTGATCGACCGCATCGTCTACGTCTCCTCCTGGTGCCCCGTCGACCTCGACGTCAGCGCCTACTACGCCGAGCCCGAGATGGCCACCGTCGACGCCGCGGGGCTGGCCTCGGCGATGGTCGCCAACCCCGCCGAAGTCGGGCTGCTGCGCTGCAACTTCCGCACGGCCGACCCCGGTGTCCTGGCGTCCTTCAAGGCGGCCTTCCTCGCCGACGGGACGGACGAGGAGTTCATGGTCTTCCTCAACACCTTCCAGCCCGACGAGAACCTCGACGCCGGCACCCCCGAGGACCGGGCGCAGGCCGACACCTGGGGCCGGATCCCCCGGACGTACGTCCGGCTGACCGAGGACACCAGCGTGCCGCTGGCCATGCAGGACCGGATGATCCGCGAGGGCGACGCGCTGACGCCCGACAACCCCTACGACGTGCGGACGCTGACCAGCAGCCACCTGAAGTGGCTGGTCGACCCGGCCCCGGCAGCCCGGGTGCTGGCACAGGTCGCCGCGCTGCTGCCGTCCGGGGCGTGACCGCAGCGACCGAACGGCCCGGCCCCGCCGCCCCCGGACACCGGGCGCGGCGGGGCCCTCGCATCGCGAGGCAAAGGAGCGAGGCGCAGCAGCGATTGATCGAGCGCCAGATGTACGGCCGCGCGGCCTTCAGCCTGCTCCGCACGAGGGTCGTCCTCGCCCCCTTGATCACGTGTCGGCGACAGATGACATGATCCGCAAGGAGGTGACGTCATGCGGACGGACGTCATGCAGTTCGCTGCCCTGGCCGACCTGGCGGCCGAGCCGGTGGGACCGCCGCTGCCGTGGGAGCGGTCGCGTGAAGCGCGCGGAGTCGAGTTCCCCGCGGACTACCGCGAGTTCATCGACCAGTTCGGGCCCGGAGAGGTCCGCGGCTACCTGGGTGTGAACGCTCCGTGGCCGTGGCGGGGCTCAGCGCAGGGCGGGGAGATCTTCCGCGTCTTCACATCGAGGACCTTCGAGGACTTCGGTCCGGTGTTCCGGGACATGCGCGACAAGGACCCGGCCCTGTGCCCGTACCCGCTCCTGCCGGAGCCGGGGGGACTCCTCCACTGGGGCAGCACCGTCCAAGGTGACCAGTTCTTCTGGCTCACCAGCGACCCGGACCCCATGGAGTGGCCGGTGGTGGTGTGGTTCCGAGGGAAAGATCTGCGAGAGGCGTGGCGGCGGTACGACATGCGCTTCGTCGCTTTCCTCGTCCATGCCTTGTCGGGCGAGGACCAGGACATGCGTGACCTGCTCAACTGGCCCGACGAGCCGATCTGGCGACGGGCCGGCTGAACCAGCCGCAGAGAGCAGGAACACCGGAGAAGTTGGGCCGGAACCACAACTGACCTAGGAAGCCGACCCGCAGGCCGCGGCAATCCGGGTGACAGGGCGGCCCGGTCGGCCATCATCGGTCGGTGGCCGAGACCGTGGACGTTCTGGAACTGCGCATCATCTGCCCGCCGGCTGCCGAGGTCGGCCTGGAGGTCCGCCCGGTCATCGGCGGGCGGGACGTGTTCGCCGGCTCCCCCTACCGGAGCGTCAGTCCACGGCACCTGCTGGGGTCGACCGGGCTTCTGCGGGCCACCACCACCCCTCGCGAGGTCCGCATCGCCGGGACCGGATGCGTGGAGGAGTGCTGCGGCGCCGTCCACGTGACGATCAGGCGCGAGAGGGGGCACGTGCTGTGGACGGGCTGGCGCAATCCGATGGACGAGGATTTCGGCCTGGCCGACTGCCGGTTCTCCGCCGCCCAGTACGACGCCGAGGTCGCCCGGGCCGAGGCGGACCGCAGGTGGCAGTGGCCCGGCACCGTGGTCGCCGACCTGCTCGAAGCGAGGCTGACGGGAGAGGGCAGCGGGCTGGCCGCGTGGGACTGCGAGCTCGAAGCGATCCGGGACGGCTGGAAGGGATCCCGAGCGGATCGACGTCGTGCTGCGCCATCCCCGCGGCTGCGACGAGCGCGATGACTTCTGGCTCCGGTTCGGGATCAGGCTGCCGGTCTGCGCGGACGGCCCGGCCGGCCGGGCGCAGCGACTCGACGCCCGGGCTGACCGGATCCCCGTGCCGCGGCGCAGGTCCGGGGCGGTTCGCAGGCGGCCGCCGAGAAGCCCGGCTACCGCCGGCCGCCGGAGTAGTGCCCCTGGGACTCGTGAGCGGGTGACCGTTCTTCCGGTCTGCGGGATACCCGCGCCATTCCGTCACGGTTGATCGCTCCCGCGGGCACGGGCCCGCTCGCCACGGGATCGCGGAACAAAGTCCGTGCCGCAGGAACCACGAGCGGGACAGCCGGGGGCGATCCCGCGTCGAGCGCGCGCTCAGGCCCAGGGCAGGCCGGCGCGAGTGCGCCAGTAGTCCTCGGCGGGTTCGGCCATCGCGGCCAGCGGGGCGAGGTCCTGCGGTGTGAGGGCGATGTCGGCGGCGGCGAGGTTGGAGGTGAGCTGGTCGAGGGTGGCGGCGCCGGACAGGACGACGTCGGCCCAGGGCTGGGCGGCGGCCGCGGCCAGGGCCAGGGCGTCGGGGGCGGTACCGGTGCGGGCGGCGAGGGCGCGCAGCGCGGCGGTGTCGTCCCCGGCGGCGTTGCGGCCGGCCAGGCGGCCGTTGGCCATGCCCTCCTTGACGACGACCAGCCAGCCGGCCCGGTGGGCCTCGGCGAGGGCGGGGGCGGCGGAGGTCTCCAGCAGGTTCCAGGTGGCCTGGACGGCGGTGAACAGCGGGCGGCCGTCCACGGTGACGTCCAGGGCCCGGCGGATGGCCTCGCCCTGGGCGGGGCCGCTGGTGGACAGGCCCACCCGTACGCCTTCGGCGGCGAGGGCGGCCAGGCGCCGGTGCAGGGCGGGGTCGGTGAGGGCGGGGCTGTCGGCGGTGACCGAGTGGACGAGGTAGACGTCCAGGTGGGGGCCGAGCAGGGCGCGGCTCTCGCGGATCTGGCGGTCGTACACCGCCGTCGAGTGTTCCTTGACCTCGTGCGCGGCGACGCCGCTGGTGCGCCAGTCGGCCGTGTAGGTGTAGCCCCACTTGCTGCCGACCGTCACCTGGGCCGCGGCCTCGGGGTGTTCGGCGAGCCACTGGGCGAGGAACTCCTCGGCGCGTCCGTAGGAGCGGGCGGTGTCGAGGTAGCGCACGCCGGCGGCGTACGCGGCGTCGAGCAGGGCGTGGGTGCGCTCGCGCAGGGCCTCGACGGTGCGTTCGGCGGGCAGGTCGTGCGCACGGCCGAGGGTGATGTAGCCGGGACGGCCGACCGCGGCGGTGCCCAGTCCCAGGCGCGCGGCGTGCGGACGCGCCGCGTGCGGGCCCGCGGCCTCGGCGGCGGGGGCGGCGGGCGTGGTGGCGGCGGGATCGGTCGGCACGGCGGGGTCTCCTCGGGCGGGCGCGGGGGTGCTCACCTGGGACTTTAGCCGCCGCCCGGTTCCGGGCCGGTGGCCGGCTGGTCCAGGCGCGGCACGAAGTTGACGTAGTCGCGCGGTTTGCCCGGCCGGTGGCGGTCGTTGCTGGTGAGCAACCGGCTGCGTACGCCGTCGCGTTCGGTGAGCGGCCCGGGGGTGGTGCGCAGGTTGGGCTGCCGGCCGCGGCCCGACGGGCGGTGTTCCAGGGCGAGCGTCCAGCTCTCCTCGTCCACCTCCCGTGCGGCCCCGGCCCGGCCGGGGAGCACCCGGGTGCCGCAGGGGCCGCGCACGAGCTCCCGTTGGCCGAAGTCGGGCGCGTGGCCGATCACGGTGATCCGCCACGCGCCGTGGAACCTGAGCACGTCCCTCTCCCGTCCTCGCGGCGCGCCGCCGCTGGGGCGCGCCCTCGAACGGGGCCAACGGGCGCGGGGCGCAGGGAGATCACAGGGGGGCGAGGCGGTGAGGCGGTGCGGCCGCCCGGGCCGTACGGGCGGCCCGGACGGAGAACAGGGTGCGGGGCGCAGGGCGCGGGGCGCTGGGTACAGCGGCGCCGCACAAGAGCCGTCGGAACAAGGAGCTCTGATGGAACGTCAGATATGTCGGCGGCGCCTGCGGGCTGCCCGTCCAGGATGTCAGCCGCCGCCACGAGGGTCAACTGCAGTTGATTGCGGGTACCTTCGAATCCATGCCAGCTGATGCCGTTCGGCTATCGTGACCTGGCCGGCCCTGTCCGTCCGCCGAGGTCGCGGCACGGAGGGCCCGGGTGTGAGGAAGGTGGGGAATGACGGAGTCGACGGGGGACGGCGTTCAGGTGGAACCGGAGGACGCTCCACCGGAGCTGAACGGCCACCCGGACGAGCACGGGCACGAGCACGGGGAAGGGCCCGGGGGCGAACACGGGAACGGATCCGGGAACGGATCCGGGGGCGGTCCGGCGAGCGTGGAGGCGAGCGGGCTGGCGGCCCGGATCGAGGCGCTGTTCCACACCGTCCGCCGCCCCGACCGCGAGCAGTACACCAACGAGGAGGTGGCCCGGGCCTGCCGCGAGGCGACCGGGGAGTCCTTCTCCACCACCTACCTGTGGCAGCTGCGCACCGGGCGCCGCGACAACCCCACCAAGCGTCATCTGGAGGCGCTGGCCCAGTTCTTCCAGGTCCCGCCCGCGTACTTCTTCGACGAGCGGCAGGGCGCCGAGATCGCCAAGGAGCTGGCGCTGCTCGGCGCGCTGCGCGACGCGGGCGTGCGCAGCCTGGCGCTGCGGGCGGTGGGGCTGTCGCCGGAGGGTCTGGACACCGTCAGCGAGCTGGTGGACGTGATCGCCCGCCGGGACGCGGCGCGCAAACGCCCCTCGTCCTGAGACCCGGGACCTGCGAGGGGTGGAGCCGGAGGGGAGCTGGAGGGGAGCTCGGCTTGTGGGGTGACTTATGGGGTGGCCGGGGCTACCGGTCCACGCTGCGGCGATGTCGCCGGATGGCCGAACAGCTGGAGCTGCCGCGCCCGTTCGACCCGGTGGCGCTGTTGGAGCAGCTCGCCGTGCGGCGCGGGCGGCCGATCGAGCTGCTGCCGGTGCCGGCCCGTCCGCACGCCCCCTGCGGGCTGCTGGTCTCCACCCTGGAGGCGGACTACATCCTGTACGCGGCGGACACCGGGGCGCTGCACCAGCGGCACATCCTGGTGCACGAGATCGCGCACCTGCTGCTCGACCACGCCGGGTCCGCGCCGCTGGCCCCCGCCGCCGCGCTGCTGCCCAACCTCTCCCCCGCGCTGGTGCAGCGGGTGCTGGGGCGCACCAGCTATGACGAGCCGCAGGAGCGGGAGGCGGAGCTGCTGGCCTCGCTGATCCTGAACCGGGCGGACCGGGCGGACCGGGCGGACCGGGCGGACGCCGCCGAACGGACGGGACCGGCGCCGGCACGCGGTTCGCTGGACGCGCTGGGGCTCCTGCTGAGCAGCGGCCGCAGCCCGGAGCCGGGGCCCGCTGACGCCGAACGGCCGGGCGCCGAACGGCCGGACGGCGAACGGCCGGACGGCGAACGGACGGACGGCGCACCGAAGGGTGGCGCACCGAAGGAGGGCCGCCCGTGAGCGACCTCGCCCTCTACCCCGTCGGCCTGTTCTTCGTTCTCAGCGGCGCCCACTTCGCCCGCAGCCGCGTCGACTCCCGCGCCGCCGCCCGCTACACCTGCTACGGCACCGCCCTGCTGGGCGCCGCCCTGCTGGTGCTCGCCCCGCCGACCGTACGGGCGGTGCAGGGAACGGGGGTTGCGGTGCTCGCGGTGCTGGTGATCGTGCTCGGCGACGGGCTGCGCGACGGCGCGGCCGCGGCGATCCGGCTGCTCGTACCGGCGCTGCGGGCGGCCGACGCCGCGCATGCCGCCGCACGGTCGGGGCACGCCGCCGCACGGCCGGGGGTCGGGGCCGTCGGGGACGCCGGGGACGCCGGGGCCGCCGCTCCGGCGGTGCGCCGGAGCGAGGTGCGGGGCGGGCTGGCCCTGCTGGGCACGGTGCTGGGGCTGCGGCTGGCGCTGATCACCGCGGCCGCGCCGGGCCTGGCGGGCGAGGACCTGACCGTCGGCCCCGAGCTGTCCGCGCGCCTGGCGCTGGCCGGGTACACCGCCGTGGGCATGCTCCACACCACCATGTGCCTGGTCGCGCTGCTGCGCGAACTCCTGCGGCGTTCCCGGGCGGCCGGCCCCGGGCGGCTGGGCACCGGGCTGCGGCTGCTGACCGGCGGGCTGGTGGCCGGGCTGCTGTGGAACGCCTGGAGCGTGGACGACGTGCTGCGCGCGGCCCTCACCGGTAGCCAGGACGGCCCCGAGGACACGCTGTGCGCCGTCCTGGGCGGGCTGTGCGCGGCCCTGATCGCCGCGGGCCTGGGCAGCACGCTGTGGCCCGCCGCGGCCGGGGCCGTGCGGGGCTGGCTGCGCGCGCACCGCCACTACCGGGCGCTCACCCCGCTCTGGCGCGACCTGCACACCGTGCTGCCGGAGATCGCCCTCGACCCGGCCCGCCGCCTGCCGCTGCCCCCGCTCGACCCGCAGTTCGCGCTCTACCGGCGGATCATCGAGATCCACGACGCCCGCCTGATCCTGCGCCAGCACTGCGACCCGCGCACCGCCCAGTGGCTCGACCAGGCCACCCGCCGCTTCCCGCCGCCCTCCACCCACGCGGCCGCGACCGCCGAGGCCGCGGCGCTGGCCACCGCCCTGGAGCTGGCGGCCTGCGGCGCCGCACCCGAAGCCGCCGCACCGGAAGCCACCGCGCCCGGAGCCGCCGCACCGGAAGCCGTCCCGTCCGCCGCCCCCGGGACGACCACCATGGACACCATGGACGGCGAGGCCGAGCACCTCGCCCACCTGGCCCGCGTCTACGCCACCTGCCCCGCCGTCGCCGAGGTCCGCACCCGCGCCCGCGCCCGCGCCCGCGCCGAACGCACCTCCCGTACCGAGGAGGCGCTGCGGTGAGCCGCCGCACATGGCCGGCCCTGCCGGCCCTGCCGGCCCTGCTCGTGCCGGCAGGGCCCGGCGCGGGCGCGCCGTGGTACCTGTTCGCGGTGGCGCCCGGGCGCATCGTGTCCTGCCGGGAGTGACCGGCCCGGGACGGATTCCCCTCAGGCGTCGAGCGGTTCGGTGACCGGCCGGACGGCCTGCGGCACCTTCGGGCAGTTGCTGGACGGGCTGCGCACCGGGTGAGCGCAAGCGCGGCCTTCGTCACCGGGCGCGCCCGTCAGTCCCACCAGAAGGACCAGCAGCCCTCGTCGACCAGTTCCTCGGCGTAGCCGGCCAGGCCCTGGTCGGACTGGAAGAGGTTGTCCGGGCAGAACGCCGCGTGCTCGGCCGCCACCGCCAGCGCCTCCTCCAGGCGCCTCGGCGGCGCCGCGACGCTCAGGTACAGCGAGTCGGCCCCCGCCTGGACGAGGCGGGCGCCGAAGCGCTCCTGCCAGCTGCGCAGCACGGCGGCGATCGCGCCGCTGTCGCCGTGGCCGTTGGTGCCGTTCCAGCCGCAGGCGGCCAGTGCCTGGGCGCCGTCGTCCGCGCGCACCAGTGCGATCCGCAACCCGGGCCGGCTGCGCAGCAGTTGGCGGGCCAGCGTGTGCGCGCAGTCGTCCGGATCCCGCGACGGTGCCGCAGCGGGGGCTGGCCCCGGCCAGGCGGCGCCGAAGGGCTCCAGCGTCTCCAGCAGGTGCGCCCGCTCCTGCGGATCACCGGTCGGGCACCACAGCACCGCGCGCTCCCACCATCCGCGCAGCAGGGCGGCCGGGTCGTACCCCTCCAGCGCGCGGACCCCCGGCTGCTGCGTCCCCAGGCCCAGGTCCGCGCCGTCGAGGTCAGGCCCCTCGCCCCTCGGATCCAGCAGCAGCGGCCACAGCCCCGAGCCCGCCCCGTGCTCCCGGTGCAGCCGCTGCCACGCCCCCTCCGGCGCCGCCGCGTCGCTCACCCACAGCGCGGGTGCGACCTGACGGCCCGGCAGCTGCGGCGCCGTACGGGCCTCGGCGCTGCGGTCGGGGAAGCGCCGGCGCAGGCCGCTGAGCAGTCGGGAATCGATCATGCGCCCACGGTAGGGGTGCGTACCGACAGGGCCGGTGCCGGCCGTGTCGGGGCCCTGTCGGGGCCGGGCGCTGGTCTCCCGTCGGCCGACGAGGCCGAACCGAAGGAGGAGGGGAGCTGGTGAAGACCGTCGGAGACTTCGCGCCGCCGCTCGCAGCGCCCGTGCGGGACATGGAGGGGCCGCTGGTGGAGGCGGTGGCCGCGTCCTGGTCGGTGGCGCTGCCCGAGGACTACGTGGAGATCGTCGGCGCCTGCGGCGACTCGGCCGTCGCGGACCGCCTCTTCCTCCTCGGGGCCCGCAACCTGCGCTCGTACTGCGCGATGATGGGCGGCCTGCTGGAGTGCTCCGGCGCCGTCCCCCACCGCGTCCTGCCGGCCCGGGGCGGTGCGCTGCTGTGGGCCAACAGCAGCGACGGCGACCAGTTCTTCCTGGTGCCGGCGCCCGACGGGAGGTGGACCGTGTCGGCGTTGCGCCGCCTCGACGCCGAGCACCGGTACGACTCCGGCCTGGGCTTCGGCGACCGGCTGTACCTGGCGCTGACCGGCGGGGTCGCGGCGGACTGGCTGCCCCGCTGGAGCACGCCGCTGCCGCACCGGGTCGAGGCCCAGGACTGAGCACCCCGAACCCTCGCGTCCCTCACGTTCCCGCAGGCCAGGGGCGGTTCGGCGCGCGAGCGGGCGGGTGGCGGTCCTAGGCTGAAGGAGTGCGGCAAGGTCGCCGTGTCCCCGGGGGCCTCCACCGCAGGCGCCTGGAGGTGGAGCATGCGTGGTGCATCCGGTTCGCGCCGGGCGGGGGTCCTGGCAGCGGCCGTGCTGCTGGCCGCGGGCGGCCTGTCGGCGCCCGCGGCGGGAGTGGCGCCGGCCGCCGCGAGCGTGCCCGTGCGGGCCTGTCCCGCGGAGGCGACCGGCCCGGGGCTGCCGGCACTGGGCGCCGTACCGGCCTCGGTGCCCGTACCGGACGGGGTGGACGTGCCGGCGACGGCCGCGGTGTACGGGGCCCGCTACCCGGGCGAGACGCACTTCCTGGTGGCGCCCGGCGGCTGGACCTGCGACGTGGTGTTCTTCGCCGCCGACGGCGGCGAGCAGGCGTTCGTCCACCCCGGCGCGCCGGCCGCCGATCCGCTCGACGCCCGTTTCGACGCGGTGGTGCGGGCCGTGTTCGTCAGCGGCGGCGCGCAGACGAACGTCGACCTGGTGTGCGGCCTGGTGCCCCCGGCCGGCGCCGCGCCCAACACCTGCAACGCACCGCCCCGGCTGCCCGTCGACCGGGTGCACCCCGTGCCCGCCGGCGCCCCGGACCTGCTGCTGACCGCCGTCGGCGTCCCGGCCGGCGCCCGCGAGCCGAACCTGCCCGCCGGCGGCGGCCCGAACCGCACGGTCGCCCTGCTCACCTTCCAGTCCCCCGCCGGCCCGGCCCAGGAGATCAGCTGCGCCCTGCCCGCCCCGGCCGACCCCGTCCGCACCTGCCAGGCCGCGCTCGGCCACTTCCTCGCCACCGGCGCCGCCTCGAAGCAACTCACCCGGGCCGCCCTGGCCTCGGCCCTGACCGACCTGGACGCCTTCGTCGCCGCCTACCTCACGCCGCCGCAGTAACGGCGCGGACCCGGGAGTTCGTTCGGTCGGCGGCGTCCAGGGCGGCCGGCAGGGCGGCCTGGAGGACTTCGAGGCCGCCGGCGCGGCCGCCGCCGCCTGGCCCGGACCTGCTGCAGCGGGTCTACGACATCGCCGCGGCGGACACCCGCGCCACGGTCACCCCGCGGCGCAGCGCGTGATCGTTGTGGATTCGAGTGCCCTGTCCGCGCCGGCCGCCGGTCACCCGCGCCTGCACCGGATCGTGGACTGCGCGCCGCACAGCCCGTTCCCGCATCCGCTGATTCCGGTGCTGTGCCTGGCCGGGGCCGAGATCAAGGACGGGGGTGGCGCGCACGCGGTCCTGGCGCTGCCCTCTGTGGGGTTCGAGCCGCTGGACGCGAGTGCCGCGGTGGTGGTGGTGGCGACGATGGTCCGCGACGGGTACGGGGGCCAGGAGCTGGCGCACGCGATCGCCACGAGTCCGCACAGCCCGGCGCGTGCGCAGCAGCACCTGATCCTGACGGCCCGCCCCGGGGCTCTGTCCGCCGGGGATCGTCGCCGTCGGCATCGACGACCCCCGCCCTGGAGCCGTGGGGCCGCTGCCGGCAGAAGCCGGGACGAGGTCCGCGCGGGCGACGGCTCGCGCGCATCCTCGCAGTACCTGCCAGGTGCTCACCCGAGCGTAGCCGCCCCGGCCGGGGCGCCCCGGCGGCGGTGCCCCGGCGGCGGTGCCTCGGCCGTGTCGTTTCAACCGGCCTGCGCGGTCAGCGCCTTGACCAGCGCGACGGCCTGCTTGAGGCTCAGGTCGGGGCGGGCGAGGCGCAGTTCGCGGACGGCCTTGACCTCGGCCGTGCGGGGGTCGATGCCGGCCAGCGCCAGGACGTTGCGCGCCCAGCCCACCCCGGCCGCGCCGCCGCTGGGGACGAAGTCCTCCACGATCCGTACGGCGCGGCGCAGGCCCGGGAGTTCGTGCTCGTCGGCGGTGTCCAGGGCGGCCTGCAGGGCGGCCCGGAGGGCTTCGAGGTTGGCCGGCTTGGCGCGGTTGGTCAGCGGGTTGAACACGGTGCTTCCTCTTGTTCCGATCGGATCCGGTCTGTGCTCCCGGGGGTCAGGTCCGGGCCGTGCGGGACGTCCCGGGTTCTCCTGCGGCCCGGGCGGCCGCGGGCGGGCGCGGCGTTCTCGCGGCCCCATGTCCTCGCCTCCCCCGTGCGCATGCCCATCACGCTAGTACTTGCCCGGCGGGAAAGTAAATGCCAGGATCACAGGTACGCTCAACCACGCTCACGTACTCCGGAGTTGGAGATCTGATGGCCGTTCACCACCCTGATCCCGCGGACGCCCTCTCCTCCCTGCGCGCCGCGCGCCGGGCCCAGGCGGCGGCCCGGCCCCGCCCGCTGCCGGGCTGGTACCCGGCCACGGCAGCCGGGCTGTTCGCGCTGGGGTTCGTCCTGCTCGGCCTGTCGCTGCTGCTGCCGCAACGGCTGTGGCTGCCGGCCGCGTGCCTGCAACTGGCCGCGGCCGCGGTCCTGATCGGCCACGTCGTGGTCAGTCACCGGGTCGAGCACCGGCCCGGGATCGTCCCGGCCCTGCCGCGCCCGGCCGCCTGGTTCCCGGCCGCGGCGGCCCACCTGCTGGCGCTGGCCGTGTCCGGGGCGCTGGGCCTGGCGTTCGGCCCGGCCGGGTTCCTGCTCACCCTCGGCCCCACCTGCGGCCTCGCCCACCTGCTGCAGCTGCGCCGCAAGCGGGCACGGGCGGGCACCGAGTGAACGCCGAACCGCCCGCCCCGGCCCCGGTCTTCGACGAGCTGATCCACCAGCCCACCCGGCTCACCGTGGTGGCCTTCCTCTCCGGCTGCGCCGAGGCGGAGTTCCGCACCGTACGGGAGAGCTGCGGGGTCTCGGAGTCGGCGCTGAGCAAGGTGGTCAGCACCCTGGAGGCCGCCTCCTACGTCAAGGTCCGCCGCGGCTACGTCGGCAAACGCCCCCGCACCTGGCTGCGCCTGAGCCCGGAGGGCCGCCGCGCCCTGGCCTGCCACCTGGCCGAACTCCAACGCATCGCCGCCACCGCCACCGCCCTCGCCGCCACCCTCGACCACCAGCCGCCCCAGGCCTGACCCATGCGCAGGAAGTCGGCCCGGCCGACTTCCTGCGCAGAAGACCCCCCACGACGAATGCGGCCGCCCACACAGGCACGAACCGAGGCGGCCAAGGCCACTCGCCCGCGCACCCCGCTGCCGCTTCGCTCCGCACAGGACGCTCCACCGGAGAGGGCGGGACCGTGGACACCACCACGGCCCCGCCCTCCGGCCTATCGCACTCATGCCTTCCCCACGAGCGGCGCGGGCACGGGCGCGCACTCGCACCACACCACCTTCCCGACCCCGCCCGGGCGCGGGAGGTGCCCCCACCCGGCAGCGAGGGCCTCCACCAGGAGCAGCCCGCGCCCGCACCCGGCGGTGGGGCCGGGCTGCCGGGGTACGGGCGGCCGGTCGCCGGCGTCGTGGACCTCGATGCGAAGCCGGGTGGCGTTGACGTCGAAGGACACCCAGATCAGCCGCCCCGGCATGCCCGAGTGCAGCACGGCGTTGCCCACCAGTTCCGTGGCGAGCAACTCCCCGACCTCGCAGTAGCGGTCGCCGTCGGGCACCGTGGCGAGCAGCTCGCGCAGCATCCGCCGCGCGAGCAGCGGCGATCGGCGGGACCGCGGGAACCAGCAGCTACGGACGGCGGTCGGGCCGACGGACGCGTCGGTTTCAGGCATGGCGGAGCCACCTCCGGTGGGGATGCGGGAGCGGGCAAGGGGATGCCCGGGCGGCCGATTGCAGAGAGTGTTCATCTCATCGACCGTGAGTAGCATGCTCCCCATGGTAGATCGTTAGCAATATTTCTTCGCGGAACATTTTCCGATCTTGGTGTGCGAGTAATCTGGCATCAGTTCCGGGCATTTTCCTGGGGAGTTGATCTCATGGGCCAACCGCGCCCCTCGGTCCGACGTCGCCGCGTGGCGAGCTTGCTCATCCGCCACCGTGAGGCGGCGAACAAGACGCCGGACGAGGCCGCGGCGCGCATCGACTGCCATCGCTCCAAGATCAGCCGGATGGAGAATGCCTGGCTGCCGATCTCCAGCAGCGAGTTGCGCGACCTGCTCACCTTCTACGGCGTGAACGATCCGGCCTACGTGGAGGAAGTGGTCACGCTCAACCGGCAGGGCTCCGAACGCGGTTGGGCGCAGCAGTTCGACATCACACCGCCGTCGTACGTCGACTACATCGACTACGAGGAGAGCGCCAGCCACATCCGCTCGTTCCAGCCGATGACGGTGGCAGGGCTTTTGCAGACGGCGGACTACGCGCGGGCCGTCTACCGGGCATCGCCGTTCGACATCCCTCCGGAGCGGATCGACGAGCTCGTGGCGGTCCGCCTGCAGCGGCAGAAGGTGCTGGATCACGCTGAGCCGCCACGGCTCAGCGTGATCCTGGGAGAAGCCGCGCTTCGAGGGCACGTGGGTGGCGTGGAGGTTCTGCGGAAACAGCTGGACCATCTGAGGAAGTTGGGCGACCGCCCGCACATCGACCTCCGGGTCCTGCCCTTCAGTGCGGGAGCCCATGCCGGAATCATGGGCTCGTTCGTGCTCTTCAGTTTCTCCACAGCCGCTTTCTCCGATGTGGCGTGCGTGGAGCACCAGGCAGGCATGCTCTATCTGGAGAAGCCCGAGGAGACTTCTGCCTATACGCTCACGTTCGACTCGTTGTGTTCGAGCGCGTTGGGTGCCTCCGAGAGCCTCGATCTGCTCACCCGGGTCATAAGAGAGCTGTAGCGGTGTCGACCGGAGGTACTGAAGGTGTCCACTCCCGATCTCAGCGGTGCGAACTGGCGGAAGAGCTCGTTCAGTGGAGAGACCGGGGCGTGCGTCGAAGTCGCGGACGGGGTCCCGGGGTTGCTTCCCGTCCGCGACTCCAAGGACCCGCACGGGCCCTGCCTCCTCTTCACCGCCGATGCCTGGACGGCCTTCCTCGCCGCTGTCCGCGCGGGAGAATTCCCCGCCCGGACCTGACCCCCGGCAGATCGGCGACCCACCTCCCGGCAGCCGCCACCGGCCCGCGACCACGGCTGCCAGGGCGGCCACCCGGGTCGGCGGCGGCGTACTGCACGGCGGCCGGGGCCCCGGCGACGACCGGTCGATGACCCGCACCTGGCTGCGCCCGAGCCCCAGGGCCGCCGCGCCCTGGCCTCCCACCCGTCCGAACTCCAACGCATCGCCGCCACCGCCACCGCCCTCGCCGCCGGCCGCCCCAGGGCTGACCCATGCGCAAGAAGTCGGCTAGGTCGACTTCTCGCGCAGAAGACCCCGAGGCGAAGGCGGCCGCCGACACGGGCACACGAACCGAGGCGGCGCACACCACTGACCCGCGCGCCCCGTCGCCGCTTCGGCATCGCCGCGGCGACGGCGTCCTCCGGAACCTCCTGCGCGGGAAGTCGGCCGGGCCGACTTCCCGCGCAAAAAAGCCGGGCGCTGCCGTCGCCGGGCGCTGCTGCGCGCTTGGCCGGAAGGCGTCCGGGCGGGTGGGCGGGTGGACCGGTGGCGTGCGGGCCGCGCCGCCGGGAGCGGATCGGGGTGGGATGCGTACGGGGGGCGGCGGAAAGGAATATGGTCCGTCTTCGTCCACCGTGTCGATCCGGCGTCGCGCCGTTCGACCTTGGGATGGAGAGGGTCGACGGGCGACCCCGTTGGAGGAGGTAGAGATGGCGAAGTACATGCTGATCATGCGGGGCACGGACGAGTCCATGGCGAAGATGATGGAGACGCCGTTCGAGGAGATGCTGGAGACCGTGGGCCGCTTCAACGAGGAGCTGATCCGGGCCGGCGTGCTGGTGGCCGCCGAGGGCCTGGACGACCCCTCGCAGGGCGCGGTCGTCGACTTCGCCGGCGAGGCCCCGGTGGTCACCGACGGCCCGTACGGGGAGACCAAGGAGCTGTTCGGCGGCTTCTACATCCTCGACGTCGCCTCGAAGGAGGAGGCCGTGGAGTGGGCCAAGCGGATGCCGGCGTTCCCGGGCTCCAAGTGCGAGGTGCGCAGGGTGCCGGGCATCGAGGAGTTCCCGCAGGACAACGAGTGGATCGTCAAGGAGCGGGCCTGGCGCGAGCGGACCGGCCAGCTCTGATGCCCGCAGCAGCAACCGGCGGCGGCCTGCCGGGCGGCGAGTGCGCCCGGCGGGCCGTCGAGGCCGTGTGGCGGATCGAGTCCGCCCGCATCGTCGGCGCGCTCACCCGCTACACCGGGGACTTCGCCCTCGCCGAGGACGTCGCCCAGGAGGCGCTGGCGGAGGCCCTGGTCAGCTGGGAGCGCGACGGCCAGCCGGCCAGCCCGGTGGGCTGGCTGCTGGCCACCGCCCGGCGCCGGGCCATCGACGCCTTCCGCCGCGCCTCGGCCCTCGACGAGCACTACGCCGCGCTCGCGGGCCCCCTCGCCGAGGGCGAGTTCAGCACGGGCGCGGCGGGCGCCCCGCAGCAGCCGGACGACCTGCCCTGGGACCCGGACCGGGTCGACGACGACGTCCTCGCCCTGATGTTCACCGCCTGCCACCCCGTGCTCTCCCCCGAGGCCCGGGTCGCACTGACCCTGCGCGTGGTGGGCGGCCTGTCCAGCGAGGAGATCGCCCGCGCGTTCCTGGTGCCGGTGCCCACCGTCCAGGCCCGGATCACCCGGGCGAAGAAGACCGTCGCCGCCGCGCACGTCCCCTTCGAACTGCCCCCGCGCCAGGAGTGGCGCGATCGCCTCGGCGCGGTCCTGAGCGTCCTGTACGTGATCTTCACCGAGGGCTCGACGGCGACCGCCGGCGAGGACCTGCTGCGCCCCGACCTCGCCCGCGAGGCCGTACGGCTGGCCCGGATGCTGGCCGCCCTGCTGCCCGCCGAGCCGGAGGTGCACGGGCAGCTCGCCCTGTTCGAACTCACCGCCGCGCGCTTCCCCGCCCGCACCGGGCCCGACGGGGAGCCGGTGCTCCTGGAGGACCAGGACCGGCGCCGCTGGGACCGCTCCGCGATCCGCCGCGGCCTGGCCGCGCTCGGCCGCGCCGCGAGCCTGGGACGCGGCCAGGGCCGGGGCCTTGGCCCCTACGGCCTCCAGGCCTCGATCGCCGCCTGCCACGCGATGGCGCCCTCGGTGGCGCAGACCGACTGGGAGCGCATCGTGCTGCTCTACGAGGCGCTCGGCCGCCTCGCACCGTCCCCGGTGGTCGAGCTCAACCGGGCGGTCGCCGTCGCGATGGCCGAGGGACCCCGGCAGGCCCTCGCCCTGGTCGACGACCTGGCCGTCTCCGGCAAGCTGTCCGGCTCGCACCTGCTGCCGGGCGTGCGCGGCGAACTGCTGACCCGCCTCGGCCGCACCACCGAGGCCCGCGCCGAACTGGAACTCGCCGCCCGGCTGTGCCGCAACACCCGCGAACGGAGCGTCCTGCTGCGCAAGGCGGCCGCGCTCGACACCCCCCGGTGACCACCGGCCACACGGGAGTCAAGGACGGGCACGGATAGCGGACGGCGACACGGCCGGGCCAGGGCGTGCTCCGGCGACCAGCGCCCGCGAGCACTCCCGAGAGGAACCACCGGCCGGTGAACGGCTTCACGTACGTCCTCGGCCACCTGCTGAGCCTGCCCGGCCGGGGCCCGGAGGCCTCGCGCCGGGCCTGGCCCAGCGACCGGCGCCTGGCCGCCCTCGCCGACTCCCCGACTCCCCGGCCGCCCGGGCAGGCCGGGCAGGCCGGGCAGGCCGAACGGGAGCGGATCGAGCGCACGGTGGCGGCGCCGGCGGCGGTACAGGGCGTGGAACACCTGCTGACCCGGATCAGCGACCACTGCGACCGGCCCGCGTCCTTCGACACCACACCCCCGGCCCCCAGGGACGCCTGGCCCTGGTGAGCCGGACGACCATCAGCGCCTCCTTCGCCACCCGCAAGGACATCACCGACCTGCTGCCCCGGATCCAGGCGGCCGGCCTGGCCCACTGCGACTCCCCCGACAACCGCACCGGCACCCCGCCCACGCGCTGCGCCGGCAACCGCGCCCAGACCACCGACGACGGCCGGCGGCTCAGCCCCGAAGGCCGACGGATACAGGCCCCCCACCTCAGCAGCCCCGGCGCCCGCCTGCACCGGGACCTGCCCGCCGAGGAGACCGGGCACGGCGCGCGCACGACCCGGCTTCGCAGTAACAGCGGGAGCACGACCCGGCGTCGCAGCAGCCCGTCCCGACGTCGAAGCGGCCGCCCTGCGCGCCGGCGTTCGGACGACCACTGCCGACGCCACGCCCGCCCGGCCCCGGCGACCACGCCCGGGCAGCGGCACCTGGGCGCCGCTGCCCGGGGCTCAGCCGCTCAGCTCTGGGGGCGGCGGCCGTGGTTGGCCCCGCGCCTGGCCCGGGCCTTCTTCTTGCGGCGGCGCTTGGACGACATGGCGACTCCTCTCACAACCGGGAACCCCCGATGTCCCACCGTTCCACACCCGGCGCCCCGCGGCCCGTCGAGCGCCGCCCCCCGCCCTGGCACACTGACCCGATGACGACCGACGAGGAGCTCCTGCACCGCCAGGGCGCCCTGCAGGCCGAGGCCGACGCGGTCCACGCCGACCTGGACCTGGACGAGCGCCTCGGCGCCCTCGGCACGCCGGTGCGGGTGGGCAGTTCGGCGCTGGGGCTGATGGTGCGCCGGGACCTGGACGTCACCGTGGTGTGCCCGCGCCTGGACCGGACCACCCACGAACGGGTGGCCGCCCTGGGCGCCCGCCTGGCCCTGCACGAGCGGGTGCGGCAGGTGCGCTGGCGCAACGACACCGGCGCCTGGAACGAGGACCCCGACGCCTACCCGGACGGCCTCTACCTCGGCCTGTCCTACCGCGCCCGGGCCGCGGATTCCTGCGGGCACTGCCCCCAGGGCCCCCGCAACTGGACCCTCGACCTGTGGTTCGTCGACGACACCGCCCGCCAGAGCGACCTCGCCCACCTGCGCGAACTGCCCCCGCGGCTGACCGAGCAGGCCCGCACCGCGATCCTGCGGATCAAGCACGCCTGGGCCGACAACCCCGAGTACGGGCGCAGCGTGCGCAGTTGGGGGGTCTACCGCGCCGTCCTGGACGAGGGGGTGCGCACCCCCGAGGAGTTCGCGCGCCACCGCGCCGGCGCCTGATCCCTCACCCGGCCGCGCCGCCGCCTGGTCCCCCTCACCCGGCCGCGCGGGCGCCTGGTCCCCCTCACCCGGCCGCGCGGGCGCCTGGTGCTCCTCATCCGGCCGCGCGGGCCATGTCCCGCACCACGGCGCGCAGCAGCCGGTTGAAGGCGGCGGGCTGTTCCTCGTGGGGCATGTGGCCGCAGTCCTCGACGACGTGCAGGCTGCCGTGCCGGGCGAGGCCGGCGAGGGTGCGGGAGACGGCCAGGGGGATCTGGGTCTCCTGGTCGCCGTGGAGGAAGGCGGCGGGCAGGTCGAGGCCGGGCAGCAGGGGGCGGGGGTCGTAGAGGGCGGCCTGGGTGAAGACGCTGTCGACGGCCGGGCTGGAGTGGAGGATCTGCGCGATGGTGGCGGCGTGCAGTTCGGGGCCGGCGGTGCTGCCGTACCAGGTGGGCACCCACGCGTGGACGAAGGCGGTGCGGTCGGCGGCGAGGCCGGCGCTCAGTTCGCGCAGTTCGGCGGTCATGCCGGTGCCGGGCCAGTGGCCGGAGCCGTCGACGGAGACGACGCCGGCGACCCGTTCGGGTGCGGCCGCGGCGGCCGCCAGGGCGTAGGTGGCGCCGATGGAGCTGCCGACCAGGACGGGCGCCTGCAGGTCGAGGGCGTCGATCAGGCACAGCAGGTCGGCGACGTTGCCGGCCAGGGTGTGGCCGTCCTGGGGGCGGCCGGAGCGGCCGCAGCCGCGGCAGTCCACGGCGATCAGCCGGTGGTCGGCGGCGAGGTCGGCGAACTGGGCCTGCCAGACCCGGCCGCTGGTGGCCCAGCCGTGGACGAGCACCAGCGGCCGGCCGGTGCCGTGGTCGCGGTAGAAGAGGCGGGTTCCCTGGACGTCGACGTACGGCACGGCGGTGCTCCCTGGTTGGTTGGCGCGCGTTCTGCGGTCCTGCTGGCGGGGTCCAGTCCACCGCGTGGGTGCCGGGTGTCCAAGGCGCATCCGGCTCGTACACTCATCAGGGATCGTGATCGGTCAGGGGGCGGGTGTGGAGCTGCGGCAGGTGCGGTACTTCCTGGCGGTGGCCGAGGAGTTGCACTTCGGGCGGGCGGCGGGGAAGCTGCGCATCGTGCAGCCGACCGTCAGTCAGCAGGTGCGGCGCCTGGAGCGCGAGCTGGGCGTGGAGCTGTTCGACCGCAGCACCCGCAGGGTGGCGCTGACGGCGGCGGGCAGCGCGTTCCTGCCGCACGCCCGGGCGATCCTGGCGGCCGAGCGGGCGGCGGTGGAGGCGATGGCCGAGCAGCGCGACGACCGGGAGCGGGTGCTGCGCATCGGCACCAACATCGGGCTGGGCGCGCGGCTGGAACAGCTGCTGGCGGCGTTGGCCGAACGGGCTCCGGGGCTGACGGTGGAGCTGTGCAGCGAAGCGGCGGCGGTGCGCCTGCAGCGGGTGCGCGACGGGGAGTTGGACGCGGCCTTCGTGCGCGGTCTGGAGCGCAGCCCGGGCCTGGAGCTGCTGCCGGTGTGGCCGGATGCGCTGGTCGCGGCGTTGCCGGCGGGCCATCCGCTGGCGGCGGGCGGGTCGGTGGAGCTGGCGCGCCTGGCCGTGCTGCCGCTGCGGATCGCGGCGCGCGAGGCGAACCCGCACCTGGTGGACCTGGTCACCGGCGCGTGCCGGGCGGCGGGCGTCGAGCCGGTGCTGGGGCCGGAGTTCACCACCGACCAGGACACGCTGGCCGCGATCGGCACGGGCCGGCCGAGCTGGACGGTCTTCTACGCCTCGCAGGCCGCGGTGCTGCCGGCCGGCCGTACGGTGTTCCGCCCGTTCGCCGAGCCGCTGGCCCTGCAGACCTACCTGGCGGTGCGCCCGAGCGCGCCGGCCCGCCGGCTGGCGCCGCTGCTGGAGGCCTGCCGCAGCATCGCCGAGGAGGCCGGCGCCGCTGCCGCGGGGGGACGGCAGGGGCGGCCGGCGTGAAGCCCGCCCTGCCGGCCGGCTCCTGCCTGCTGAGCGGCGAGGGGCCGGGCGCCGACGCGGCCCGGCGGCAGTTCCAGGCTCTGCCGGGGCGCGGCCTCCCCGGCGGCCCTTGACCTCACTGGCCCACGCGGCCGTCCACGCACTCGCGCAGCAGGTCGGCGTGGCCGCAGTGGCGGGCGTACTCCTCGACGCGGTGCACCTGCAGCTCCCGCACCGCGATGCCCCGCTTGCCGAGCCGCTCCCCCAGGTCCGGGTGGGCGGCCAACTCTTCGTCCAGGGCTGCCTGTTCGCGTTCCAGGTCGCGCCAGGCGGCCTCGACGACGGCGGGGTCGGCCACCGCCTGGTCGAAGTCCGCGTCCCGCGCGCCGTACAGCTTGGGCAGCGGCTCGCCGTCGGTGATCCAGTTGCGCCAGTCGCGCTCCACCGCCGCGAGGTGGCGCACCAGCCCGAGCAGCGACATCGTCGAGGGCGGCACCGAGCGCCGGGCCAGCTGCTCGGCGTCCAGGCCCTCGCACTTCATCCTCAGGGTGAGGCGGTAGTTGGTCAGGAAGTCGGCGAGGGTGGCGAGTTCGCCGTCCGGGGCGGGCCCTTCACTGTTGCGCGGGTCCTGGTCCGGGTCGGCCCACATGTCGGGGTAGACGCTCGCCTGGGTCCATCGCTCGGGTCGCTCAGTCATACTTCGCATGCTCGCCCACGACCTCCCCGTGCCGTCAAAGGGATTACGGCGGGCGGCGGGTGGCGGGTGGCGGGCACGGCGCCGCCCGGGCGGGCGGCGGCCGGTCGCGGTGCATCGCGGGGCGGCCGTCGAGCCGGGCCCAGGTGGTGCGGCGGCCGGGCCACCACCCCGGGCGGACCCGCACACCGTGGCCGGGGTCCACGGCGGACGGCGGGTGGCGGGTGGCGGGCACGGCGCCGCCCGGGCGGGCGGCGGCCGGTCGCGGTTCATCGCGGGGGCGGCCGTCGAACCGGGCCCGGATGGTGCGGCGGCCGGGCCACCACCCCGGGCGGACCCGCACACCGTGGCCGGGGTCGCCGGGCGGTTCACGCCCCACCTGGCCCCGGGCACGCCGTAAACCGGCATGTCCTCGACCGGCCCGCACGCCGCCGCGGGCCCGCGCGCCGCCGTCGGCCTGCGCGCCCAACTGCCGGACGGCGTCACCGTGGTGGACGCCCCGGCGGCCGCCGGGCCCTGGGCGTCCTCCAGGTCGGCGAGGACACCCGCCGGGACCGCGCCGAACCCGCCCCGGCCCGCCTCGGCCGGGTGCGGCGCCGCGGCGGCCCGGGCACCGGGAGCGGCACGGAAGGTGCTGGTGATCGGCGGCGCCCCGGCCTCGGCCACCGCACGGCGCGAAGTCCTTGCGGCTGCCGGGGAGTTGGGTGTGTCGCAGGACGTGGCGCTGCAGGTGCCGGCGACCGGGCCGCCCGCCGGGACCCTGGCCCGGGCGCGCGGACGGCGAGGACGCCGACCGGGACCGCGCCGAACCCGCCCTGGCCCGCCTCGGCCGGGTGCGGCGCCGCGGCGGCCCGGGCACCGGGGGCGGCACGGAAGGTGCTTGGTGATCGGCGGCGCCGTGGGCCTCGGTCACCATGCTCCGCGAAGTCCTTGCGGTTGCCGGGGAGTTGGGTGTGGCGCTGGAGGTGCCGGCGGCCGGGCCGCCCGCCGGGGCCCTGGCCCGGGCGCGCGGCACGGAGTCGGACGTCCCGGTGCGCCTGGCCGCCAAGGATTTCGCCCTGGCGGGCGACGGGCGCCCGGTGCTGTCGGCGGCCCGGCAGGTGCTGCCCGGGCGACCCGTCGATCGCGGACCTGGACCTGTCGGCGGTGGTGGGGGCACCGCGCACGGACCGGCGCGTCCGCGCGGGGCTCGGCTCTGCGCGCAGGCGGCGGGCGGCGAGGGTCTGGGCGTGCTCGGCGCCGAGCAGCTGCCCGCCTTCGAGGACCAGGGCCTCCAGGAGCCGCACGGCCTGTGCCCCGCAGCCGCAGCGCCCCACGGCGTGGGCACGGTTGCGGCGGATGGGAAGGGTGGCCAGGGTGCCCGGGTGGCCGGGGCCCAACGCCCGCAGGCGGTCGCGCACCAGGGCGTCGAAGAGCTCCGCGGCACGGTTGCACTCCCGGCCCGTCCGATGTTGACGCTGCCGGGCAGCGGGCTGATCGCCGGGCAGGGCCTGGCGGTGACGGCCGCCGGGCCGCCGGCCGACGATCAGCCGCCACACTGCGGCCTTCGCGCCGGCCTTCACGCCGGCCGCCGCCCCGGGCCCCGCCCCGCGGCCCCGCCCGCCTGAGGACCGCCCGAAACCCCGCGGCCCCGGCCGCCTGAGGGCCGCCCGGGTCCCCGAGGACCGCCCGTGGGCCCCATGCCCGTCAACCACCGTCCCCGGCTTCACCCGATCAGGGTGACCGGTGTGCAGGCCGGGGCAGCGGCCACGTAGCGTCGTAGCGTACGAAGCAAGGCCGGGGAGGGCGACAGGAGTGCAGGTCATGAGGGCTGGACGGGTCATCGCGGCGCTGGCGCCGGCGGTGGCGGTACTGGTGGCGACGGCCTGCGGGGCGCCCCCGTCCGGCAGCAACGACGACACCGCCGCCCGCACGGTCCAGGCGGCCAGGGCCGGCAAGGCCGCCCAGGACCCCGACGGCCGGCCGCTGGCCCTGGTCTACCGGGGCCCGGCCGCCTGCGAGGGCTGCCCGGAGGCCGCGCACGACATGCTGGAGCACGACGGCTTCGCGGTGCGCTACATCGGGCCCGGCGAGGCGCAGCACTTCGGCCCGGACGCGCTGTCCGGCGCGGCGCTGTACGTGCAGCCGGGCGGCACCAACGGGCAGGAGGTGAGCACCGCCTGGCGCCTGCTGGAGCGTGACCAGGGCTTCTCCCCGGAGCTGGTGCGCTCCTACGTGCGCGGCGGCGGCCACTACCTGGGCCTGTGCATGGGCGGCTACCTGGCGGGCCGGGAGCCGGGCTACGGCCTGCTGCCGGGCGACTCCGGCCAGTACATCAACTCCCCGGGCGCCGTCGTCACCGACGAGCAGGACCACCTGGTCGACGTCCTGTGGCGCGGGCGGGCGCAGAAGATGTACTTCCAGGACGGCCCGTACTTCGACGTGGACGGCCCCGGCACGCAGGTACTGGCCCGCTACACCAACGGCCGGGCCGCCGCCGTGGTCGCCTCCTACGGCGCGGGGCGGGTGGCGGTCAGCGGCCCGCACCCGGAGGCCCCCTCGGAGTGGTACCGCGAATACAACCTGCCCGACCAGTCCCAGACCGGCCTGGGCCTGGGCCAGGACCTGCTGCACACCCTGATGGGCACGGGCACTGCACCCGCGGGCACCCCCGCACCCACGCCCTGACCCCCCGGGGCCCAGTCCCCCGCCGCCCCCGCCGCCTTCCCCTGCCCCTGCCCCTGCGCGCGTGGACGGACACCGGGAGCCCCCCCTTGCGACCCGGCGGCCGAACCGGAGCGCATCCGCGCCGCCACCGACCCCCTGCCGCGCACCGCCGCCCGCCCGAGCAACGCCGACGTCCCCGGCGCCCTGGCCGCTGCCGGGCCGCTCGCACGAACACGTGCCGACGCACCTGGCGCACAACGCGGACGGCGAGCGGCGGGCGGCGGGCGCCGAGCCGGCGGCCGGTGTGCGCGCGAGCGCGGCCGCTGTCGAGGCCGGGCAGCGGCGGATGCCGGCCGGGGCGGGGCAGCGCCCGGTGCGGTGGACGCGCGGCCGGCAGCGGCCCGCCCTGCGGGTGGCGCACGCGCGCCGCTGCGAGGTGCTGGCGCACCCCGTGAACTCCTGGACGCCGGGTTCACGCCCGCCCGGTGGCCGGTGAACTCGCCGCCGCCACGGGCGACTTCACCACCGCCTACGCCCGCCACGAGGAGCTGGTGCGCCCCTGGGCGGCCCGCCCGGCAGCCGCCGCCCGGCGGCATGTCAGGGCTGTGCCCGCCGCGGTGCCCTGATGACCCGTCTGCGCGCCGCCTGCATGCGCTGGATGGGCCGCCGGCCGCCGCGCACCGTCCTGGCCGCCCGGTTCGCCAAGGCCGACGACATCACCCTGCCCCACTGTTCCCCTGCCCGGGCGCACCGTCTGAAACCGTGTTGCGTTCGCTGCGGGGCGGCCCCGGGCTTGCACCTCACGCGGCGTGAGGAGGAATGCTCGTGCCATGCCCTTTCGTGAAGAACAGAGCCGGTCCGGGGAACGGACCTGGAAGGTCGGCCCGCTCGCCGAGGCCAGCGCAGTGACCGTACGCACCCTGCACCACTGGGACGAGATCGGCCTGCTGCGTCCCTCCCGGCGTACCTCCTGCGGTCACCGCGCCTACACCGAGCAGGACGTCGTGCGCCTCTACCAGGTCCTCGCGCTGCGGCGCCTGGGCCTGGGCCTGGAGACCATCGCCACCTGCCTGGACGCCGGCGTCGAGGCGCGGCGGCTGGTGCGCGAGCACCTGGCCGCCACCGAGGCCTCGCTGGCCGCCCTGCAGACCCTGCGCGAACGCCTCGCCCGCCTGCGGGACGAACTCGACGCCGAACGCACTCCCGGCACCGCCGAGCTGCTGCGCCTGGTCCAGGCCGTCGGCGCCACCGGGCCGGGCGCCGGCGAGGCCCTGCGCCGCCACCTCGACGAGGAGCAGCTGCACGCCCTGGCCGACCACGCCGAGGCCCTGGGCCCCGCCGCCCACTACCTGCGGGAGGTCGAATGGCCCCAGCTCTACCGCCGCGCCGAGGCCCTGCGCGCCGCCGGCACCGACCCCGCCGACCCGCGGGTGCGGCGCATCGCGGCGCGTCTGGACGAACTCTCCCGCCTCTTCAGCGGCGGCGACACCACCCTGTCCGCGGCCGTGCGCACCGCCTGGCGCGAGGACCCGGCCGCCCTGTCTGGCGACCCCGCGGCCCCGGCCGACGCGTGGGCGCCGCTGCGCGCCTTCCTGGACCGGGCCCGGGAGGTGTCGCGATGACCGCCCCCGTGATGCCCCGGCGCCTGCGGCTGCGGGTCGCCCTGCTGAGCACCCTGCCGGTGCTGGCCGTGGCCGCCGCCGTGCTGCCCCCGCTGGCCGCGGCCGGCCTGCTCCCGTGGTCGCTGCTGCCCACCGTCGCAGCCGCCCAGGGCGTCCAGGCGTGGCTGGTCCACCGCCGTCTGGGCCGCACCGGCGACGGCGGCGGGCCCGCGGCTACGTGCCGCTCGGCTGGTTGCCGCGCGGCTGGTTGAAGCGCAGCATGTTGCCCGCCGGGTCGCGGAAGGCGCAGTCGCGTACGCCGTAGGGCTGGTCCATCGGCTCCTGGAGGACCTCGGCGCCGGCGGCGCGGATGCGCTCGAAGGTGGCGTCGCAGTCGTCGGTGCGGAAGATGACGCCGCGCAGCAGGCCCTTGGCCAGCAGTTCGGCCGCGGCCCGGCGGTCGTCCTCGCTGGCGTGCGGGTCGGCCAGCGGGGGTTCCAGGACGATCTCCACGCCGGGCTGCTGAGGCGAGCCGACGGTGACCCAGCGCATCCCCTCGAAGCCGACGTCGTTGCGCACCTCGAAGCCGAGCACGTCGCGGTAGAAGGCGAGGGCCTTGTCGTGGTCGTCGACGGCGATGAAGCACTGCGCGAGTTCGATGCTCATGCCCGTCACGCTACGGGACGCGGCCTCAGGTGCGCCGCACGGGACGGGTGCGGATCTTGGCGACGCAGGCGGGGATCGGTGCGCCCGCGGCGTGGTCGCGGGCGCGGTAGGCGCTGGGGCTCTCGCCGACCAGTTCGGTGAAGCGGGTGCTGAAGGAGCCCAGGGACGTGCAGCCGACGGCCATGCACACGTCGGTGACGCTCAGGTCGCCGCGCCGCAGCAGGGCCTTGGCCCGTTCGATCCGGCGGGTCATGAGGTAGCTGTACGGGGTCTCGCCGTAGGCGGCGCGGAAGCTGCGCGAGAAGTGGCCGGGCGACATCAGGGCGGTGGCGGCCAGCGCGGGCACGTCCAGCGGCCGGTCGTACTCGCGGTCCATGCGGTCGCGGGCCCGGCGCAGCCGGACGAGGTCGTCGAGGGGGACTCGGGTGGGCACACCGGCAACCGTACCGAGTGCGTCCGGCGCGCTCCCCCGCCCGGCGGCGGCCCGCTCGCCCTCGCCGCGCCGCTGCGGCCACCCTGGAGGGTGGCCGCAGACGACGAACCGCCCTCCCCGCGCGCCCCCGGCAACGGGGCGGTGGCCGCCGGGGTGCTGGTGGCCACCGCGCTGGTGCTGCTCGCCCAGGCGGCCAGCGGTCCCAGTTCCCGGCTGGTGCTGCTGCTGGTGTTCCTGCCGGCGCTGCTGGCGGGGCTGGGCACGGTGGCGCAGACGGTGGCCGCCTCGGTGTGGGTGAGCGCGGTGGTGGCGCTCCACGCGGCGCTGTACCCGCCGGTGGACCTGCCGGCCCGGCTGGGCACCCTGCTGGGCGTGGTGGCCGCCGAGGCCGCGGTGATCGGTTTGTGCGCGCGGCGGGTGCGGCGCGAGCGCCAGCTGTTCCGGATGCGTCAGAGCGCGGTGGCGCTGCAGCGCCAGCTGCTGCGGCCGCTGCCGGTGCGCACGGCGGAGCTGGAGCTGTTCGGGCTGTACCGGCCGGTGGAGGAGGACACCCTGGTCGGCGGTGACCTGTACGACGTGGCGCAGACCCCGTACGGCACCCGGGTGCTGGTCGGTGACGTGCAGGGCAAGGGCCTGCGGGCGATCGGCACGGGCTTCGCGGTGCTGAGTGCCTTCCGGGAGGCGGCGTTTCGGGAGGCGGAGCTGACGGCGGTGGCCGACGCGCTGGAGGCGGCGGTCGAACGCCACAACGCCTACGCCGTGCAGAGCGGCGAGCTGGAGCGCTTCGTGACCGCCACGGTGCTGTGCGTGCGGCGCGGCGGTGACGTACGGGCCGTCAACTGCGGTCACCTCGCGCCGTGCCTGCTGCACCCCGACGGCCGGGTGGAGGCCGTGGGGCTGGACGCCGGGGTCCCGCTGGGCCTGGCGGCGCTGAGCGGCCAGGCACGGACGGTGGAGCGCTTCGCGCTGCCCCCGGACGCGGTGCTGGTGCTCCTGACCGACGGGATCACCGAGGCCCAGGACGCCTCCGGCGCGTTCTACCCCGCCGAGCAGGGCCTGGCGGACCTGGCCGGCACCCCGGCCGCCGAACTGCCCGGAGCGCTGGACGGATGCGCCCGCCGCTGGAGCGGCGGGCGCTGCCGCGACGACGTCACGGTGCTGGTGCTACGCCCGGCCCACTGAACCCCTGCGACCAGGCCCCAAGTGGCGGGGCGCGGGAGGGGGCGGGCCGCGGGGCGCGGGCGACCATCGGCGCGGTGCCGTCCCGGGGCAGGACAACGAGGCAGCGCCAGAGGCCGTCCTTCGCACGGACGATCGAGACGGCCGGTGCGGTGAACGCGGCGTCGGGCGCACCCCCTTGGGTCAGGGCACCGAGCCGCGCGTGCCCGGCCAGGACAACCGGCAGGCCACCGAACCACACAAGCACGGGCACGGGCACGGGGACGGGGACGGGACGGGGACGGGCGCGGCGCAGCGCGCGGCCGGCAGTTCGTCGCACGGTGCGCCCGTCGGCGGCCGTGCGGGACACGCTCATGCAGGGCGCTCCCGGACACTGGGGCCGCGCCGGGCGCAGCCCCTTGGGTCAGGGCATCGAGCCGCGCCCCGGCCAGGACGTCCGGCGGGCCGCCGAACCACACGGCCGCGCCGCGGCGCTGCACGGCCGGCAGTTTCGCGCGGTGTGCCCGGGGCAGCCATGCGGGACACGCTCGTGCAGACACGCCGGGGCGGCGGTGATGGCGATCCCTGAAAACGGCCACCCCGGACTCAGGGGTTGGCCAGACCTGCCTCACCTTGATTCCCCACCTGCTGTTGGTTGAACTGGGGGAACGCCAGAGTTCCGGGCTGCCCGTTAGGCAGACTGGCACCGGGGCCAGCCTGGCCAGTCCAGGGTGAACGAAGCCCATCGCGTCAGCGACGCCGAAGGCGCCCTCTACTCAGGTTCTTCTTCTGCAGGGATCGTCCAACGCAGCAGGGTGGTGTTGCCACGCTGCTTCAGAGTGACTGCGTAGACCTGGTTCCAAGCTCGTTCGCCGTGGTGGCGCATGGAGTGGTCGCCGGGATCCCAGCCCAGGCCCAGGACCTGGCATCCGTCGATCTCGATCTGTCCGGCGAGCAGGGGGTGAGTCTGGCCGGCCCGGTCGAGGAGGTGAAAGTGGGTGTGCGCGTCCACGGAGACCACCAAGCCGGTTCGGGGCCCTTCCGCCAACCAGCTCTGGAGCTGGCTGGCGAACTCTTGGGCCTCGTGCACGGGAAGGTCGAGGCGCCCGTAGGGGCCCTCGACCTCGTACCGGGGTGTCCGTTCGCCGCCGAAGCGGGCGTGGGCGTCGTCCTCGTACTTTCCCCAGTAGGTGACGTCGGCGAGCCCGTTGATCGACTCGCCCGGTAGCCCGACGAACGAGTCGAGGGGCGCGGGCGTCCCCGAGGACCATGCCGCACCGGTCGATCGGCAGGTCACCAAGTCGGATCGGCTCTCCGTCATGTTTGTCCGGCCAGGGCAGGCCAAGGTCGACCTCCAGGACCGTGACGACCGGTCCGTCGTACGTTTCCCCGGTCTCGGCGCGCACCTTCAGCGGCCGGTCGGCTGCGGCTGGCACCGCGACTGCCTCGCAGGACCAATCCCGGCTCGGGCCGTCTGCGGGCTCGTGCAGATGGCCACCACCGTGCTTCACGGCGGCCAGTGCCCGCACGGACAACGGGTCGCCGAGCTCGGACCAGTGATCGATCCAGCTGGCCATGCCCAGGACCAGCACACCGGACGGCGCGGTGACGACTCCCAGGTCGACAGAGGTCTCACTCATCCGCTGATTCAACCAAGGCGGACTGTCATGGACAGCGACGGGCACCCATCGCCAACCATCGCTGACGGTCACAGCGGGCCGAACACTCAACGGACGGGCGGCCCGCGAACCTCGCTCGCTGAACCTCCCCACTCACTTCAAGGCTCAACAAGCTATGGAGTCGTGAGCGGGGGCGGGGAATTCCGAAGATTCTCATCAGCGGCGGGCGCAGCCCCCTGGGTCAGGGCATCGAGCCGCGCGTGCCCAGCCAGGACAACCGGCAGGCCGCCGAACCACACAGGCACGGATACGGGCACGGGCACGCCGCGGCGCAGCGCGGCCGGCAGTTCGCCGCGCGGTGTGCCCGCCGGCGGCCGTGCGGGACGCGCTCATGCAGGCGCTCCTGGACGCTGGGGCGGCGGCGGGGCGGCGGGGCGGCGGGGCGGCGGCGGCCAGATGCGGGCCGCGTGCGCAGGACCGGGCGCCGGTGCGGAATCCCGCACGGGTATCGGTAGTGGGGGGTGTCGGTGCGCAGGGTCCGCTCTCGGCCGCGGCGGCGTGTTCCGGTTCCGGGTCGTGGGGGTGAAGGCGTGCGGGCTGCGAAGGTGGCCGGCAGGCGGGCGGTGGCGAAGGAGCGGGTGGGCTCCGGGCGGGGTCCGGGCGGGTGTTCATGGGCGGGAGGCTGCCGCGGCCGGGTCCGGCGGGGCGTGCGCATGGCGGGTTCTGGGCCGCTCGTTTGGCGGTGAGGGGGCCCGGCTGCGGGTCCCGTCAGGGGCGTTCTAGGGTGGCTGGCATGATCCCTTCTCCGATGCCCGGTCCGATATCCGACCCCGACGAGGCCCTGCGGATGCTGCTGGAGGGCAATGCCCGGTTCGTCGCCGGCAGTCCCGAGCACCCCAACCAGGACGCCGGGCGGCGTGCGGCGCTCGCGCCGGGGCAGAAGCCCTTCGCCGTGCTGTTCGGCTGTTCGGACTCCCGGCTGGCCGCCGAGATCATCTTCGACCAGGGCCTGGGCGACCTGTTCGTGGTGCGCACCGCCGGGCACGTGACCGGTGCGGAGGCGCTGGGCAGCATCGAGTACGGGGTGGCGGTGCTGGACTGTCCGCTGGTGGTGGTGCTCGGGCACGACTCGTGCGGTGCGGTGGCGGCGGCGCTGGACTCCCTGGAAGGCCAGATGCCCGGCGGCTTCGTGCGGGACGTGGTGGAGCGGGTGACGCCCAGTGTGCTGTCCGCGCGGGCAGCGGGCATCAGCATCGAGGACCGGGACGCGATCGTGGACGAGCACATCCGCCAGACCGTGGACCTGCTGCTGGAGCGTTCCCAGCTGATGGCCTCGCGGGTGGCCGAGGGGCGGCTCGGGGTGGTGGGGCTGTCCTACCGGCTGCACGACGGCCAGGCCCGTACGGTCGCCTCCCGCGGCGTCAGCTGACCGCCCGGCACCGACCGGACGCGTAGGCGTCGGGCCGGCCGGGACGGGCACCGACCGGGAGGCAGGCACCGACCGGGACGGGCAGGCACCGACCGGGCGGGCACCGGCCGGCCGGGACGGGCGGCGGCCGGCCGGGGCGGCGGCAGGCGTCGGGCCGGCCGGGACGGGCGTCGGACCGGCCGGTAGGCGTCGGGTGGCCGGGACGGGCGCGGGAGCTGGATGTCCGATCCCCGCCGGTGACGGTGCGCGGGCGGGGGCAGAGTCGGTGGCCGGCGGCGGATCATCCCCGGTCCGTCCGCTTCCCCGATCCGAGGAACGGCTCTTCCCGTGCACAAGGTCACCGATCTCAAGGTCCTCTACTTCGGCACCCCGGTGGTGCTGATCGGCTCGCGCAACGAGGACGGCGGCGCCAACCTGGCGCCGGTGTCCTCGGCCTGGTGGCTGGGCCAGTCGTGCGTCCTGGGCCTGGGCAACAGCTCCCAGACGTCGGCGAACCTGCGCCGTGAGGGCGAGTGCGTGCTCAACCTGCCCAGCGCGGCGCAGGTCGACGCCGTCGACGCCCTCGCGCTGCTGACCGCCAGTACGCACATCGCCGAGTACCGGCGCGAGCAGGGCTACCGCCACGAGCGGGACAAGTTCGGCGCCGCCGGGCTGAGCGAACTGCCCGGGCAGCTGGTGCGGGCGCCGCGGGCCGCCGAGTGCCCGGTGCAGCTGGAGTGCCGGGTGGAGGCGGCCACGGCGCTGGCGGGCAACCCCGGGTGCACCGCGTTCGAGGTCACCGTGGTGCGCGCCCACGTGGACGAGCGCCTGATCGTGCCGGGCACCGACCACTACGTGGACCCGGTCGGCTGGGACCCGCTGATCATGAAGTTCTGCGAGTTCTTCGGCGAGGGAAGGCGCCTGACCCCCTCCCGGCTGGCCGAGGGCTGGCGCATGCCGGGCAGGCTGGCGGCCACGGCATAGCCGGGGCCGGGGCCCGTCCGCCGTCCTACGGTGCGACGGCCGTCCCGCACGAGTCGCACACCCGGGTCGCCGGCAGCTCCAGGAAGCAGGTGGGGCAGATCGCCGGCGGACGCGGCGCGGGCGCGGCGGCGCTCTTACGGGCGGCGGCGCTCCTGCCGGTGGCGGCACTCTTGCCGGTGGCGGCGCTCTTGCGGGTGGCCGCGGCCGTCAGCCGCGGGGCCAGCGCCGGGATGCCGCCGTCGGCGGGCAGGTCGGCGCCGAAGTGGCGGTAGCAGGCCAGCCGGGCGGCGGCGGCGTGCTGTTCGCGGTCCATCTCGTCCAGGATCGGCGGCTGTCCGGCCACCGCCAGCACGTCCTGGTAGGCGGCGCCGACCATGCCGTCGCCCGCGTGCACCACCAGGGCGGTCAGCGGCGGGTCACCACGCCGGTGGGCCTCGCGGGCCACCAGGGCCAGCACCTTGCCGATCCAGTGCCGCTGGTTGACGCTGGTGCGCACCCCGGAGGCCTGCTGGACGGCCTCGGCCAGCTCGGCAGGGGTGATCACCGCGTGATAGCGGCGTGCCACGTCCTCCAGGGCGGGGTAGGCCGCCCTGGTCCACACGATGTGCGCCTGACTGACGGCGACGGCCGAGCCGTCCGAGTCCCGCCAGTAGCCGCGTTGCTGCTGTGTCATCCGTCCGCCCCTGCTTCCGTTTCGCCTGCCGGCCCCCACCGGGAGCGAGGCTACCTGGCGCAGGTGTCCGTCCTCCTGCCGGGGCGGGCGGGCTTGACTTCAAGTGCTGTTGAAGTCGTTCCATGGGTGCCGGCCGCAGCCGTACGGGCTTCCGCGGTCGATGCCCCGCCCGTACGGAAACGCACCCGCAGCCGGGGCCGGGACCGCCTGTTACCGATCGTGCCACCGGCGGCCCCGGCCCCTGCTCACCCCGGCCCTTGTTCACCCCGGGCCGCGTCCCCCGCGACTACCGGAGACAGCGGATGCCGGGGACGACGGCGACTGCCGGAGACGGCCCCGGTCCCTGGTCACCCACGGACCGCGCCAACCGCGACCGGCCACAGCCGCACGCGCCTGCGCGGCCGATGCCCCGCCCCTACCGGAACGGACCTGGACCGGAACCGCCTGTCGCCGATCCCCCGTCGACGGCCCCCCTGCTCACCCCGGGCCCCGCCACCGCGACCGGCCACAGCCGTACAGGCTCGCGCGGCCGATGCCCCGCCCCTACCGCAACGCACCCCGGGCCGCAGCCGCCCATCGCCGATCACGCCATCGACGGCCCCGGGCCGCGTCCACCGCGGCTGCCGGGACGACGGCGGGTGCCAGAGGCGACGGCGGCCTCTGGTCACCCCGGACCGCGCCCACCGCGACCCGCCACAGCCGTACGCGCCTGCGCTGCCGATGCCCCGCCCCTACCGCAACGCACCCGGGGTCCGGAACCACCTGTCGCCGATCACGCCATCGACGGCCCCGGGCCCTACTCACCCCGGACCGCGTCCACCGCCGCTGCCTGAGGCGACGGCGGGTGCCGGAGGCGGCCCCGGTCCCTGATCACCCCGGACCGCGCCCACCGCGACCGGCCACAGCCATACAGGCTTGCCGGCCGCTGCCCCGCCCCTACCGGAACACACCCCGGGCCGCAGCCGCCCATCGCCGATCACGCCATCGACGGCCCCGGCCCCTGCTCACCCCCGGACCGCGCCAACCGCGGCTGCCGGAGGCGACGGCGGGTGCCAGGGGCGGCGGCAGGCGCCGGGGACGAGCGGCGACCGCCGGAGGCTGCCCCGGACCCTGGTCACCCCGGCCCGCGCCCACCGCGACCGGCCACAGCCGTACGCGCCTGCGCGGCCGATGCCCCGCCCATACCGGAACGCACCCTGGGCGCAGCCGCCTGTCGCCGATCACACAGGATTGCGTGGCCGATGCCCCGCCCCTACCGCAACGCACCCCCGGGCCTGGACCACCCGTTGCCGACCACGCCATCGACGGCCCCGGCCCTTGTTCACCCCGGCCCTTGTTCACCGCGGCTGCCGGAGGCGACGGCGGGTGCCAGGGGGGCGGCGGCAGGCGCCGGGGACGAGCGGCGACCGCCGGAGACGGCCCCGGACCCTACTCACCCCGGACCGCGCCAACCGCGGCTGCCGAAGGCGACGGCGGGTGCCAGGGGGGCGGCGGCAGGTGCCGGGGACGGCGGCGACCGCCGGAGGCGGCCCCGCTCCCCTCACCCACGGACCGCGCCAACCGCGCCCGTACAGGCTTGCGCGGCCGATGCCCCGCCCCTACCGGAACGCACCCCGGGCCGCAGCCGCCCATCGCCGATCACACCGTCGACGGCCCCGGGACCCCGCCCACCGCGACCGGCCGCAACCCGTACGCGCCTGCGCTGCCGATGCCCCGCCCCTACCGCAACGCACCCCGGGCCGCAGCCGCCCATCGCCGACCACCCCGTCGACGGCCCCAGCCCCTGCTCACCCACGGACCACGCCCACCTCGGCTGCCGGAGGCGACGGCGGCTGCCGAGGCGGCGGGCGGGTGCCAGAAGCGACGGCGGCCCCTGGCACCCCGAACCGCGTCCCAGGATTTCGCGGTCGATGCCCCGCCCGTACCGGAACGGGCCTGGGCCGGGGCCGGGGCCGCCCGTTGCCGATCACGCCGTCGACGGCCCCGGCCCCTGCCCACCCCCGGGCCGCGTCCACCGCGGCTGCCGGAGACGACAGCGGGTGCCAGGGGGCGGCGGGCGGCTGCCGGGGGGGGTTCCACCAGTGGTGTGCCCGGGCAAAGTGGTGCGCCAAGGGGCGGGCAGAGCCGAAAAAAGGGGGGGCGGTGCGGTCACGGCGGGGCCGTGTCCGCACCGCCCCTTCGGGGGTGCCGGGGTGGGGGCTAGGTCACGGCGCTGCGGCGCCGGGCGGCGCGGGCGGCGCGGCGCCCGGGGGGCGGGGTGGGATCGGCGTTCCAGGCGGCGACGGGGTTGCCGAGCCAGCGGGTGTCGCCGGGCACGTTCTCGCCGCGCATGACCAGGGAGGCGGGGCCGACCGTGGTGTTCGCGCCGAGGGAGGAGTTGAGCAGCACGATGGAGTGCGGCCCGGTGGTGGAGCCGGCGCCCAGGTGGACGGGGCCCAGGCGCATCACCCGGTCGTGGAACAGGTGGGTCTGCAGCACGGTGCCGCGGTTGACGCTGGCGCCCGCCTCGACGGTGACCAGGTCGCTCTCGGGCAGCCAGTGGGTCTCGCACCACACGCCGCGCCCGATCCTGGCGCCGAGGCTGCGCAGCCACAGGTTCAGGTAGGGGGTGCCGGTCATGGCGCCGCCGCCGAAGGGCATGGCGAGTTCCTCGACGAAGGTGTCGTAGAGCTCGTTGCGCCAGACGAAGGACGACCACAGCGGGTGCTCGGCGACGCGGAAGCGGCCGACCAGCAGCCACTTGGCGAGGGTGGCGATGGTGCAGGCGGCGATCGCGGCGGCGATCAGGACCGGGCCGGCGGCGCCCAGGGCCGCGCCGAGTCCGTAGCCGTTGCGGATCGCCTGCAGGGCGGCGAAGACCAGGTCGGCGAGCAGCGCGGCGATGATCACCGGCAGGAGCCGGCAGACCTCGACGCCGGCGCGTGCCCACATCAGGCGCTTGGGCGGGTCGTAGGTGCGGGCCTCGCCGCCGCCTTCGGCCACCCGGGGCAGGGCGAAGGCGGGCCGGCCCAGCCAGGAGGAGCCCTGGGGGGCGTGGGCGGGGGTGTCGGAGAGCACGCCGACCAGGCAGTTGTCGGGCAGCGAGCGGCCGGGGCCGACGATGCCGGAGTTGCCGACGAAGGAACGCCGTCCCACGTGGGCGCGGCCCAGGTGCAGCCAGCCGCCGCGCAGCTCGTAGGGGGCCACGAGGGTGTCGTCGGCGAGGAAGGCGCCGTCGTCGACCCGCATCAGGCCGGGCAGGGCGAGCACGGTGGAGGCCTCCACCCGGCGCCCGATCCGCGCGCCGAGCAGGCGCAGCCACACCGGGGTGAAGAGGCTGGCGTACAGGGGGAACAGGGTGCGCCGGGCGCTGTCGCTCAGGCCGCACACGGCCCAGGCGCAGAACGCGACGCCTCCGGTGGCCGGGTGGAAACCGGGACGCAGGGGCAGGGAGAACAGGCGGATCAGCAGGGCTATCAGGGCGGCGTGGCAGATGACGGTGAGCGCGGCCAGCGGCACGGTCAGCGGCAGCAGTCGCAGCAGCGCGGCGCTCAGGGTCGGCTCGGCGGCGACCATCGGGTAGGCGATGGACAGGGCGGGCAGGGCGGACAGGAGCGGCAGGAGACCGAAGAGGACCAGGGCCGCACCGTAGGCGGCGTTCCACAGGCGCTGGGGGCGGGCGGGGCCGGCGGGCCAGGCCGTGGGGGTGTCGGTGCTGGGGCGGGCCGGGGAGCCGTGCCAGTGTTCGCCCGGCGGGACGGTGCCGGTGACACACGCGCCGGGGGCGATCTGCGCCCGGGCACCGACACGGGCACCGGGCATCAAGGTGGCGCGGTGGCCGACGCTGGCGCCTTCACCGACCTCGATCCGGCCGAGCTGCAGGGTGTCGCCGTCCAGCCACCAGCCCGCGATGTCGACCTCCGGTTCCAGGCAGGCACCCGCGCCGATACGGGCCAGCCCGGTCACCGGAGGCGCGGTGTGCAGCTGCACACCCCGGCCCACGCGGCAGCCGAGCATCCGCGCGTACCGCGCGGCCCACGGGGTACCGGACAGGGAAGCGGTGGCGAACAGGGCGGTGTAGCGTTCGGCGGCCCACAACCGCAGATGGACCTGGCCGCCACGCGGATGGCTGCCCGGGCGGATACCCGCGGTGATCACACGGGCTCCGGCAGCGGCGAGCACGGTACGGCCAGGAGCACTGTAGAAAAGGACCCCGGCCGCGGCCACGGGCCACCAGGAACTGTGAGGCGCCCACAGCAGACGCGAGCCCAGGAGATTGTCGACCGCGATCAGCACGATCACCCAGCGCAGTCCGGCCAGGGCGAACAAGGCCAGCAGCATCAGACTCTGCCACACCGCGGCACTACGCGGAGTGGGACGCACCCCACGCCGCACCCGGCCCACCACCCCACCCTCCACACCCGCACCCGCACCAGCACCCGCACCAGCACCAGCACCAGCACCGGACCCGGACCCGGCGGTGGCCTGGCCGGTGGCCTGGCCGGCGGGGCCGAGGGAGTCCAGGTAGCGGGCCAGGTCGGCCAGGACCGGATGGGCGTACAGGTCCGCGACGGAAACCCCGGCATGACGCGCACGCAGATCGGACACCAGACGGGCAGCGGTGAGACTGGAACCGCCCAGGGCGAAGAAGTCGTCACCGAGACCGGGAACCGTACCCAGCAGCCGCTCCCAATGACCGGCCAGCCAGCCCGCGGTGCCCTCCAGACACCCGCCCGGACCCTGACCACCACCACCGCCACCACCGCCACCGCCACCACCGCCACCGGCACCGCCGCCACCGGCGCCACCGGCGCCACCGGCGCCACCGGCGGCGGTGGGCAGCGGCCAGGGCAGCGCACCCCGGTCGACCTTCCCGGACGTCTTGGTGGGCAGCGAGTCGACGAGAGCGAGCACGGGCACCAGCGGCGCCGGCAGGCGTTCGAGCAGCTCCCGGCGGGCGGCGGCGAGATCGGGAACCGCACCCGGCCCGGCGACCAGATAGCCGACCAGCAGGTCCGCGCCGGCCGGGGTCTTGCGCACCGCGGCCGCCGCCGCCCGCACCTGCGGCAGAGCCTGCAGAGCCGCGTCGATCTCACCCAGCTCGATCCGGCGCCCGCCGAGCTTGACCTGGTCATCCGCACGCCCTAGGAAAATCAGGCCCTCAGGGTCGTTACGGACCAGGTCACCACTGCGATACACCCGCGCACCGGCAAGCGCGGGATGAGGACCGTACTTCTCCGCGTCCTTCACAGGATCGAGATAACGCGCCGTACCGACACCACTGATCAGCAGCTCACCGCTCTCGTACCAGGGCACCGGATGACCGGCCGGGTCGACCACCGCGATCTCCCAGCCGTCCAGCGGCGCCCCGATCCGCACCGGCTCACCCGGCAGCATCCGCGCCGCGGTGGCCACCACCGTCGTCTCGGTCGGACCGTAGGTGTTCCAGAACTCCCGGCCCGGCACCGCCAGACGCTCCACCAGCTCCGCCGGACAGGCCTCACCACCGACGATGATCAGACGCACCCGCTCCAGACACTCCAGCGGCCACAACGCCAACAGCGTCGGCACCGTGGAGACCACGGTGATACCCCGCTCCACCAGCCACGGCCCCAGATCGGTACCCGCCTTGACCAGCGAACGCGGCGCCGGCACCAGACACGCACCATGACGCCAGGCCAGCCACATCTCCTCACACGACGCATCGAAAGCCACCGACAGACCCGCCAGCACACGGTCCCCAGGACCCAGCGGCTGGCGACGCAGGAACAAACGCGCCTCCGCATCCACGAACGCCGCAGCACTACGATGAGTGACCGCCACCCCCTTCGGACGGCCGGTCGTCCCCGACGTGAAAATCACCCACGCGTCATCACCCGGCCCCGGCCACGCCGGACACCCCGACGGCCGCGCCCCCGGACCCGCCACCAGCCGGCCCCCCGCCCCCACCACCGCACACACCCCGGCGTCCTGCCAGATCATCTCCGCACGCTCGTCCGGATCCTCCGCGTCCACCGGCACATACGCCGCACCACAGCGCAACACCGCCAAAACCGCCACATACAACTGCGCCGTCCCCGACGGAACACGCACCCCCACCCGGTCCCCGCACCCGATACCGTGCCCCGCCAGCACACCCGCCAACGCATCGACCTCCCGCATCAACGCGCGGTAGTCCAACACCACGTCCCCGGTATCCAACGCCGGCGCCTGCGGAAACGCCTCAGCCGTCGCGGCCAGGACATCGAGCAGACTGCGCGCAGCAGCAGGCTCGGCCACCGGCCACAACGCAGCCAGCCCGGGATGAGGACGGTGCAGCGTGCCAGGGCCGACCGTGTCGTGACGTGCGTCCATGAAAATGGGTTCCTCGGCTCCGTAAAAAAAATTTTCCACAACAGCGCGCATCGCTCACCACCACCAGCGACGCCGATGACCCCGACGTCACCACCACCACCCGGTAGACGCGCCCACACACCAGGACTCCACCAGGAACCAGCCGGATGCAGCGACAACACAGTCAAAGAAAATTCTCATCATCGATGCCGTACACGACGGCCCCGACAGACATTCGAAAGTCGTACCGCTGATCCTCCAACGATTCCACCACCCCACACCAACCCGACCACACCCACAACCCGACACCACCCACCCAACAACGATCAACACACAGCACCCGAAACGGTACCTGCCGTAACCACCCAACCACCCAACCCGAGAACCCCGCCGGCGCCCCACCCGGGGCGAACCGCCCACACCGAACCCGGCTCACGGAACCAACCTGCACGCCCCACACCCACCCGGCCACCCATACGCAGCCCTCCGGACGGCACCAACCCCCCACCCACTCAAACCCACACCCGCGCCAGACCGCCCCCACCCCGACCGCCCCCGACCCCACCCGCACCGGCCACACCGCCCCACACTCACCCGCCCACGACGGCCCGCAGCAGCAGGACGGCTTCCCACCACCCGCCCTCACCCACACGAGTGCCACACACACCCACCCCACCCACACACGAAACACACCACCCACCTGGCCCCGGCCAGGCCCAGACCCCGACCACCGGCCGCGACCCGCCGGGCACGGCCACCGGCCACCACCAGGCCCCACCGCGCGAGGGCCGCACCCAGGACACACGCCTGGCGCCCACCCTCACCCGCCCCCTAGCCCGGCCGCCACCGACCTCACCACGCCCCGGCCGCCGACCCGGCCCAGTCCCGCCACTGCAGCCCCTGGCCCGCCGCCGACCACCACGCCACCCGCCCCGGCACGGCCGGCCACCCGACCGTGGGAACAGTCGCGGCTCTGCTGGGCTGAACGGGCTACCAGCCCCACCACGGCCACACCGCAGCAGCCCGGGTAGGGCGCACAGCCGGGCACTGGACGATCCGAACGGCGGGAGCGGGCCGAACGACGGGCCGAACGGCGATCCACACCATCCACCGTCGACACCGGCAACAGCCCGCCCCCAGTCGGCGCCGCCTCCCGGCACCACCGCCCATCCCGTGCAGGCCGTCGCCCCACCGCCGCACCCGCGCGCCCTGCTGTGCACCCCGTCACGCCTTCCGCGCCCACCCCCGCCCCGCAGCATGCCCCCTGGGCCGGGCGGAAATGCAACCACCCTGTATTGAACGGGCGTCAGGGGCGGCCGGTGGCGGCGGGTCCGGGTGGTCAGTGGAGGTAGGACTCCGGGCCCACGCGTCCCCAGAGCACGAACGCCGCCAGCACGATGTACAGCACGTCGACCGCCACCAGGCCGTACTCCCGACGCCGGACACGCACCACCGCCGCACCGACCATCAGCAACACCAGCCCCAGCGCGGCCAGCGGCACGAAAACCCGCGCGACACCGAGCACGGCCGGCAGTACGAGAGCGACAGCGGCCAGCACCTCCACCCCGCCGATCGCCTTCACCCCGCCCGCGCTGAAGTCCCCCACCCAACGGCCGCTGCGCCCGGCGGCAGCGATCCTCTCCCTGGGCACGAGCACCTTGAAAGCGCCGCCGAGCAGGTAAGCGGCGGCCAGCAGCACGGTCACGATCCACAATGCGACGTTCACGACGTTTCTCCTTACGGGCAGAGCGAGTTACCGGATTCGGAGCCCGGAGGGCAGGGTTCGAAGGTCAGGGCTTGAGGGCGGGGGGCTCGGAGGGCGGGGTGCTGTCCGGCCCGGTGGCCGTCGGCGGGCTGGCGGGTGAGGACGTTGCCCCGGTGAAGGCGTTGATCACCGCGATCAGGCCCACCAGGGCGGCGAGTTGCTCCTCGTCGTCGTGCCTCGCCGCAGTTGCCACCTCGCCTCGCTCACCCCGCCCGCCGCGTCCGCGGGGCGGGTGCCCTCCTCGGCCAGGAGGAGGGTCGCCCGCTCGGCGCCGGTGAAGACCTTGCCCATCACCGGGCCGGCGAAAAGGGGGTCCGGGCGGGCTCGCATCGTGTTCTCCTCGCTACCTTGTCCGCTGGTGCCCTCTTGGACAGGGCAGCCCGGCCGCCTGTGACAGGCGCGCCGGTGTGACGCGCGCCACCCACCGCGGTGGCGCCGGAAAGGACGGGGCTGCATGACGGGACCGGCAGACGTGGCCAACGTGGCGGAGGCGGCCGGGTATCGGCCGCTGCTGTTCTCCATCGCCTACGGCATGACGGGCTCGGTCGCCGACGCCGAGGACCTCGTCCAGGACACCTTCCTCAACCTGACCCGCGCCCAGCAGGCGGGCACCACCGTCACCAACCTCAAGGCGTACCTGACCACCTCGGTCACCCGCCTGGGCATCAACCACCTCGGCTCCGCACGGATGCGGCGCGAGACCTACGCCGGCGAATGGCTGCCCGAACCGGTCGTCACCTTCGCCGAGCACCCCGGCAACGCCCCCGCCGAACACGCCGAACTCACCGACTCCCTGTCGATGGCGTTCCTCGTGATGCTGGAGGCCCTCTCCCCCGTGGAACGCGCGGTCTTCCTACTGCGCGAGGCCTTCGGCTACAGCTACCCCGACATCGCGCAGCTGACCGGCAAATCCGAGGCGAACTGCCGTCAGATCCTCACCCGCGCCAGAAAACACCTCACGGCCTGCACCACCGACACCCCGCCCACGCCCCCGGCCCGGCGAGCGCAGGGCGACGAACTGGCCCGCCGCTTCTTCGAGGCCGCCGCCGGCGGGAACCTGGACGAACTGCTCGCCATGCTCGCCCCCGACGTCGTCCTGCACGGCGACGGAGGCGGCAAGGCCCGCGCGATCGGCCGCCCGGTCACCACCTCCCTGCCGGTCGCCAAACTCATCGTCAACGCCGTCCACCGGATCACCGAACTCGGCGCCCGCCTGGTACCCGCCCGCATCAACGGCCACCCGGGCATGGTGGCCTACGACACCGAAGGACGCGTCCTCAACGTCCTCGCCCTCGACATCACCAGGGACGGCACCGTGCGCGAAATCCACGCCGTCGCCAACCCGGACAAGCTCGGCCACCTCGGCCCGGTCTCCGACCTCGGCCTGCGCACGCCCCGGGAACACCGGAGGCGGTAGGCACACGACGCCCTTCGGGTCAACCGGCGCCGCGCCCGCCGCGGGCCCGGACCCGCCACCCCCAGCCCGCCCCCACGCCCGCCCCGCGGCCCGTCCGCCGCAGGGCGGGCGTTTCTTCCCCCGGTGCTGCGACCGGCACCCTCCACCGCGACCGGAAGGCGACGCACAGGACGAACGCACGCGAAGCGGCTGGTATTACTAGGGCATGCAGGAAGAAACGGCACGCACCGCGATCGACACGTTCATCTCCGCTTTCAACGCCTCCAACGACAGCTACGTCACGGCCCTGCTCTCCCAGGCCCTCACCTCAGACGTGATCTTCTGGGGGCCCCTGGGCCGCACCGAAGGAATCGCGGCGGTCGAGCGGTTCGTGCTGGACCTCCGGCGCCACCCGGCGGGGACCGGCACGATGACGCGCTGCTCGCAGGTGGACATGCCTGACGAGTGGGCCCGGTACCGGTGGGTCTTCACCACGCCGGACGGAGGTCCCCGCCTGACGGGAACGGACGTCGTCCATCTGCGGCGCAACCTCATCGACCAGGTCATCGTCTTCGCCGGCGAGATCGAACCGTCCGCCTCCTGAGTCATCCTTCGGTCACGGTCGCCGCACCTCCGACCGCCACGGCCGCCACGGCCGCCAACCCCGCGCACCCGTACGGCCACAACACCAGACACCCGCCCTGATCAACCGCACACACCTCTGTCGAGAGTGACCTCACGGGCCGAGGGGCGAGTCGGGGGCCGGCGGGACGGCGTCGTCGGGCAGGGCGGCCAGGATCAGCGCGACGGCGGACGGCGCGCCGTCCGCCTCCCGCACCCGGCGGTCGGCGAAGGTGACCTCGTAGCGGCCCTCGCCCAGCGGCCTGGTCCTCGGCAGGTCGTGGCAGACCGGCGGCTCGGCGCGGCGGCTGAGGGTGAACCACCACATCGACCGCCCGGGCGACAGGGCCCGCAGCCGTGGCTCGGCGTGGGCGGCCTCGACGAGGTCCCGGAAGTCGGAGTCCTGCCGACGGGCGGGGCCGCGGAGCATCATCCGCCACCGGGCCGGGACGGCCTCGCCGCGCTCGTGGGCCTCGGCCAGCTCCCAGGTCCGCAGGAAGGGCCACCGCTCGGTGAGTTCGCGCACCCCGGCGCCCGCCCGTACCCAGGTGTGCATCGCGCCGGCGACCTCGGCGAGGTCCTGGGCCGAGCCGCCGGCCATGTGGATCCCGTTGGTCCAGCAGTTGAGCGCGAAGTGGCGTTCGCCGGCGCGCAGCATGCTGACGGTCGCCAGGCGGGCGCCGGCTTCCGCCTTCGCGGCCACGTGGCGCCAGCCCGGTGAGGACGTCAGCTCGACCGTGAGTTCGTGGCCCGCGCGGTCGGCCGCCGCCTGGAGGGCGTCACGCACCGAACCGGCCCGCGCCACCTCGGGGTAGAGCTGCGCGTACTCGTGCAGCGGGTCGGTGTCGTCGCCCGGCGCCGTGCCGGGGAGCCGTTGGGGTTCGGACATGCGGTCGAGTGTGCCAGAGCGGCCCGTGCCCCGGCCGGGGCCCGCAGTCGCCGACCGGCCGTCAACCGGCCGTCAACCGGCCGTCACGGGCAGGCATTCGGCGAGCAGGGCGAGGACGTCGCGCCAGGCACGCTCGGCGTGCCGCGGGTGGTGGGCGACGCCGGGCACGACGGCCTGGTCGACGGGCGGGTGGTGGAAGGCGTGCCGGGCGCCGCCGTAGACGGTCAGGCGCCAGTCGACGCCGGCGGCCTGCATCTCGGCGGCGAAGGCGTCCCGCTGGGCGGCGGGCATGATCGGGTCCTCGGATCCGACGCCCGCCCAGACCGGGCAGCGGATGTTCGCGGCTTCGCCGGGCCGGCCGGTGGTCAGGGCGTTGACGGTGCCGATCGCCTTCAGGTCGGCGCCGTCGCGCCCGAGTTCGAGGACGACGGCGCCGCCGGTGCCGTAGCCGATGGCGGCGATGCGCCCGGGGTCGGTGCGCGGCTGGGCGCGCAGCACGTCGAGCGCGGCGTGGCCGATGCCGCGCAGCCGGTCGGGGTCGGCGAGCAGGGGCAGGCAGCGTTCCAGCATGTCCTGGGGGTTGGTGAACCACCGTCCGCCGTGGAGGTCGAAGGCCAGGGCGGTGTAGCCGAGTTCGGCGAGGGCGTCGGCCCGGCGGCGCTGGAAGTCGTTCAGGCCGGTGCCCTCGGGCCCGATCAGGACGGCGGGCCGGCGGCCGGTGCCGGCCGGCAGGGCGAGGTGTCCGACCATCGTGAGGCCGTCGGCGGGGTACTCGACGGTGCGGGTGGTGACGGTGTCCATGGGTTCCGACGGTAGTGGCAACCGGACGGCGGCGGGGCCGGGCTTAGCCGTCGGCAGAAGCAGAAGCAGGAGCGGCGTGGGTGGGCGGGAGTACCCGGCCGCTCAGCGCACGGAGCAGCTTGCCCCCGAAGGTCCTGGCGGACCGGCCGGGTTCCACCTCGGCGGTCAGCGCGCCCTGGCAGTTCGCGTCGGCATGCACCGGGACCGTGGAGTCGGTGTGGTTCTGGAGGGAGACCGGCGAGGAACTCGGGCAGCAGCCGCGCCGGCGGTTCTCGTGGGGCACGCCGTTCACCACCACCCCGGTGGCCGCCTCGGCGGGTGCGGCGAGCGCGAACGTCCCGGCGGCGGCCGTCATGACGGCCCCGATGATCTGTCGGCGCATGGATGCCTCCCTGTGTCGTTCCCCTGCGCAGGATCGTGTCGGCGCCGGGCCGGATACCGCAATCCCTCGAACTGGCGACGGCAGAGCGGAAGTTGGGCGCCGCCGCAGCCCGGTAGTCGGCTGGCCGCACGGCCGCGGCGGCGGGGGCGGCCGTGCGGTAGGCCTGGGCGGAGCCGGGGTCGGTGAGCGGGGGACGTCCGCGCCCGCGCCTTCGACTGCCCGCCTGTTCGGAAGGACCCACCCGGCATGAAGCCGGTACGGCGCGCGGCCGCCGCCGTGTGCACCGTCGCCCTCGCCCCGCCCTGGCCCTGGGCGCTGCCGCCCTGCTCGCCCCGGCCGCGCACGCGACGCCACAGGCGTGCCTGGCCCACGTCGCGGCCCGGGTGGAGGTGCCCGCAGGCCTCGCCGTCGAGGCCCGCCGCCTCGTGCCCGAGCCGTACGTGCCGCCGCTGCGCGCGCAGCGAACGAATAGCGGGCGCAGCGCGCGCAGTGGGCGCAGCGGCACTCCCTGAGGGTGATCTCGGTCGGGTGTCGGCGCGGCGCCCGGCCGAACGGGGTGGGGCCTGCGGTAGTCATGTGCCGGGCCGGGCGCGACGGGTTGGTTCGCGTACCCCCGCCGGCTCTCTCGCACCCACCCTGATCGGAAGGATCCGACCATCATGAAGCTGTTCCGCCGCGCCGCTGCCGCCGGCTGCACCCTCGCCCTCGCCCTCGGTGGTGCCGTCGCTCTCGCCCCGGCCGCGAGCGCGACCGCGCAGGGCTGCTTCTACTACGTCCTGGAGAAGGCACCGAACGCCGACCAGCAGGTCGTGCAGGATGCCTGCGAGATCGGCGCGGCCGGGGGCAAGGAGGCCTTCGACGCGTGTTACCGGCTCCTGCGCGACGACTACGTGCCCGCCGTGATCGCGGCCAACGGTTGCCGCAAGGCACCCATGGAGTAGTCCGCCCGGGCGGGCACCCGGGTGCGTGGGGCGTCGGCCGGGCCGGCTTCCCGTACTCCCCGTGCCGGGGCGGGCGGTGGTTCGTTTCCTGACTGCGCGTCGATCGTTGAGCGTTGCACAAACGGTTTCGCGCAGTCTCAACGGAAAGCCACCCCATGCCCGTTCGTTCCCGGCGCGCGGCGACGGCGCCCGCCCTCGCCGTCCTGCTCCTCCTGCCGGCCACCGCGAGTGCCACCGCGAGCGCCACCGCCCGCGCGGCCACCGGCCCGGCACCCACCTACTCGCTGCGCAACGCCCGTACCGGCACCTGCCTGCACCACACCTTCGGCACCGAGCAGGTGCGGCTGGAGCCGTGCGAGGCGGTGCCCGAACAGCGCTGGGAGCTGCGGCCGGAGGGCGCCTGGGTCAACCTCGCGGCGTTCGACCCGGACAAGGACGCCGTGGGCTGCGTGGCCATCGGCGACAACTGGAGCGTGCGCTACGGGCAGTGCCGCGCCACCGAGTCCGCGTGGAGCATCACGGGCGCCGGCCGCTGCCGGGTCCGGTCGGGATCGGACCTCAACGACAACGACCTCTACCTGACCGAGACCCCGACCGGATCCCTCGGCGCCCAGCCCGGCGGCACCACGCCCTCCGCGGACTGGTTCGTCACCGAGAATCCCTGAGCTTCCCGTACGGGTGAACTTCCGTATCGGCGGGGCCGGGGAAGGGAAGCGACCCGGTCATGGGACCCCTTTCACCGCCGTCCTTCCACATGCCGTTCGAGCCCCGCCGAGGCCACCGCCCTGGTCGACGGCCTGCTCACCGCCCGGGTCGACACCCTCGCCCACGCCTCGGCGGTCGTCCCGCCCCAGGCGGTGCGCTTCACCGAGTCGCTGCAGGAGGCGCCGGCGGGCTCCTACCGGTGACACCAACTGACCGGCCGCTTCGAGCGTGCCGGCGCCGCGGCCGTCGAAAAGCCCCGGGGGCTGGGCACCTCCGCGGCCTACGCCTTCTCCTGAGCACCCGCCCGGATTCACCCCCCAACTCCCGCTTGGAGCACACCACATGACAATCTCCGTCCGCCGCACCTCGCTGGCCGCCGCCTCCTCGCTGCTGGCCGCCCTCCCCCTGCTCACCGGCGCCGCCGCCCCGGCCCGCCCGGCCCCGGCCCGCCCGGTGCCCGTCGCGCCCGTCACCGACGCCACCTGCGTCATGAACGCCCACGGCGTCTTCGCCAACGCGGTCGGTGCCGGCGCCACCAACCTGCCGCTGCCCGACACCCTGGCCATGACCGGCACCCTCTCGTGCGTGGACGCCTCCGGCGCGCCCTCGGCCACCGGCACGTTCGAGCGCACGGTCACCATGCCGGCCACCGAGTGCACAGGCGACGAACACGGCGACACCTCCACCACCACCGTCCACTGGGCCGACCTGACCACCTCCACCCTGGAGTTCACGCACACCGATGTCGTGAAGGTGAACGGCACCGCCTCACTCGTCGTCACCGGCGCCGTCACCCCCGACAGCGCCCGCTTCGCGGGCGACGCCCTCACCGCGATCGGCACCAGCAGCGGCGCCGGCTGCGGCACCCCGGCCGGCGAGACCACCCTCGACTCCACCCTCGTGCTGCGCCTGACCCACTGACCGGCCCAACTCCCCGCTCCCGCTCACGAAGGAAGACCCGACATGCCACAGCCCCAGGCCGCACCCCGGCCGGCCCCGGCCGACGCCCTCACCGCCACCCCGAAGGGCCGCGTCTACGCGATGCTCGACACCGACGGGGACGGCATCGCTTCCCGGCACGACTACTTCGTGCGCATCGAACGAGCCCGACAGGCCACCGGCCGCACCCACGACGACCCCCTGGTGATCGCCGCGCAGACCACCGGAGAGCGGGCCTGGGCCGCGATGGACGCCAACGGCGACGGCGTGATCACCTACGAGGAGTACGTCGCCTGGGTGGACGCCGACAAGTTCGACAACGTCTGCCGCTACGCCCTGGGCGCCCTGTTCGACCTCGCCGACGCCGACCAGGACGGCGCCCTGGACCGCTCCCAGTTCACGGCGCTGCGCCAGGCTCTGAACAACCGGGCGGACAACGCCGGCGCGGCGTTCGACGCCCTGGACACCGACGGCGACGGGCGCGTCAGCCGCGCCGAGTACCTGGCCGCCATCCGCGCCTACGTCACGGGCGACGGCTCGCCGATGGGCGATGCCCTGTACTGATCCCCACCAGCCCCCGGCGGGCCGTGGCATCCCCTCGTGCACCAACGACCCGCCGGGGCCACCGCAGGCCCGGGATCGGTGACCGGCAACCTCCTCGGCCTGCCCGTCGGCAACCCACTCAACCCGTGCGGGGACGCGGACTTCTCCGCTGCCGCCGACAGCCTCATCAGCATGGACCTGCCCATCACCATGCTCTCCGGGCAATAGGGGGGATCCCCAGCGCCGCACTGACCACGGACCCTACCCGAGGAATCGCGCTGCCGGGCCGGAACCGCCCGTCCCGTTCCCGCGACCGGCCGTCAGGTACAGTCGCGATCCACCGCGTTGGACCGCGGGGCCGGTTCGGGCCCGCGAGAAAGGCCCAGGGGGACACAGCACATGGTGAACCAGCCGCGACTCGTCCTGCTCACCGGCGCCGCCGGCCGGATCGGCACCAGCCTGCGGGAGTCGCTGCCCGCCTACGGGTACCGGCTGCGCTGCTTCGACCGCCTGCCGGTGCCCGGTGAACCGCAGGCGGTCACCGCCGACCTCCAGGACGCCGGCGCCCTGGCAGAGGCGATGGAAGACGTGGACGCGGTGGTGCACCTGGCCGGGATCCCGGGCGAGGCGCCGTTCGCCGACATCCTGGCCGCCAACATCGACGGCACCCACCGGGTGTACGAGACGGCCCGGGCGGCGGGGGTGCGCCGGATCGTCTACGCCAGCAGCAACCACGCGGTGGGCTTCACCGAGCGGCCCGCCGGCGGTGCGATCGTGCCGGTGGACACCCCGCAGCGCCCCGACACCTTCTACGGGCTGTCCAAGTGCTTCGGCGAGAACCTGGCCTCGCTGTACGCCGACCGGCACGGGATGGAGAGCGTCTCGCTGCGGATCGGCTCCTTCGCCGACCAGCCGCGCAGCATCCGGGCCCTGGCCACCTGGCTCAGCCCCGGCGACTGCGCCCGCCTGGTGCACGCCGCCCTCACCGGCCCGGTGAACGGGCACACCGTGGTCTACGGCATCTCCGCCAACACCCGTGCCTGGTGGGACCTTTCGACCGCCCGGGCACTCGGCTACCAACCGCAGGACGACGCCGAGCAGTACGCGGAGGAGCTGATCGCCGAGCTCGGCGACCTGCCCGCCGACGACCCCGAGTACCGCTACCTGGGCGGCCGCTTCACCCGCTGACCCATCCGCGGTCGGTGCCGCGAAGGCCTCGGCAAAGACCGGCGTCCGCCTCGTGAACCCCGGGCACCGTCGTCGCCCGAACCTCCCTGATCGTCGGCGGGCGGCGGTCGGACCACGTGCGCACGGTGCACGACCTCGCTGAGACGGCGGGGAAGCGGCTCAGCGCCTCGTCTCGTACCTGGTCAGGACCACGCCGCCGGGGAACGTCCGCGTCTCGACCAGGTTCAGGTTCACCCAGCTGTCCAGCGCGGTGAAGAACGGCGTGCCGCCGCCGACCAGGACCGGATGGGAGGCGATCATGTACTCGTCGATCAGTCCGGCGCGCATGGCCGCCCCGGCGAGCGTTGCGCCGCCGATGTGCATCGGGGCGCCGTCCTCGGCCTTGAGCCGGGTGATCTCGGCGATCGCGTCGCCGGTGACCAGGCGGGTGTTCCAGTCGACCTCGTCGATCGTCGAGGAGAACACCACCTTCGGCGTGTCCCGCCAGGTCCGCGCGAACTCGATCTCCGCCGCGGTGGCGTCGGGCTGCCGGTCCCCGGTGGGCCAGTAGGAGCTCATCGTCTCCCACAGCTTGCGCCCGTACAGCGACAGGCCGCTCGCCTTCTCCTGGTCGAGCCACCACTGGAACAGCTCGGGGCTCGGCGGTCCGCTCCAGCCGATGTCGTCGCCGGGCGCGGCGATGTAGCCGTCCAGGGTCAGGTTCATGCCGTAGACCAGTTTCCGCATGTCGCCAGCCTTCCGTCCGTGGGCGTCCGGCTCTCGACCTCGCCCCCGTGAGGGAATACCACGGGTTCAGGACCGAGCACGAGTGACAGGGCCGTGGGACAGCCGAGGACGCCGAGGCCACGCAGGATCAGGCGGGCGAGTCGGCGGGCCCCTCCTCCGGGGCCGGCGGGGCCGCACCGTGACCCGGGCGGGTTCCGCCGCCGAACGGTCCGCCTCGATCGCTTGTGACCAGTACCGGTCCACACCTGGTGCGGTGAGTAGTCGAACCAATACGGTCGGCCACGAATCACCCCCGACCGAGGCGGTAAGTCATGACTGCGGCACCCCGTATCGACGTCTCCACCTCCCTGCGCACCAGCGCGGCGGAACCGACGCCGGCCGAACTCGCCGAGCTGGCGGCGGGCATCTCCTCCGACGTCCTGTTCACCACCGAGATCGGCGCCCCCGGCAGCCGCGTGCCCGACACGACCTGGCCGCTGCCCGGCGGCGAGGCGGCCGTCTACTACGGCAACGGCCGCACCCACCTGGAGAAGCCGTTCCTGTTCGCCGACGGCTTCAACTACGGCAAGAGCGACCTGCCCGCCCTCTTCGCCCACTTCAACACCCCGTACGAGGAAGACCGCCCGGGCTTCTTCGACCAGCTCCTCGCCCGCGGCTACGACATCGTCCTGATCGGCTTCGACGAGCGCCACGCCCGCATCCAGCACAACGCCCGGGCGGCGATCGCCGCGATCCAGCAGGCCGGCGCCGAGCGCAGCGGCTCCGCACCGCTGACCGTCGGCGGCGTCAGCATGGGCGGCATCGTCACCCGCTACGCCCTCGCCAAGCTGGAGAACGAGGGCATCGACCACGAGACCGGCACCTACCTGTCCTGGGACTCCCCGCACAACGGCGCCTGGATCCCGCTGATCCTCCAGCAGATGGCGTACTTCTTCGAGAAGCTCGCCCCCGCCAAGCCCGGTCTGCCCTCCCAGGCCGACCTGATCCGCAGCCCCGCCGCCCAGCAGCTGCTGTGGGCGTGGGTGCCGGACGCCAAGTACTCCGGCGAGGTCGCCACCGCCAGCGAGCTGCGCACCGAGTTCGTGCGCGAGCTCGCCGACCTCGGCAACTTCCCGCAGCGCCCGCGCCTGCTCGGCGTCTCCAACGGCACCGGCGACGGCACCGGCCGCCCGCTGCCCGCCGGCGAGGTCGCCTTCGACTGGCAGGCCCTGATCGCCAGCGCCACCGCCCGCTTCCAGCCCGACCGGGGCACCGAGCAGCGCATCGGCGGCATGCACGTCGGCCTGGAGCTGCGCCGCTCCACCACCAGCGAGGTCCCGGCCCTGGACGGGGTGCCCGGCGGCATCCTGGACTCCTTCGGCAAGGTCGCGGACGCGATCAGGGCGAAGATCAGCGAGGAGTACCGCAGCGGCGCCTTCGTCCCGGCGGTCAGCGCCGCGGCCGTCAAGTACGACCCCGTCGTCTGGGACGTCGACCCGAACCTGGACCTCAACTCCCAGTCCCCCGAGCGCTTCCACCTGCACGAGGTCGCCTTCGACACCGAGAACACCGAGCACGGCCACGTCTCCGGCGTCCTCGTCGAGTGGATCCTCGACCGCCTGTCCTGAGCCTTCTGTGCCGGGTGCCGGGTGCCGGGTGCCGGGAGTGGGAAGTCGGCCGGTCCGACCTCCCACTCCCGGCGCCGTGTTCATGGGGCCCTCCGAACTGCCCGTACGGGCACGGACCGCTGCCCCCACGGCCCTTCCGTCCCACCACCCCGCCGGTTGACCATGGAACGTCGGCAGGAACCCGGGGGGACACACCCATGCGCACACACGACGGCGAGCGCGGGCACGGCAGCCGGGACACGGTCACCGACCACCCCGACCACCCCGACCGCACCGGGCGGGCACCCGGCCGCCGACTGCTCGTCCTGCAGGCCAGCGTGGGCAACGCGGCCGTCGTCCGGATGCTGCAGCGATCCCCCGGGCCGGCCGCCGCCGTGCAGCGCTCCACCGTCCACGACGTCCTGCGCACCGCGGGCCGCCCCCTGAGGGAGGCGACCCGCACCGAGATGGAGGCCCGCCTGGGCGCCGACTTCTCCGACGTCCGGGTCCACGACGGCCCCGCCGCCCGCGCCTCCGCCGCCGAGGTCGGCGCCCGCGCCTACACCTCCGGCAACCACGTCGTCATCGGCGAGGGCGGCGGCGACAAGCACACCCTCGCCCACGAGCTGACCCACGTCATCCAGCAGCGGCACGGCCCCGTGGCCGGTACCGACCACGGCGACGGCCTGCGGGTCAGCGACTCCTCCGACCGGTTCGAGCGCGAGGCGGAGGCCACCGCGCGCCGGGTCATGTCCGCACCCGCCCGTCCGGTTGGGCCGGACGGGCGGCAGGAGCGGACGGCCGCCTTCGGCGGGGTGGTGCAGCGCAGCGCCTCCGACGACCTGCCCCAGGCCGACGAGCCGTCAGCGGTCGTGCCCGAGCTGCCCGTCGCCCTGGTCACGCAGCTGGAGCAGGCGAAGGCCGCCACCGGGACGAGCGCGAGAGCCGTACGCCAGGCGGCGCTGGACGCGCTCCTGCGCTACGTCCTCGACCGGCTGCCGGGGGCCGTGGAGGAGGAGAACCTCGTCCTCGGCTACAAGCACTCCCGCCAGGGCGCAGGCAAGCCCATGGCCCTGACCAGCACCGGGACTTCGGGCGACAAGGTCACCATGGCGCTGTACCGGAATCTGTTCGACGACTACGGCCCCGCCGAGATCCACAGCACGCTGCGCCACGAGCTCATCCACGCGGCCCAGGCCATGCTGATGCCCGACGAGGGCGCCGCCGACGGCGCGGACCCCCACATCTACATGGACGTGCTGAGCGACACCGGCCACGAGACCTTCGCCACGCTCCAGCAGCCGATGCGGGAGATCGAGACCCACGTCTGGGAGTTGGAACACGCGGGCCGCACCGGGATCAGCAGCGGCTACCTGGGCGAGACCGTCGGCTACCTCGTGCAGTACGCGGACGAGCTGACCGCCAACCTCGCCCGGCCCGCCACCACCGAGCAGCACCTCGACTACTGGCGCGCGTACCTGGAGAACTCGGTCGCCGCACTGGGCCGGGCCGCCACCACCCCCGCCGTCACCGGACACACCGACCAGGCCCTGGCCGGGCAGATCACCGGGGCGCAGCAGCGGCTGCGGGAGGCCATCGACGCCAGGGAGCGGGCGAGCGCGCCGGCCGGGAAGCGGCCGGGGGGTCCGGGCCGGGGTTCCACGGGCACCCGCAAGCGGGGGAAGACCGAACAGTGACCACGACCAGGTCCTGATGCCCGGTCGGCGGGGTCAGTGCCCGGCGGGCGGGGTGGTGGTGCGCCGGCCGGGCAGCCAGCGGCGGGGGCGGCGGACGGTGACACGGCCGAAGCTCTTGCGGCCGATCAGCTGGATGCGCAGCCTGACCGGGGCCTGCGGGTCCGGGGTGTGATGGTTCTTCACCTGGCTGAATTCCATGGTCAGGCCGCCGGGGTCGACGGTGATGCCCGGTCCGACGATCAGGATCAGGTTGCCGCCCTTCATGTCGACGTCGATCTCCAGGGTGTCCCGGGTGATCACGGCCTGGGTGAAGTCGAGCGTCACGCTGCACCACTCGGCGGCGATCTCCAGGCGCCGGGGCGGCACCCAGGGGCCGGTGCGCTCGGTCTTGCTGTACCTCTGCTCGATCCGCAGGACGTCCTTGGGCTCGGCCGCCGTCCCGCCGAGGCCGCCCACCGGGGCCGGCAGGGGCGGCAGGTCGGCGGTGAGGTCGGTCAGTTCGTCGAGTGTGCGGGCCGACAGTGCGGCCTCCACCCGCTCGTCCAGCTCCTGCGCCGTCAGGCGGCCGTCGGCCGCCGCGACGCTCAGTGCCGCGACCACCTGGTCGCGGTCCGCGTGCGAGGCCCTCAGCGCGGGCCGCGCGCTGCGGGCGGAGCTGCTCCCGGCGGTCGCGATCTCTCCCGGCATGCTTCCCGTCCCCCAAATCCGACAAAGGGTCCACGCGCTGTGGGCCCGGGGGTTGAGGGGCTCAGCGACGCGCGGACGGCAACTTACGCTATATCGCGATACGTTATATCGCGTTACGCGTTCCCGCCAGGCCCGGGCGCTTACCCGGCATGCCGGGTGGACACGGCCGCTCCCGTACGGGCGTGCAGCTGGGCCAGGTCGTGACGGTCCTTGTCGCGCGGCGGGTAGCCGAGGTGGCACCGCACCTGGGTGGCGGCGTCGACGCAGGGGACGGTGCGGCCGCCGATGGTGCCGGTCACCGGGGCCGGGTAGCGGAACTTCCCGCCGTCCGGGAGGAGTTGGTGGCCGCCGTCGCGGGCGGAGCCGGTCACCGGGTGGAGGTCGACGGAGCGGCCGGCGCCGTCGGCCAGGGCGAGGGCGGAGGGCAGCAGGTCCCGCAGGAGGGTGGTGAACCCGGCGGCGGCCAACGCCCGCCGGGCCGCGTCGAGCTGGTCGTGCGGCAGGACCAGGTCCAGGTCGTCATGGGGACGGGTGGTGTGCCCGACCAGGGCGTCCACGCCCCAGCCGCCGTCCACCCAGGCGCTCACGCCCGCGTCCGTCAGGAGGTCCAGGACGCGGAGGACGTCGGTCTCGTTCACGAGGCGCCGTTCTTGCGGAAGCGCTTGGCCAGGGCCGGGTCCGACTCCCACCACAGGCCGGTGCCGCCCGGCTCCTCCTCGGCGGGCTCGGCAGGTTCCGTGGCCGGCGCCGCCGGGAGGGCGGAGTCGCCGACGGCCCTCAGGCGGAACAGCAGGCCGGGGACGGCCCAGAAGACGGCGCCCATCAGCAGCAGGAGCGCGAAGACGTAGTACGCGGGAACCATCGCGACGGGGGCCAGCGGCGGCACCAGGAGGGCGTACACCAGGCCGGTGCTCCGGCTGGTGACCAGGAACTCCCGGTCCTCACCGACCTCGACGCTCACCGCGTTGGAGCGGCTCCGGTCCCGGGCTGCGATCCGGACGGTGCGGGTTCCGGCGGGCACCGGGAAGCGGGCGGTGGCGCCCCGTCTGACCGTGCCGACCCGCACGCCGTCGATCACCACCCAGTAGCAGCCCCTCCGCAGGGCCACCACCGGCGATTCGGCGTGCACGACGACGGTTCCGGTCATCAACGGTCCCCCTGGATTCCGGTGATCATGGCGTGAGAGCGCGCCCATGATAGGGGACTACGGCGTCGGCCCGGCTGCCGCGCTGCAAGGTTCTCCGGGCCCGGGCCCGCCCGGTTGGTGGCGTAGCGCGGGACGGCTCCGGCTCGTGAGCAGCCGTGGTGGCGCAGCAGGTTCAGTGGTGGCGCAGCAGGTTCAGGATTCAGGACGGGGTCGAGCGCGCCCGCCGGGGTGCAGGGGGCATCCCGGGCGCACGGCGTGCCGTCGAGGCGGGCGCCGCGGTGCGCCGCTCCCGGCCCGTACGGGTGGAGCCCTCCACGAACCTCGGGGGTGCGGGGAGGGCTCCGGTGAACCCGTCCGGCGGTGGGGGCCGTTGGGCTCTGGTGGGGGCTCGTGGGCCGGTGGACCGCGCCCGCGCAGGGCGTCGCCCCCCGTCGACTCCCTGCGCGGGCGGGCGGTTCCGGTCGGCGCCGTCGGCGGGGTGACGGCCCCGCCGACGGCGGCCTCGGTGCACCCGGCCGTCAGGGGCCGGGCGCACCGGGTCGGGGGCCGCTCAGTCGGGCAGGTTCCCGTCGCCGCCCAGGTTGGCGGTGATGCGGCGCAGGACGTTGACGGTAGACACGAACTCGGCCTCGTCCACGCCCTCGTGGGCGCGGCGGTGCACGTTCAGGTTGCGTTCGCGGGCCCGCAGGCGTGCGGCCTCCCCCGCCTCGGTGAGCGACATGCCGCCCGTCGCCGCGTCCTCCAGCAGCCAGCCTCGGGAGGCGAGGTCGTCGAAGACCTCGCCGAAGTCGATGCCGAGGTCCTCGTAGCGGGCCAGGCGCACGGTCAGCGTGGTGCGGTTCCAGGCGCCCGGGGCTCCGGCGGCGTGGTTGAGCGTCCACCAGTGCGGCTGGGTGAGGCCCTCCACCGCCAGTTGTTCGCGCAGCGCTCCCACCACCCGCCGGTACACCTCGCCGGTCCAGGCGCCGATGGGCTGAGCGGCCAGGGCCTCGTGCGGGTACTCCTTGAGCGTCACGGCGACGCGCCTCCTTCTCCGTCGGATCACCGGAACGCGATCACCGTAGGACCTCAAGTCGACTTGAGGTCAAGGCGGTTCGTGCGCGGCGCCCCGATGGCCGGATGTGGTCGGTCAGGACGGCCCCCAGCGGCGTTCCGAGGCCGCGGGGGCGTTCCGAGGCCGCCGGCGGCCGTCGGCGGCCGTCGGATTCGGCGGCGTTCGGGGGTGTTCAGCGGTCTTCGGGGGCGGCCGCGGTGGCCTGGCCGAAGCCGTCGACGAACGCGGTGATCAGACGGGCGAACTCGGTGCGGTCGTGCTCGCTCCAGGTGGCCATCGCGCGGGCGAAGACGGCACGGCGGAAGCGGTGGGCGGTCTCCAACTGCCCGCGTCCGGCGGCGGTGAGGGAGAGCAGGGTGCGGCGGGCGTCGCGCGGGTCGCTGCCGCGCTCCAGCCAGCCCTCCTCGACGGTGCGCAGCACCAGGCGGCTGGCGCGGGGCTGGTCGACGCCGAGGGCGGCGGCAACGTCGGTGACGGCACACGGCCCGTCGTGGGCCTCGACGGCGTCCAGCACGCCGAACAGGGTGGGGTCGATCGCGCGGGCGCCGTCGGGCGGGGCGATGCGGCCCAGGGAGCGGCGGGTCTGGCTGCGGCGGATGGCGATCATGGCACGTTCGACGGCGGCGACGGCTTCCCGCTCGCGCGCACTGGCGTCCTGGGTCCGGTCCGGCGTCTTCTCCCGATTCGACATGCATGCTAGGTTACAACCATTGTAAAAAGACATGCATTGAGGGGGACCCGCATGCTCACCACTACCCCGTCCACCACCACCCCGTCCGCCGCCGCCCTGCCCGACGTGCGCCGCCAGCGCCCGCTCGGCTACTGGCTGCGTCACATCGACGGCGCCATCGAGCAGTCCATGGCCCGCCTGTTCGCCGCCGACGCCCTGAGCCGACGCGCCTGGCAGGTGCTCAACACCGTTGCCGGCGGGCCGCTGAGCACCGCCGACGTCGACGCGGTCATGGCCGCCTTCCTCTCCTCCGACGAACCGACCATGCGCCCCTACCTGGACGCCCTGGCCACCCGCGGCTGGATCACGGCCGACGCGCACGGCGCCCTCGCCCTCACCCACGAGGGCAGCGCCGCCCACCGGCGCATCAGCGCCCAGGTCGCCGAACTGCGCACCCGGATGACGTCCTGCGTGACACCGCAGGAGTTCACCACCCTGATGACCCTGCTCACCCGCCTGGCCGGCCACCTCGACACCCTCGCCGAGACCGACTGACCCACGACCGCGCAAGCCTCTCGGGGCTCACTTGCCGGCCGTCGCCGCGGACGCGACCGCCTCCGCGACGCCGGCCCGGTACAGGCCCATCCGGGGGTTCAGCACCCGCACCCCGCCGGGCAGCGGGAAGTTGCGGGTGTTCGCCAGAGGCATGTTGGTGCCGTCCTGGTCGACCAGCACATTGATCTCGTTGACCCCCTGGGCGGTTCCGGCGGTGGCGCCGCTGGGGTCGAGGTCGACCACCGCGTAGGCCTTCTGCCCGGCCTGGACGGTGTAGCGCGCCGTGCCGCTGGCCAGGACCGGCTTGATGTTGTTGCTGCGGTCCTGCGCGGCGGAATCGCCCAGGTCCACCGCCGGCAGGGAACTCAGACTGCAGGCCCCGCCGCCGGTGTTGCGGACCTCGATCACCCACTGGTTCGGCGCGCCCGGGCGTGCGGAGGCGCTGATCGACAGGTTCTGGATGTCACACGGACGCCCCTCCGCGGAACCGCCGCCCGACCTGCTCGCGCCGGCCTGGCCGGCCTGGCCGGACGTGGTGTGCGGGGCCGGGCGCGAGGGCGACGTGGTCGCCGGGGCGCCGCCCGCCGGGGCGCCCGCCGTGACCGGCGCGGAGGCGGACGCGGAGGCCGCCGGGGCGGGCGAGTCGGTGTTGTCTGGCCCGCAGGCGGTCAACGCCAGGCCCGCCCCGGCGACGAGGACGACGGAGGCGAGCAGCGGGCGGCGGCGGAGGACGGACATGACAGCTCCCGATCGGTACGTGTCGACTGCTGTGGACACAGGACAGGACGGCCGTTCGACCGCTTCCGGTGGCATGCACAGCGTCACAATCACGCGGACACGACAGAGACGGGGCCGTGACATTGCGTCATACCCCACCTCCGGCCCACTACCAGGCACCGGCGCCCGCCGCGCGCCGACGCGCCCCTGTCGGATGTCAGGGACCACAACCGGGTCCGCATTCCTACGCTGACAAGCACCGGGTCCGGCCCTCGCGGCCGGACCGCCGCGAACAGCAAGGGAGAACCAACCATGCGCAGGATCACCCGTGCCCTGGCCGCCCTCGGGGTGGCGGCCGCCGCGATGACCGCCGTGGGCACCGGCAGCGCCGGAGCCGCCGACGGCTCGTGGGCGGGCTGCCCGTACGGCGCCGTGTGCCTCTACCCGCAGGACCAGAACCCCGCCTCCTCCCCCAGCGCCGTGTACTGGAGCTACGGCGCCCACAACCTGAGCGGCCAGTACGGCAACCACTGGGTGCTCAACAACCAGTCCGGCGGCGCCCACGCCCACCTGTGCCAGAGCTACGGCGGCGGCAACTGCGTGTACGACATCCCCGCCCAGAACGGCGTCTACTACGACCTGGGACCCATCAACTCCATCACCCTCGACCGCCCCTGACCGCACGCCACCCTGCCGAGGGGTGCCCGCCGTAACAGGGGAACGGCGGGCACCCCCACCCCCGACCCGCCCACGGACGTGGTCAGTGACGCGATCACGACCGTGGCGAGGTGCGTCGGTGTCCTGGGGTACGTCCCGGTCCAGGGCCGGGGGCAACGGGGCGCCCGTGCAGAGCGGCGCGCCGCGCTCACCCGATCGCAGGAGCCATCACCGGCCACCCCGGCTCCGGGCCGGTGGCAGCATGGCGCCCCATGGACTACCAGCAGTGCGCCGACCACCTGGCCGGGCTGTACCGGATCACGCCTGCGCAACGCGACGCCAGGCGCCACAACCTGCCCCCGCTGCTGGCAGCGCTCGGCCGCCCGCAGGACGGACTGCGCGGAGCCATGGTCACCGGGACCAACGGCAAGGGCTCCACCACCGCCTTCGCCGTCGCGGCACTGTCCGCCGCCGGACACCGCGTGGGCAGCATGCCCAGCCCCCACCTGCAGGAACCGCGCGAACGAGTGCGCATCAACGGCCGGCCCATCAGCCGGGCCGAGTACACGGCCGCCTACACCCAGGTGTGGGAAGCGACCCAGCAGCACGACCTGCCGCTGTCCGTCGCCAGCATGTGCACCGCGGTCGCCGCCCTCCACTTCCGCCACGCCCGCGTGGAGCAGGTGGTCGCCGAGGCGAGCATCGGCGGCAGCCAGGCCGCCGTACGGGCACTGGGCCTGGACGTGAAGGTACTCACCGGCGTCGGCCTGGACCACACCGCCATCCTCGGCGACACCCTGGCCCAGATCGCCACCGCCAAGGCCGGTGCCGTCCACCACGGCGACCACGTCCTCCTGGGCCGCCTGCATCCCCAGGCTCAGCGCGCCGTCGAGGAAGTCCTCGCCACCCGCACCGGCCTCACCCTGTGGCAACTCGACCGCCAGATCCACTACACCAGCCACCCCACCCCCGACCCCGGCGACGGCGCGGTCCTGGACATCGCCACCCCTCACGGCGAACACCGCGCCCTGCCCTGCCCGTTGACCGGCACCCACCAGCACCACAACCTCGCCCTCGGCCTGGCCACCGCCGCCGCGCTCGCCGAACGCGGCCACGCCCGCACCCCCACCGACGAACACCTGCGCCCGGCCCTGGCCGCCACCCGCTGGCCCGGCCGCCTCGAACTGCTCACCGACGCCCGCCTCGACACCTGGCACGGCCGCGCCCTGCTCGACGGCGCCACCAACCCCCAGGGCATGGCCACCGTGGCCCCCGAGATCCAACGCCTCGCCAGGCCCGCCCCCGGCACCCGCACCCCGCCCGCCGTCGCCGTCGTGTTCGCCGCGATGCACGGCAAGGACGTGCCCGCGATGCTCGCCCCACTGCCCACCACCTGGCCGCTGGTCCTCACCCGCACCACCTCCCCCGACGCCGCCGACCCCCACGCCCTGCACGCCCAACTACCGCCCGCCCGATGCGCACACGCCCTCACCGCACCCGACACCGTCAGCGCGCTGCGCCGGGCAGCGGCCCTGGTGGGCCAGGGCGGACTGATCGTGGTCCTGGGCTCCCTGCGACTGATCGGCGAGAGCCGCACCGCCTTCGGCCTACCCCCGGCCTGAAGCCGCCCGGGCCCCGCCACCGCCGGCGTCACCGCGCCCCAACCAGGTGAAGGCGCTTCGGTGTTACGGGGCCCGGGCGAGGCGCAGGCCGCCCGGGTGGCACGCGAGCCTGGGGTCGGATCGGCCCGGAGGAGGCGACACACCGGGCAAAGTCGCCGCCACGGCGGCAGCCGGTGATAACCCAGGCCCCTCGCGCCGGCCGTCGCAGCCATGCGCCCAGGCCTCCAGGTCGATCCCGCCGATGGCCCGCGTCCGGACCCGGCCGTCCGCCGACCACCCTGATCACGTCCCGATCGCGCCCAGCAGGACCCGTTGGACCCGCAGGCCGTGACCGTCCTCGTGGGCGACGACATAGAACCCGGCGAAACAGGCCGCCCCTGGCGCCGAAGCGGGTGGACAGCCCGTCGAAGAAGCCGAGACCGACGCAGGCCCTCCGGTCACCTGGGCAGCAGAACCGGCCGGGGATCAGATCTTCCCGGAGAAGGTGTCGCACTGGGCGAGGTCGCCGCCGCGGTAGCCGGTGGTGAACCAGGCCTTGCGCTGATCGGCGGAGCCGTGGGTCCAGGCCTCCGGGTTGATCCTGCCGGTGGCCTGCTTCTGGATCCGGTCGTCGCCGACGGCCGCGGCCGCGTCCAGGCCCTGGGCGATGTCCTGGTCGGTCAGCGTGGCGAGCAGGGGACGGCCGGTGGAGGCCTGCGGGGTGGTGGTGGCGTGGTGGGCCCACACTCCGGCGTAGCAGTCGGCTTGCAGCTCCAGGCGCACCGAGGCACTGTTGGCGCCCTGGCGGTCGCTGCCGACCTTCTGCATGGTGCCCAGCAGGGTCTGCAGGTGGTGGCCGTACTCGTGGGCGACGACGTAGGACTCGGCGAACGGGCCGCCCTTGGCGCCGAAGCGGGTGGACAGTTCGTCGAAGAAGCCGAGGTCGAAGTAGGCCTTCTGGTCGCCGGGGCAGTAGAACGGGCCCACCGCCGAGGTCGCCGGGCCGCAGGCGGTGGAGACCCGGTCGGTGAACAGCACCGTCTGGGCGGGCCGGTAGGGCGTCTTGGTACGGCGCGGCAGCTCTGCGCTCCAGAACTCCTGGAGGCTGTTGGTGACGGCGGTGATCCGGCAGTCCTGACGCTTGTTGGCATCGGCGCCCGTCTTGCAGGACTGCTGCACCTGCCCGTCGGTGCGCGCCCCGGAGGACGTGCCGCCGCCGGAGGACAGGCCCAGCAGCTGGGGGTCGACCCCGAGGACGGCCGCCAGCAGCACCGCGAGCAGGCCGACCGCCCCGCCCCCGATGGCAACCTTCCCGCCCGGGATGCCGCGCCGGTCGTCCACCTGCGAGGTGTCCAGTTCCCCCTGGTCGTCGAACTGCATGCCCCTGCCCTGCCCGCTTCCCGTCGTCCCGCCGACGCGCCGGAGTGCCGGTGCGCCGGAGTTGTCGATATGTTCGCGTTGTCGATGTCTAGCTTCGCCGCTTTGGTGGCGTTTCATGCCGCCCGCGGCCCGCCCAGCCTACGGGCAGCGGCCCCTGACGCGCCGCAGCCGCCGTGTCACACCGGGCAGCCCCCGGGCCCGCCGCACATGCCCTACGGGCCGACATCGACCACCCTCGGCAACTCCGGACGGAAGGCGGCCCGGGCGCCCGCGGCAGCGGCGTGCGCCAGCAACAGCCGGCCCAGCCCAGCCCACCCGAGGCCTACACCTCGCACAACGCCTCATACCCGGCCAGGTGATACAGGTGGTCCCGCTCGCCCTCACTCAGCCGCAAGAGCCCTGGCCAGCGCCGCCGACAGCTCCGCCTCCCTCCGTCTCGGGGGTGCGACGCCAGGCCCCGGAGGCCAGGCCGACGTCGGCGGGGGACACCGGCGGGCACGGGAGCGAACGCATGGCGCGCAGCATGGCGCGAGCCGGGACGCGCAGCCAGGGACCGGCGGTGCCTGGCGGGCGCTCGTGGTCTAGGGTCGTCACCCGTGCCTGACTTCTCGTCACCCTCCTCGCCCGCGCCCGCGCCTTCCCACCTGGCCGCCACCGCCGAGGCCTACGACGCCGTCGCCGAGCTCTACGCCGACTTCGTCAAGGACGGCCTGGCCCAACTGCCGCTGGACCGCTCCTTCGTCGCCGCCTTCGCCGACCTGGTGCGCACCGCCGGCCCCGCCCCGGTGGCCGACCTGGGCTGCGGCCCCGGCTACCTGACCGCCGCCCTGCGGGAGGCAGGCCTCGACGCCTTCGGCATCGACCTGTCGCCCGCGCTCATCGCCATCGCCCGCCGCACCTACCCGGGCGTGCGCTTCGAGGTCGGTTCGATGGCCGCCCTGCAGACGGCCGACGGCACGCTGGGCGGCGTGGTGTCCTGGTACTCGCTCATCCACACCCCGCCCGAGCAACTGCCCGCCCACCTCGCCGAGTTCCGCCGCGTCCTGACCCGGGGCGGATACGCGCTGCTGGGCTTCTTCGAGTCCGAGGGCGACCCGGTCACCCCCTTCGACCACAAGGTGACCACCGCCTACCGCTGGCCCCTGGACACCCTCGCCACCCTCGCCACCGAAGCCGGCTTCACCGAAACCGCCCGCATGCTGCGCCAACCCGGCGACAACGAACGCTTCCGCCGCGGCCACCTCCTCCTGCGCGCCGCCTGAGAACCGCTGACAGAATGCGTGTTCCGGCGAACTCGTGCCAGGTGGCGCCGAAACCTCACAGGTTCGACCTGCGTGCGGCCCGGAAGTCTTGGTACTCGTCGCAGACGACACCAGCGTTGATCCAGCGTTGGGGGTCCGCGGCTAGTTCGTGCTCGGCCAGCTGCAGGGCTTCCTCGGGAGTGGGCAGGACGGCGACCTCCCGGCCCCACGCCTCCTCGTCGGGGTCCAGGGGCGGGAACTCGGTGATGTCGAGGAAGGTGTCGGTGCCGACGTCCTCGACATCGCTCAGATAGATGGTGACGCCCGTGCGGCCGGGGCTGATGGCGATCCAGCGGAGTCCGTGCCGGCCGTCGGTCTCGGTGGCGCCGAGGAACTGCTCGATCTGCTTTCCGCGCCGGAGGGCACCGAGGGCGAAGGCGGGGGTGAGGTGCCGCATGTCAGTTCCTTTGCTGGTGCTGGTCGGGCAGGCGTCCCGGGTCGACGTGGTCGGCGAGGTAGATCATGACGCCTTCGGGGTCGCCGAGGGCCGCGGCGACGAGTTTGGGGTCGAGGGTGTTTGCAGGTGACAGTCAGCCTTCCTCTCTCGCCGCCGACCGACTGGATCGAGGATCACCGTGCGCGCCTTGAGAACGTGCGGCGGGTGCTCGCAGGCTGACATCCCGGCCCGGTGTTCGGGTTCCCGCCCAACGATCTCCGCCGACCACCGCACTCCTTCCGCGGCTACAGGGCTGCCGTTGGCGGCGCCGGCTGACTCGGGGAGCTTTGGAGTGATCCAACCATGTCGAAGATCATTCGTCAGGAATTCCCAAGGGGCTTGCTGAGGCCCTGCTTGGTCCGGCCCGGTCAATCGCTCAGGAGGACCTCGTGCCGGAGGCAGCGCCGTTGCGCGACGCCGGGATCACGGTCGGCGATGAATACGAAGAAGTCCCTCAGACATGACCAGCGTTCGACGCTGTCCTCGGAGTTCACGATCCCGAGGATCCAGTACCAGCGCCAGGCCGTATCGACATAGGCGCTGATCGACGAGTTGATGAACCGGTCGCTCGGACGCCAGCTGGTCAGCGGGACCTGCCCCGACGGGATCGCCGCCGCCACTTCGACGTCGGCCAGAGGCCGAGACCGTAGTAACGGGGCATGTTCGCCATGGTTCCGGCATCGCTCAGGACGTCCGGCAGTTGCCAGGGCGAGTCGGCCGGCCAGGCCGTGGGGCGTGGCGGCGGCGATCGCGGCTCGGAAGGCGGCCGAGCGTCCGTCGATCAGCCGCAGCAGATCGGGGACGTCCGGGTTCTTTCGCACCCCGGCTGTCCATCACCGTCGGGCGGCGCGGACCAGCGGGTGGCCCGGAAGACCGGCGGTCCCGGCCCTCCCCCGGTGGAGAGGGGGAGGGCCGGAGCGCGGCTCAGCCGGCCGGCGCCGGGGCCGGGGCGTAGCCGGCGGGGCTGGTGGTGAAGGTGCCGCGGCCCTGGGTGCGGCTGCGCAGGCGGCCCGCGTAGCCGAACAGTTCGGCCAGCGGCACCAGCGCGCTGACCCGGGCCGTGCCGCCGTGGCCGTCGTGGCTGCCGTAGCCGCTGTGGCCGGTCGTGGTGGTGGCCTGGACGGTGGCCCGGCGGGCGGCCAGGTCCCCCAGGACGGCGCCGAGGGCGTCCTCGGGCACGGTGACGGTCACCTCCGCGAGCGGTTCCAGCAGGTGCAGCCGGCAGGCGCGCAGCGCTTCGCGCAGGCCCAGGCGGGCGGCGGTGCGGAAGGCGAGTTCGGAGGAGTCCTTGGGGTGGGTGGCACCGTCGGTGAGGGTGACGGCGAGGCCGGTGACGGGGTGGCCGCCGAGCGGGCCCTCGGTGAGGGCGTCGCGGCAGCCGGCTTCGACGGCCTGGACGTATTCGCGCGGTACGCGTCCGCCGGTGACGGTGGAGGTGAAGGTGAAGCCGTCGGCGGCGGGCGCCAGGTCGAGGACGAGGTGGGCGAACTGGCCGGCGCCGCCGTCCTGTTTGGCGTGGCGGTGGGTGAAGCCGGTGACGCCTTCGACGAGGGCTTCGCGCAGGGCGACCTGGGGCCGTCCGACCACGGCCTCGACGCCGGTGTCGCGGCGTACCTTCTCCACGGCGACCTCCAGGTGGAGTTCGCCCAGTCCGGACAGGGTGCGCTGGCCGGTGTCGGGGTCGGTGGCCAGGCGCAGCGACGGGTCCTCCTCGGCGAGGCGGGCGAGGGCGGCGGTGAGTTTGTCGGTGTCGGCGGCGCGGCGGGCTTCGACGGCGACGGTGACGACGGGTTCGGCGCTCACGGGTGCCTCCAGCAGGACGGGGTGGTCGGGGTCGCACAGGGTGGCGCCGACCCGGGCGGTCTTGGGGCCGATGACGGCGACGATGTCGCCGGCCAGGGCGTGGTCGATCTCGGTGTGGCGCTCGGCCATCACGCGCAGGATGCGGGCGATGCGCTCGGTGCGGCCGGTGGCGGTGTCGAGGACGGTGTCGCCCTTGCGCAGGGTGCCGGTGTACAACCGCAGGTAGGTGAGGCGGCCGGTGGGTGCCGCGGTGACCTTGAACGCCAGTGCGGCCAGGGGTTGTTGGGGGTCGGCGCCATCCCGCCCGTCGCGGTCGGCGCCGCGCTGCCGGTCCCGGTCGCCGGAGGGTGCGGGCACGGTGTCCAGGGGTGAGGGCAGGTAGGCGACGGCGGCGTCGAGCAGGGGTTCGATGCCGCGGTTGCGGTAGGCGGAGCCGCCCAGGACGACCACGGCCTCGCCGCTGCGGGTGAGCCGGCGCAGGGCGGCGGTGAGGGTGGCGGGGGCGAGGGCGCCGTGGGTGCAGTACTCCTCCAGGGCAGGGGGATCGACTTCGGCCACCGCCTCGTCCAGGGCGTGGCGGCGGGCGGCGGCCCGCTCGGCGAGGTGGGCGGGGACGGGGCCCTCGGTGAGGGTGCCGTCCTCGTCCCAGGTGAGGGCGCGGTGGTGGACGAGGTCGACGACGCCGGTGAAGGCCTCCTCGGCGCCGATGGGCAGGTGGACGGCCAGCGGGTGGGGGTGCAGGCGCTCCCTGATGGAGGCGACGGCGGCGTCGAGGTCGGCGCCGGGGCGGTCGAGCTTGTTGATGAAGGCGATGCGGGGCACGCCGTGGCGTTCGGCCTGGCGCCACACCGACTCGCTCTGCGGCTCGACGCCGGCGACGGCGTCGAACACGGCGACGGCGCCGTCCAGGACCCGCAGGGACCGTTCGACCTCGTCGGCGAAGTCGACGTGGCCGGGGGTGTCGATGAGGTTGATCCGGTGTCCGGCCCAGGCGCAGCTGACGGCGGCGGCGAAGATGGTGATGCCGCGGTCGCGTTCCTGGGGGTCAAAATCGGTCACGGTGGTGCCGGTGTGGACTTCGCCGCGCTTGTGGGTGGCGCCGGTGAGGTAGAGGATCCGTTCGGTGACGGTGGTCTTGCCGGCGTCGACGTGGGCGAGGATGCCGAGGTTGCGGACCGCGGCGATGCTGCTGTTCGTCGCGCCGGCGGTGGTGGTGCTGCTGGTGGTGCTGCTGGTGGTGGTGTCGGTGCGCATGGCCCGGTTGCCTTTCAAGGCGGTGTCTGCGGGATTGGGCGCGCGATTGAGTCAGTGCCGCTCGTGTCGTGACGGAGCGTCAGATCAGATGCCGGAAAGGGACCGTGCCGCGCGAAGGAACGCACCCGGACGCGCACGGACGCACCGAAGCGCGTAAGGACACGCACGGACGCGGGGCGCGGGTGGGCGGACGGTCAGGCGGTGGCGGCGCTGCTCCGGTGCCGGCCGCGCAGCGGGCACCGGAAGGACGGGGACACCAGGATCACCTCGTACCGCGACGCGGGAGAGGGGGCGGCGGCGCTGTGCTCGGGCATGGCCGCTGCACCCCCTCTCTCCGTGTGTGCTCTCGTGTGCCGGTACGGTCGTTGGCGCGTCCGCACCCCCTGGGGTTGCGGCCGCGTGGCGAGTGTAGGCGGCCCGGAACCGGCGGGGCCAAGGGTTTTACGGTTCCTGCGCGCCCTTGGGGCCGTACGGTGGGCGGAAGCGCAGCACGGCCTGCGTCCAGCCGTCGTCGGCGTGCACCGCGCCGCCCGGGTCGACATCCAGGGCCGCGTCCAGGGCGGCGCCGACAGCGCGTTCCTCGTAGCCGAAGTGGGACTCCATGACGGCCGCCAGGCCGTCGAGTTCGCGACCGATCGCCTCCAGGGCGGCCCCGTCCTGCCCGGCGGCCTGGCCGGCGAGGTCGCGGACCCGGGTGAGGATGGCGGCGATGAAGCCGTGGTCCTCGACGAGTTTGGCGACGGTGGGTGCGAGATCGGGTCGTTCGCGCAGCAGGGCGGTGAACATCCCCTCGTCCTCGCCCTGATGATGGTTCGTCAGGGCGGCGCAGAAGGCGAGGCAGTGGGCGGTCAGGGAGTCACCGCCGGCGGCCGGGCCGCGGCCCAGGGCGGAGCGGACGCCTGCCAGGCGGCGACGCAGTTCGTTGTGCGCTTGGGAGAGTTGGAGGCTGAGGGCGGCCGTACGGCCGGTACTGGGGGAGGCCACGTGCGGGCGGTCCCTTCGTTCGGGCACCTCCATGCCTGGCGCGGTCCGCCACCGACACGCGATGCCGGCGCCCATCCGATCACGGCACGCGCCGACCGGACAAGCCCACGCCCCGGCCCCTGCCCGCGGCCGGCGCGCCGGCTGCGGTGTCGGCGCCGGCTGCGGCCTCGGTGCCGGTGCCGGTGCCGGTGCAGGCCTCGGCACCGGTTCGGGTGCGGGGCCGTCCGAGCAGGATCCCGGCGGCCACCAAGGCCAGTCCCAGCCCCTGGCGCGGCCCCAGTTCGTCGCCGTCCAGCGCGGTGCCCAGCAGCACGCCGGTGAGCGGGTTGAGCAGTCCGAGCAGGCCGACGGTGCCGGCCGGCAGGTGCCGCAGTCCGGTGAACCAGCAGGCGAAGGCGAGGGCGGTGGCGGCCAGGGTGACGTAGCCGAAGGCGAGCAGGGTGGGGCCGTGCAGCGGCGGCGGCGCGCCCTCGGCGCCGGCGGCCAGCGGCAGCAGCACCAGGCCGCCGGCGGTCAGCTGCCAGGCGGTGGCGGCGAGCGGGTCGGCACCCTCGCGCCAACGGGCGGCGAGCACATAGCCGACGGAGGAGACCAGCATCGCGCCCACGGAGGCCGCCAGCCCGGCCCGGTCGGCGGCGCCGCCCGACCCGAGGACGGTCAGCGCCACCCCGGCCAGGCCCACCACCGCCCCCACCAGGTGGGCGCGGTGCGGGTGCTGCCCGGCCAGCACCCAGGCGGTCAGCAGCATGGCCAGCGGGGAGGCGGCCATGACGGTGGCAGCGGTACTGGTGGGCAACAGCTGGGAGGCGAGGTAGAGCAGGACGAAGAACACGGCGGTGTTGAGCAGTCCGAGCAGGGCGCTGCGCCACCACCAGGGGCCGCGGGGGCGGCGGCGGACGAGGGCGAGCAGCAGCAGTCCGGCGGGCAGGGCGCGCAGGGCGGCGCCCCACAGGGGGTGGTCGGCGGGCAGGTAGGCGTGGGTGACCCAGTAGTTGGCGCCCCAGGCGATCGGGGCGAGGGCGGTCAGCAGCACCCACCGCACATTGGCTTCCATGGAAGACATTATAGCTTCCCCGGAAGCTACCGGGGGTAGGATGGCGCCATGGAGCACCAGCACCAGCAGCACCCGGACGACGACGGCGACCACATCGCGCTCATCCAGGCCGCGTGGCACCGAGAGCGTCCCGACCTCGACGTCTCCCCCCAGGCCGTGATCGGGCGCCTGCACCGCCTCGCCGCCCGCCTGACCGCCGAACTCACCCTCGTCTACCAGCGCTACGGGCTGAGCGAGGGCGAGTTCGACGTGCTCGCCGCCCTGCGCCGCGCCGGCGCCCCCTACGAACGCGCCCCCGGGGAACTCGCCGCGCACACCATGGTCACCACCGGCGCGATGACCAAGCGGATCGACCGCCTGGAACACGCCGGCCTGGTCACCCGCCGCACCGCCGAGGATGACCGGCGCGGGCGCGTGGTCGCCCTCACCGACGCCGGACTGCGCCTGATCGACGAGGCGTTCACCGCCCACATGCGCAACGAGCACCGCCTGATCTCCCACCTGGACCCCGGCGAGGCCGCCGCCCTGGAGGAACTGCTCACCGCCTGGCACCGGCGCCTGGAGGGGTCCGGGCCCAGCACGATGTGACGCCTGGACACCCCTCCTCCACCCGGCCGCGACCACGGTTCCAGCAGCGGCCCCGAGCGTCCCGACGAGCCCGCTCCGCCGGGATGGGAGAACCCGGCGGAGCGGGCCGACCGGCGCCTGGTGGAACTGCTGCAGGAGCTGCGGGCGCTGCGGTGCTGTGGACCGGCGTGCAGATCGTGTTCGCGTTCCTGCTCGGCGTCGCCCTTCACCCCGCGCTTCGCCGAACTCCCCGACGCCCAGCAGGGCATCTACGTCGCCACCCTGCTGCTGACCGTCCTGGCCGCCGCCGTCCCAGCCACCCCCCCCGTCGCCCTGCACCGCGGCCTCTTCCACCACCCCGCCCGGACCGTACCCCCTGTCACCACCGCCCGCCCCTGAGGGCTCACGGGCAGGCGGCGGTGGCGGGGACCGGGCCTTGGGCCGGCTGCGGGGCGCCGGGGGCCGGGCCGGGAAGCCGCCGCGACCGCGGGCGCCTCCCCCACTCCTTCCGACGCAGCCGGTGCCCCGGACGGATGACCGCCCGCCATTAATGTGACCGTATGCACACCGACCACCGCCCCTGGGACGTCCTGCTGATCGGCGGCGCCTCCGGCGTCGGCAAGAGCCGCGCCGCCGGCCGCCTGGCCGCCGTGCACGGCGCGTTCACCGTGGAGTTCGACGATGTCGTCGCCGCCCTGCAGGCCGCCACCACGCCGGCCACCCACCCCGGCCTGCACCACTTCACCACCGCCCGTGCCCAGGTCCTGGACACCGAACGGGTGTTGGAACTGCAGATCGCCACCGCCCACGCCCTGGACGAGGCCCTGCTCGGCGTCGTGCGCAACCGCCTGAGCGTCGACGTGCCCGCCGTCGTCGAGGGCGACTACCTCACCCCTCGCGCCGCCGCCCGCGCCGCCGCCGAGGCCTCCGCACACGGCCGGCGCCTGGCCGCGGTGTTCCTCCACGAAGGCGAGGCGGCCCGCATCAGCGCCAACTACGCCCGGCGCGAACCGCAGGCCGGCGCGCAGAGCGAGCGCGCCGCCGTCAGCGCCCGTTACTCCCACTGGCTCGCCGCCCAGGCCCGCGCCCACCACCTGCCGGTGGTCGACTGCCTGCCCTACGACACCCTGTCGCAGCGCCTGGCCGCCGCCTGGGCCTGAACCGCCGCCCGGGCAGCCGGCGCCTGCGGCCGTACCGCCCGCTACGAGGCGAAGGCGTCCCCGAGGTCCGGGATCAGCCCGGTGCCGGCGCTGAGCGTCCCTGCGTACGGCCCGGGGCGGCGCGGGTTTCGGGTACAAAGGGCCCGACAGGCGGTGCACGCGGGCAGTGCGCGCGGACGGTGCACGCGGACGGTCAACGCGGGCAGTCACGCGGGCGGGTCGGACGGGAGACGAGCGGTGCTGATCGTGGTGAGCGGCGGGCCGGGCAGCGGGAAGACGACACTGGCGCACGCGCTCGCCGACGCCGTCGGCTGCCCCGCCGTGTGCCGCGACGAGATCAAGGAGGGCCTGCTGCACGCCGGCACCCGCTCCCCCGCCCCTGACGAGGCGGTGCGCGACGCCTTCTTCGAAGTGCTGGACGTGCTGGTCCGCGCCGGGGTGAGCGTGGTCGCCGAGGCCGCCTACCAGGACCGGGTCTGGCGCCCGCGACTGGAGCCGCTGGCCGCCCGCACCGAACTGCGGGTGGTGCACTGCCGGGTGGACCCGGCCCTGGCCCGGCGCCGCATCGCCGAGCGCCTGGCCACCGGCCGCCACCGCGCCGCCCACGCCGACCGCGCCCTGCTCGCCGCCCCGCCCAGCGCGGGCAACCTGCTGGACGACTTCACCCCGCCGGCCATGGCGGGCGCACCGCGGCTGTGCGTGGACACCACCGACGGCTACGACCCCCCGCTGACGGACATCGCCGCCTTCGCCCGCCGCTGATCGCCGCTGACCCTCGCTCAACGCCACTCGACGCCGCTCGACGCCGCAAACCCGGTCGCGGCGTGTGCCGCCGGGCGTGCGAGGATCCCGGCATGCAACTGGTCACCGACGGAAGCACCCCGGTCCCGCGGTTCGTGATGGTCGACGAACTCGGGGCGGACTTCGGCTACTTCTGCGAACTGGCCGAGCCGCTGTTCCTCGCACCGGGCGACCGGATCCTGTTCAACGGCATGCGAGCGACCCTCACGGTCACCCGCGTCGACGGCGCGACATCCTCCCCGTCCGCCCGCTGGAGTGTGCGCTGCGGCCGCGGCCCGCGGATCTGATCTGACCCGGAGATCGCGCGAGCGCCGCGCTGAGCGGCGGTGTCAGCGGCGCACCCAGGGCATGGCCAGCGCGGCCGTCCGGCCGTCCCACCGCTCGGCCGTCCAGCCTCCAGCGCGCCAGTACGCGAAGCCGCTCAGGCCCTCCCCGGCGCTGCGCCGCGGGCTGGTGACTCCCCACTCGCCGTTGAAGTTCACCGCACCGTACAGGTCGATGAACGCCCGGTAGTCCGACGGAAGTTGGACGCCGAGCTCGGCAGGTGCGAGCTCCCAGGGCACCCGGGCCGGGGTGTAGGCCGGCTCCCCCATGATCGCGCGCAGCCGCTCGAACTCCGCCGTGGCCATGTGCCGCCCCTGTCGTTCCGTCTTCCAGCTGCCGGACGGGCCCCACCGTAGACGAACCCACCGACAGACGCGTCCCGGTCGGCCGGGGCCGCGGTCCTGCCGTACGGTGCCGGTGCCCTTGCGGCCGGCGCCGGTGGCTACCTCTCCGCGGTGCCCGTCGCTGCCTCTCGGTGCGGTCGGTGACCGTCGGTCTGGCGGTGGTCGTAGTCGGCGCGGGCGGCCAGCACGTGGGGCATGTGGGCTTCCGCCCAGGTCTTGATCGAGCGCACGAGCGGCAGCAGGCCGTGGCCGAGCGGGGTGAGGGCGTAGTCGACGCGGGCGGGGACGCTGGGGGTGACGGTGCGGTGCAGCAGGCCGTCGCGTTCCAGGGTGCGCAGGGTCTGGGTGAGCATCTTCTCGCTGACCCCGGCCAGGCGCTTTCTCAGGTCGCTGTAGCGCTGCGGTCCGTCGGCGAGGGCGTTGACGACGAGGGTGACCCACTTGTCGCCGATGCGGTCGAGGAGTTGACGGGCCGGGCACTCGGCGAGGTAGGCGTCGTAGCCGGCCCGTTCGGCGGCGCGGCGCTGGGCGGCGGTCATGGTGGGCATCGGCCTGCTCCTCTCCTCGGGGTCGGTTACGCACCTTGGGGTGCGTCCTTCCCATTGGAGAGCAACTCTCCCTAGGTTGGGCGGTGTTCGCAAGGGTTTCTGTTGACGAAGGAGTGGAGTGCGATGCGCGCGGTGGTGGTGCGGGACTTCGGCGGGCCCGAGGCGCTGGAGCTGGTGGAGGTGGAACGGCCGGTGGCGGGCCCGGGACGGGTGCGGGTGCGGGTGGAGGCCGCGGGGGTGAACCCGGTGGACGCCCTGACCCGCTCGGGTGCGCTGGCCGGGGCGGGGCTGATGGGCCGGCGGGAGGTGACGGGCATCGGCTGGGACGTGGCCGGGGTGGTGGACGCCGTCGGGCCGGGGGTCGCGGACTTCGCGCCGGGCCAGCGGGTGGTGGGGCTGCGGGACCGCCTGGACGTGGACCTGGGCGGGTACGCGGAGTTCGTGGTGCTGGACGCGCAGGCGCTGGCGCCGGCCCCGGCGGGCGTGGACCCGGCGCTGGCGGCGACGCTGCCCCTGAACGGCCTGACCGCGCTGCAGGCCCTGGACCTTCTGGAACTGCCCGCCGGTGCCACCGTGCTGGTGACAGGCGCGGCGGGGGCGGTGGGCGGCTTCGCGGTCGAGCTGGCGGCACTGCGCGGGCTGCGGGTGGTGGCGCTGGCCGCCGAGGAGGACGAGGAACTGGTGCGGGGACTGGGTGCGCGCTGGTTCGTGCCGCGTACGGTGCCCGATGTGGCCGCAGCCGTAAGGGAGTTGGTGCCCGGTGGGGTGGACGGCGCGGTGGACGCGGCCCGGCTGGGGGTGGCGGCGCTCGGTGCGGTGCGCGGGCGCGGGGCGTTCGCGGCGCTCGCCGGCGGCAGCGAGCCGGTGGGGCTGCGCGGCATCCGGGTGGTGAACGTGTGGGTGAGCGCCGACGGGCCGGCGCTGGCGCGGCTGTCGGCGCTGGCGGCCGACGGCCGGCTGACCCTGCGCGTGGCCGACACCCTGCCGCTCCAGGACGCGGCGCGGGCGCACGAGCACCTGGCCCGCGGCGGGTTGCGGGGACGGCTGGTGCTGGTGCCCTGAGCAGGCCTCCCCGCGGGCGCGCCGTCGCGCTCAGCAGCCGTCGCATTCAGCGGGCCGTCGCCGCCTCGCGCAGACGCTTCTTGTCCGGCTTGCCGACGGACGTCAGCGGGATGGCGTTCACCTGGTGCAGGGCCTCGGGGGCGTACCGTAGCCGCTCACCAGCACCGGACCGAACACCTTCAGGGCCTCGCGGATGCGGGTCGGGGAGGCCGCGCAGCCGCCGTAGGAGACGCGGCGCAGGCTGGACAGGTCGGTGCGGCCGACGGCCGGGTGGTCGAGGAGTTGGTAGAGCAGCGGGGGCAGGACCCGCGGTGCCGCCGGCCCGCCGGGCGGCCGGGAAAAGCCGTGGTGCGGTCGCGGCGGCTTGGGCACACTGTGCCGGATGATCACCGACTACTGGCCGCTGGCGGGCCTGCGCGTCACCACGCCCCGCCTGGAACTGCGCCTGCCCACCCAGGACGAGCTCGGCGAGGTCGCGGACCTCGCGGCGTGCGGCGTCCACCTGCCGGCCGAACGCCCCTTCCTCACCCCGTGGGGAGAGTTGCCGCCCGCCGAACGCGCCCGCCACGTCCTCCAGATGCACTGGCGCCGGATGGGGCGCTGGACGGCGCAGCGCTGGGCGCTGCCCCTGGTGGCCTTCCACCAGGGGCAGCCGGTGGGCGTGCAGGACATGCGGGCCGAGGAGTTCGCGGTGCGGCGCGAGATCACCTCCGGTTCCTGGATCGGCCTGGAGCACCAGGGCCGGGGACTGGGCACCGAGATGCGTGCCGCGATGCTCCATCTCGCCTTCGCGGAACTGGACGCGGTGTCGGCGACGTCGCTGTCCTTCGCCGACAACCACTCCTCTCTCGCCGTCTCCCGCAAACTCGGCTACCGCCCGGACGGCATCAGCCGCGACGTCCTGGACGGACGCGTGGTGGAGACCCAGCGCCTGCGCCTGTCCCGCGACCACTGGCAGGGCCCGCCCGTCCCGGTCACCGTCACCGGCCTCACCCCCGCCTGCCGCACCGTCTTCGGAGCCACTCCCACCCCGCCCGAATAACTCCCACAAAAACCCAACACCCACCCCCCGCGCCGATCGGCCTGCCACCCGCAACCGGCCCATCGGAACGACGGGTCGGCCAGCCCGACCTCCCATACGCACGCTCCTGGGAGCAGCGCGCCCCGCCCCAGGGCCACCGATGCTCCCGTGCGTAGGAAGTCGGACCCGCCGACTTCCTAGGCACGGGCCCCGAATTCTCTTGTGCAGCAGTGGACTTCTCGCACGTCGGAGCCCTGGAGGGGGCGCCAAGACGGGACGAAGCCCTCCGGTGGTACGAGCAGTGCCGTCCGCACGAAGTGCGGCACCCGTTCCTTGCTGCCGCAGTGCCGTAACCTCTGGTTCGTGGCCAGGACATGGGCGGATTCGTGGGAAGCGGAATGGGCGGGCGAGGGGTGCGCCAAGTGTGCACAGGGTCGCCCGGACGAGGACGAGTGGGGCGTCCGCTGGTACGCCGATTCGTTCGCCGACGCGTATCTGCTGAAGCGGCCTGCGAGCCCGGGGTACAGCGTGGTGGTGTTCCGGGGTCGGCACGTGCCCGATCCCGCACTGTTCACCGACGCGGAGGTCACGGGCTACTGGTCCGCGGTTAGGACTGTCGGCGCTGCGATCCATCGCGTCTACGCGCCCGCGCAGATCAACTACCAGTGCATGAACAACTCCGTGGCCCACGTGCACACCCACGTCCTGCCACGCTACGTGGACGACTCAGGACCGCGCACCATGCTCCCGGACCAGGCATTCGCCGGCGCCCGCTCGCTGGCCCCGGCCGAGCTGCTGGCGCAGCTGGGCCGCCTGAAGGCAGCACTGCGGTAGGGTCCCGCGAGCACGCCGCCGATGAGTCGCCTTCACGCACCGCATTTCGTCAGGCGTTCTCAGCCTCAGTCCTGCAGCCGCTGGAGCAGGTCGGAGTCGCCCTCCATCCGCAGCGAGCCGGCCGGGATGCGCATGTACATGAGCAGGGCCATCTCGCTCGCCGTGCCGTAGACGGCGGCGGTGGGCTTGCTCTCGGCGGCCTCCGCCGCGGTGAGGCGGGTGAAGCGGGAACCGGCGGCGTCCACCGTCTGGCGCCAGGAGCCGGCCTCGGCTGCGTGGTAGTCCATGGTGGCGGGCTCGCCCGGCCACGGGACCGTGACGGTGCAGACGGTGGCGAGGAACTCCTCGATGGCGTCGACCGCCTCGGTCGTCGGCAGCTCCTGCGGGGCACCGGAGGCCAGCTGGGCGTCGTAGGTGTGGATCAGCGACTCCGGGACGCGGCGGCGGGCCACGGCGGCCACCGTGTGCGGCGAGGCCAGCGGCTCCCACCAGGCCCAGCAGCCCCGGTCCGGGCCGGCCTCGCGCAGAGCGGTGAGCAGTTGCTCCGTAGAGTCGGCCAGCCAGGTGATGAGGGCCTCGCGCTCCCTGGGCGCCGCCAGCCCGTCCTTGCTCGGCCGCTCGTCGCCCGGCGCGGTGTTCAGCGCTATGTAGGCCCAGAAGCGGTCACCCTCACTGAGGTGGTTCGCGAGGTCGTACAGCGTCCAGCCCGGGCAGGAGGGGACGTCCGCGTCGAGGCTGGGGGCCGCGGCGACGGCGGCGCGGAACGCGGCGGACCGCTCGTCAATCATCCGCAGCAGGGTGGAGAAGTGGAGATGTTCAGTCACGCAGAACTTGTATCACCGGGACTGGGACGCTCGCACTCGATTAAGACTGACCTGCAATTGGGTCACTTGAGGGGGCGTGTGGTGGGGCCGCACGCGGAGCGCGACGAGTGCGGCAGCTGAGGAAGGAGGTCCTGCTCGCAGGATGAGCTCTGGTGCCGTGCGATAGATTGCGGGCGACACGAGAGAAGAACTCGCATGGACTCCCGCATCCCGCGGTTGCGACGCAAACTGGCACGCATCCCCTACGCGCCCACCCGAAGCCACTCCTTCGGGGAGGAGCGGCACGAGTTCCGTCTCGGCCCTCGTCTCACCGAAAAACAGACGTACGCCTTTGAGGCCGACCACGACGTGGAACTTCCGCAGCCCTATCGGGACTTCCTCACCAACATGGGCGGCAGCGGCGCGTCTCCGTACTACGGACTGATCCCGTTGGAGGACTGCAAGCTCTTCACGATGAACTCCCGAGACGCCGGCTCGGGCCCGCGAGGATTCAGCCGGGCCTGCCGTGCCACCCGCCGTGGTGACCTGTTCCTGCACGTCGTCGAGTGCGGCTGCAGCGATCTCGCCCTGATATGCCTGACCGGACCGCTCACCGGGCGCATGCTCATCGGCAACGCAGACGGCTTCTGGGGTCCGAACGTCTCATCGGCCCCGAACTTCCTCGCCTGGTACGAACGATGGCTCGATCACATGGCTGCCGGACAGGACAACCGGGCCCTGGCTCTCACCTCACCCCGGCTCCCCACCCGTCCCGTTCGCCGGCGGATCGCTCACTCGGTGTGGCCGCATCACAGAAGTTGACCGTGCAGGAAGTCGGGGCCGCCGACTTCCTGGGCGGATGCGGCGGCGGGGCGGGGGCTTGCCTGGTGGGGGTGAGCGCCGGTCAGGGGGTGAGGGCGTGGGGGAGGGCGGTGAGTGAGTGGAGGACGTGGATGCCGTCGGCGACGGGGGTGTCGGTGGCGGCGCGGTCGAGCCAGAAGGCGTGGAGGCCTGCGTTACGGGCGCCTTCGGCATCGAGGGTGTACTTGTCGCCGACGTAGGCGACCTCGTGCGGGGGCAGGCCCAGGGCGGCGCAGCCGGCGTGGAAGATGCTGGGGGCGGGTTTGGCTTCGCCGTGCTGGTCGGAGCAGACGAGGGCGTCGCCGAAGTGGTCGAGCAGGCCGATGGCGCGCAGTTTGCGGCGCTGGTGGTCGGCGTCGGAATTGGAGACGATGCCGAGCCGGTAGTGGGTGGCGAGCCGGCGCAGGGCGGGTCCGGCGTCGGGGAAGGCGGCCCAGGCGGCGTCCCGGTGGGCGGCGTAGCCGGCGAACCAGGCGGCGGCCTGGTCGTCGCTGAGGTGTTCGGCCCCGTCCTGGCCGAGGCGGGCGAGGAACTGGCGGGTGCGTTCGTACTGCTGGCCGCGGAAGGTGAGTTGCCCGGCGAGGTAGCGGGCGTACTGGTCCTCCATGACATCGCGCCACAGGGTGAGTGCCGCCTGCGGGCAGGGGAGGCGCTCCAGCAGGCCGGTGTCCCGGAGGTGGGCGAGGATGCCCGCCTGCTCCGAGCGCGTGTAGTCGAACAAGGTGTCGTCGACGTCGAAGAGCACGCCCCTGATCGGCATGGACCGTCCTTTTTTCCGTTCCGGTTGCGCCGCGAATGGCCGCGCCCTGGTTGGGACCTTACGTGTCGCCGTCGCGGGCGCCGCGGGCGAGGCGGTTGGCGAGGGTGGTGACGAGGTCGCGCAGTTCCTGGGGCCGCTCGATGGCGAAGGGCCGGTCGAGTGCGGCGAGCACCGGGGGAAGCCAGGTGAGGTGCTGTGCGCGCAGTTCGACGCGCAGCCAGCGCTGCTGCCCGGGTGCCCCGTCCGCCCGGGCCGGGCCGGGCTCGGTTTCCGTCAACTCGGCGACGGTGGCGGGCAGGTGGGCGCGGATGTGTTCGGGGGTGGCGTGGATGCGCAGGGTCACGCGGTGGCGGTAGTCGGCGGTGGCGAAACCGGTGATCAGGCGCTGGGCGGGGTCGGGGCCGTCCGGGCCGTCCGGGCCGGCAGGTTCCTGGAAGGTGCCGGGCAGGGTCCGGGCGTCGGTGACGCGGTCGAGCCGGAAGGTGCGTTCCTCGTCGAGGAGGGTGTCCGTGCCGGTGAGGTACCAGCGGTCCCCGTGGTTGACGATCCCGTGGGGGTGCAGGGTGCGCTCGCTGGGGCGGTTGTCGCGGTCGGTGTAGCGGATGGCGAGGGGGCGGCGGTGGCGCACCGCGTCGGCGACGGTGAGCAGCACGTCGGCGTCGGGGGTGGCGGTGGTGCCCGCACCGGTGGGCGCGGGCGGGTCGGTGTGGGCGACGGTGTCCTGGAGGGCGTCGAGGCGGCGGGCGGTGTGGCGGGGCAGGACCCGACGGATCTTCGCGGCGGCTGTCTCGTTGGCGGTGCGCTGGGCGGCGGTCAGGGCGGTGCGGCGGGCGGCGAGCAGACCGAGCAGCACGGCCAGCGCCTCGTCGTCGCCGAGCATGAGCGGGGGCAGGCGGTAGCCGGGGGCGAGGCGGTAGCCGCCGTAGCGGCCGCGCACCGATTCCACGGGCACGTCCAGCTCGATCAGGTGGTCCACGTAGCGGCGCACGGTGCGCCCCTGGACGCCGAGGCGCTCGGCGAGTTCGGCGACGGTGCGGGTGCCGCCGGACTGCAGCAGTTCCAGGAGGGTCAGCACGCGGGCGGTGGGTCGGGGCACCGGAAGAACCTACCGCGGATACCGGACCGGTTCTGTCCGGTATCGGCCCTAGCCTGCGGAACGCAAGGTTTCAGCACGCACGGCCAGGGAGATTCCATGGACTTCGTCTCGATCCGCATCATCACCGGCGACGTGGCCCGCCTCGTCGGGTTCTACGAGCGGGCGACGGGGGCGCGGGCGGTGTGGGCCACCGAGGACTTCGCGGAGCTCAGGACCGCCAGGGCGACGCTGGCGATCGCCTCCACCCGCACGGTGGCGCTGTTCGCCCCGGGCAGCGCCACGGCGGCGGACAACCGCAGTGTGATCACCGAGTTCCTGGTCGACGACGTGGACCGGGTGCACGCGGACCTGACCGGCGCCGACGCAGGTGCCGGTGCCGATGTCGGTGCCGATGTCGGCGCCGGCGCCGGTCCGGTCGACGTCGTCGCCGGGCCCGCCACGATGCCCTGGGGCAACCGCTCGCTGCTGGTCCGCGACCCCGACGGCAACCTCGTCAACTTCTTCGCGCCCGTCACCCCGGAGGCGGCCGCGCGACTGGCACGCTGACACCGCCGCGGCACCGGCGTGCGCCCCACGCCCGAGGCCCCCGGGCCTCAGGCGGTCGCGGGCGCCGATGCGAGGAGGGCGTCCAGCAGGCCGGGGAAGCGGGCGTCCAGGTCGGCGCGGCGCAGGCTGACGAAGCGATTGCGGCCCGCGACGCGGGTGGTGGTGACGCCGGCCTCGCGCAGGACCCGCATGTGGTGGGAGACGGTCGACTTGTGCAGGTGCTCCAGGCCCAGGTCGCGGGGGGCGCAGGAGTGCTCGGCGCCGTCGGCGTAGCTGAGCAGCAGGCGCATGCGCACCGGGTCGCCGAGGGCGTGCAGGACGGTGACGAGGTCGATGTCGGCGGTGGCGGGCTGGGGCAGCCGCTCCTCCCCCGTCGGCGCGGCGGTCACGGGCGGCGCGGGGGGCGCGGGCGCGGGGGTCATGGTGGCTCCGGTCCTCGGGGGTGCGGCGGCAGTGGATGGTTTGACAATCATCCACCAATCACGGATTGTTTGGCGAGCATCAAACCGTTGCATGGTCGTCCAACAATAGCCTCGGGGGGCTTTCCCGTGCCCGTACGCCTGCTCCTGCTCGCCCTGGGCACCTTCGCCATGGGCACCGACTCGATGGTGGTGGCCGGCATCCTCGGCCCGATCTCCGCCGACCTGGACGTGTCGGTGGGCGCCGCCGGCCAGCTGGTCACCGTCTTCGCGCTCGGCTACGCGCTGCTGGCCCCGCCGCTGGCCGCCGCCACCGCCCGCTGGCCGCGCCGGCGCCTGCTGCTGACCGCGCTCGCCGTCTTCAGCGCCGCCAACGCCCTCAGCGCCCTCGCGCCCGACTACGGGCTGCTGCTGGCCACCCGGGTGCTGGCCGCGGCCGGCGCCGCCCTCTACACCCCCACCGCCAACGCGGTCGCCACCACCCTGGTCGCCCCCGAGCGGCGCGGCCGGGCGATCGCCACCGTGCTCGGCGGCATGACGGTCGCCACCGCGCTGGGCGTGCCGCTGGGCACCTGGGTCGGACGCGCCGACTGGCGGCTGACGATGTGGCTGGTCACCGCGCTGGGCCTGGCCGCGTTCGCCGGACTCGCCGCCCTGCTGCGCGGCCTGCCCGCCCCCGCCGCCGCCGCGACCCTCGGCGCCCGCCTCGCCCCGCTCGCCCAGCGCCGGGTACTCGGCGCGGGTGCCACCACCCTCGCCTTCTTCCTCGCCTTCCAGAGCGTCTACATCTACCTGGCCACCGCCGTTCACGGCGCCACCGGCGGCGACGCCGACCGGCTGAGCCTGGTCCTGTTCACCGCCGGCGTGATGTCGGTGGCCGGCAGTTGGCTGGGCGGACGCCTGGTCGACCGCGCCGGGGTGCGCAGGGTGCTGCTGGCCGGCTCCGCCGTCGCCGCGTGCGCCTTCGCCGCGCTGCCGTGGCTGGGACGCAGCATGCCCGGGGCGCTGGCGTACTCGGTGGTGGTGCCGCTGGCCGGGTGGGCGGTGTCGGTGGCGCTGCCGCACCGGCTGGCCTCGATCGACCCGGTCAACGCGCCGCTGCTGATCTCGCTGAACAGCAGCGCCCTGTACCTGGGGACGGCGGCGGGCGGGGTGGCGGGGTCGGCGGCGATCGCGGTGCTGGGCGAGCGATGGTTCCCGCTGGCGGCGGCGGTGCTGGCACTGGCGGCGTGCGCGATCGCCGCAGCCACCACCCGCGACCAGCGCGCACACACCCCGGCCCCGGGCACCCCGGCCCCGGGCACCCCGACCCCGGCAGGCGCAGCGGCCCCGGCAGGCGCAGCTGCGGTGGCGCACGGCCGGGAAGCCGTGCAGGGCTGAGGAACAGGCCTTCGCCGGTGACGGGCCGTCGTCCGTGCCCCAGCGGCGGGGACCGCGGCGGGACCGCGCCGGTGCGGGCTCCGGGGGCCGCCCTGCCTCCCGGGCGGCCACGGTCCGTGCGCGGCCGGAGTACTGCCCCGGCCCGTACGGCCAACCGCCAACGCCCGGTGCCCCGCCCGCCCCCTTTCCGAGGGGCGGGTGGGGCACCGGGCGGGTGCGCGTCAGGCCCCGAGGACCTCGCCGACCAGCGTGCGGGCCTCCTGCTGCACCCGCGCCAGGTGGTCGTCGCCCAGGAACGATTCGGCGTAGATCTTGTACACGTCCTCGGTGCCCGAGGGCCGGGCGGCGAACCAGGCGTTGTCGGTGCACACCTTCAGGCCGCCGATGGCCGCCCCGTTGCCGGGCGCGTGGGAGAGCACCGCGGTGATCTTCTCCCCCGCCAGCTCCCCGGCCGTGACCTGCTCGGGCGACAGCCGGGCCAGGCGGGCCTTCTGCTCGCGGTCGGCGGGGGCGTCCACCCGGGCGTAGGCGGGGGCGCCGTGACGCTCGGTCAGGTCGCGGTAGTAGGCGCTGGGCGTGGTACCGGTGACGGCGGTGATCTCCGAGGCGAGCAGGGCCAGCAGGATGCCGTCCTTGTCGGTGCTCCACACCCCGCCGTCGCGGCGCAGGAAGGAGGCGCCGGCGCTCTCCTCGCCGCCGAAGGCGATCGAGCCCTCCAGCAGGCCCTCGACGAACCACTTGAAGCCGACCGGGACCTCCACCAGGGTGCGGCGCAGGTCGGCGGCGACGCGGTCCAGCATCGAGGAGGAGACCAGGGTCTTGCCCACCGCCGCGTCGCCGGGCCACTCGGCGCGGTGGCGGTAGAGGTAGTCGACGGCCACCGCCAGGTAGTGGTTGGGGTTCATCAGGCCGCCGTCGGGGGTGACGATGCCGTGCCGGTCGGCGTCCGCGTCGTTGCCGGTGGCGATGGCGTACTCGTCCTTGCGGCCAATGAGGGAGGCCATCGCGGCCGGGGAGGAGCAGTCCATGCGGATCTTGCCGTCCCAGTCCAGCGTCATGAACCGCCAGGTCGGGTCGGTGACCGGGTTGACCACCGTCAGGTCCAGGCGGTGGGTCTCGGCGATGCGTCCCCAGTAGGCCACCGACGCCCCGCCGAGCGGGTCCGCGCCGATGCGCAGCCCCGACGCCCGGACCGCGTCCAGGTCCACCACCGAGGGCAGGTCCTCCACGTAGGCGCCCAGGAAGTCGTGGCGCCCGGTGGTGGCCGCGGCCAGCGCCCGCGCGTACGGCACCTTCCTGACCCCGCGCAGGCCCTCGCGGATCAGCTCGTTGGCGCGGTCCTGGATCCAGCCGGTGGCCTCGGAACCGGCCGGGCCGCCGCTGGGCGGGTTGTACTTGAAGCCGCCGTCACGCGGCGGGTTGTGCGAGGGCGTCACCACGATGCCGTCGGCCAGTGCCCGCGGACTGCGCCGGTTGTGGGCCAGGATCGCGTGGGAGACCGCCGGCGTGGGCGTGTAGCCGTCGGCGGCGTCGATCAGCACCTCCACGCCGTTGGCGGCCAGCACCTCCAGCGCGGTCGCCTTCGCCGGCTCGGACAGGGCGTGGGTGTCCGCGCCCAGGAACAGCGGGCCCGCCACCCCCTGCCCAGCCCGGTACTCGCAGATCGCCTGCGTGGTCGCCGCGATGTGGTCCTCGTTGAACGCCGCGTCCAGCGAGGAACCCCGGTGCCCCGAGGTCCCGAACGCCACCCGCTGCGCCACCTCCTGCGGATCCGGGCGCAGCGCGTAGTACGCCGTCACCAGCCGTGCCACGTCCACCAGATCCCCGGGCTGCGCCGGCTGCCCGGCCCGTGCGTGTGCCATCCGTCCACTCCCGCCGAAATGCCGAAATCCCGAAACACGCGTTACGTCCTCGCCCCGCGCTCACCGATCGTAGCCAGAACACGACCGTGCCCCGAACCGCATCAGCGGGTTCGGGCCACTCGGGGCGCACCGCGCCCGGGCCGACGACGCCCCTCCCGCCCGGACGGGCGACGGCCGTTCGGCTCAGGCGGGCAGCTGCTGGCGGTGGGCCTCCAGCACCGGGGCGGTGACGGTGGCCAGGAACTCCGTCACCCGGTACTCGGTCAGCCCCAGCCGCACGAACGGGTCGGTGGCCACCAGTTCCTCGATGTGGGCCCGGTCCTCCCCCACGGCCAGGATCACGCCGCCGTCGCGCGGCACCTTGCGCCCCGAGGCCAGGAACGTGCCCGCCTCGTAGTGGCCGTTGAGCCACTGCACGTGCTGCGGCAGCGCTTCGTCGATCCGCTCCAGCGGGGCGGTGTAGGTCAGCTCCAGGATGAACATGGCGTCAGGCTAGTTCCCCGGGACGGGACGGGGCGAGGCCCACCAGGTCGCCGGTGCCGCGACGGTGTAGCCCAGCGACTCGTACAGCGGCCGGCCCAGCTTGGAGGCGGTGAGGGTGGCGGGCAGGCCGGCCAGGCCTGCGAGGGAGGCGAGCATGACGGCACGGCCGGCGCCGCGCGAGCGCAGGAGCGGGCTGGTGCCGACCCAGTAGTGGCTGGCGAAGCCGTCCTGCACGAGCCTGACGCAGGCTCCCGCGGCCACACCGTCGTGCCGGGCGAGGAACACGTCCACGCCGGGCTGCTCGATCAGTGCCGCGGGGAACAGCTCGCCGGGGCGGTGGGGCTCGAAGGCGGCCAGCTCGAAGCCCGCGATGACGATCCGCTCGGCCTCCCGAAGGTCCTCGGGCCGCCGCACTCGCACCACCTCCAGCGCCGGCTCACCGACGGGCGCGGGCGGGCGCAGCATCACGGGCATCTGCCAGTCGCGCATGCCCAGGTGGCTCAGGTCAGTGGTGCTGTACGGGTCCTCGGCGTTGACGGGGCCCGCGGCCCGGCGTACGAGATCGCCCAGCTCGGCGAGGTCGTCCTGGTCCAGGTCGGGCTCCTGGATCAGGACCCGCAGGCCGGCGCGCTCGTCGCCGTCGACGGCGACGAAACCTCGGCGCCGGATCACCCGGTGCCCGCGGCTTCGGCCGACCGCGCTCCAGAACGCGGCGGAGTTACGGGCCTGACGCATCGGCGCCTCGGCCAGGGCCCCCGCCGAGGGAACAGAAGCAGGGGCAGGAGCAGGGGCAGCGACGGCGGGGGTCTGGGCCGTGGGGGTCGTGGGGGCCGTTGCGGCGGTGGTGGGGGCGGGGCGGTCGGTCGCGGTGGATCCCGTTGTCATGGTGCCCACCGTAGTGCCGAATTGACCGAACGGAGGGACCAATTCCCCACGGCCCCACTGGGCCACCTCCGGACCGCGGCGCCGCACGACGAAGCCGCGACACCGCGTAGCAAGGGGACGGTGCGCCGTGCGGCGGGGGTGTGGCGCGCGGTGCGGGCGCCCGGTCGCCGTGAGGGTGCCGACCCCAATCCTGCCAGGCCAGGCAAGGGTTCCGGTAGGACGCAGCCCACCCTTCTTCCGCCTTGCCGCGCCCCGTGCCCACGCCGCACACTCGTGCAACACCCCACTCCCCTTCCCACGGCCCACGCGCCGCCGCCCGCATCCCGGGCACCCGGCGTGCGCTGCGCCGCGCCCCGGCGCGGCAACCCGGGGGGTGGGCGCACAGGAGCAACAACCAAGGGGGAAACGGCAGATGAACGTGAACACCGACCTGGTGCTGAAGGCGCGGGTACGACTGATGAGCCACAACGAGCGGATCCTGACCGGCGAGGAGGGGATGTGGGTCTACCGGACCCTGTTCGCGGTCAGCCCCCGCGCCTACGCCTACAAACTGGCCTACGTCCTGCGGGAACTGGGCGAGACCAGCCCCCGGGTGGCCCGCCTGCCCCAGGCACGGCAGGCGCTGCTGGAAGAGGCGCGGACCGTCAGCGCCCGCATCCCCGCCGACGCCCCCGCCTACCAGCGCCGGATGTGGGACCACTCGGTCGGGGAACTGCGCGAGATCGAACGCCGACTCGGACAGGCAGGCCAGTAACGCGTCCCCGCACGCGAGCGCAGGAGCAGCAGGGACACGCGGCGGCGCCGGACGGGCGCGGTCCGGCAGCCGGTAGGCCGTAGGCGGCAGCCAGTAGCCGGTAGGCGGTAGCGGCAGGCCGTGGCGGTAGGCGGTGGCGGTAGGCGGTGGCGGGATGGTTGCGGTACAACAATCCCTATTTGACGACTGATCGGAGAAAAGCTGATATGAGCAGGTCAGGACTGTCCCGCCGCGCCCTGATCGCCGGTGCTGGCGCCGCCGTCGTCGGCTGGAACACCGCCACCCGCGCCTGGGCCACCGCCCCGCAGGCCGACGTCGCCCAACTGCCCGCAGTGGACGGGACGGTGACACTGCGCGGTGAGGGCCTGGAGCGGTTCTCCACCGACTTCGGCCACCTGGTCAGCGCCGCACCGCGGGCGGTGCTGCGGCCCGCCTCGGTACGCGACGTGCAGCGGGTCGTCGACTTCGCCCGGCGCCACCGCATCCCGGTGGCCGTCAACGGGCAGAGCGGGGACGCGGCCGTGGTCGGGCAGGCGGGGCTGGAGTCGCACTCCAGCTACGGCCAGGCCAACGCGCGCGGCGGCATCGCCGTCGACGCCCGCGGCCTGGACCGGGTGCTGTCGGTGCGCCCCGGCGAGGCCGTGGTGGAGGCCGGCGCGACCTGGGCGCAGCTGACCGAGGCCGCGCTGGCGCAGGGCTGGATGCCGCCGGTGCTGACGGACTACCTGCACCTGTCGGTGGGCGGGACGCTGAGCGTGGGCGGGATCGGCGGGGCGGTGCAGCACCACGGCCTGCAGACGGACACGGTGCGCGAGCTGGAGGTGGTGACCGGTACCGGCGAGCTGGTGACGGCCTCGCGGGAGCGCAACCGGGACCTGTTCGAGGCGGTGCTGGCCGGCGGCGGGCAGGCGGGGATCATCGTACGGGCGACGCTGGCGCTGGTGCCGGCGCGCGAGCGCTCCACCGTGTTCACCCTGGCCTACGACGACCTGGACGCCTACCTCGCCGACCAGCAGAGGGTGCTGGCCGACGGCCGCTTCGACCTGCAGGTCGGCAACGTGGTGCGCAGCGCGGACGGGCAGCGGTGGCGGTACACGGCGGAGCTGGTGGCCTACGGGGACACCGGCCGCCCGGTGGACCGTCAGGCGCTGCTGGCGGGGCTGAACCCGGTGGCGGAGGGCACGTCGGTGGTGGAGCAGGGCTGGCGCGAGTACGCGTTCCGGGTGGACGCGTTCGCGGGCTACCTGCGGGCGGCGGGGTTCTGGGGGCTGCCCAAGCCCTGGCTGAGCCTGTTCCTGCCGGCCTCCACGGCGGGGGTGTTCATGCGGGAGGCGGCCGCGTCGCTGACGGCCGCCGACCTGGGAGCGGGACTGCTGCTCTTCTACCCGTACGCGCGCGAGCGGGTGCGCACCCCGCTGGCGGTGCTGCCGCGGGAACAGGTGGGCTGGCACTTCGACCTGCTGGCCTTCCCCGCGCCGGGCGCGGACATCGCCGCGATGCTGGAACGCAACCGGCGTCTGTACGAGCGGGCGGTGGAACTGGGCGGCAAGCGGTACCTGATCGGGGCGGTACCGGGAATGACCGCCACGGACTGGCAGCGCCACTACGGGGAGCTGTGGCAGCGGGTGCAGGAGGCCAAGCGGCGCTTCGACCCGGCGGGCATCCTCACCCCCGGCCAGGGCATCCACGGCACCTGACCCGCACACTACCGGGGCCGCCCCGGCCGTGTGCGGCCCCGGTAGGCTGCAGCGCGCGGCACCGGCCCGCCGGACGCGCAGCAAGCCCGACCGGCCTGACGGCCGGCCTCGGCCCGCGGAGGAGAAGCTGAGGTGGGCGAACACCTCGCCCCCGGGCCGAGGCCCCCGAAGCGACACGGCCCGTCAGCTGTAGAGCGCGGCGGTGCGGCGGGCCGCCTCGGCGAGGCGGGCGCGGAGTTCGGGTGGGTGGAGGACCTCGGCTTCCGGGCCGAGGCGCAGGAGTTCGACGTAGCCGAGGTCCCAGCTTTCGAGTGGCAGGGTCACGGTGACCCAGCCGTCGGTGTCCGCGGGACCCGCGGTGGCGAGCGCGTCGGCGGCGGCGACCGGTTCCAGCAGGACGGGCAGGTCGCGCACGGCCAGCGGGCTCAGGCGTACGAGGGCGCGTTCGCGCAGCATGGCGCGGGTGAACTCCCGGGCGGCGGTGCTCCAGTAGTCGGCGAGGTCGAAGTCGGGGTCGCGGTCGAAGCGTTCGTCGCCGGCCTCGGCGCTCTCGAAGCGGTCGACGCGGTAGGAGGCGATGCGCCCCGAGGGGCCGCGGGCCGCGACGTACCACCGGCCGGCCTTCAGGACCAGGCCGTACGGTTCCAGACGGCGCAGGCGGGTGGCGCCCCGGGCCGTGTAGCGGGCGTGGAGGACACGGTCCTGCCACACGGCGCGGGAGACCTCGGCGAGTAGCGGCGGCGTCTCGGGGTCGTGGAACCAGGCCGGTGCGTCCAGGTGGAAGCGCCGGGCGGCGCTCGCGGGGGCGTCACCGAGGGCGGCGGCGACCTTCAGCCGGGCGGCGAGGGCGTGTGCGGCCAGACCCATGTCGCGCAGCGGGCCGGGGAGTGCGGCCAGGTGCAGGACTTCGGCTTCGGCGCGTTCGAGACCGGTCAGGCGGGTGCGGTAGCCGTCGACGAGCCGGTAGCCGCCGCCGCGCCCGCGTTCGGTGTACACCGGCACTCCGGCTTCGAGCAGCGCGGCGATGTCGCGCTGCACGGTGCGCTCGGAGACCTCCAGTTCGGCCGCGAGCTGCGCGGCGGTCATGGTGTGCCGGGTCTGCAGGAGCAGCAGCAACGCGATGGTCCGGCTCGCCCGCACCCCGCCCCTCCTCGCTCGCTGTCCGCTACGGCCCTCACGCCATTGTCGCCGCTGCCGCGGCCGCGCCGCGCGTCGGTACCCCGTGCCCCGACGGGGGCGGCGCGCTGCTGGTGTCGAGCGGCGCCGGGAGGTGGTCCCGGTTCGGCAGCGCGCCGGTCGAATCCGTCAGGTCCGGCCACCGGGGACGGCGTCCGTCACGCCCGGTCCGCCGTTGTCCCGAGTTGGGCGGGGTCGGAAGCGAAGGCGGTCATCCAGTGCGGATGCAGCCGGTAGTAGACGACGTCGTTGTCCCAGTCGAAGGCGTCGTGGCCGTAGAAGTCGCGGAAGTAGGCCAGCAGTTCCGGCCAGTCGGCGGCCGCCGGGCCGCCGTGGGGGTTGAGGGTCTCCACGGTGCCGTGGGTGAACACGCCCAGGTCCTCCCCGCGCAGGAGGGCGGCGCTGACGGCGGGCCGGGCGGCGAGGTGGCGGGCCTTGGCGCAGGAACGGGCGGTGCCGAAGTGCCACTTGCCGTGCAGGAAGTGGCCGTCCACGCCGCTGATGCGCGGCTCGCCCTTGGCGGTCACGGTGGACAGGGCGAGGGTGCACATGCCGGTGAGCACGCGGGTGAGCTGCTCGGCGGTGAGGGTGCGTTCGCCGGTGATGATGGAGCGCAGGTGGGCGGTGGAACGGGAGAGCGAGGCGTCCAGGAGGGCCTGGAGGCGGTGGAGCTCGTCGGGTGTCTCGCGCATGGGGGGCTCGGGTCCTTGCCTTGTCGGTGGTCCCGGCCGGCACCGTGGCGGCCCCGGCCGGTGACCCACTGTCCTCCCCCAACCCGACATCTCCTGTCGTGTTTCCCGGTGTGCAGGGTCTTCCGGTGTGCCGGGCTTCCCGGTGTGCCGGGTTTCCCGGTGTGCAGAAGGGCTCGCGACGCCGGGCGCGTCTTCGCGATTGGCAAGTGTGCCGCCGCGTCCTAGCGTTGACGTAGTAGCGCGGAACGTTCCGACGGCCGGAGGCGGCTGGTGGCCGTCCTCCGGTCCGAGAGGATCGGAGGTCTCCCATGGCGCCCTACGACTGGCAGTCACTCCTGCCTGCTGCGCTTCCTCAGCTCCCCTACGTCCAGGACGTGGGCGCGCCCAAGACCCCGGCCACCCCCAGCAGCAAGGACTTCACCTACTGGGTGGGGGCCGACGGTTCGTTGTGGAAGGTCAGGGTTACGGCCGGCCCGGACACGGCCCAGGTCCCTTCCCCGGGGGAATTGAGCCGGGTCGCGGTCTCGCCCAACCTCAGCGTGCACTGCGTCGACCGCTACGGCAAGGCCTGGACGATGTCGGCGGACGGCCGCTGGCTGCACGTCGACGTGCCAGGTGAGTTCCTCGTCGACGTGGATGTCGCGATGGACACCTCCGTCTGGTACGTGGCGAAGAACGGCCGGTACTACGTGTGGCGGGTCGGGGGCGCCCGGCCGGAGTACGTCGGAGTCATGCTGACGGTGCTCTCGGTCACCGGCGTGAAGCAGCCGGATCTCGATGCCGGGTACTACGGAAATGCCTGGGCGATCAGCGACATGGTCGGCACCAGAGCTCTTGTGGGCTGCGACGGGACGTGGCAGCCGGGTGTCGCGACCATCCAGAACCTGGCTGATCTGTCCGTCACCACCGGGACCCTGTGGATGCTGCACACGGACGGGACGATCTGGACGACTGCGGACGGTCAGCTTCAGGAGCGCATGGGCAACCTGGTGGCCACCCGCGTGGCGGCCTGCTACTCCGGGATTGCGTACGCTACGGGGCCCGACGGACGGGCCTGGAAATGGATCGAGCAGCTGACTCCCGAGACCACCGTGCCGCCTCCCCCGGTGCGGCCGCCCGTCGTCACCGGAACGCTGGCACCCACCATCGCCGTGAGCGTGTCGGGTGCCGGAGAGAGCACGGTCTACCGGATGACGGGTTCGGGGTTCCTGGCCAGCAGTCAGGTGCACATCCGCGTCACCAGGCTCGACAACGGGCAGGTGTTCGAGAACTACTGGATCGCATCGTCGGATGCAAGCGGCGCGCTCGACTACAGCTTCGCCCTGCCCTGCGTCTCCGGGCTGGAATTCCACTTCTCCGCCAACGACGGCCGGGTGAACAGCACAGACCATACCTCCACCCTGTGGAGCAACACGGTGACGCTGAGCTGCCCCTGAAGGTGAACAGCGGGCCGTTGCGCGGCGTGGCCTGGGGCGTCGTCACCGCACACGCGCACAGTTCATCGATCCGGACAGGCCGGGCGAGAAGCTTGGACCGCGGCCAAGGGGTCGGGCTCAAGGGGCCGTGGCGGGGACGAGGTGGTCGAGGGCGTGGGCGCTGTGCGTTGCGGCGCGGATGGAGCGCGGGAGCATGAGGTGTTCGTAGGCGCGGACGGCGGTGTCGAGGTCGGGCTCGGTGACCAGGGCGTGGGCGAGGTCGGCGGCGTCGAGCATGGCGAGGTTGGCGCCCAGCCCGACCGGGGGCATCAGGTGGGCGGCGTCGCCGAGCAGGGTCAGGCCGGGGACGTGCCGCCAGGTGTGCGCGGCGGGCAGGACGAACAGGGGCCGGCTGGTGAAGCCGTGGTCGCCGCCGTGCAGGAGGTAGCGAAGGCGCTCGTCCCACCCGTCGAACAGCTCCAGCAGGTGCGCGCGGAGGGCCCGTTGGTCGCCGGGGCCGATGCCGGCGGCCGTGTGCCAGTCCTGGGGCGCTCGTAGCGCGATGTAGGCGCGGATGTGGTTGTCGCTGTTGCGCTGGGCGATCAGGGTGCGGCCGATGCCCTTGGCGAGCATCGAGCCGTGGCCTACGAGGCGGGCGAGGCCTGGGTGGCGGGTGTCGCAGCGATCGAAGCCGGTTTCGAGGAAGGTGACGCCGGTGTAGGCGGGTACGGCCGTGGACAGGGCCGGGCGCACGCGTGACCAGGCGCCGTCGGCGCCGATGACCAGGTCGAAGTCCTCGCTGGTGCCGTCCGCGAAGTGCAGCCGGCAGGTGCCGTCCGGCAGCGGGGTGGCGGCGCTGACGGCGCGGTCCCAGCGCACGGTGCCGGCGGTGAGCGAGTCCAGCAGCAGGCCGCGCAGCTGACCGCGGTCGATCTCCGGCCGGGCGGCGGCACCGGAACCGGCCCCGGACTCGGCGGCGGGATGGGCGTCCGCACCGGCACCGGCCCCGCCACCGGTGTCGGCCGGTGGTCCCTGCTGGGCCAGCGGGCGGGCGGTGGCGGGGTCGAGCACGCGCCACTGGTCGCCTTCGGGGCGGGCGAGGGCGTGGAAGCGTTCCAGGAGTCCCGCCGCGCGCAGGGCGGCCTGGCCGGTGTCGGCGTGCAGGTCCAGGGTGCCGCCCTGGGGGCGCGCGTCGGCGCCCGCCTCGCGTTCCAGGACGGTGGTGCGGCGGCCGTGCCGCTGCAGGATCCGGGCGCAGGTGAGGCCGCCGAGGCCGGCGCCGACGATGGCGATGCGGGGGTTGCGGGCAGGGGTCATGGCAGGCGGGAGTTCCCCTCTGGAGGTGGTGCGGGTCACCGGGAGGTCCGGCTCCTCCAACAAGAAAGCACAGTCGCTCAATAAGTGCAATGACTACACTTTCATAGCGAGTTCACCGCGCGGTAGGGTGGGCGGGTGACCGAAACGACCGGGCGCCGCGAGCGCAAGAAGGCCCAGACCCGCCAGGCCCTGGCCGACGCCGCACTCGAACTCTTCCTCGAACGCGGCTACGACCAGGTCGGCGTCAAGGACGTCGCCGATGCCGCCGACGTCTCGGTGACGACCCTGTTCAAGCACTTCCCCAGCAAGGAGGCCCTGGTCTTCGACCAGGACGACGACCTGGAGGCGGCCCTGGTCGCCGCCGTACGCGAACGCCCCGCAGGCCGCTCCATCCCCCAAGCCCTGCGCGAACACCTCCTGCTCGGACGGACCCGCTTCGCCGTCCACGCCGCGGACCCCCGCTTCGCCGCCTTCCTGCGCATGGTGCAGGACACTCCCGCCCTGCGCGACTACGCCCACCGCATGTGGACCCGCCACGAAGCGGCCCTGGCCGGCGCCATCGCCGACGCCGTCGGCGCACCCCCTGACGACGTCCGCTGCGCCGCCCTGGCCCGCTTCGCCCTGGAGGCCCGCGGCCTCATCCAGCGCCACCCCGACCCGGCCCGCGCCGCCGAGGAGGCCTTCGCCCTCCTCGAACACGGCTGGACGGCCTCCCACCCGGGCACCTGACCGGGCCACCGCGACGCACCGGCCCTCGTGGAGCCGGACGGGCTGCGCAACAGCCGCACGTGAGACCCGCGAGGGTGGACGGGCGGCACGTCATTCGTGTTGCGGAGGTGTTGCGGCGGGCGTGGGCGAGGGCCTTCCCGTAGTAGCGTCGGGCGTGAAGTCGCGCGCGGTGCGCGGCCGTTGGCAAGGATTGCTGCGGGACGGGGGCCGGGCTCGGGAAAGGGGTGGTGGGTGTGGGACGAGCACGCGTGACGGCGCGGGTGATCGTGCACCCTGGTATGGAGGACGTGAACGTCCAGCAGGTGCTGGAGGCCTTGGCCGACCCGGCGAGGCGCTCGGTGGTGCGCACCTTGGCGCACGCGGGCGCCGACCTGAGCTGCGGCTCCTTCGACCTGCCGGTCGGGCGCTCCACCTCCAGTCACCACTTCTCGGTGCTGCGCGCGGCCGGGGTGCTGCGCCAGTACTACGTGGGCACCACGAAGATGAACACGCTGCGCGCCGAGGAGTTGGAGCGGCGCTTCCCGGGCCTGCTGACGGCGGTGGTGGCCGCCGCCGACGCCGAGGCCCGGGACGCCCCCTGACCGTAACCGGCAGCCGAATGCCCAATCGGTCGGCCGGGGGCAGTCGGCCGATGGTCAGTCGGTGACGGTCAGGAAATGACGGTCAGTCGGTGACGGTCACGACGATCTTGCCGACCTGGGCGCCGGCCTCCAGGTAGCGGTGGGCCTCGACGATGCTGTCCAGCCCCTCGAAGACGCGGTCGACAGCGGGGCTGAACGTGCCGTCGGCCAGCCCCGCGGTGATGAACGCGTGGGCGCGGCGCAGTCGTTCGGCGTCGCGGCTGACCTCGTGGACGGTGTAGAAGCGGCTGCTGACGGGGGCGAAGGTGTCCTGGCCCGGCATGGGGGTGTCGCGCGTGTCCAGGCGTCCGTAGACGATCAGGTGCCCGCCGGGAGCGAGGGTGCGGGCGAGCGTGTCGACGCCCGGGCCGGCGACGGCGTCGAATACGGTGCGTACGCCTTCGCCGCCGGTGATCTCCTGGGCGCGGGCGGGCAGGTCCTCCTCTCCGGTGACGATCACATGGGCGGCGCCGGCGTCCAGGAGCCGGTCCGCCTTGGCACGGGTGCGGGTGGTGGCGATGGGCACGGCGCCGATGCGCCGGGCGGTGCGGATCGCGGCCAGGCCCACGCTGGAGGCGGCGGCGGTGAGCAGCACGTGGTCGCCGGGGCGCAGGTGGCCGTCCTCGGCGAGGGCGCCGTAGGCGGTCAGGTAGGGCATCCAGGTGGCGGCGCCCTGGACGGCACTGAGTTGGGCGGGGCGGTGGACGGCGGCGCGGGCGGGCACGAGGGCGTGGGTGGCGTAGACGCCGTAGTCGTTCTGGTCGAAGGCGGGGACGGAGTCGACGGCGTCGCCGATACGGAAGCCGGTGACGCCCTCGCCGACGGCGTCGACGGTGCCGGCGGCCTCGAAGCCGGGGGTGGCGGGCAGGCGCGGCTGTTCCAGGTAGGTACCGGCGCGGTAGAGGGCCTCGGCTCGGTTGAGGCCGAGCGCCTGGACCCTGATGCGCAGTTCGCCCGGGCCGGGCTGGGGAAGCGGAGCCTCGCGGACGGTGAGGACCTCGGGCGCGCCGGTGGCGGTGAAGACGACTTTCCTGGGCATGGCGGACTCTCCCCTTCTTCGGGCGTGGACCGGTGTGCGGTCCGGCTCTTCCACCCAAACCCGGGGCGGGGCCCGCTGTCAAATTTCTATGGATGTCGAATAACGGGCTCCGGGCTTCGGTTGCAAGTGGATTGAGGCTCCGTCACCTGCTGTTCGTAGGGACGGCACGGTACGTCGGAGGCAGGGTCGGGGTTGGGGCGTAGGGTGGTCGTCCGTGATCGATGACAACGGCCGGGGGTGGGCCGGCACGCGCCGGTGGGTCCAGGGCGCGCTCGCGCCCGGTGAGCGGATCGTGGGGGTGCACGAGCTCAAGGGCGGGTGGACCTCGCGGATGCGCCGCCTGGACATCGCCCCCGACGGCGCCGGCGATAGTGACTGCGGAGACGGTGACGGCGGCAACGGGAACGGCGGCGCCGGCTACGCGCTGGTGCTGCGTTCGTTCGTCAAACCGTTCTACCGTCGCCACGCCCCGGGCCTGCTGGCCCGCGAGGCCGGTGTGCTGCGCCTGCTGGAGGCCGGGAGCATCCCGGCGCCCCGGCTGCGGGCGGTGGACGCGGCGGGCGAGCACTGTGAGGACCCGTCGCTGGTGATGACCCACCTGCCCGGCAGCGTGCGGGTGCGCGAGGACGGCGAGGTGGCACGCCGCACCGCGCTGCTGACCCGGCAGCTGGCGGCCGTACACGCCGTAACGGTGCCGGAGCACGAGCGTCCGCGCGCCTGGCAGGCGTGGACCTCGCCCGAGCGTGTGCAGGTGCCCGCCGCCACCGCGCGCCCGCTGCTGTGGGAACGGGCGGTGCAGGTGATCAGCCGTCAGGCGCCCGCACACCGGCCTTGCTTCCTGCACCGCGACTTCCACCCGGGCAACGTGCTGTTCACCGGCGACGGAGGGCAGTTGGCGGTCAGCGGCGTCGTCGACTGGGTGGAGACCTCCTGGGGCCCGGCCGACCTGGACGTCGCCCACTGCTCAACGGCGCTGGCCCTGCTGCACGGTGTGCCGGCGGGCATGGCCTTCGCTCATGCCTACGAACAGGCCGGAGGCGTCCTGGCCACCGGCGAGGACCACCTGTACTGGCGGCTGCTGGACGCCCTGGCGTTCGCCCCCGACGCCGAAAAGGTCGCCGTGCCCTGGCGCGAGCTGGGGCGCACCGACCTGAGCGCGCCGGTGCTGGCCGGGCGTCTGGAGGACTACCTGCAGGCGCTGTTCGAGCGCTACGCGTAGCCGGTGCCGCGCCGGGGCAGCATCCCCTGGTCCGCTCGTACGGCCCGTCACGACCCCTGGGGGGTGCGCGGATGGCGGTGGAGATCGTCTACGAGACACACGCCACGACCACCGACAACGAGGCGGGCATCGCCACCGGCCACCTGCCCGGGCGCCTCGGCCCGCTGGGCCGGCGGCAGGCCGCCGAACTGGGCGCGCGCCGCCGCGGCGAGGCGCCGGCGGCGGTGTTCACCTCCGACCTGCACCGGGCGGTGGCCACCGCCCGCCTGAACCCGCCATCCGCCCGGGCCCGGTCCACGCCCGGACCCGGCTCGGGTTCAGGTGAGGGGCGTCAGCAGGATCCAGACGTGGCCGAAGGGATCGCGCAGCATCGACTGCCGGGCACCGTAGGGCATGTCGGCCGGCGGTGCGAGCAGTTCGGCGCCGGCGGCCACGGCCCGCCCGGTGAGGGCGTCCACGTCCGGAACGTAGACGTGCAGGGCCACACAGGGACCGCCGGCACCCGGCGCAGCGAACGGCGCTCCGGCGTCACCGAGCATGAGGGTGGAGCCGTGGACACTGATCTCGGCGTGCACGATCCGCCCGTCCTCGCCTTCCAGCCGCATGAGCTCCTGGGCTCCGAACGCGGCCACGTAGAAGGCGATCGCCTCGGCCGCGCCATCGACCATCACATGCGGAATGACCGCGTACTTGTAGTGCTCGGGTATCTCCATGCGCATCACAGTACGGCCGAGTCGATCACCCGGGCATCGGACCCAGGACCCGCCCCCGCCTCCGTCCCAGGACCCAGGACCCCAGCGCCAGGAACCAGGAACCAGGAGCGGGGAACCAGGAGCCGGGAGCCGGGAGCGCCCTACGGCCTCCGGTCTCCGACGCGTCCGTCCCCGCCGCGGCCGCAGGCGCCAAACACCCCGCCTCCCCGACAGCCCAGGCCCCGTTCAGCGCGACGCACAGGTCCCCAGGCCGTAGCAGCACCCCGGGAGCACCCCCCTTTCTCGTGCTGGACAGGTGCCGGGTGTTGATCAGCACGGGCCCGACTCCGTACCCTCGCCGGATGGGGCACGACGACCTTCCGACACTCGAACTCGCCTTTCCCGGACCGGAACGCGACCGGGGCGTGGCGGCGATCCTGAGCGGCGACAAGACCGCGCTCACCGGCCTGCTGGAGATCTACGAGCACGCCCGCGAGGAGCTACCGCGGGCCGGCCAGGTGTACGCGGTACTCGACTCCGCAGGCCAGACAGCCGTCACGATCGAACTCCTCCAGGTGCGCGTCGTCCCCATGAAGGACATCGACGACGACTTCGCGCGCGCCGAGGGACGCGGCTACACCGACGCCGCGCAATGGCGCACCGCCCACGAAGAGTTCTTCCGCAGCCAGGGGATCAGCGCCTTCCTCGGCTACACCCCTGCCATCGACAGCGACACCCTCGTCGTCGCCCAACGCTTCCGCGTGACCACGCCCACCATCCCCAACGCTGCCCGAGCTCAAGGCTCCTGACATATCCTCACGCCACAGCCTGTTGCTCCTTCACGGCGACGGCGGCAGGGGTGCCGCCCCACTACACGCCCAGGCCGGTGGGCGGAGCAGCGGGAAATGTGGGTGCGCGGTGCGGTCGGCGGGTGATACGAAGCCGGGCATGGACGCCCTGGTCACCGAACGCCTCATCCTCCGTCCCCTGACCCCGCGCCAGGCCCGGCGCATCCTGGCCGGCCCGCCCGGCCCCGAAGGGCAGTGGGCGCCGGGCTACCCCGCCGACGGGGACCTCGCCGGGGCCCGCCGCTACCTTCAGGTGTGCACGCACCACGGCGATCCGCAGCCCTTCGGCGCCTATGAGATCCGCCTACGCTCTGACGGCCGGGCCATCGGCGGCGCCGGCTTCCACGCCGCCCCCGGCCCCGACGGCACCGCCACCGTCGGCTACGGGCTGATACCCGCCGCCCGGGGCCACGGTTACGCCGCAGAAGCCCTGCGCGCCCTGCTCGAACTGGCCCGCACGCACGGAGCGGCACGCGTGGTCGGCGACACCGACCTGGACAACACCGCCTCCCAACGCGTCATGACCGCCGCCGGCATGCGCCCCGCCGGACGCGACACGCACCTGGCCTACTACGAAATCACCTGGCCCCCCACCCCCGGCGAACCGGACAGGCCGGGAGACGGGCCGCGGACAGCGGCAAGGCCGGGGAGCGGAGCGGGAAACGGTGGCTGAGCCTCAGCCGGGAGGCCGGGGCGGCGGCGGGGGCGGGTGGGCAGCGGCGCCGCCGGCCGCACGCCACTACCTGGGCGGAGTGCCTGCGGCCGCCCCTGGAGCTCAGCCCGGGGGCCGACGGTCTGAGGCATGATGCCCGGATGCCGAACACCGCCGCGCGCTCCGCTCTGCTCGATCATCTCCGCAAAAACCTTCCGGGCCGTGTCATCGACGAGGTCCCAGGGGCCGACGGCCCGATCGAGGACCGTGTGCCCGGATTCCGGGTGTTCCGTGTTCACCCGGCTCACCCAGGCGATTGGTGGCTGTACGTGACGTCCGGGTGCTGGGAATCAACCCAGCACGACGGCCATGGAGTCGAGTTCTTCCTCGCGGCGCCGCGCGACGAATGGCTCCATCTGGAGAGCGTCACGATGAACGCCTACTACCACTGCGGACCGGCCCATCAGCGACTCGATGTCGGACACACCGTGCCGATCGGCAGGCCGTGGCTCGACGACTCGGAGTGTGATCACTACCTGGTCAGTCTGCCCTATCCGTTCGGTCCCGACTTCGAGATCTGCACGTGGAGCGACAGCGCCCAGGTCCGGATCCTGTGGCTGCTGCCGATCACCGAAGCGGAGAAGGACTTCCGTCGGGAGGCCGGGTTGGAGGCGCTGGAGAGCCGATTCGAGGACCTGGAGATCGACCCGGTTGATCCCCGGCGGGCATCGGTGGTCTGAATCGCGGCAGCCGCGGAGGCCGGCTGAACACGCGCTCCCGAACGGTGCCGGATGGTGAGGAGGACCCGTTTGCGGAGCAGATCCACCAGGCACACGCGGTGCCGACCTCCGGGGCAGGTCACGCGGGTGTGGGCACCGCACGGGTGAGTTCCACCCACCGGTTCACCTCGTCGGCGTGGCTGCCTGAGGCTGTTGCCTCCGCGACCGCCGCGGCGGCTTCGAGCGTCGGCTCACCATTGCGGAAGAGCAGGGCGAGCGGCCAGGACGGAGTGCCCGGCTGCCCGCCATCGAACGCGCTCCAGCGCCAGGGAGCGTCGAACCTCCACGCGCGCCCGTCGCGGTCGACGACCTCGTCACCGGTTTCCAGGAACGCGAAAGGGCGGAAGAGCAGTTCGATCCGGAACGGCACGCCGCCGACCGGGTCGATCTCATAACCCTGCTCTTCGAGCCTGGCGTCATAGGACTCGCCCTGCCGCAGGACGTCGAGGTAGGTCGTAGGCCGTGGCAGCCGGCCTGTCTCCAGGGGTGGGTCGAAGTGGTGGACCGCCAGGACGTGCACCACGGTCGCGGGGATCCCCACCAGGCACCTGTCGCCGGCCTTCAGCGTGTCCTCCCCCGGCATCGTCCGGAAGTACTCGCTCTTCCAGTCGTGGTCTGCCGACGTCGGAAGAGCGACGTCGCCGTTCCACTCGATCCCGTTCGCCTCGGTGTCGACCTCCCACCATGGCCAGCGCATCGAGACGTGGGACCGGGAGACCCCAGTGACCGTGACCTCGGTAAACGGGCATTCGATTCTCAACACGTCGCCCGAACGGTAGCCCTCGGCCCCAAAGGTCTGGTTGCTCATGTGTCTCACGGTGTCGTCGGACCTCGGAACCGTCAAGAATTTCCAGCAGGCCCGTCGGCGCTGCTGTCGTGGACGCTCGCGGTGGGGAGAACCGGGGACCGCGGCACCAGGGCCTCCTGGCCGGCTCGTTCGGAATCCGGCGTTCCCGAGCCGGCCAGGAGGCCCGGATTTCACGCCTCGGCCGCGGCGCGGTCACCCGTCGGCGGTTCCGGCCTCGCCCTGCGGCTCAGACGTCGAGGGTGTGTCCGGTCGTCGCGTCCACGTGGGCGGGGACCTCGTCGTGGCGGTCGCCCACGGTCGGTGTCCCGGTCGGCTCGAACATGAGGATCGCGGCACCGGACGGCGCGGACGGCTTGTGCTCGGTGCCTGCGGGAACGGTGAAGACCGCCCCCTGCGGCAGCAGGACCGTGCGCTCGCCCCCGGGCTCGCGCAAGGAGATGTGCAGTTCCCCGTCGAGCACCAGGAAGAACTCGTCGGTGTCGTCGTGGGCGTGCCAGATGTGTTCGCCCTCGACCTTGGCGATCCGGACGTCGTAGTCGTTGACGCGCGAGACGATGCGTGGACTCCACAGTGCGTCGAAGGAGGCCAGGGCCCGCGGAAGGAAGATCGGCTGGTTGCTCATGGACCCATCCTCGGCCTCCTCGCATGGACGGCACGAGTGCTAGGAATTGCACATGTCGAAAGGATCCTCGCACCGAGCCAGAGCGACGGGCGCACACCGGGTGGTCGTGATCGTGGACGAGAACTCGAACCCGTTCGAGCTCGGCTGCGCGACCGAGGTCTTCGGCCTGCGCAGGCCTGAGGTCGGCCGCGAGCTCTACGACTTCCGGCTCTGCTCCCCCGAGCCCTCCACCGCGATGCGGGACGGCTTCTTCACCCTCACCGGGGTCGTCGGCCTGGAAGCGGCCGACACGGCGGACACCTTGATCGTCCCCAACCGCCCCGACGTCGACGTTCCCCGTCGGCCCGCCGTGCTGGACACCATTCGACGGGCCCACGCGCGCGGCGCCCGCCTGATCGGCTTCTGCAGCGGCGCGTTCACCCTCGCCGAGGCCGGCGTCCTCGACGGCCGCCGGGCCACGGCCCACTGGCAGTGGGCGGATTCCTTCCGCGCCCGCTTCCCCGCCGTCCATCTCGAACCGGACGTACTCTTCGTGGACGACGGCGACATCCTCACCGCCGCGGGAAGCGCCGCCGCCCTCGACCTCGGACTGCACGTGGTCCGCCGCGACCACGGCGCCGAGGTCGCCAACTCCGTCAGCCGCAGACTGGTCTTCGCGGCACACCGCGACGGCGGGCAGCGCCAGTTCGTCGAACGCCCCATGCCCGACCTCCCCGACGAGTCCCTGGCACCGCTCCTGGCCTGGGCGCAGGAACGGCTCGACTCGCCCCTGACGACCGCGGACCTCGCGGCACGTGCGGCGGTCAGCCCGGCGACACTGCACCGCCGCTTCCGGGCGCAGCTGGGAACGACTCCCCTGATGTGGCTCACCGGGGAACGGCTCGCCCTGGCCTGCCGGCTGATCGAGCGAGGCGAGTCACGTTTCGAGGCAGTCGCACGGCTGAGCGGGCTGGGCACCGCGACCAACCTGCGTGCCCTGATGCGACGCGAGAGGGGCATCACTCCGTCGGCGTACAAGCGCCGGTTCGGGCCCGAGGCGACCTGACGCCGTCCACGCCGGTCGGCTGGAGGATCACGCGATCGACTCCGCCGGATCCTCGCCGCCACTCACACGCTCCCGGGGGGCCGCGTACGGAGACCGGCCCACCCCGCTCCCGCGAGCGCCGGCGCCGGGCACCGGGCACCGGGCACCGGGCACCGGGCCTCGCAGGCTGGCCTCGAAGGCGGGCGTCGAAGGCGGGTGCGGTGTCCGTTCCTCGGTCACCCCGAGTGGGTGCCGGCGGGCGGGCAGTAGGATCGGGCGCGTTGTCACCCGTACACCGCTGGTAGGAGGCTTTTCATGGCTCAGGTCACCCTGAAGGGAAACCCCGTCGAGGTCGGCGGCTCGCTGCCCGCCGCGGGCACCCAGGCCCCGGCGTTCACGCTGGTCGGCGAGGGCCTCGCGGACACCTCCCTCAAGGACTTCGCCGGACAGCGCAAGGTCCTGAACATCTTCCCGAGCATCGACACCCCGACCTGCGCGACCTCGGTGCGCACCTTCAACACCAAGGCCTCGGCCCTGGAGAACACCGTCGTCCTGTGCATCTCCGCGGACCTGCCGTTCGCCCAGGCCCGCTTCTGCGGCGCTGAGGGCCTGGAGAACGTCAAGACCCTCTCCACTCTGCGCGGCCGCGACTTCCACGACGCCTACGGCGTATCGATCAACACCGGCCCGCTCGCCGGCCTGACCGCCCGCGCCGTCATCGTGCTCGACGAGAACGACACCGTCCTGCACACCGAACTCGTCTCGGAGATCGCCCACGAGCCCAACTACGAGGCCGCTCTCACCAGCCTCAACTAAGTGCGGCCCGGGCCCGCCCCGCACCCACGCGCGGCGGGCCCACACCACAACACACCGCACCGCACCACCCAGCACCACCGCCGGCCTCCCGACTCCTCCGCATCCGCGGCCTCCCGGGGCTCGAACCCGGATCCGATCGTTCGCCGAGCCGAACGGGCCCCGAACTGCGCTGGTGCGAGCAGCGGTTGGCGGCGCTCAGCCGGCCAGGACGACCGTCCGGGCCGGGGCCGAGAAGCCGGTCGGCTGGGCCGGGGCGCCGTTCGCGGCCAGGCGGCGGTGCTCCTGCGGGCTGATGCCGCGCACGCGTTTGAAGGCCGTGGACAGGGCGAAGGCGTTGCTGTATCCGACCTTGCGGGCGGCGGAGGCGACGGTGCATTCGGGCTCGCGCAGCAGGTCGGCGGCGACGGCCAGGCGCCGGCTCGCGAGGTAGGCCATCGGGGGCTCGCCGACCAGGGTGGTGAAGCGGCGGGCGAGACCGGCCCGGGAGACGCCGACCCGCTGGGCGAGGTCGGTGACCGTCCACGGGGCCGCCGGGTCGTCGTGCATCAGCCGCAGAACGGGGCCGACCACCGGGTCGTGCTGGGCGCGGTACCAGGCGGGGGCGTTGGAGCCGGGGGCGGCGAGCCAGGCGCGCAGGACGGTGACCACCAGAAGATCGAGGATGCGGTCCAGGACGAGCTCCTGGCCGGGCTCGTTGCGGCCCATCTCGGCGGCGAGCAGGTGGACCAGGGTGTCGTCGGCGCCCGTTCCGGCCGGGCGGACCAGCAGGGCGGGCAGGCAGTCGAGCAGGCGTCGGCCGATCTCGTGCTCGGCCTGGTACGTCCCGGAGAGCAGCACCGAGCAGGCCTGGTCGCCCTCGCGGCCGTGGCCCCAGGTGCGCACGCCCAGCGACATGGCCTCCGAGACGTCCGCCCCACCCTGGGTGCACACCTGGCCGGGACCGACGATCACGTCGACCGGTGTGTCCGGGTCGTCGGCGACGGTGTACGGCTCCGGGCCCCGCAGGATGGCCACGTCGCCCGGGCGCAGCAGCAGCGGGGTTCCGTGCTCGGGCTGGATCCAGGCCTCGCCTCGGACCGTCGTCACCACGGACAGCGGGGCCCGGTCCTCGATCCGCAGCGACCACGGCGGGGTGAGGATCGACCGCAGCAGGAACGCGCCGCGGGCCTTGGGGCCGTCGAGGAGTCCCGCCAGAGTGTCCATGCCGCCAAGTGTAGTTGCGGCGTAGGTGATGTGAGGCCAAGTCAGTTCCAAGGGATCTGAGCGATCGGGCTGGCCCGAACGGATCGGATGCCGGATGATCGGCGCAGGGGGGAACGAACGGCCACCCCGGCGCAGGCGATCAGAGGGGCAGCGAAGATGGAAACGGCACGCACACTCGTCCTGGTGGCGGCCACTGTCACCTGCGGCCTGAGCGCCGGACTGTTCTACGCCTACGCGTGTTCGGTGATGCCCGCGCTCGCCCGGGTCGAGGACCGGACGTTCATCGAGGTGATGCAGCGCATCAACGTGGCGATCCTGAACGGCTGGTTCGCGCTCGGTTTCGTCGGCGCCCTGCTGACCACGGCGGCCGCGGTCGCCCTGCACCTGCCCTCGGACGGACACCGCGCACTGCCCGCGACGCTGGCCGCCCTGGCGCTGTACGTCGCGGCGATCGTGGTCACCCGCTCGGTCAACATCCCCCTCAACGACGAGCTGGAGAAGGCCGGTTCGCCCCAGCGGATAGCCGACCCGGCGGCGCTGCGCGGCCGCTTCGAGGCACGGTGGGTGCGCTTCAACGTGCTGCGCGCGCTGCTGTGCACGGCCGCGCTGGGGTGCCTGACCTGGGCGCTGGTCCTCAACGGGCAGAGCTGAACGCCGCGTCGAAGGGCCGGAACGGACCTTTCCGGGCCGGCGGGTGTCGGCGTTCCGTCCGGCCGTTCGGCCCCGGCGGCCGGGTCAGCAGAGGGTCTCGAAGCTGTAGCCGCGGGCCTTGAGGGTGGCCAGGATGGCGGGCAGGGCCGCGACGGTCTGGCTGCGGTCGCCGCCGCCGTCGTGCAGCAGGATGACCGAGCCCGGGCTGACGTTCCGCAGCACCCGCGACTGGATCGTCGCCGTGCCCGGCCTGGACCAGTCGGCCGGATCCACCGACCAGAGCACGACCTGCTTGCCGAGGGCCGCGGCCCGGGAGCGCACCGTGCCGTTCACCGCGCCGTACGGCGGGCGCAGGCACTTCGGGGTGCGGCCGGTCTGCGCCCGGATGACCCGATCGGTGTTGCTCACCTGGGAGTTGAAGGAGGAGGCGGAGAGCCGGCTCAGGTCCGGATGCGACCAGGAGTGGTTCTGCACGCTGTGGCCCTGGCGGGCGACCTGCGCGGTGAGCGAGGGGTGGGCGGCGACGTTCTCGCCGATCTCGAAGAAGGTCGCGCGCGCCCCGTAGCGGTCGAGGATCGAGAGGATCCTCGGGGTGTAGGCGGGGCTGGGCCCGTCGTCGAAGGTGAGGTAGACGACCTTGCCGCCCTTGGACCCGGCCGCCTCCGCCGTCTCGGTGGGCACCGCGACCACCGCCCCCGCCACCGCTGCGACGGCGAGGGCGCCGATCGCGGTCCGGATCCTCCCGACTCCCCTGCGTCCAACGGATCGTACGGCCATGTCTGCCCCCTGACGTCGGAACTTCCCTGTGCCACCGGCCAGTCTGCGCCGATGGCCGAGGGAATCGCGACCCGCACGAGGTCGAAAGGGGTGAAATCGGCCAGCTGGCTGACGGGGTGAGGAAGGCCGGACAACGGGAGGTCCGGCGGAGCCACGGCCGCGCCGTAGAAAGATGTGGCGGGGCGGCGACGGCCGGCGCTATGCTCCCCGCGATGAACACTTTCGCCGATTCCGGATCGGAGGTCTCGTTCGCCCAAGGTGAGTGCTGATGCTCACCCACACCGCGAACGGGAACGACTCCCGACTCTCCTTCTGGCGGCGCGTCCGCGAGTACGCCGTGCCGCCCTCCATGATCGAAACTGCCACCGCGCGCCGCCTGTCCGGCGACTGGGCAGGGGCCTGTACCGCCGCCAACGTCGAGATCGACTTCCAGCTGCCACGCGTCGCCCGCGCCCACGGCCGGGAGTTCGCCGACCGGCTGCGGGGCGATCTACGCTGCCTGGCACCGGACTTGCTGCGCTGGCACCTTCCGAGGACCGCACCCGACGGGCTGCTGCGCGCCGGGCTGACCGTGCCGCTGGTCCGTTACCCGGGCGAGCGGCCGGTGCACCTGGTGGTCCGGACACCGCCCGCCTGGGCGGAGTACGGGCAGCGGATCAGCCTGGCGCTCTGGGACGGGTCCCGCACCGGTCGCGCCCCGCATCCGCACCCGCGGCCCAGCCGCCGGTTCCGGCTCGATCTGCACAGGCACCTCTGGGACGCGGACCGCAGTGGGGAGTTGCCACTGCGTGCCGGTCTCGGTGCGCCGACCGACGGGCGTCCGGTCGACGGGCGTCCGATGGACGAGCCCCAGAACGACGGGCCGCAGGACGGGCCCGGCCGGTACGGGCTGCGTCACGCCGTCGACCGCTGGGCCGCCGAGGCCGAGGTCCTGCTGCGTGCCGAGGGGCTCCCGCCCGGACCGGTCACGGTCCGGGTGGAGAACGGCAGGCGGCTGCTCCTCACCCCGAACGAGCCGGACGAGCCGAGCGACCCGAACGCACCCAACGCACCGACCCAGTCGCACGAACCGCCCGAGCAGGCCGTGACCGACCTCCGCGCCCTGCCGCTGCTGCCCGACGCCGCAACCTGGGTGCTGCCCGACATCGACCTGCTGCGCAGCGGGGCGATCGAGCCCGACCGGCTGCATCCGCTGGTGGCGGCCGCACTGTCGCCCGGGCACCGGCCCGCCCGAAGCCCCCAACCACCCGCCGGGCAAAGGCTGGTGGAGTGCCGAGGCGCCCAACACCGGATCGCGGTGGTGAACGGAGTGCTGACCGCGCTCGACCACGAGCCGGCTCAGCTGCGACGCGAGGAGCTGTTGGCCGCGCTGTCCGGCAGCCCGCTGCCGTGCCTTCGCGCGATCGACCAGGCACACCGTGCCCCGGTCGAACTGGCCGGTGTGCGCGAGCGGTTGATCCACGGCGACACCGCCGGGGCGCTCGCCGTGGTGGAGGACCTGCTCGGCCCGCGGGCGGCGCTGCGCGACGGCCCGCTGCGTGAGGAGCTCACCGCGGCGGCGGAACGCCGGGTGGCCTACGGCCTCTACCGGGCCGGTCTGACCGTCGACCAACGAGCCAAGGCCGTACAGAGCGGGGTTTCCTACGCCCTCTACCGGACGCCGAGCCCGGCCCGCCACGGGTTCAACCGCTTTCCTTTCCCCCGGCGCCCCCGCACCGCCACCCGCTGAGCCCGCTGAACCGCCTGCCGAACCCCCTGACTTCCGACTTTCCAAGGTGATCGCCCATGCCCATGCCCATGCCCACGGCCACGCCCACCCACGCCCGGCTCGACGTCGCCCGCCAACTGCTCGACCTGCTCGGCGACACCCGCACCGAACCCCGCCCCGACGACCAGCTGGAGGCCCTCACCCTCGCCGTGGCCGCCGACCTGCCCGTCCTCCTCTGGGGCGAGCCGGGCATCGGCAAGACCGCCGCGCTCAACCAGCTCGCCGACGCCCTGGACCTGCCACTGACCACCGTCATCGCGAGCGTCCACGAGCCGTCGGACTTCTCCGGCCTGCCCGTCGTCGGCGACGATCCGGCGCAGCAGGGCGTCCCACTGGCCCCGCCGGACTGGGCGGTACGGCTGGTCCGGGCCGGTCGCGGGCTGCTGTTCCTGGACGAGTTGTCCACCGCGCCGCCCGCCGTCCAGGCCGCGCTGCTCCGCCTCGTCCTGGAGCGGCGCATCGGCGCACTCCAACTGCCGCCGGGGGTACGGATCGTGGCGGCTGCCAACCCGCGGTCCTCGGCGGCCGACGGGTGGGAGCTGAGCCCGCCGCTGGCCAACCGGTTCGTCCATCTGCAGTGGGTGCACGACCACGAGGTGGTGGTGCGCGGCCTCGGCGGGGTGTGGCCGGTCGCCACCCTTCCGCGGCTCGATCCGGCGGAGCTGTCGTCGGCGGTCGCCTTCGCCCGCCGGGCGGTGTGCGAACTGCTCACCGTCCGGCCGGAGTTGGTGCACCGACTGCCCACCACCGAGACCAAGCGCGGCGGGGCCTGGCCGTCCCCGCGCAGCTGGGACATGACGCTGCGGCTGATCGCCTTCGCCACCGCGGCCGGCTCCTCGCGCGAGGTGCTGTCGCTGCTGGTCCGGGGCACGGTCGGGGACGGCCCGGGGCTGGAGCTGATGGCGAGCCTGGACCGGATGGACCTGCCGGACCCGGAGCAGTTGCTCGCCGATCCTTCGGGCGCGGTGCTGCCGGAGCGCGGGGACCTGCGCCAGGTGGTGCTGGACGGGGTGGTGGCCGCAGTGCGCAACCGGCCGGAGCGGGCGCGCTGGGACGCCGCCTGGGCGGTGCTGGTGCGGGCGATGGAGACCGGCGCGCCGGACGTGCTGGTCGTACCGGCCACCACGCTGGCCTCGCTGCGCCGGGAGGACTGGGAGGTCCCGGAGGCGATCGAGCACCTGGCGTCGACGGTGGCCCTGTCACGGCGGGCCGACCGCGCCGCCGTGCGGGTCGCCGCGCGGACCGGCGTGACGGCCGGCCGATGAGCACGGACACGCTGCCGCCGGGCCCGGGCGGCGCGATTCCGGCGCACGCCGGCCGCACGGCCGGACCCGCCCCCACCCCGCGGGACCTGACCGGAAGGAGCAGGCCCGCCGCCCCCACGCCCCTGGACGTCGGCAGGCGCAGCCGCCCGAGGACCACCGAACCGAACCCCACCGCCGACGCCGCCCCCGGCCTCGGCGGGCTGGACCTCGGCAAGCTCTACGCCGCCCGGCTGCAGGCCGTCCGGGCCCGCCCCTACCTGGCGACGGCACTGTTCGCCCTGCACCTGGTGGAGTCCCGGCAGACGCCGACCATGGCCGTGGACCGCTACTGGCGCTGCTACGCCTCGCCGGCCTTCGTCGACCGCACCCCGGTCGAGGAACTCGCCTCGATCTGGGTGCACGAGGTGTCCCACCTGCTGCGCGACCACCACGGGCGCAGCGACCGCCTGGCGCGCGAGCTCGGGCTGAGCGGCCCGGCGGACCGGCTGCGGATGAACATCGCCGCCGACTGCGAGATCAACGACGACGCGTTCGGCGACGGGCTGGTGACACCGCCGGGCGCGCTGACGCCCGGGTTCCTCGACCTGCCGGACGGCGAGCTGATGGAGGACTACCTCCGCGGTTTCAGCTTCGACCTGCGCAAGCCGGGCCTGGCCTGGCTGGACTGCGGCAGCGGCGCCGACGGCGTGGACCGCGAGTGGGAGCTCGGCCCGGAGGGCGCCCACGGGCTGACCGCCCAGGAGCGGGACGCGGTCCGCTTCCGGGTCGCCGAGGCCATCCGGGGCCGACCCGGGAACGCCCCGGCGGGCTGGCGGCGCTGGGCCGAGGAGGTGTTCCATCCGCCGCAGCCGTGGCGGCAGCTGCTGGGCGCGGCGATGCGCTCGGCGGTCTCCGGGCCGGGCGCGGGCGGGGACTACAGCTACGGCCGCCCGGCCCGGCGCTCGGCCGGGCTGCCCGGCGTGGTGCTGCCGGCCCTGCGGCGGCGCCCGCCCCGGGTCTCGGTGGTGGTCGACACCTCGGGGTCGGTCTCCGACCGGGAGCTCGGCAGCGCGCTGCTGGAGGTGGCGGCGATCGGCCAGGCGGTCGGCGGCCGCCACGACCTGGTCACCGTGGTGTCCTGCGACGCGGCCGCCCGGTCCGTCGGCGCGCTCTGCCGGGCGGCGGGCATCCCGCTGGTCGGTGGCGGGGGAACGGACCTGCGGACGGGCTTCGCTGCGGCGCTGCGGACCCGGCCGCGGCCGGACGTCGTGGTGGTACTGACCGACGGGCAGACGCCCTGGCCGGCGGTGGCGCCGTCGTGCCGTACCGTGGTCGGCCTGTTCGGGCGGCCGAGCCGGTACGACGAGAGCGACGGCGAGTACCGGCCGGACGCGCCGCCGGAGTGGGCGCGCGTGGTCACCATCGGCTGAACGGCCGCCGTGCACGCCAGAAGCACGACGGCTGCACGGCAGCGGTGCGACGACGACCGGACGACCGGACGACCGAGGGAGGAAGGCCCCTGTGAACCCGAACCGGGCCGAGGACACGGAGCCCGACGGGCACCGGCCGGCTGCGTCCCGGCCGGCTCCCCACCGAATCCCGGCGGACTCCGAACCGAGCCCCGGCCGAGCCCCCGGCCGCGACACCTGAAGCAGCCGGGCGGAGGGGCCCGAAGGACCCCTCCGCCCGGTCACGCGCGGCTCAGCGGACCATGGCCGCCAGCACGCTGCGCCAGTCCTCCCCCGGCTCCGGCTGCAGCGCGGCCGCCAGGGTCTCCGACCGGTAGTGCCAGGGCCGCCGCAGCTCCGGGTCGGCGTCGGCGCTCAGCTCCACCGTGCTGTCCGACCCGAGCAGTCGGATCAGCTCGGTGCTGAACTCCGCCCAGGACACGTGCCCGTTGATCGCGTTGACGATCCGGCCCGCGGCGGGGCCGTCGGGCAGGATGCAGGCGGCGAGGGCACGGGCCAGGGCGGCGGAGTGCACCCAGGCGGCGCCGCTCCACTCGTCCTCCCCGTCGCCTCCCCCGGCCGGCAGGACGATCGGCCGACCGGCCAGCGCCGCCTGGTAGAGCTCGCCCGTGGAGCCCCAGCGGAGCTGGTCGCGCAGGCGCTGGTGCGGGCCCCAGACGATCGGGGCGCGCACCACGGTGACCGGGCCGTGTCCGGTGGCCTCGGCGGTCTCGAACAGCATCCGCTCGCAGTCGAGCTTGGCCTGCCCGTACGCGGTGACCGGCGCGCCGCTGGGCCCGCCCTCGGCGACCTCGGTGCCGGCCGGCCGGCCGTAGGCGTCGATGCTGCTGACGAAGACGAACGGGCCGCCGGTCCAGCCGTCCAACAGGGTCCGCATGGCGGCGACGTCGATCTCGTGCTCGGTGAAGGTGCAGGCGGCGTGGATGACGGCGTCCACCCCCTTGACGGCGCGCTGGAGGCTCTCCAGGTCGGCGAGGTCGCCCTCGGCGATCTCGGCGCCGTGGAGGGCGGGCAGGTGCGCGGACTCCGGGCGGACCAGGACGCGTACCGGCCGCCCCTGGGCCATCAGTTCCTGCAGCACCGCGGCGCCGACCCCGCCCGTGGCGCCGGTGAGCAGCACGGTGCCGGTGCGGGGCTCGGCGGTCGTGCGGTCGCCGGCCCGGGCGATGGCCGCGCGGCGCTCCTCCTCGCGGGCGCCGAGCAGGGCGGCGAGGGCGCGCGGGGTGCGGTGCTCCAGGATGTCGAGGCCGGTGAGCGGCAGCCCGACGCGGGTGCGCAGGCGTTCGGCGAGCTGGACGGCGACCAGCGAGTGGCCGCCGAGGGCGAAGAAGTCGCCGTCGGCGGGCGGGACGCTGCCGAGCAGTTCACCGAAGGCGGTGCGGACCAGGTCGAGCGGGCCGGTCCGCTCGACGGCGGGAGCGGCCGCGGGAGCTGCGGCAGGAGCGGCGACGGACGCGGCGGCGGGCCCGGCGGCCTCGGCCCCCGGCAGCCGGTCGCGGTCGACGGCGCCGTCCGCGCCGCGCGGGATCCGGTCCACCAGGGTGACGGCCAGCGGAAGTTCGGCGGCCGCGACCGAGCGCCGGAGCCGGGCGCGCAGGTCGGTGCCGGTGGGCGCCACCGCCCCTCGCACCACCGCGTAGGCGAGCGGCGGCCCGTCGACGGCTTCCACGACGGCCGCGTCGGCCACCCCGGGCTCGGCCAACAGCGCCTCCAGCACCGGGTGTTCGCCGGCGGCCACCAGGAGTTCGCCGGGCAGTTCGGCGAGCGGGAGCTCCGCGTCCTCGACCACCGACCGGAGCAACGCGGCGAAGGCCTCGACCAGTCGGGCGGCCGTGGCCTCGTCCAGCGCGTCCCGGTCGTGCTGGACCAGGCAGCGCGGCCGCGGGCCCTCCTCCAGCACCAGGGTGAGGTCGAACTTGGCGAGTCCCAGGTCGAGTTCGACGTCCTCGGCGTCGAGCCCGGGCAGGGTCAGCGGCGTCGGGGGCTGGACGACGTCGCAGCTGACCGACAGCAGCGGGGTGCCGTCGGCGCCGCGCGCCGCCGCGCCGAGGCGCTCGACCACCAGGTCGAAGGGCACCTGGTGGTGCTGCTGGGCCTCCAGCAGGGCGCCGCGCACCAGGGCGAGGGCGTCGGCGAAGGACTCGCCGCCGGTGAGCTCGGCCCGTACCGCGAGGGTGTTGACGCCCAGGCCCACCGTGCGGCGCAGCTCGGGCCGGGCGCGCTGGCCGCTGGCGCAGCCGAGGGTGAGGTCGTCCTGGCCGGCGGCGGTGCGCAGGGTGGCGAAGGCGGCGGCGAGGACGACGGCGAACAGGGTGGCGCCGTGCCGGGCGCCGAGCTGCCGCAGGCCTTCGACGGTGGCGGCGTCGAGAGGGGCGGCGTGCAGGGCGGCGCGGCGGTCGCGGGCGCCGGGCGGGACGGGCCGCAGCAGCGGCAGCGGGCGGGCCCCGGCCAGGTGGGCGGCGCGGGCTTCGGCCGCGGCGGTGAGTTCGGCGTCGCGGGCGCGCTCCTGGCGGGCGTACTCGGCGTACGGCATTCCCGGCGGCGGGAGTTGGGGCTCGGCGCCGTCCCGGGCGGCGGCGTACAGGGCGGCGAGGTCGGCGGCGAGGGTGGGCAGCGAGCCGCCATCGACGGCGATGTGATGGATCGTCAGGAGCAGGGTGTGGTCCTCTGGCCCGTGCCGCAGCAGCAGGGCGCGCAGCACCGGGCCGGCCGTGAGATCGAACGGCCGGGCGGCCTCTTCCAGGAGTTGCCCGGTGCCCGAGGCGTCCACCACCGGCAGCGGCACCGGCCCGGCGGGCTCGATGTGCTGGTACGGCTGCTCGCCGCGGCGCGGGTAGCGGGTGCGCAGGGCGGCGTGCCGCTCGGTGAGGCCGGTGAGCGCGGTCGCCAGGGCGCCGGTGTCGAGCGGCCCGCGCAGCCGGGTGGCGATCGGGACGTTGTAGAGGGCGCCGCCCTGGCCGAGCTGCTCCATCAGCCACATCCGCTGCTGGGCGTGCGAGAGCGGGGCCGGGCCGCTGTCCTCGGCGGCGGCCGGTCGGGCGGGGCTCAGTGCGGTGCGACGGCTGCGGGCGCGGCGCAGCAGGTCGTTCTGGTCGCTGGTCATCGCTGTGCTGCTCCGGAGGTGTCGTCGGCGGCCCGCAGGGCGCGCTCCAGCAGTTCGGCCTGTGCGGCCACGGTGGGGTGGTCGAGGAAGTCGGCGAGGGAGAGTTCGACGCCGAGGTCCTCGCGCAGGTCGTCGACGACCCACATGGCGAGCAGGGAGTGGCCGCCCTCGGCGAGGAAGTCGGCGGCCGGGTCGGTGATCGGGCGTTCCAGAGCCCGGCTCCAGGCCTCGGCGACGACCTGCTGGATCGGGCCGAGTTCGGTTTCGGCAGCGGCCTTCCCGGCCGCGGAGGGGTCGGGGGCCTCGGCGAGCGCCCGCCGGTCGACCTTGCCGCTGCCGTTGAGCGGGAGTTCGGCGAGGACGGTCCAGGCGGTGGGCACCAGGTGGGCGGGCAGCCGCTCGGCGAGCCGGGCGCGCAGGCTCTCGACGGCCGTTGCGGCACCCTCGGCGGGGACCACGCAGGCGGTGAGCGCGGCGTCGGCCTGCCCGGCCCGGCGGACCACCACGGCCACCTCGGCGACCTCGGGGAACTGCAGCAGCGCCTGCTCGACCTCGCCGGGCTCGATCCGGAAGCCGCGGACCTTGACCTGGTCGTCGGTGCGGCCGTGGAACTCCAGTGTGCCGTCGGGCCGTTGGCGCACCAGGTCGCCGCTGCGGTAGGCGCGTCCGAGGCCCGGGAGCTCGCGGAAGCGCTCGGCGGTCAGCTCGGGCCGGTCCAGGTAGCCGAGGGCGAGCCGCGCGCCGCCGATCCAGAGTTCGCCGACCGTGCCGGCCTCCACCGGTGCGAGCCGCTCGTCCAGGACGGCGGTGGAGGAGCCGCCGAAGGCCCGTCCGATCGGAACGGGGCCGTTCTCGCAGTCGGCCGGGGTGATCCGGTGCGCGGTGGTGAAGGTGGTGGCCTCGGTGGGGCCGTAGACGTTGTAGAGCTCCAGCCACGGGAAGGCGCGCAGGACGGCCCCGGCGTGGTCGGGGGCGAGCGCCTCTCCCCCGACGGCCAGGGTGCGCAGCACGCCGAAGATCCGGGACTGCCTGGCCGCCAGGTGGTGGAAGAGCGCGGTGGTGATGAAGGCGGTGGTGACGCCGAACCGCTCGACGTCGCGGACGAGTTCCTCGGCGCTGGGCCGGTCGGCCGGGGAGATGGCGGTGGCGGCGCCGTGGGCGAGCGGGGCCCACAGTTCGAAGGTGGCGGCGTCGAAGGAGGGGGTGGAGTGGAACAGCACCCGGTCGCGCGGGCCGAGGGCGAGCGCGTCGGGGGCGGTGACCAGGTCGGCGACGGCGCGGTGCGGGACCAGCACGCCCTTGGGGCGGCCGGTGGAGCCGGAGGTGTAGTACAGCAGGGCGGGCGCGTCGGGCTCGGCGGCGTCGGGCACCGCCGCGCCGGTGGCCTCCGCGGCCTCGGTGCCGCGCTCGGTCAGCACGAGGGTGTGCTCGGCGGGCAGTCCGGCCTCGGCGAGCAGCGCCTTGTCGCCGAGGACGAGCCGTACGTCCGCGTCGGCGGTCATCTCGGCGATCCGCGGGCGGGGGTAGGCCGGGTCGAGCGGGACGACGAGGGCGCCGGCCCGCCAGACCGCGAGTTGGGCGACGGCGAACCGGGCCGAGCGGGCGCAGAGCAGGCCGACGGAGCTGCCGGGGCCGATGCCGCGCGCGGCCAGGACGGCGGCCAACCGGTTGGAGGCGTCGAGGAGTTCGCGGTAGGTGAGGTAGGTGTCCCCGTCGGTCACGGCGAGGGCGGCGGGGTGCTGCTCGGCCTGCCGGGCGACCAGGGCGGGAAGCGTGAGGGGCGCGGCGAGCGTGGGGAGGGCGGGCGTCATGGCTGGTTCCCTTCCGGGCGCCCCGGCCGTGGGGCCGGGGCGCCGCTGTTCAGGACAGGAGGTACTGGGGGGTCAGCTGAGCGAGGCGCTGGGCATCCGCTCCTCGACCAGCCGCGCGACCGCCCGCAGGTCGGGCTGGCGCAGCACCAGGGGGGCGCGCAGCCGCACGCCGTACTCCCCTTCCAGGGCCTCCAGCAGTCGGGCGGCGGCGAGCGAATTGCCGCCCGACTCCAGGAAGTTGTCCGCCGGGCCGAGGTCGGCCCGGCCGATCAGCTCCCGGCAGAGCTTCAGCACGGTGCGCTCGACCGGGGTGTCACCGTCCTCGACCTCCGCCACCGGGGCCTGCGGCTCGGCGGCGAGCAGCGCCGCGCGGTCCACCTTGCCGTTGGCGTCCAGCGGGAACGTCCCGACCAGCCGCACGGCGGACGGCACGGCCTGCTCGGGCAGCCAGGGCCGGACGGCGTCCAGCAGGCTCGCCGGGGCGGCGTCCTCCTCGGTCTGGACGAAGGCGAGCAGCCGTACGCCGGTGGCGGCCGTCTCGGCGGCGACCACGGCCCGGCGCACCCGGGGGTCGCGCTCGAAGGCGGCCTCGACCTCGGCCGGTTCGATCCGCACCCCGCTGACCTTGACCTGGTCGTCCAGGCGCCCGTGGAACTCCAGCACGCCGTCGGCGCGCATCACCACCCGGTCGCCGGTGCGGTAGACCCGGTCGGTGCCGTCCACACCGGGCGGCGCCTGGACGAAGCGGCGGGCGGTCAGCTCGGGGTCGAGGTACCCGGCGGCCAGGCCCCGGCCGCCGATCCGCAGTTCGCCGGCCGTCCCTCTGGGCACCGGGTTGCCCTGCTCGTCGGTGACCAGCACGACGGCTCCCGGGACCGGCAGTCCGATCGGCGGCGCGCCGGCGCCGTGGTCGCCGCCGGGGGCCATGCTGTGCACGGTGGTGACGACGGTCGCCTCGGCCGGGCCGTAGCCGTTGTGGACGGTGGCCGTGACCTCCGGTCCGGCGGGGCGGCGCAGCCGGTCGCCGCCGATGAACAGGTGGCGCAGCGCCAGCCCGGTGGGCCAGGGCCGGGCCAGGATCGGCTCGCCCAGCGGGGTGGGCAGCACGCAGGCCGTGATGCCGGCCTCGCGCCACCAGTCGGTGAGCGCGCCCGAGTCCCAGCGGACGGCCTCGGGGGCGACGACCAGCGCGGCGCCGGAGGTGAGGCCGGCCCACAGCTCCAGGACGTGTGGGTCGAAGGACACCCCGATCAGCAGGCTGTGCCGCTCGCCGGGGCCGAGGCCGATCAGCTCGCGGTACCACCGCAGCAGCGCGCCGAGGGCCGGTTCGGTGACGGCGACGGCCTTGGGGGTGCCGGTGGAGCCGGAGGTGAGGACGGCGTAGTGGGTGCCGGCGGGCACCTCGACCTGCTCGCCGGGCGTCAGCGCGGCCAGCACCCCGCCGGCGGGCAGGTCCAGCTCCAGCCGCTCGCCGCCGGCCGGCAGGACGTCGGCCTCGCCGACCAGGCAGGTCGGCCGCAGTTGCTCGGCGACGGCCTGCAGGCGCTTCTCGCCGGGGCGCGGGCCGAGCGGCAGGTGGACGGCGCCGAGCTTGGCTATCGCCAGGGTGACGGCGACCAACTCCACGGAGTGGCCGAGGCAGACGCCGACCAGGTCGCCCTCGCCGACCTTGCCGCGCAGGGCCTCGGCGACGGTGTCGGCGAGGCGGTCGAGCTCGGAGTAGCTGTGGGTGTGCTCGCCGTCGATCAGGGCGGGCGCCTGCGGGGTGCGGTGCGCCCAGCTGGTGAACAGGTCGAGGACCGCGCCGTCCTGGTGCGGACGGCCGTACCCGATGCTCAGGGATTCCATCATCGTCTCCAGACGCGTGCGTAGTACGTGCGAAACAACCGTCAGTTCAGGCCCATGGAGCGGGCGATGATCACTTTCTGGACCTCGGAGGTCCCCTCGATGATCGTGGTCATCCGGACGTAGCGGTACAGGAATTCCAGCGGGTGGCCGCGCACCCATCCGGTGGCACCGTGCACCTGGAGCGAGCGGTCCACGGCGCGGACGGCGGTCTCGGAGGCGGTGAGCTTGGCGAGCGCCGCGTTCTCGGGCGACTCGGTGCCCTCGTCCACGAGGCGGGCGCAGGCGAGGGTGAGCAGCTTGGAGGACTCCACCTCGGCGCGGGTGGTCACCAGGTGCTCCTGGACGTGCTGGTACTCGCCGATCACCTTGCCGAAGGCGCGCCGCTCGCGGGCGTACTCGACGCCGGCCTTCAGCGCGTACTCGGCGATGCCGTTGCACATCGCTGCGACCACCAGGCGGCCGCGGGAGAGGCTGTCCATGGCGAGGGCGGTGGCCGCGCCGATGCCCTCCTCGCCGCCGATGACGGCCTCCGGGCCGACGGTGACCTGGTCGAGCAGCAGCTCGAACAGCGGCTCGCCGGACATCCCCTCGTACCGCTGGCCGATCCGCAGCCCGGGCTGGTCCATCGGCAGCACGAAGGCGGTGGACCCGGCGGTCGGCCCGGCGCCGCCGCCGAGGTCGGTGGCGGCGACCACCAGGGCGATCCCGGCGTGCTCGGCGTTGCTGACGAAGGTCTTGCGCCCGTTCAGCACCCAGGTGTCGCCGGTGCGCACGGCGGTGGTGGTGAGGTGGAACGCGTCCGAGCCGGCCTGCGGCTCGGTGAGCGCCAGACAGCGGGTCTGCTCGCCGCGCACCAGCGGGACGAGGTGGCGCTCGACCTGCTCGGGGGTGCCGTGCCGCAGCAGCGGGCTGGGGCCGTCGGAGCCGGCCAGCGCGTACGGGGCGAGCACGCAGCCGCTGCGCCCGGCGGCGTGGTGCAGCAGCACGACGGCGAGGAACGGCATGTCGGCGCCGCCGAGTTCCTCCGGGTAGTCGCCGGCGTAGAAGCCGAGCGCGGCGGAGCGCTTGCGGACGTAGGCCCGCAGGTCGCCCGGGACCTGGTCGGCGGTCTCGGGCAGCTCGGCGGCGAGCGGTACGAGCTCGCGGCGGATGAAGCTCTCGAAGGCGTCGACGAGTTCGCGGTGGCCGTCCTCGAACACGGCGGAGGGAGAACTCACTTGGTGCCTCCGGTGAGGACGCGGGCCTGGTCGGCCAGCACGGCGTGGCGGAACAGGGTGCGCAGCGGCGGGCGGCTGCCCAGGTGCGGTTCCAGGTGGGCGGCGAGCTGGGCGGCGAGCAGCGAGTGGCCGCCGACCTCGAAGAAGTGCGAGTCCGCGGTGAAGCGGTCGTGGCCGAGCACCTCGCGCCAGGCGGCGGCGATCAGCTCCTGGCCGGGGTCGGCGAAGGTGCTGGGCGCGCTCTCCGGCTCCTCCGGGGCCGCCTCGGCGAGCCGGGCGAGGGCGGCGCGGTCGGGCTTGCCGCCGGGCAGGGTGGGCATCTCGGCGACGGCCGTCCAGCTGGCCGGGACGAGTCCGCCGGGCAGCCGGCGGGCGAGTGCGGTGTGCAGGGCGGCCTGGTCGGGGCGCTCGGCGCCCTCCAGGAAGCCGAGCAGGCGGGGGCCGGTCTGCGGGTCGGTGTGCAGCACCACCGCGCAGGAGCGGCCGCCGAGTTCGGCGGAGGCGGCGGCCTCGATCTCCTCCAGCTCGATCCGGTGGCCGCGCAGCTTGACCTGGTTGTCGGCGCGTCCGAGAAAGCGCAGCCGGCCCTCGGTGTCGCGGTAGCCGCGGTCGCCGGTGCGGTAGACCCGCAGGCCGCCGAGCGCGGGGACGGTGGTGAAGCGGGCCGCGGTGGGCTCCGGCAGGCCGACGTAGCCCTCGGCCAACAGGTCGCCGCTGACGGCGAGTTCGCCGACACAGCCGTACGGGAGCGGGCGCAGCGTCTCGTCCAGGACGTGCAGGCGCACGCCGTCGAGTTCGGTGCCGAGCGGGATCTCGCCGTCCTCGGCGACGTCGGCCGCGGTGACCTGGTGGACGGTGGAGGTGACGGTGGCCTCGGTGACGCCGTACGCGTTGAGCACGGTGGTGGCCTCGGTCAGCCCGGCCAGCGCCCGGGCGGGCAGGCGTTCGCCGCCGAGGACGAGCAGCCGGGGCGACCAGCGGCCGTCGCGCAGCGCCTCGCGCAGGTCCTCGCGGACGGCGAGCAGGTAGCTGGTGGGCAGGTTGGCGACGGTGACGCCGCGGGCGGCGAGCACGGCGACCAGCTCCGGGCCGGTGGGCACCTCGCGCTGCGGCACGACCAGGGCGGCGCCGGCCGCGAGGGCGGGCAGCACCTCCTCCAGGGCCACGTCGAAGGACGGCCGGGCGAACAGCAGGACCCGGTCGGCGGGGCTGAGCTCGTAGCGGGCGGCGATCGCGGCGACGTACCCGGCGAGGGCCTCGCGGCCGACCAGGACGGGCTTGGGCACGCCGGTGGAGCCGGAGGTGTGGATGATGTACGCGGCACCCTCCAGGACGGCGGCGGGCTCGGCCTCGGGGAAGGCGGGACCGTCCAGCAGCGCCGGGGTGACGCCCTCGGCGGGCAGGGCGAGCGCACTCTGCCGGGTGGCGAGGACGAGCGCGGGGGCGAGCCGCTCCAGCAGCAGGCCGAGCCGGGCGGCCGGGTCCTCGGTGGACAGCGGCGCGTAGACGGCGCCGAGGCGCAGGCAGGCCAGCAGGGTGACCACGCTGTCGGTGCCGCGCGGCAGTACGGCGGCCACCGGCTGACCGGGGGTGACCCCGGCGGCGCGCATCCGGTCGACCAACTCGCCGACACGACGGTCGAGTTCGCCGTAGCTGATCCGCTCGGTGCCGGCCAGCAGGGCGAGCGCGGTCGGGTCGTGGGCGGCGGCCGGGTCGAGGTCGGCCCGGCTGACCGGGGCGGCCGGCTCGGCCTGCGGCGCGGGGGCCAGCTCGGCGATCACCGTCTCCGGGCTGTCCAGGTAGCAGCGCAGCAGCTCCAGCAGGCGCTCGGAGAGCAGCACGGCCCTGGCCTCGCCGAACAGGTCGGCGTCGTAGTCCCAGATCAGGGTCATCCCGGCGGCGCCGTGCTTCTCGCCGACCACCCGGCGGTCGTCGGGCAGCAGCACCAGGTCGAGGTCGAAGCGGGTGGTGCCGGTGTTGAAGCCCTCGTACAGCGAGACGTCGAGGCCGGGAGCCTGGACGTCGGGCAGCGCGGCGTCGTGGGCGCTGAACATCACGTTGAACAGCGGGTTGTCGGCGCCGCCGGTGTGCAGCCCGAGCCGGCGGGTCAGCTCCTGCACCGGCAGGTCCTGGTACGGCAGGGCGCGCATCAGGACGTCGGTGACCTCGTCCACGGCGTCGGTGCCGGAGGCGGCCGGGTCGAGCCGCAGGCGCAGCGGCACGGTGTTGACGAACATGCCGACGGTGCCCTCGTAGCCCTCCGGGCGGTTGCCGACGGCGGTGCCGACGGTCACCTCGCGGTGGCCGCTGTGCCGGCGCAGCAGCTCGGCGAACAGGGCGAGCAGGGTGCTGAACGGGGTGTGGCCGTCGGCCTTGCTGCGCTCGCGCAGCCGCTCGGCGAGGTCGGCGCCGATCGACTGGCGCAGCTGCCCGCCGCGGTGACGGCGCTCGACGCCGGGCCGGGCCAGCCCGGGCAGGGTGACCTCGCGCGGCGCGTCGGCCAGCTCCCTGGTCCAGAAGGCGAGGGCGCGCTCGCGGGCCTTCGGGTCGGCCTCGGTGCGGGCGTGCTGCTCGTAGGAGGGGGCGGTGGCCAACTCGTAGGGCTGGTCGAGGACGCGGGCGCGGTAGACGGTGAACAGGTCGCGCAGGAAGATCGCGAAAGAGTGGCCGTCGTGGACGAGGTGGTGCTCGACGTGGATCAGCCGGTGGTGGTCCTCGGCGAGGCGGACCAGGTGCCAGCGCAGCAGCGGGGCCCGCTCGGTGTCCAGCGGCTCCTCGGCCTCGGCGGCGAGCAGCCGGCGGAAGACGGCCTCCGGGTCCGCCTCGGCGGTGAAGTCGCTGTGCCGCAGCACGGGTTGGCAGTCCTCGGCGACCCGCTGGCCGGGGAGGCCCTCCGACCGGGGCACCAACTCCAGCCGCAGGCCCGGGTGCTGGGCCAGGACGGCGGCGAGCCCGGTGTGCAGGGCGTCCCGGTCGAGGGTGCCCCACAGGTCGAGGACGCCGGTGAAGTTGTAGGCGCGGCTGCCCGGCTGCATCTGCTCGTGCAGCCAGACGATCTCCTGCGAGGGAGAGAGTGCGAACATGGATGATTCCCTTGTGTGGTGGGTGTCGGCACTGCGGTGGCCGGGCGCGGGAGTGGGGTGGTCCCGGCCGCGGCCGGTGGGAGCCGGGCCGCACCGGGGTGGGGGTGCGACCCGGGGTTCCTCGGGGAATTGCGGTCTGAGGGGCCGGGGTGCCGGCGGGCTCCGGGAGGGGCCGGAGCCCGGGGCGGGCCGAGGTGGTGAGCGGGCCGGGTCCGGGGCGGGCCGGGGTCCGTGGCGGGCCCGGCTCCGGCGCGGGTCCTAGGCGAGGTGGCGGCGCAGCACTCCGAGCAGGTCGCCGAGGGCGGCCTCGGCCTCGGCGGCCGGGAAGCGCTCGCTGTCCCAGGCCAGGTGCACCGTCAGGTCCTCGCCGTGGGAGGCGGAGACGGCCAGCGGCGCGGCGAGCGGGCGGCCGGAGAGGTGGATCTCCCGGCCGGGTACGCCGCCGAGCACCAGGGGCGGGCGGCGCTGGAGGTCCTCGAAGGTGAGCATCGCGTCCAGCGCGCCCGACCAGGGGGATCCGGCGGCCCGGGCGGCCCGGACCACCTCGTCGAAGGGGGTGCCGGCGTGGTCGAGGTCGTCCCACCAGTCGTCGCAGAGCGCTTCCAGGTCGGCGGCCGGACGCGGCGGGACGGCGTGCACCAGGGTGTTGAGGAAGCAGCCGAGCACGGCGGACGAGCCGGGCGGGCGGCCGCCCCACGGGTAGCCGAGGGCGAGCGGGCCCTCCGTACGGTGCAGCCGCCTGGCGGCGGCGCCGACGGCCTCCAGCAGGGCGGGGAACAGGGCGCTGCGGGCGCCGCCCTCGACGGCGGGCAGCCGCTCGGTGAGCAGGCCGGCGGCCGTCGCGGCGCCGCCGCCCGCCCCGGTCAGGCCGCCGAGCCGGCGCCCCCAGTGGGCGCGCGCGGCGGGCCCGGCGGCGGCCTCCTCGGCGGCCAGCTGGAGTTCCACGGCCTCCCGGAAGGCGGCGACGGCCTGCGGGCCGGGGCCGGCCGCGGGCGGCTCGTCCCGCCGGTAGGCCTCGGTGAGCTCGCCGACGAGCGCCCCGATCGACTGCTCGTCGCAGGCCGCGTGGTCCAGCGCGAGGGAGAGCAACTCCTCGCCCCCGTCGGGTTCCCGGGCCACCAGCAGGCGCAGCGCGGGCCCGTCCAGGGGCCAGTCCAGCAGCGCTTCGCGCAGCGCGCCCTCGGCGCTGCCGCCGGGTGCCACGGCGATCCGGGCGACCTCGACCGAGGGGCCGCCGGTGCGCAGCACGGGTGTGCCGCGGACGGTCACGAAGGCGCCGCAGAGCGCCGGGTGGCCGGCCGCGACGGCGGCGCCGGCCCGGCCCAGCCGGTCGAGGTCGAGGGTGCCCCCGGGGAAGGCGAAGAACAGCGGGGCGAGGTCGGAGCGGGTCTGCGGCGCGAGTCGGCGGGTGATCAGGAACCGTCGCTGGGCGCCGGTCAGCGGGAGCAGCTCCACCGGGGATTCGGCGGCGGCGGCGCGGTACCGGGCGAGGTAGGCGGCGGTGATGCTGGCGTGCACGGAACGGTCTCCGGTTTCCGGTCTCGGCTCGGGTCAGGGGGTCAGGGGGTGGTGGGGCTCGCGACGGGGTGCTCGGCGGGGCTCTTCGCGGCGTGCTCGGCGGCCCCGGTATTCTCGGCGGCCTGGGTGTTCTCGGCGGCCTGGGTGGTGTCCCGGGCGGTCTGGGCGGCCTGCTGCACGCCCGGGGCGGCGCCCTGGCCCTCCGCCGCGTCCACGGCCGGGGCCTCCTGCGGTGCCCCGGGCAGATCGCGCATCCCCCGCAGCGGCGAGAGCAGCAGCGGCACCGGCACCAGCAGGAAGCCCGCCGCGCACAGCCACAGGGCGGCCCGCGGGCCGGCCCAGTCGGCGACGAGTCCGCCGCCGAGCGCGCCGATCGGCATGGTGCCCCACACCAGGAAGCGCATGGTGGCGTTCATCCGGCCGAGCAGCTCGGGCGGGCAGACGCTCTGCCGGAAGCTCACCTGGGCGACGTTGTAGGCCACCGCGCCGAACAGCACCACGCCCGAGGCGAGGCCGAACAGCAGGGCGCCCGCGGCGCCGCCGGACAGCGGCCACAGCAGCGCGAAGGGTGCGGTCACCACGGTGGCCAGCCAGATCAGCCGGGCCTGCCCGACCCAGCGGGACAGCTGCCCCGCGCAGAGCGCGCCCGCCAGCCCGCCGACGGCGGAGGCCGACAGCAGGGCGCCGATGGCCCCGGGCGACAGGTCGAGCACCCGGACCCAGAACACCGTCTGGACGGCCATCAGCACGGCGGCGAACAGATTGGACGTGGCGGTGGCGGTGGCGATGGCCCGCAGCAGCGGGTGGCCGAGCACGAAGCGCACGCCCTCGGCCACCTCGGCGCGCAGCGAGCGTCCGGGAGCCGGTTCCGGCCGCGGCTCCTCCACCCGGATCCGGGTGAGCAGCAGGGCCGAGGCGAGGTAGCCGCAGGCGTCGGCCACGATGGCGACCGGCGCGCCGAGCAGCTGGACCAGCCCGCCGCCCAGCCCCGGCCCGGCGATCTGGGCCGAGGAGCGCACCGTCTCCAGCGCACCGTTGCCGGCCACCAGCTGGTCGCGCGGCAGGACGGCGGGCAGGAAGGACTGGTGGGCCACGTCGAAGAAGACCGTGGCCACCCCGGTGACCAGCGCGACCAGGTAGAGCTGGGGCATGGTCAGCACCCCGAGCGCCGCCGCCGGCGGGATCGACCCCACCGCGAGGCAGCGCACCACGTCGGCGCGGATCAGCACCGGGAGCTTGCGCATCCGGTCCAGCCAGGCGCCGGCCGGCAGGCCGACCAGCAGGAACGCGGCGGTCTCGGCGGCGGTGAGCAGACCGACCTCGAACGGGGTGGCGTCGAGCACCACCACCGCCACCAGGGGCAGGGCGACCAGGGTGACCTGACTGCCCGTCTGGGCCGCCGCGGCTCCGGTGAGCAGGAGCGGGAAGTCGCGGTGGCCGAACAGACGGGCCCGGCGGGGGTGAGGCTTCTCGTTCATCGATGCGACTCTCGGTCACACATTCGACACCGGGCAAGCACCAGGGCCGTTTCCGGACGAAGCGTGGGTCGGCCGGATCCCGCCACTGCCGCGACCGCCCCTTGCGCCTCCCTTACGCGCCCCCGTGCTCCGGCTACCATCCGGCCCGCGACCGTCACCGCCCGTGGGGCAAGGCATCCCGGTCCGTCGGCGCGTCCGGGTGGTCATGGGAGCAAGGAGTCCATTTCATCGTCCGCTATCCGGACACCCGCTTTCCGGCCATCGGAGTTCGGCGCTCAATTTGGCCGGAATCCATGGAGCAGGCACCTTCCGTAACCTCACCGTGATACCGGCGTGACCGTCCAGAGCCGTAACCGGCCGCCCCGGAGCACGCCACCCATCGGTTTCAGCCGCCCGCGGCCCCTGTCCGGACCGCTCGTCCCGCCGCTGCTCCGGCCCCGGCCGCGTCCCCGCGCCGGGTCACCGCGAGCACGGCCATGTCGTCGTCGCGCGGCCCGCCCGTCCACCGGGCCACGTCGGCCACCAACGCGTCCACCGCCTGCCGCGCCCCGGCGAACGGCCCGAGCGGGGCCAGCCCGAGCACCGGGTCGTAGAACTCCCCCGCCGCGTCCCGCGCCTCGGTCACGCCGTCCGTCACCAGCAGCAGCGTGCACCCCGGCGGGAAGGCCCGGGTCTCCACCTCCGGACGGGCCACCCCCAGCACGCCCATCCCCAGCGGCAGCCCCGGATCGGCCGCGTCCCACCGGCTCACCGTCGGCCCGCCGTCGCCCAGCAGGTACGGCCCCGGGTGGCCGCAGTCCAGGGTCCGCGCGACGGCCTCCCCCGGCGGGAACTCCACCAGCAGCGCCGTGATGAACCCCTCCAGCCGCAGTTCCTCGCCCAGTGCGACGCTCTCCCGGACCAGCGTGCGCTCCAGCGCGTCCGCGAGTGCGGCGAGGTCCGGCTCCCGGTGCGCGTCCTCCCGGAACGCCCCGAGCAGCACCGACACCGCCCCCACCGCGTGCAGCCCCTTGCCCCGCACGTCCGCGATCAGCACCCGCACGCCGTACGGAGTGGCCTGCAGCGCGTACGCGTCCCCGCCGATCAGCGCCTCGTCCTGGGCCGCCCGGTAGCAGGCCGCGACTTCCAGCCCCGCCACCCGCCCCGGCGGCTCCGGCAGCACCGCCCGCTGCGCCGCCTCCGCCACCGACCGCACCCGCGCCAGCCTGCGACCGTGCCGGGCCACCACCCGGTTCACCCCGACCCCGAGCAGGGCGGCGAAGGCGGTGTTGACCAGTTCCAGGTAGCCGTCCTGGGTCCCGATCGACCCGTCCCGCAGGGACAGCACCAGGATCCCGGCCACGTTCGCGACCCCGACGGCGACCGTGTCGCGCAGCGCCAGCAGCGCCCCGGACAGCACGGCGGCCGCCGCGAGCAGCGGATCGCCCCAGTAGTCGGACGGATCCAGCGAGTTCCACACCAGCCCGCCGACGATCAGCAACCACGGCGCGACCCGCACGTACGGCGGCCACTGCACGGATTTCTCGGCCATCGGTTACCTGGCTTCCGTCTCACTGCACCCAGCAGGGAGGTCCTTCCGATCGTAGGCACGGGCGGCGGCGGGGCGCAGGACGGTGGGCGGGACTGCCGCCTCCCCGCTTCCCCTCCCCGCTTCCCCTCCCCGGCGCGACGGACCGGTGGGGCCCGGAGGGCCCGCGTCAGCGCGTGAAGCGCTCCGCCCCGGCTCCGGACAGCAGCCCCGCCGGCACCCGCCGTCCGTACGTCACCAGCAGCAGGTGCTCGGCCCGCCCCTCCACCGGCAGCGGCCCCTGCCCGTACGACCAGTCCAGATCCGTGGCCCGCAGCCGGACGTCCTCCAACCGCGCGCCGAAGAAGCGCAGACTGCGGGCCGAGACCGAGCCCAGCAGGGCGGCGGTCCGGGGCAGCGGGAGGCGCGCGGGCAGGCCGAGGGCGACGGTGACGTCGAGGCCGTGGACGGCGTCGTGGGCGAGGGCGGCGATCCGGCCGCCGACGGGTGGCCGCCAGGGGTACTCGGCGTGCTCGGCCAGGGCGGCGGCGAGTCGGGCTCCGGTGAGGGCGGCGGCGTCGCGGCGTGCCATCCGGTCGGCCATCCGGTGGACGTTGCCGCCGGAGCGGACGAGCTCCCCAAGCGTCCGGACCGTGGAGTGCCGGAAGCCGGTGCCCATGTGCGCGACCACCTCACGGACCCGCCATCCCTCGCACAGCGAGGGCGAGTTCCACTGCTCCGCGGTGAGGCCGGCGAACACCTCGGCGAGCTCCCGTCGTTCCGCCGCGATCTGCTCGCGGATCCACCCGATGCCATGCTCCTGCTGCGCGCTGTTCATGCCCACCAGCCTGCGGCCGGGTGCTGCCGCCCGTCCAAGACCGGGTGGTTCTGGCACCTATGATCAACAGTTATGGAACTCCGGCAGCTCCAGTACTTCGTCACCGTCGCCCAGCACGGCAGCTTCACCCGGGCTGCTGAGCTGCTGCACCTGAGCCAGCCCGGAGTGAGCACCCAGATCCGTCGGCTGGAGCGGGAGTTGGGCCACCAGCTGCTCGACCGTTCCGGCCGGTCGGTGCGACTGACCACGGTCGGCGAGGCGGTGCTGCCGCACGCGCGGGCCGCGCTCGCCGCGGCGACGGCCGCCCGGCGGACGGCCCAGGAGTTCGACGGCGTGCGGCGCGGGCGCGTGCGGCTCGGCATGGTCGCGGGCGCCGCCCTCACCCCGCCGGCGGCCCTGGGCACCTTCCCCGGGCTGGCCACCACCCTCGCGGCCTTCCGCCAGGAGCACCCCGGCATCGACTTCTCGCTGGCCGAGGACACCACCGCCCGGATGCTCGACTGCCTGCGCGAGGGGCGGCTGGACCTCGCCGTGATAGGCCTGCCGACCGCCGCGAGCGGGAGGGAGGAGGACGACGGCTGGACGGCCCTGTCCGGACTCGGCCTGCACCCGGTGCTGGAGGTCCCGCTGGTCGCGCTCTGCCCGGTCGGCCATCCGCTCGCCGCCGCCGAGGGCCCGCTGCCGGTCGCCGCGCTCGCCGGGCACGCACTCGTGAGCACACCTCTCGGCACCGGTATGCGGACGGCACTGGAACGTGCCCTCGCGGAGGCGGGGGCGGCCCCGACCGTGGCCGTCGAGGCCGCCGCGCCACCGCAGTTGGCGGAACTCGCCGCGCACGGGCTGGGCGTGGCGGTGCTGCCGGACCCGGGGCCCGCCGCCGGACTGCCGGTCAGGCCGCTGACCGGCCCCGTCCCCCGGGTGCGGGTCGCGCTGGCCTGGCCGACCGGGCGGCCGCCGGCACTCCCGACCGCCGCCCTGCTGGCCCATCTGCGCGCCGCCTACCCGGGGCCGTGACAAGCCCCGCTGCCGGGCGGCTGTCCGGCTGCCGCCGCGCCGTCAGCGATGTGCAGCACCGCGGACGCCCCGTCGAAGCTCGCCCGGTCGAAGGAGTACCCGTGCTGCGGTGCCGGGTCCGTACGGGCCCGGCCCTCGCCGGGCGCCGGCGGCTCCACCAGCGCCCAGGCGGCGTCCGCCCCCCGCCCCAGCAGCGCCTCGTACGTCCCCGCCGCCGGATCGGCCAGCCCCATCACCTCGCTGCGCCCGAGGCTGCCGGCGACGAACACGTACCGCTCCCCCCGCAGCGCACCGACGATACGGCCCGCGCCGTTCCAGCGGCAGTCCAGTTCACCGCCGGCCCAGGCGCTCCGGGCCTGCTGGAGGTGCAGGTTGTGGGAGAACACCAGGGTCGGCCCGCGGCCGGCCTCGACCTCCCGGATGTCCAGCAGGTTCTGCGCCATCAGCGCGTCCCGCAGCCCGAGCAGGCCGGACACCCGGTCGCTCGGCCCGAGGCCCTGGACCGCCGCCTGCGCGTGGTAGCGCAGCAGTCCCAGCCCGGCCTGCAGCTGGGTACGGGCCCGGAGCCACTCGGCGCGCGAGGTCACTTCGATCAACTCCGGTGCCCGGAGGTGGAGTCGGGTCAGCAGGTCGTCGGCGATCCGGCGCAGTCGGACGGCCTCCGGGGTCTCGCCGGGAGAGCTCGCCGCGTCCAGCACCGCCTGCTCCCGGCTCCAGCGCTCGTCCTCACCGGCCAACTCGGCGATGTCGAACCCGAGGTCGGCGCCGGGAACAGTGCAGGGGGCGGTGCCACGGCCGAGGTCGGTGCCGGGATCGAGCCGGAGGTAGTCACGGGCGTGTTCGAGGTAGCCGCGAGGGCTGGGGGCCGTGGTGTTCTCGGTCGGGATGTCGAAGCCGTGGAAGACCAGCCGGTCGTCCGGCTCCCGGTCGCGGTTGAAGTCCCGCATCCAGGCGATGAGTTCTCGGTTGCCCGGCTGAGCACCGAAGCCATGGGTGAAGCCCTCGTCGAGTACCGCGTCGAGGCTGCCCACGCCGTGCCGGACGTAGTCGTCCACGGCGAACGCGGCCACCCGGTCGGTCTCCAGCGCGATCGAGCGGAAGCCCCGCTCCACCAGTTGGGCGAACAGCCGGTTGCGGACCCGACCGAAGGCCGGCTCCTGGTGCGTCGGCTCACCGAGCGCCAGCAGTTCGCAGGAGGGGATGAGGAAATCTCGAATGTCCTGACTCATGGACCTCAAGCGTATCCTTGAAGGATCGGTTGAGACTTTCGCCTTTGATCCCCGGTGATTGCCGACAAAACCCTAAAACAGGAGGACACGCCGCCGTGCGCCCCGCCGACCTCGCCCGCGAGCACGGCATCTCCACCCAGGCCGTGCGCAACTACGAGCGCGACGGCTTCCTCCCGCCCGCCGAGCGCACTTCCAGCGGCTACCGGATCTACACCCCGCTGCACGCCGCCGCCCTGCGGGCCTTCCTCGCCCTCGTGCCCGCGTACGGGCACGCGATCGCGGGCCTGATCATGACCGCCCTGCACGCAGACCGCCCGGACGAGGCGCTGACCGCCATCGACCAGGGCCACGCCCAGCTGCTGCGCGACCGGGAGACGCTCACCGCCGTCCGCCGGGCCGTCGACCACCTCTCCGCCGAGCGGGCCGAACCCGTCGACAACCGTGGCGCGCGCCCCGGCCCGTTCTGCGGCCCGCACCAGGACCGGCTGCCCCACAACCGGCTCCCAGGCCGGCTCCGAGGCCGGCTACAGGAACCGCCCCAAGTCCCGCTCAGCATCGGCGAACTCGCCCACCGCCTCGGCCTCACCCCCGCCACCCTGCGCACCTGGGAGAGCGCCGGCATCCTGACCCCGTCCCGCGACCGCGCCACCGGCCACCGCTTCTACGACCCCGACGACACCCGCGATGCCGAACTCGCCCACCTGCTCCGCCGCGGCGGCTACCCGCTGCCGCACATCGCCACCGTGGTCCAGCAGATCCGCACGGCGGGCGGCACGGCCGGCCTAGCCGAGGCCCTCGACGGCTGGCAGCACCGCCTCACCGCCCGCGGCCGGGCGATGCTCACCGCCGCCGCGCGCCTCGACGCCTATCTGTCGCTGTCCGCCGAACCGTCCGGCGGCGTGGTGCCCGGGACGCGACGCCGGTCCTGACGGATGCGGTCACGGACGGTCAGGATACCGGCCCACCCGCCCGGTATCCCCGACACCCCCTCAGCCGGTCGTGACCCGGAGGTTGGCCAGCAGCTCCGACCCGTCCGCCTGTACGGCGAACACCCGTCCGCTGCGGTGCCAGGCGGTGACCACCCCGGCGTGCGCGCGCAGGTGCACCGGCGGATCGGTCACGCCGGGCACGACGGCCGTGAAGGCCGCCCCGGCCTCCGCCCCGACGGTGGTCCGCAGGCCGGTCCCGGACCGCTCGGTGAACGCCCAGTGCGCACCGTCGGCGCTGAGCTTGACCGGCGGGCCGGTGACGGTCTGCTCCGCGTTGCCGCGCACCGTCCAGCGCAGCAGGCTCGTCCCGGGGGCGGGCCCGGGCCCGGCCAGCAGCAACCGCCCGTCCGCGAGCGTCACCCGCTCGCCCGTGCCGCCCGTACGCCGGTCCGCGTCGCCCGTGCCGCCCGTGTCCTCGGCGTCGCCCGCGTCGTCGGTCACGCCGACCGGCGTACGGGCGCGCAGCTCCCAGCCCGGCTGGTCCCAGCGCCACAGTTCGGTCAGCTCGGCGAGGTGGCCCCCACCCCGGGTGTGCACGACGGCCGCGCAGCCGGTGGGCGTGCGGGCGATCCGGCCCAGGATCCGCTGGTCGCCGCCGAGTTCGCGGTGGACGACGGTCGGGCGGGCGGCGCAGGTGTCGAGCACGGCGAGGCCGTCCTGGTCGACGGTGATCAGGTGGCGGCCGTCGTAGGAGGGGACGATCCCGCGCACGCGCAGGGCCGTCCAGCGCTCGACCCTGCGGGTGGCCAGGTCGAGCCGGTGCAGCTCGCGCACCTGCCCGTAGCGGGCGGTCAGCAGGACGGTGCCGCCGTGGTCGGCGACCACCAGCTGGTCGGCGGGCACGTCCCAGCGGGTGCGGGTCCGGCCGTCCGGGCCGAGCAGCCGCACGCCCGCCTGCCCGCAGGCGACCAGCACCGCACCGGAGTCCAGGTACGCCGCGTCCAGGACGGGCAGGGTGCCGGGGCGGTCGGCGGCGGTGACGCTGATCGGGGCGCGGCGGCCGGGCTCGGCGCGCCGGGGCTTGGGCAGGTCGGCGGCGGCCAGTGGGTCCGCCCGCTTCAACAGCCGGGCGTGGAGGGAGTTCCGGGAGCGTCCGTTGGCGTGTCCGGCGGGCCCGCCGCTGCGGACCAGGGCACGTACGGCCGTGGTGGCGAGCTCGCGGTCGACGGCCGGATCGGCGCACCGCAGCTCGGCGAGGGCCGCCACGGCGGCCGCACCCTCGGCGCCCGCCGCCTTGGTGCCCGCCGCCTCGGTGCCCGGTGCCTCGACGGCGAGCAGCGCCCGCACGGGTTCCACGACGTCCTCGCCGAGGGCCAGCAGGTGGACCAGCGCCCGTCCGCGGGCCGCGCCGCCGAGTTCGGCGGCCTCGCGCAGGTCGGGCAGCACGCCCGGGCGCAGGGTCTCGTCCGGCCAGGCGGCCTCGACCGCGCCCAGCCGGTCGCCCGCCCGGCGGAGGTGTTCCACCCAGGCGGTACGCAGCTCGCGAGCGGCCGCCGGGTCGGCCTCGGTCAGCCGTTCGACGGCGGTGGCGAAGGCGCCCCGCCGGTGGGCGATCCGCACCGCGCGGTCCCGGTTCCCGGCCCGCCAGTGGAGCCGGACCACCAGCTCGGCCGCCAGCCGGCGCCCCTCGGCGAGTTCGGCGGCCTGGGCGGTGCGGCCGTGCCGGTCCAGCAGGGCGACGGCCTCGACGGGCGCCTCCAGCAGGTCGGCGAGCACGTACGCGGCCTCGTCGATCCGTCCGTCGTGTTCCAGGGCCTTGGCGGCGTCCCGGTAGAGATCGGTCAGGTGCTGGTGGACGGTCGGCCCGCTCAGCGGCAGCGCCAGCGGCGTGCCGCCGCGCTCCTGCGGGCTGGGCCGCAGGGAGCCCGCGAAGCGGCCGGGCATGCGCAGGGTCAGCAGGCCCTGCCCGGGGCGGCCCTCGGCGCCGCCGGAGAGCCGGATGGCGTCGCGCAGGGCGTCGTCCCAGTCGCGCCGCCGGAAGGAGCGGTCGAGCTTCCGCAGGTAGCGGGCGTGGCGCTGCTGGAACAGCGGACCCGCCGGGCTGCGCAGGGCCAGGCGGACCAGCCACTGGCCGCGCGGGCGCCGGGGCGGGCGCTTCCGGGCGGCACCGGCCGGGGCGGCGCTTCCGCCGGCCCGCGTGGCTCCGGCGGCTCCGGCGGCTCCTGACCGGGCCGTTCCGGCGGTCTTCGCCTTCGCTCCCTGGGCGGCGCGGACGCGCTCGGCAACGGCGGGGATCCTCGGCAGCACGGCCAGGGCGATCCCGCACACACCGATGAGCGCCAGCACGAACCCGCGGATGTCGAAGTCGTCCACCAGCCCGGCGATGCCGCCCAGCAGGCAGAGGAGCGACGGGAGGAAGAGGGACCACCACTCCCGCCGCCCGACGGGCTGCTGCGCCGACCCGGCCCCGGCGCTCGCCGGTCGGGCCCGTCGGGTCTCTCCCGCCTCGGGGACCCTCCGGGCCTCCTTGGCCGTCCCGTTCCGACGGATCCGCACCGGACGGCTCCGAGCCGTCCACGCCGTCCACGCCGTCCGAGCCGTTCGAGCCGTTCGAGCCGTTCGAGCCGTCGCGAGCCGCGCTGTCCGCGATGTGCGCGCAATCCGCGTCCTGGCGTACGGCGCGAACGACAGCCCGACGCTCACGCCGATGATCACCGGCAGGATCACCGGCACCCGGCCGAAGCCCTCCAGGGAGGCCAGCGGGAGGTACAGGGCCAAGAACACCAACGCCCCGATGACCAGGAGCAACCACGCCGGGCGTGCCCTTCCGGCGTCCCGGCGGCGGTGTTCGCCCAGCAGCCGTCCGGCCCGTCGGCTGCGCGTGGGGATCCCGGCCGCGGCCCGCAGGTCCACGACGGGCGGGCGTGGGAGGTCCGTCTCCACCGGCTCGGCCACGACAGGGGTTCCGACCGGCCCCAGCCGGTGGAGGGTGAGCCCGCTCAGGTCCAGCCACTCCGACGGCTCCACCGTTCGCAGGTCTGGCACGACATGACGCTGCGTCAGACCGTTGACCACGACGACGAGTTCACCGGCCTCACCGGCCGCTCGCCCCGAGCCCGCCACCAGCGCCCCGCCGACGGCGCGCAGCGGCTCGCCGGGGGCCCGGTCGGCGCGGGTGCGCACCATCTCGGGAAGGCTCAACAGCCAACGCCCGTCCGGCAGTTCGGACAGCCGCGCACCGTCCTGCCAGTGCGCGAGGGCGCGTCCGGCCGCCTCGGCGGCGCCGATCAGCGGTACGTCGAGCAGGAATCCGGCCGCCTCGACGAGAGGGCTGTTCATCAGTCGGTGCTCCTGATCACGGCGTGCGAGCGTCCGCTGACCGCGTCCGCGATCAGCACGCGACCCGGACGCGGTTCGGCGGCGAGCAGCGGCAGCCGCGGGTGGACGGCGGGGGCGTTCTTCCCGCCGGAGAGTGCGGTGAGCGTCCGGACGCCGTCGGCCCACACGGCCCGCACCAGTCCGGCGGCCGGGGTACAGGTGATCAGTACGGGTTCGCCGCCGTGCTCCACCAGCCCGATCACCTCCGCCTCGCCATCCCCCAGATCGATCCTGCGCCGGCCGCCCCGGGGCGAACTCACCTCCCAGTTCCGCCCGTCGGCGGACCAGCCGACGAACTCGACGCCGTGCACCAGGTGCTTCGCCCCGGCCGCCTCGGCCGGCAGCGCGGTGGCCGAGAGCCTCGGCTCGCTCGACCGCCGGAACGGTCGACCACCCTCGGTGGAGACCACCGGCCCGTCGGTGCTCACCCGGCCACCGGGCTGGATCCTCCGCCACTGCCCGGCGAGCGGCAGCACCAGGTCGTCGCCCTCGCGCAGCAGCGGCAGCACGGGCCGGGCCATCAGCTCGGCGAACTCGGCGGAGCCGAGCGCGGGCAGCCCGACGTCCGCCCCCGCGACCCGGTAGGCCTTCGGGCCGCCCAGCGGGCGGCCGCTCACGTGCAGCATCAGCCGTTCGTCCCTCGCGTACAGCACCAGCAGCCGCCCGCTCTGGCGCCCTGCCGCGACGGCCGGACCGGGCAGTTCGTGACGGCGCGGCCGGGCAGCACCGTCGACCGAGCCCCCGCCCGACACTCCGAGGGCGATCAGCACGGAGGCATCCCGACCGCGGGTGAGCAGGGTGGCGGCTTCGGTGGTGAAGGCGGGCAGCGCCCCCCCGACGGCGGGCAGCGGGGCGTCCAGCTGCGCCGAGTTGCCGAACCCGCCGCCCCGCAGGGCGCGGACGGCGATCGGCGCCGGGGGCAGCGGCAGTTCGACGGCCGGCGCACCGTCCACCCGGACCGTGACCCGCGCGACGCCCGCCGCGCTCCAGCCGGCCTCCTCGCTCGCCACCGTCCGCCGCCGGGAGCGCAGTTGGGCGGCCAGCCGGGGTGAAGTGAGCAGCCAGCAGTGCGCGCCCGGGTCAAGCGCCCGTTCCGCGTACCGGACGTTCTCGGGGGTGGGGTCGGTGTGCCGACGGGCCTTGAGCCAGCGCGGCAGCAGATCGGCGAGATCGCCGCCGATCAGCTGCCCGGGCGGGTCCCCCAGTACCCCGACCAGCAGCTCGCTGCCCCGGGCCGCCGCCCGGCGGTGCAGGACCAGCAGCGCGGCCAGCTGGACCAGCCGCGCCGCCCCCGCCTGCGCGGGACCGGCGTCCACCAGGGCGACCACCTGGCCGCGGCTGCCGCTGTCCCGCAACTCGGTCTCCAGCTCCAGCAGTTCACCCTCGCTCCAGCGGCGCAGGAACTCCTCCGGGAACTCCTCGGCGAGCAGCCACTCGGACGGCAGCAGACGCTCCGGTCGTCGACCGCGGGCGAGACCGCCGTACCCGTCCGGCTCTCCCTCCGCTCCGGTGACGGGCTCATGTTCGCCGATCAGCGCGTCCAGGCGGCGCAGCAACGGGCCGAGCGCGGTGGCGAGTTCGGGGGTGAGCACGGACAGTGTCCCGGCCCAGGGCGCGAGTGCGGCGGTCACCGCAGCGCCCTTCCGTCGGCCGCGGCGCCGCCCGGGGCCGTCGTCATCTCCGTGTCCAGAACCCGTTCCAGCCGCTCGCGCTGCTCCTCGACCCAGCCGTCCGCCGAGTCCACCGGTACGGTCATCGCCGTCCCGGTGCCGCCCCGCACGTCCTCCACGTCCTCGACGTCATCCACGGCCTCCTCGGCCTCTATCGCCTTTACGGCGACCTGCGGCACCGTGAACCGGGGGCCGAACTCCATGCCGGTCTCCGGGTTGCGCCGGAGCGGCTCCAGCGCCGCGGCGCCTGCCTCCCTGCCGTTCATGTCCGGCCGCCCTCCACCGTCGCACCGTCCGCTGCCAGGAACCGGTCGAGGTCCGCCGGACCGCATCCCGGCGCCGGCCGGTCCCCGACGAGGGCGTGACCGGGGACGAGCACGCACAACTGCCCGTCCGCCGCGCCCAGCGCCGCCCGCCACAGCGACGCCCCGGGCCGGGGGCGGGCCGTGGTCGGCACCAGCACCCCGCCGTCGGTGCCCAGGTAGCGGGCTCCGTCGGCCCACGGCAGGTCCCGCGCCTCGCCGAGGACCAGCAAGGCCGGCCCATCGGCGGCCGACCCGTCGGTGGCCGACCCGTCGGTGGCCAGCCCGTCGGTGGCCGACCCGTCCACGGCCACCGCGAGGCGGCACCCGCTCTCCAACCGGGAGCGCGTCGCGGCCACCAGGGCCGGAACGACGCTGCCGAGGGCCAGGACGGCGACCGCCTCCAGCGGTGGTTCACGGCGCTCCCAGCTGAGCGCGACCCCGGTCACGAGGGCGCGACCACCGCGACCAGGCCCGCCCGGACCCCGGCCAGCGGCGCCGGCAGGTCGGTCGGGTCGAAGCCCGCGTCGATCTCCCGCAGTACGGCCTCCAGACGCAGCCGGGAGTCCTGACCGTCCGGCAGGCCGCCGTGCTCGGCGAGCACCGCGGCACCGGTGCGCAGCAGGCGCTCGGCGCGGGCGGCGGTGCTGCGGGAGAGTTCCTCCGCCGTGTGCGCGAGGCTGCGGTTGGCGGCCTGGTCGATCAGGTCGGCGAGGGTCTCGCGAGCGAGCGCTTGGCTGTCGGCGGTGGGGGCGATCAGCGGGAGCACCCACAGGTCGCGGACGGAGGCGGCGGTGCGGCCGTCCAGAACGGCGGCCGCGGCGACGAGGTTCTGGGAACGGACGGCCCGTCGGTCGCTGACCGGGACGCCCGCGGCGCGCAGTCGGCGCAGCGCGGTGGCCAGCAGCGGGGTCACCGCGTCGAGGTCACAGCCGCGGGCGGCGGCGGTCAGCCGGTCGAGGGCACCGAGCAGGTCTCCGGTGGCCGCGGGAGCGGCCTGGCGGCGACCGGACTCCAGGAGTTCCTCCAGGCGGGCGTCGGCGACCGGTTCGACGAAGACCCGGGCGAGGAACCGGTCGGCGAAGGCGGCCAGCGCCGGGTCCTCGGGCAGGTGGTTAGCGGCGCCGACGCAGATCCGCAGCGGGCTGGCGAGTTCGGTGCGACCGCGCCGGAAGACCCGTTCGTTGAGCAGGCCGAGCAGCGTGTTCAGGACGGCGGTCGACCCGAGGAAGATCTCGTCCAGGAAGGCGATCTCGGCCTCGGGCAGCATCCCCGCGGTCTCGAACTCGACCCGGCCCTCACGGAGCCGACGCAGGTCGACCGGCCCGAACAGTTCGTTGGGCTCGGTGAAACGGCCGAGCAGGTACTCGAAGTACCGCCCACCGAGCTGCGCCGCCACCCGCCGGACGGCCTCCGACTTGGCCGTACCGGGCGCCCCGACCACCAGCAGATGCTCACCGGCGACGGCACACAACGTCACCACCTCGGCCACCGTCTCACGGCCGACCATCCCCCGGCCGGCAGCCGCGACGGCGGCAGCGACGCGCTCCGCGTCAGCGGCGAGCTCTGCGTCAGCGGCGCGCTGTGCGGGCTGCCCGGCGGCGGGGCCGGGTATCTGGGCGGCGATGGTCGTCTCGGTCACGAGCACGGGAGTCTACGGCGGCCCCGGCGCCGCCCACCAACGCGTTTCCCCTTCCGGCCCGGGAGCCGTGATGGCATCACTCCAGTGGGCGTGCTGTGCGACCACGTACTGCCGTATGCGGGCCTTGCCTTGGCCCCGCTCAATGCCGGTTCTCGGATGCTCATATCCGCCGCGGCCGGAGAGGGCGACAGCCTGGCCGTCGCGGTGGAGCTGCGCAAGTCCGGTCACCTCATCGCCGAGTTCAACCTGAACCGGCTGAAGTCACCAGTGAGCGACGCCGCAGTAGGGCAGGAGCCCTGCCGACTGCATCTCCGGCCCTGCTGCAGTGAGCCTCTCGGCGACGGCGGTGCTGGACGGCCAGCCCGTCGCCGTCACCGCCTCCACCCAGGAGGTGTGTCGGTCATGGGTTGGTCGACCTTGTCGATGAATGCAAGCATGACCAGGCATGGCGGCCCACTCGACGGAGGAGCCGCCGTCCGCAACGAAATCGGGAGCTGGTTCTCGTTGAAGAAGCCCTACTGGCAGCCGTACTGGTGGCGACTGCTGTTCCGTGCGGACGGTGAGCCCGGATTTACGGTGATGGGCCCCGACCCCGTCAGCCAGGTTCCGAACGATGCACTGAAGCACGCGTCCCTCGAAGTGTGGGCCAACGCCCTGCTGGCGGAATCGCCCGACGAGCTCGACGACCTCCGGGGCGATCTGCTTCTTGAGTGCTACACAGAGCCCGCTCCCGCAGAAGGCACCCCGCCGGTGTATTCACGCCAGGTACGGCTGCCGGGATACGGCCTGCCCCCGTACCCCAAGAGGCCACACCCCTGAACACCACCGCCGAGTCCGCCCTCAGGACGGACCGGGGATCCCCATCCCGCTCAGCGACCAGGTCGGGATCACCGAACTCGTCACAGAGCGTCGCAACTCCCTCCGTGATCACCGGGACCTGTGCCCTCCTTGTTGCCAGGGCTCCCGATGCCGCCTGTCTGCGCGCGCTCTGAGCCACCGGAGCCGGCCGGGAGGTACTGCGGCCGGCGTTCGAGCGGCACGGATTGGTACACCAGTCGCAGCTCGCTCTGCGCCTTGGGCTTGGGTCTGTCTGCCGCTGGTGAGAAAACTCAGGTGGCCACGGCGCGCTACCTGGGTAAGGTCGGGCAATGCCCGAGCTGAAGCGGCTGCATGCCGGCCATGCCCCGGCGGTCCTGGCCTTCGAGCTGGCGAACCGCGACTACTTCGCTGCCTCGGTCCCCGACCGCGGCGACGACTTCTTCGACCAGTTCACCGACCGGTACAACGCCCTGCTGGCTGAGCAGGAGGCTGGCATCTGCGCCTTCCACGTGCTCGTCGCCGAGGACGGCTCGGTACTCGGCAGGTTCAATCTGGTCGACATCGAAAACCACACTGCGGAACTCGGCTACCGGGTCGCGCAGCACGTTGCCGGCCGTGGCGTGGCGACCGCGACCGTCCGGGAGCTGTGCCGGCTGGCGGCTGCCCGGCACGGGCTGCGCACGCTGCGCGCGGCCACTTCCCGTCGGAATGCAGCGTCCCAGAAGGTGTTGACCAAAGCCGGGTTCGTCCCTGTCGGCCCGGCAGACCCGGCCCATCTCTGCGGTGAGCCAGGCACCTGGTACCAACGCGACCTGGTGCTCCAACCGGACAGCGCGATCGTGCCGGGGACCGGCTGAGGGATCGGGACGGCCACCGCTGATCATCGGTCGTGTGAAGACCGGAGATCATGCGATGGCCGCAGGTCGCAGCGTAGACCCTGCCCACTGGCAGGAGGGTTCGAGGTCCTGATGTCCCCGGATAGCAGGCCGGTTCGTACGGGTTGAACACCGGCTCCGGGTGAGGGACTTGATGCTGCCCGGGGCTGCCGTCGGACCTGCCGCGCAAGACCTGCTGGAGCATCGCGGAGTGGGCCGGGGAGGCCACTCCGGACGGCATGCAGCACCTGCTCGCCCGGATCGCCCAACCGGGCTGCGAGGATGGGGATTCGCCGCTGTCCGTGGTCCGGCAGTCGAGCCCCGCGAGCCGTTCGAAGTCCCGCAGGTCGACCGGGCCGCCTTCGATGTTGAGCACATTGCCGCCGGACGAGGGCCCGGGAGCACGCGCGCTATTTCGCGGCAGAGGCATTGGCACTGCCAGTGGATCCCATCCGGGCGAGTGAGCGGTCCGGGACGGTGAGGAGGAGGAGCAGGGCCGCGCCGCCGAGCATGAACAGCGCGAGGTGGTGCAGCCCGTCCGTGGTGGCGCCGTGCGGGAAGAAGGCGGCGTTCGCGGCCGAGGCCGCCATCGCTCCGAGGTACATGAAGGTCCGCAACAGCCCGGCCGAGGAGGCGATGGCGGCCGGGTCGGCCTGGTGGAACAGCGCGGTCTGGTTGCCGAGCCCGATCAGCCCCTGCGGCATGCCCGCCAGCACTCCGACCGCGACCAGCAGGGCCAGCGGGCTCGCGGGCCCTGCCGGCAACAGAGCGGCACAGGCGGCCATTTGGAGCGCCGCCCCGACGACCAGCTTGCCGCGCACTGCCGGGCTGCGACCGGTCAGGCTGGAGACCGTGAGCGCACTGAGCGAGAGCGGGAGCAGCACCAGCCCGGCGGAGGCGGCGCTCAGCCCGCGCCCCTCCTCCAGCCATTGGGTGTAGCCGTAGAGGAAGGCGTAGCCGGCGGTGTAGCCGAGCCCCTGGCGCAGATAGGTGGCGACCAGCGGACGGTTGCGGGCGAACGCCCGCAGGTCGATGAACGGGCTGCGGGCCCTGAACTCCCGCACCGCGAAGCCGAGGCCGGCCAGAAGGGCGAGCACCGGCAGGTACCAGTGGGCGGAACCCGGCTTCATCACGAACAGCATCGACGCCAGCAGGAGGGCGGCGAACAACACGATCCCGGCGTGGTCGAGCCGCTCCCCGCTGTCTCGGCGCGGCGGCGTGACCGGCAGCCGGAGGGCCCCGAGCGTCAGGCAGGCCAGCGCCAGCGGGACGTTGACGGCGAAGATCGTCCGCCAGCCGCCCAGCCCGATCAGCAGCCCGCCGAGTGTCGGCCCGACCACGGCGATGGTCTGGTTGGCGACGGCGAGCACCGTCAGCACCCCGGTGGGGCTGCTCCGACCGGTGCGCTCGGCCTCGCTGCGAGTGAGGTGCATCGCGGCGGGGTAGGCGGCGGAGGTGCCGATTCCGAGCAGCACCCGAGCCGCGATCAGCAGGCCGAAGGAGGGCGCGAGCGCACCGACCAGTCCGGCGAGGCCGACCAGTGCCGTGCCCGCCAGGTAGAGCCGGCGCGGCCCGTAGCCGTCCACCAGCCGTCCGATCACCGGCTGGCCGACGGCGGTGGCCAGGTAGAGCGCGGTCACCAGCCAGGCGGTCTCGGCGGGCGGCGCACCGAAGGCGGTGCCGACGGGCACCAGGGCCACCGCGATCATCGAGGAGTTGATCGGGTTGAGCACCGAGCCCAGCACCATCGGGGCGAGCAGCCGGCGGTTGAACCCACCGTCGTCAGCCGGCTTCCGGTACTCCTGACGGCGCGACCGGAGTCGCGCCAGCAGTATCGACGGGCCGGTCATCGCCGGTTCAGCCGATCCATCAGGGGCAAGGCCGCCAGCACGGTGGCGCGTTCGGCCTCGGTGAAGTCCTCCTCGAACGCCCGGGCCAGCCACTCCTCGCGCGCCCTACGGCTGTCCGCGATCCACACCAGCCCGGTGTCGCTCAGGCCGACCAGCTGGCGGCGACCGTCCTCGGGGTCGGGACGGCGAACGACCAGCCCGAGCCCCTCCAGCACGGCCAACGTGGCCGCCATCGACTGCGGGCGGACCCGCTCCGCGGCGGCCAGCGCACTCGCGGAGGCCGGTCCGTCCGTGATCAGGCGGCTGAGTACGGCGGTCTGGGAAGGGGTGAGGCCGCTGGCGCCCTGCCCCTTCTCCTGGAGGGTCCGGCGCAGCCGGCTGAAGACGGCACGGAGCTCCCGGGCTGCCAGCGAGGCGGAGTCCGCGCGGTCAGCCGTACCGGGGCGCCCGGCGGGATGGGCCGGATCGGCGGGACCGGCGATGTCGGCCGGATCGGCGATGTCGGCGGGATCGGCCGGGGCTTCAGGGACCGCTGGGGCGGTTCGTTTCTCGGTCACCCTTCCACGCTAATTTCATCAGTCCAAACTGTCCAGCCTTGCTGTACATATTTTCGGCCGACTCCGTCACCCCCAGGCCCGCCGATCATCAGGCCCCCGGATAATGGCGTCATGATCGACAAGCAGCTCCGCATCGTCCTCGCCGAGGACTCGGTGATCCTCCGGGAAGGGATGGTCGAGCTCCTGACCGCCCGCGGCTGCGAGGTGGTCGCCACCGCCGGAACCGCCCCCGAACTGGTCGCCGCGGTCACCGAACACCGGCCCGACGTGGCCGTGGTGGACATCCGGATGCCGCCCACCCACACCGACGAGGGCATCCGGGCCGCGGTCGAGATCCGCGCCACCATGCCCGAGGTCGGGATCCTGGTCTTCTCCCAGCACGTGGAGACCGCCTGGGCCGCCCGGCTGCTGGCCGGCGGCGCGGCCGGCATCGGCTACCTGCTCAAGGAACGGGTCGCCCGCACCTCCGAACTCGTCGACGCGCTGCACCGGGTGGCCACGGGCGGCACGGCGCTCGACCCTGAGATCGTCAACGGGCTGATGCACGGCGGACGGCGCAGCCTGGTCGAGTCGCTCACCGCCCGCGAGCGCGAGGTGCTGGAACTGATGGCCCAGGGCCACTCCAACCGCTCGATCGCCGGATTGCTGGTGGTGTCCGAGCGCGCGGTGGAGAAGCACGTGGCGGCCGTGTTCACCAAGTTCGACCTGCCCGCGACGGAGGCCGACAACCGGCGGGTCAAGGCCGTCCTGGCCTACCTCGCGGAGACCGGAGCCTGAGGCTCTGATCCTGACGTCCGGAGCGTGAGGTCCGGAACCTGACGTCCGGAACCTGACGTCCGGAACCTGAGGTCCGGAACCTGAGGCTCGGAGCCCCGACGGCCCCGACCCACCGCCGTACCCCGGGCGCTGCCCCGTCCGGGGCCGCCCGCCCTGCCCGGGGCACCGCGCCACCGTCCGGCGGAATGCGGTCACAGTCTGCTCGGCAGCTCCGCGGTGACGACCGTCGGCCCGCCGGGCGGGCTGTCCACCCGCAGCACCCCGTCCACCGCCGCCAGCCGTTCGGCCAGCCCCGCCAGCCCGGTGCCCGTGCCCTGTCCGATCGCGGCGCCGCCGCGCCCGTCGTCGCGAACCGTCAACCGGACCCGCCCGTCGACCGTGCTCGCGCTCAACTCTCCCGTCCGCGCGCCGCTGTGCTTGGCGAGGTTGGTGAGCAGTTCGGCCGCGCAGAAGTAGACCGCCCGCTCGATCACCTCCTCCGGCCGCTCCCGTAGGTCCAGCCGGACCGTCACCGGCACCGGTGAGGTGGCCGTCAGCCCGGGCAGGGCCTCGGCCAACCCGGCTTCCAGCGCCACCGGATGGATGCCCCTGGTCAGCCGGCGCAGCTCGGCGATGGTGTCGTCGGTCTGCCCGCGCGCCCGGTCGACCAGAGCGCGCAGCCGCCCGAGGTCGGGGCCGGGCGCGTACCCGGCCCCGGGCCCGGAGGCGCCGGTACGGCCGGGCGCCGCGCCGCCGTCGGGTCCGGACGAGTCCAGCTCGCCGAGGGCGTCGTCGGCCAGCGAGAGGGTGATGGCGAGCGCGACCAGCTGCGCCTGGGTGCCGTCGTGCAGGTCGCGTTCGAGCCGCCGCAGCCGGTCGGTGCTCTCGGCGAGCAGCGTGGCACGGGCGTTCTCCAGCTCCCGCACCCGCTGTTGTGAGCGCACCGGCCCGAGCAGCCCCCGGGCCAGCGCACGGTTGGCCCGGCTCATGGTCCGCAGTGCGACCGGGGTAGCGGCGAGCACCGCGAGGCCGACCGGTGGCCCGGCCACGTCCAGCCAGTCGACCGGTCGTGGGCCCGGCTCCAGCAGCCGCACCCACAGCGGGAAGCCGGCCAGCCACACCGCGCTCAGCGGCAGCCCGACCGCGGCCAGGAAGCCGAGCGCCCCGAGCGGCAGCCGTAGCAGGAGGTAGAGGAGCGCCCGCCAGGCCACCGGATCGGTCAGCACCACCCGCCCCCGGGCCAGTGCCCCCGAGGGGCGCGCCAACGGCGTTGGCGCAGCGACGGGTTCGCCCAACAGCCGGCCGACCAGCCGTCGGTGCAGCCCGCCGATGCCCCGTGCCCCGACCAGGGCGGCCACGACGAACGGCAGCCCCAGGACGGTGAGCGAGAGCAGAGCCCCGGCGTAGAGCACTGCCACGGCGTAGACCGCGCCCAACACTCCGAGCGGCAAGCCGAGGACGGCGAACGCCACGTCACCGCCCCGCACCGACAGTCCCCGCCGCCACCGAGTCACCACAGGCCTCACCATTCACCGACCAACCGGCCCCCAGCATCCCCCAGGCGCCGCCCGCACCGCCGCGGGCCCGGACCATCCGTCACCCCAAGCCTCGGCCCTTCCCTTCGCCCACACCTGCCTCACCCCCGGTTCCCCGCCCATCTCCTCACCCCCGTTCGCCGCCCACCTCCTCCACCGCACGCCCACCGATCGCCCAGAGGCCCGTGCCCACGATCCCCGGAACCGTCAACACCGCCGCGCCCGCCACCAGCCAGCCGCAGGCCGCGCCCGGCACCACCGGCAGCACCGAGCCGGTGACCGCCACGCTGAACGCCCCGGTCGCCGCGCCCGCGACGGCCGCCCCCAGCAGCACGCCCACCACCGTGATCAGCGCGGCCTCGACGGAGAGCATCCGCAGCAGCTGTCGCCGCGTCGCCCCGACCAGCCGGAGCAGTGCGAACTCGCGGCGCCGGTCGGCGGTCAGCGCGACCAGCGTGTTGACCGTGGAGACCGCCGCGAAGCAGACCAGCAGGCCGAGTTCCGCCTGCCGCAGCCACACGTCGCTGGCCTTGGTGACGCTGGTGGTGGCGCCTGTCGCCCGGGCCGCCTGCTCCGCGGTGCTGGTCATGATCAGCATGGTCGCCGCGAGCCCGACCAGCAGCGCGACCGGGACCACCGCGGAGGAGAGCCGCGCCGCGTAGCCGCGCAGGTTGGCGTCAGCCAGCCAGCCGGTCCGTGGGAGCAGCAGCCGCGCCGGGGCACCGAGCACCGCCGCCAGCAGCCGGGCCGCGACCGGCCCCAGCAGCGCGACCGCGACCAGCAGCACCAGCGAACCGAGCATGGCCGCCTGCCCCGCTTTGTCCAGCTCCCCGGCCGGTCGGCCGGCGGCCAGCCGCAGCAGCAGGACGCCGCCCGCCAGCACCACCGCGCCTGCCAGCAACCGCACCACGCCCGTCCGGCGCTGCCCGACCGCGCCATCGGTGAGCGCGGCGGCCGGGACGGGCCGGGTGATCCGCCGGGCCGTGAGCGCGGTGGCCGCGAGGCCGACCAGCAGTGCCACCGCGAGCGCGACGAGCACCGGCACCGGCGTCCCGGGTATCCGCAGGCCGGGCGCGGCCATTGCACGCCGCTGCAGGGCGGCGAGAAAGGCCCGGGCGGCCAGGAAGCCGACCGCACAACCGGGCACGGCCGCCACCAGCACGGTCGTCGTGACCTGGGCACGCACCAGCCGCCGGATCTGCCGGGGCGTGGCCGCCACCGTCCGCAGCAGGGCCAGGTCGCGGTGCTGCTGGCGGAGCGTGAAACCGAGCGCGTTGACCACCACGAACAGCGCGACCAGTACGGCGATCTCGCCGAACGCTCCCGCGATCACCGCCAGGCCGGGCCCCTCCACCGGCACCCGTGCGACGGCTCGTGGAGCCGCGACCTGCGCCGCGACCAGCGAGCCGAACAGCGTCACCGCCCCCGTTGCCAGGAACAGCGCCACGGCCAGCCCGGCGAAGGCCGCTGGTCGGCGCCGGATCTGCCCGACCGCCAGGGCCGGAACGGTACCGATCACCGCACTCACCCGCCCAACCTGCTCAGCCGCTCGCCCACCTGCGCAGCCGTTGGCCTGGCCAGTTCGTCGACCAGGACGCCGTCGGCCAGCAGCAGCACCCGGTCCGCGTACCCGGCGGCCACCGGATCATGGGTGACCATCACACACGTCTGCCCGTCCGCGTCCACCCCCGCGCGCAACAGGTCGAGGATGTCGTGCCCGGTCGCCCGGTCCAGCGCGCCGGTGGGCTCGTCGGCGAACAGCACCTCGGGCCGGGCCACCAGCGCGCGGGCGATCGCCACCCGCTGCTGCTGGCCACCGGACAGCTCGCCGGGCCGGTGCCGTTCCCGCCCGGCCAGGCCGACCCGGGCGAGCGCCTCCCGGACCCGCGCCCGATCCGGCGGGTGCCCGGCCAGCCGGCCGGGCAGTTCGACGTTCTGCGCGACCGTCATGGCGGGCATCAGGTTGAAGGCCTGGAAGACGAACCCCACCCTGGTGCGGCGCAGCTCGGCCAGCCTCCGCTCGGGCAGCCCGGACACCTCCGTGTCGCCCCAGCGGACGGTGCCCCGGCTGGGGCGGTCCATCCCCGCCAGGCAGTGCAAGAGGGTGGTCTTGCCCGAACCGGAGGGCCCCATCACCGCCGTGAAGGTGCCCGGCGCGAAGGCCACGGACACCCCACGCAGCGCCCGCACGGCGGCCGCACCCCGCCCGTACTCCCGGTGCAGCCCGTCGCCGGTGAGCGCCGCACCCGTCACCCCGCCCTGCGCCGCCCCGACGGCGGCTGTCGTCATCCCGTTCATGCCCCCAATCCTGGACATCGGGGACCATCGGGTCGATTGTGCTGGCACCCCACTTCGGGGTTCGGAAAACCGAACCCCGCAGGTGGTGCTACATCCCCTCGGGCCGACTCCGTCCGCCCGGCGGGATTCCGGGCCAGGTCGTGGGCCAGCCGGCAGGGCGGGCCCGGGACCACGTCGTGCGGGTGGGCGTGAGGTCGACGGCCTTCGGCAGCGGTGCCCTCGCTGCGGGCGGCGCGGAAACGGGGCTGACGAACGAGCTCCGGAGGAGGGATCATGATCGGGTGACCATCGACCTGCTCCCCGGACGCGGCGTCCGTCTGCCCCCTCCGTTGCCCGAGCTGCGGTTCGGCCTCTCCGAGGCGGCCGTGCGGGCGCTGCTGGCTCCGCACGGTGAGTTGCTGCCCGGCGGGGTGCGCCCGGTCTTCGTCTGCGGCTCGCGTTGGGCGCTGGCCTTCGGGCTCCCCGGGGTGACCGTCACACTCTCCTCCGGCGGCGACAACGGCAGCGACAGCGACAACGGCAACCGCAGCGACAGCGACAGCGCAGTTCTTGAGGGCGTCGGGGTGTGCCGGAACCCGGACGACGACCGCCCCTCCTGCCCGGTCGGGTACCTCGGGATCGACGTGTTCGGCTGGCCCGCGCACGAGTTGGCCGAGGCGCTGCGCGCCGAGGGCCTGCCGGTGGCCGATCCGGACCACGGCACGCTGCGCCACATCCACCTCTACCTCCACCGGGGCGGGGCCCGCCCCGCGCGGCCGGCGCCCGGCCGGAAGCCGCGTCACGAGGCCCCCTTCTACTTCGACTACGTCTCGCTGCACCGCACGGCAGCCGAGGCCGCCGTCACCGCGCACCCGACCGGCAGCGCCACCGGTCCGCACGACGCGGCGTTCCTCCCCCGGCTGGAACTCTCCGCGCGCCCGGCCGAGCGGCCGATCACCGGACCGGTCCCCAAGCTCGGCGGCGAACCCTGCTGGCTGGCCGAGCCCACCTGGCCGCTCTCCCCCGACACCGGTGAACCGCTGGTGTTCGTCGGACAGTTCCCCGTTCCGGGGCCGGAGTACCGACTGGCGTACCTCTTCCTGGCGGAGGACGACGGCGTCATGGGCGGCCGGGATCCGGAGGCCGGCGACGGCGTTCTGCTGATCCAGCCCGGTGGCCGTATACCGCCGTTCGCCGTCACCGGCCCGCCCGGCACCCGGGGCCGCACCCTCTGGCGCCGCGACGGGACCACCCCGGTCGAGTTCCACCTCGACCTGCTGCCGCTGTCCGACGAGGCCGACCGGTCGATGGACCAGCGCGCCGCCTTCCAGCGGTACCTGCGCGACGAGGGCCCCGAAGTGCCCTTCCCGGACGGCGAGCACGTGTACGACCACCTCGGCGGTCTCCCGTCCTTCCCGAGCGGACGGGCCGGAGTCCCGCCGCCCTGGCGCTACCTCTTCGCGCTCTCGGACGCCCCGAACGACGACGACCCGTACTTCCTGAACTTCGGCTACGGCGTCGGCTTCGGCTTCCTCAGTCCGGACGGTCTGGAGGGCCGCTTCACCTGGGAAGCCACCTGACCCCGGGAGGCCACCTGCCCCGGGGAAGCCACCTGACCCGGGGAAGCCCCCCGCACCATGCCCCACCTGCACCCGCATGCCCGAACCCCTTCAAGGAGTCATCGTGACCACCACCCCCCTCACCGTCGCCGTCCTCGGCCCGGGCGGCGTCGGCGGACTGATCGGCGGCCTGCTCGCCCGCGACGGCCACCAGGTCATCTGCCTGGCCGGCGAGCAGACCGCGGCCGTCCTGGCCCGGGACGGACTGCACGTGCGCAGCGGCCAGTTCGGCGAGTTCACCGCCCGGGTGGAGGCCGTCACCGAACTGCGCGAGCCGGTCGACGCCGCCTTCGTGACCGTCAAGGAGACGGCTCTGGTGCCCGCGCTCGACCGGATGCCCCCGGAGGCCCTCGGCTCCGGGATCGTGGTGCCCCTGCTCAACGGCCTGGACCACATGGCGGTGCTGCGCGAACGCTACCCGGCCGGGCGGGTGGTGGCCGGGACGATCCGGGTCGAGGCCACCCGGACCGCCCCGGGCCGGATCGAGCACACCAGTCCGTTCGCGGCAGTCGAACTCGCCGCACCCGTGGAGGAGTTCGCCGAGCAGCTGCGGCACACCGGCCTTGACGTCACGCTGCGCGAGGACGAGACCGCGATGCTCTGGAGCAAGCTGTCCTTCCTCGCCCCCTTCGCCCTGCTGACCACCCGGCACGCCGACGGCATCGGTGTCGTGCGCACCGAGCACCGGGGCGAACTCCTCGCCGTCCTGGACGAGATCGCCGCCGTCACGGAGGCGGTCGGCGCCCCGGCCGACGCCCGGACGCTGCTCACCGCCTTCGACCGGATCCCCGGCGCGATGAAGTCCTCGATGCAGCGGGACGTCGAGGCGGGCCGGCCGACCGAGCTCGACGCCATCGGCGGAGCGGTGCTGCGGGCCGCCGCCGCGCACTCCGTCCCCACTCCGACCATCACCCGCCTGGTGCGCGAACTCTCCTAGCGGAACGGCGGATCGCGGAACAGCGGCTCGCGGGACGGCGGATCGCGGAACGGCTGATCGCGGAACGGCGGATCGGTTGCGGGTCGGCGGGCGACAGGAGTAGAACTCCTCGGGTGACGCCAGCCGACCACCGCAGCACCCCCGCGTGGAGCCACGTCGAGGAGTTCCTCCGCGCCCACGACGCCGACCGGATCCCGCACCCGGGCGGCACCCTGCTGGAGCACCTGACCAGGGTGGCCGCCCTGCTGGCGGACTGGGGCACCGACTCCGCCGTCCAGGCCGCCGGGCTCTGCCACGCCGCCTACGGCACCGACGGGTTCGACGGCGCCCTGCTGAACCTGGACGAACGGGACACCTTGGTCGAGCTCGTGGGCGAGCGCGCCGAGGCACTCGTCTACCTGTACGCCAGCTGCGGCCGGGCCGCCGTCTACCCGAGGCTGGGCCGGAACGAAGTGCCGCTGTTCCACGACCGGTTCACCGGGCAGGACCACACCCCACCGGAGGAGGACCTGCGGGCCTTCCTCGCGATCACGGCCGCCAACGAGCTCGACGTGTTCGCACACAACGCCGAGCTGGCCGACCGCTATGGTCCGGCCCTCTACGAGCTTCTCACCCACACCAGGGACTTGCTCCCGACCGCCGCCTGGCAGGTCTGGCACGGAGAATTCGGGCAATCGACTCGAATCAACTGACGTAACGTCAACAATCCTTCCCGACCGGCGATTTCGCCGACAGTTCACTCGTCATGCCGGAACCACCGCACGCGGACCGGGCGTTCTCGAAGGCGGGAGGGATGCAGACATGACAAAGAAGCCGTACCGACTCGCCGCCGCCGCGACCGCACTGTTCCTGGCGGCCCCCTTGTTCACCGCGTGCAAGGACGCCGACCAGGCCCTCGACTGCGGAAAGCGGGCGATCAGCCTCACCGGCGATGTCCAGGACCTCACCGACTCCGCGCTCAACGTCGGCCAGATCACCGACGAGAGTCGGCGCAAACACACCGTGGACGCCCTGAAGAAGATCGTCGACGACGCCAAGAAGATCCGCAAGGACGGGGACGGCAAACTCGACGCGGCCACCGACAAGCTGTCCAAGGCCGTCGACAAGGCCCAGGACGCCGTCTCCCACGGCAAGGAGCCCGACTTCGGACCGATCGGCGAGGCCGCCGGCGAACTCACCAAGGCCTGCGCCGGAGCCTGAGCCCAGCGGCCGGGAGCGCCGACCGACCCCAGCGCTCCCGGCCCACCACCCGACCCGTCGCCGTCGCCGGACCTGCCGTCCGGCCCGTAGCGACCTGGCGCCACCGCCCGGCCTGTCGCCGCCCGCCCGACCGCCCCCAGACGGTAGGAATGGGCACCGGACCGAACCGCACCCCGGAGGCACCGGTGAACCACCCGATCCTCGACCAGATCCAGCAACTGCGCGCCGAGCTGGCCCCCGGCGACTCCGCCCCCGCCCTGGTCACGGCACTCGCCGAGGGCAGCGCCCCGCTCACGGCGGTGGCCGAACTCGCCGCCCAGCAGCACCGGATCATCACCTCCGACCGGCGCAGCCTGCTGCTGCTCGCCAGCCGCTGCGCGGACCGGCCGCTCGGCGCCTGGTTCGCCACCCTCGCCGAGGGCGAGAGCGCCGCGCTGCGCACCCTGCCGGCACTGGCCGCCGCCTGCGGCCTGGACGACCGGGCAGTGGCCGACCGGCCGCCGCTGCCCGGCTGCCAGGCCTACCCGGCCTACCTCGCCTGGCTCGCGCTGAACAGCGTGCCGCCCGCCGCGGCCGCCGCCCTGGTGGCCAACTTCGCGGCCTGGGGCGGCTACTGCGCCACCGTCGCGCAGGCCCTGCGCCGCCACCACGGCTTCTCCGACGAGGCCTGCGCGTTCTTCGACTTCTTCGCCCAGCCCGCGACCGAGCTGGAGCAGCAGGCCGCCGACGCCCTCGGGCCGGACCCGCTGGACGGCCGCACCCTGGCCACCGCCCGGGAGTACGGTCTGCTGCTCCAGGCCTACGAGCACCTGTTCTGGTCCACCCTGGGCGGGTGACTCACGCCTGCCAGTGCGGCTTGCCGCTGACCATCCGGCAGTAGATGACCCGTCCGTTGGCGTCGTGGGTGCTCCGGCCGAGGTCGTCGCTGCGGCAGAACTGCCCGGCCGCGTAGCAGTTGCCCGCGTTGGAGCGGATCTCGCACCCGGAGCCGCCGGCCGCCGCCTGGGTCTGCTGCGGTTCCGGGTCGGTCGGCGGCTGCGCCGTGGTCACCTTGGGCTGCGGCTTGGCGGCCGGTGTCTGCGGATGGGCGGCGGACGGGGCCACGGGGGCGGACGCCGGCGGGGCGGACGGCGAGGACGGCGTCGTCGACGGCGTGACCGCCGGGGGAGCCGGGGCCGGGGTCGTCGCCGGGGGCGTGCTCGGCGCGGGTGCGACGGTCGAGCCCGCCGAGGCGGTCGGCGCCGGGGACGCCTTACCGTCCGCCGCCGACGGGTCGCAACCGGTCAGCGCCAGGCCGACGGTGAGGACGAGTCCGGCGAATCCGGCCAGGCCGGCCGCCCGGCGGCGACCGGGTATCCGTGAAGTCATGAGGGGAGAACGCTCCGTTCCGTATGGGCGAGGCGTGCGAGTCAAGCAGAGCCCGCACACGCCGCGGTCACGCTTTCGCCACTCGTTTGCAGATCGAGACAATCCGGCCACCCGAGCGTGACGGCCGTCGAACACGACGCCCGCTCAGGCACGACGGCCTCGAACACGACGACCACCCCGGCACGACCACTGCCGGAGCACCCCACCCACGCGCCCATGGGGTATAGCGCCGCGGCTCAGGGTGTTATGGCATGTTCCGGACAGCACGACCGGATCGCTACGGTTCCGGCAACCCCCACGCCGAACGAGGAGACCCCATGCTCCGGATCCGTGCGCTCGCCGTCGTCGCCGCCTTCGCGACCGTCGCGCTCACCGCAGCCCCCGCCGTCAGCGCACCCGCTGACGACCCGTCCATAGCCGCCGCCCTGGCCGCCCCCGCCCCGGCGGCCTCCATCCGCACCGCCGCCGTACCGCCCGCCCTGCTGCACGCCATGCAGCGCGACCTCGGGCTCGCCCCGCAGGCCGCCGCCGACCGGATCGCCCGGGAGGGCCGCGCCGCCTCGGTCCGCGGCGCCCTCACCCAGGCGCTCGGTGACCACTGGGCCGGCGCCTGGATCGACGGACCGCAGGCCGAGCTGGTGGTCGCCACCACGGACGCCTCCGCCGCCCGCACCATCACCGCCCACGGCGGCCGGGCGACCGTCGTCCAGCACTCGCTGAAGGCCCTGGACCGGGCCAAGGAGGCGCTCGACCGGGCGTCCGGGGCCGCCGCCCCCGAGGCCACCCCGCTCTGGTACGTCGACGTCCGGTCCAACACCGTCGTGGTGCAGTCCGCCGACGACGCCCGCACCGAGGCCTTCCTGGACCGGTCCGGGGCCGACCGCGCGCTGGTCCGGGTCGAGCGGGCCACCGCCACGCCCCGGCCGCTCGCCGACCTGCACGGCGGGGACGCGTACTACATCGACAACGCCGCCCGCTGCTCGATCGGCTTCCCGGTCACCCAGGGCGGCCAGCCCGGCTTCGTCAGCGCCGGCCACTGCGGCCAGCCCGGCTCCAACGCGACGGCCTCCGACGGCAGTTCGATCGGCACCTTCCAGGGCTCGACCTTCCCGGGCAACGACTGGTCCTGGGTGGCGGCCGGCCCGGAGTGGACCGCCCAGCCGCAGGTGAACGACTACGCCGGCGGCGCGGTGACGGTGAGCGGCTCGGCCGAGCAGACGGTCGGCGGCTCGGTGTGCCGCTCCGGCTCCACCACCGGCTGGCACTGCGGCACCGTCGAGGAGCAGAACGCTACCGTCAACTACCAGGAGGGCAGCGTCTACGGAGTCACCCGCACCAATGTGTGTGCCGAACCGGGCGACTCCGGCGGCTCGTTCATCTCCGGCAGCCAGGCCCAGGGCGTGACCTCGGGCGGCTCCGGCGACTGCACCTCGGGCGGTGAGACCTACTTCCAGCCGGTCAACCCGATCCTCAGCGCCTACGGCCTGACCCTGGCCACCGGCTGACACCGCGTCACAGCTCCGCCGTCCGGCGCTCGAACACCTCGGGGCGGGCGGTCTCCAGCGCCGTGGAGACCGCGCCGAGGAGCACCGCCTCCTCCCCCAGCAGGCTCGGTGCGAGCGTCGGACGCATCGGCGCGAAGCGGCGCAGGGCCTGCTCCAGCGGTTCCAGGAGCAGGTCCGCGCTGCTGCCGATGCCGCCACCGAGCACCAGCAGGTCCGGGTCGAGCACGGCGGACAGCACGGCGACGGCGTAGGCCAGCCGCTCCGCCTCCCAGCGCACCACCCGCAGCGCGGCGGCGTCGCCGGCCCGGGCCCGCTCGAAGACCCGCTTGGCGGTCAACCGCTTCCCGCCCGGCTCCTCAAGCCCGAGCTCCCGGGCGGCCCGCACCACCGCGTCCGCCGCGGCCTCCTGCTCCAGCGTCGCCCCGCCCGGCGCGCCCGACTCCCCCAGTCCGCCCAGAGGCACACCCGGCCCGCCCGGCCCTTCACCCTGCCCGCCCAAGAGGGCGGGCAGCGGCACCAGGCCGATCTCACCCAGCCCCCCGTGCGCGCCGAGCAGCAACTCGCCGTCCTTGACCACGCCCAGCCCGAGCCCGGTGCCGACCAGCAGGTAGGCGAACATCCGGCTGCCCCGCCCCGCGCCGAGGGTGTACTCGCCGAGCGCGGCGAGGTTGGCGTCGTTGGCCACCGTGACGGCCGTGCCCAGCCCCTCCCCGATCCGGTCGAACAGCCCCGGCCGGCCCCAGCCGGGCAGGCTGGTGGCGTACCGGACGCCGCGCCGCTCCTCGTCCCACACACCGGGCGTGCCGATCACCGCGTGCACGATGTCCGCGGCACCCAGGCCAGCCTCGGCGGTCGCCTCCCGCGCGGCGGCGACCACGGCGTCCGCGACGGCGTCCGCCGTCCGGCCCCGGTTGGCCACGTCCCGCCGGGCGACCACGGTCCCGGCGAGGTCCGCCACCGCGACCCGCAGCCGAGCCCGGCCGATGTCCACGCCCAGCACGTGACCGGCGGTCGGGTCGACCTCGTACAGCACCGCGGTGCGGCCGCGCTCGGGGGCCACCCGCCCGGCCTCGCGGACCAGCCCGGCCCGTTCCAGCTCGGCCAGCGCCGCGGAGACGGTGGGCTTGGACAGGCCGGTGTCCCGGGCCAGTTGGGCGCGCGAGCTGCCGCCGCCGGTCCGCAGCAGCTCCAGCAGCAGCCACTCGTTGTTGCTGCGCAGCCGCTGCCGGTTCCACGGCACCCCGGGGGCCCCGGTCGCCGGGCGACTGGTCGGCTGGTGGGGGCTCATGGGTTCCTCCGGTCTGGGCTGCTGACGGTCCGCCACGGGCGGTCCGGGACGGACGGTCCCGAACGGACCTTCCGGCGCCGACGGTCGGTGTGCCCCGGCACCGCCCGCGGCACCCGGTGCCGGGCGCCGCCGCCCAAGTATGACCGGTGATCATCCGGCGCCGACCGCGCGAGCCCTCCCCCGGGCCACCGTCGCGCCGGACGGCCCTGCCGCGGCCGGGCATCAGGCCTCGGCGGACCCGACCCAGCCGCGCGTCATCCCGAGCACCGCCGAACCGTCCTGGTCGGCCAGCTTGACGCCGGTGAACGCCCGGGCCGCCCGGGAGGTCTGGATCCGCAGCGGCGGCCGCTCGGCGGTCAGCGCCGCGACGATCGGCGCGGCCGCCTTCTCCGCGGCCCGGAGCAGGTTCCCGGCCCGGGCGGTGTCGCGCATGGTGGCGATCACCCGGCAGCCGGCCCCGGCGGCGGCCACGGCCGCGGCGAGGCCGATCCCGGAGGAGGTGCCGGTGATCAGAACGATGCGACGGGTGGCCATGCGGTCCTCCTCCCGACCTCCGGGGGCGGCCCCGGACGCCGACAACTGTGTGCGTGTGCACGCACCCTACAGCCGCAGTGCGTGCACGCGCACGCAACCAGCACGGCTCAGCTACGACAACGTCTCCGGGCAGTCAAGCTTTCGCCCAGGCGTGGGCGCGCCGGGCCCCGACGCGTGATCATGGATTCATGCACTCCCGGCCCGGCAACCGACCCGAGGGCGCCCCGCCCCCGCCCCCGGACGCCCGCTCCCTGGCGGCGACCGCGGCAGCCCTCGCCGCGAGCCTCGGTTCGGTCACCGACAGCGGCCGGTCCGACACCGATCCGGACCTGTTCCGCGAGGTGCTCGCCGCCGCCCCGGTCGGCGTCGCCCTGCTCGACGAGCACCTACGCTGGCGCTACCTCAACCCCGCCTTCACCGCCGCCACCGGACTGCGCGGCGCCGACCTGCTCGACCGCACCGCCGGGACCACCGCGTTCGCCGGCGCCGTCGAGCCGCTGCGCCGCGTCCTCGCCGACGGACACGACCACGAACACGTCACCGGCGGCCCCGAGGGCGTCGGCTCCCCCGTGCCGCCCGGCCTGCGGGTGCGCTGCCGGCCTCTGCGGCGGGGCGGCCGGACCACCGGCGTCATCGTCGTCGTCCTGGACAGCCCCGCCCCGGCCCCCGCACACCCGCGCGAACCCGAACGGATCCCCGCCCTCGCGCGCCAGAGCGAACCCGAACAGACCACCGCCCCCGCGCGCTCGCGCGAACTCGAACAGGCCCGCGCCCGGCTGGCCCTGCTGGACGCCGCCGCCGAGCGGATCGGCACCACCCTCGACACCGCCACCACCTGCGCCGAACTCGCCGCCTTCACCGTGCCCGGCCTCGCCGACCTCGCCACGGTCGACGTACTGCCGCCCGAAGCCGAAGCCGTCCGCCCCGGCAGCTCCGGTGCCCAGCGACTGCACCGCGCCGCCGTACGGGCCGTGCCCGCGCTCGACGCCGCCCTCGCCGAACTGCCCCGCCCGGGCGAGTCCGTCCGCCACCGCGAGGGCTCGGCCGCCGCCCGCGGCCTGACGAGCGGCGTCACCGTCCGTACCGAACCCGGCCCGGCGGACGCCTGCCCCGCCGATGCCGCCTCGCTGCTCGTCCTGCCGCTCGCCGCCCGCGGCCACCTGGTCGGGCTGCTCACCCTCGGCCGCACCGCCGCCACCCCGGCCTTCACCGCCGAGGAGGCCGACCTGCTCGGCGACCTCGCCGCCCGCGCCGCCATCGCCATCGACAACGCGCGCCGCTACACCCGGTCCCAGGGCATCGCGCTGGAACTCCAGCGCGCACTGCTGAGCGAGCCCGGCAGTCCGCACCAGAACCTCGCCCTCGCCTCCCGCTACCTGCCCTCCGGCAGCAGCTCGGTGGTCGGCGGCGACTGGTACGAGACCGTCCGCCTGCCGTTCGGCCGCACCCTGCTGGCGATGGGCGACGTCATGGGGCACGGCGTCGAGGCCGCCGTCGACATGAGCCACTACCGCTCGGCGCTGCGCGACATCGCCGGCACGGACCTGCCCCCGCACCGCATCCTGCGCCAGCTCGACACCGTCATCTCCGCCGACGACTCCGCCCGCCCCGCGACCTGCCTGCTGGCCCTCGCCGATCCCGGCCGCGCCCGCTGGACCCTCTCCAGCGCCGGCCACCTGCCGCCCGCCCTGATCACGCCGGACCGCCCCACCGAACTGCTCAGCGTCCCCACCGGTCCCCCGCTGGGCACCGGCCTCGGCGGCTACGAGCAGTCCAGCCACCCGCTCGACACCGGGCAGACCCTGCTCCTCTACACCGACGGCCTGGTCGAACGACGGCACGAGGACATCGACACCTCCCTGGAGCGTCTCGCCGCTCTCCGCCTCCCCGCCACCGGTGACCTCGACGACCTCCTCGACGCCGTCCTCCACTCCCTCGCCCCACCCCCGGCCCCCGCCGCCGAGGACGACATCGCCCTCCTCGCGGCGCGCCCCAGGCCACGGTGACGGCCGGACCCCGCCGACGGCCACGGCGAGCACCTCCTCCCAGCCCGGTGCCGAGCAGGGACGGCTCGACGGCCGCCCACCGGGCCCGCTCCGCGGGATCGAGGCCCGGGCCACGGGTGCGGCGCTCCACGACACCCCGGATGTCCGTTCCCAGGGACCGCGTCGCGCCCCTGGGAACGGATCCACCGCAGCCGGTCCACCGCCCGTCGGTTACCCCCCGACAATCCGCCCGACAATCCGCCCGGCGGTCAGGCCTTCGCGAGGGCCTGCTCCACGTCCCTCCACAGGTCCTCCGGGTGTTCGATGCCCACCGAGACCCGGACCGTGCCCGGGCCGATGCCCGCCGCCGCCAGTTCCCCGTCCGACAGCTGGCGGTGCGAGGTGCTGGCCGGGTGGAGCACCAGGGTGTGGACGCCGCCGAGCGAGGGCGCCAGGGAGGCCAGGCGCACGGACTCGGTGAAGGCCCGGGCCGCCTCGCGGCCGCCGGCGAGGTCGAAGGCGAGGACGCCGCCGTGGCCGTCCGGCAGGAGGCGGCGGGCGAGGTCGTGGTCGGGGTGGGAGGGCAGGCCCGGGTAGTGGACCGCGGAGACCGCCGGGTGGGCGGCGAGCCGGGTGGCCAGGTCGAGGGCGCTGTCGCAGTGGCGGCGGACCCGCAGGGCCAGCGTCTGCAGGCCGCGCAGGGTCAGCCAGGCGGCGAAGGGGTCGGCGCTGGCGCCGAGTTCGGTCGCGTAGTGCCAGACCTTCCGGTGCAGTTCGGCCTCGGCGAAGACGGCGATCCCGGCGAGGACGTCGGAGTGCCCGCCCAGGTACTTGGTGGCGGAGTGGATCACCACGTCCGCGCCGTGCTCGATCGGCCGGCACAGCAGCGGGGTGGCGAAGGTGTTGTCGACCACGCTCAGCACCCCGGCGCCCCGGGCGACCGCGATCAGCCCGGGCAGGTCGGTGACCCGGGTGGTCGGGTTGGAGATCGTCTCCAGGTGCAGCAGCCGGGTGTTGGGCCGCAGCGCCGCCGCGACCTCGTCCGGGTCGTCGCCCGAGACGTGGGTCACCTCGACGCCCCACCGCTGCGCGAGGTCGGCCAGCGTCGCGAACGTCCCGCCGTACAGGCTCCGTTGGGCGATCACGTGGTCACCGGTGCGCAGCAGGGCGAGCAGCACGCTGTTGATGGCGCCCATGCCGGAGGCGGTGGCGATGGCGCCGGTGCCGCCTTCGAGGTCGGCGACGGCGCTCTCCAGCGAGCGGACGGTGGGGTTGCCGAACCGGTTGTAGAAGAACGCCCCGTCGGGCCCGCCGAAGGCGCTGGTGAGCGCCTCACTGGTCTCGAAGGCGAACAGGTGGCTCTGGTGCAGCGGGACGCCCAGCGGACGGCTGCCGGCGGCCTCGGCCAGCGGCGGGTGGACGATCCGGCTCTCGGGGCGCAGCCCCTCGGCGGAGTCGGTGCGGTCGGTGCGGTGGTCGCTCATCCCGCCATCCTGCGGCGCCGGGGCCGGGCCGGACAGGGCCAATCGCAGCCAAGTGGCCCGCCCGGTAGCCGTTTCGGTGCCCCGGGGCGGGCTCGGCGTCGACTCGACCGACGACTCAGCGGCGACGGAACAGGCGTCGCACGAAGTGGACGATCCCCCAGATCAGCAGGATGACGACCACGATGACGAGGATGACCACGACCAGCAGGAACTTGCCGAGCTTGGCGAAGAAGCCGGACTTCTTCTTCTCCTGCTTCGCCGCGACATGTGTGATCTGCGCCACCTCCGCACCCTGCGTCGCGCGCGCAACCTGCGTGATGTGCGCCACATCTGCGGACGCCGCCCCCGGCGTGACGGCCGTGCCCCCCACGGCGGTTCGGGTTGCGGCCACCGCCGTCGCGCTCGACGCCGCGGCGCTGAGGCCGACGGCGGCCAGCAGTGCCACCAGGGCGCCGGCTACCGAACGTGCGATCCGGTGAGTCATCATGCTCCTCGTGCGGGTACGGAGCGACGGAGACGGAACTCGTCCGACCTTCTCTCATGGTCTGACCAGTATTTTTCTCATCTGCGCCTAGTATGCTCCACTGAAAGTTCTACAGCGGTGTAAAAGTTTAGCGACGGGCCGGCCCGGATCCACTCCGACCCAGGACCACGCAAGCCACCGCTCCGACGGGGGTTCCGTGGCAACTGTGGAGGATGACGCCGTGTCGGGTCGCAGGGGTTCCACCGAGACCGAGAATTCGCCGCACCGGGCCGGTGGACGCAGGGCCGCCGGCCGCCCGGCCGACCCAGCAAAGGGCGGGACGGACAAGGACGGGACGAACAAGGGCGGGACGGACAAGAACATATCCGACGCCCGCCCCACCAGCCGGGCCAAGCCCAAGCGCAAGCGCAGCACCAAGCAGAAGGTGCTCTGGGTCACCGCCGGCTGCACCGCCCTCCTGGTGCTCGCCGGCGGTGCCGTCTACTACCGCCTGAACAGCAACATCAACACCTTCGACGGCGACGCCCTCAGCAAGGACCGCCCGGAGGCGGCCGCCCCGGACGCCCAGGGCCGCACTCCGGTGAACGTCCTGCTGATCGGCTCGGACAGCCGCGGCCACGGCAACAGCGACCTGGGCGGCGGCGGGGACGACGGTGCCCGCTCGGACACCGCGATCCTGCTGCACATCTACGCCGACCACAAGCACGCCGTCGGCATCTCGATCCCCCGCGACTCCCTGGTCAACATCCCGCCGTGCAAGCTCCCCAACGGCAAGTGGACCAAGGAGCAGACCAATGTGATGTTCAACAGCGCCTTCTCGGTGGGCAACACCGACCAGGGCAACCCCGCCTGCACCCAGAACGCCGTGGAGAAGCTCACCAACCTGCGCGTCGACCACACCGTCGTGGTGGACTTCAGCGGCTTCGCCTCGATGACCTCGGCGGTCGGCGGCGTCGAGGTCTGCCTGCCGAACAACGTCTACGAGGGGGACCTCAACCCCAACCTCGGGCACAAGGGCAAGCAGATCTTCGCCAAGGGCAAGCAGAAGGTCGAGGGCCAGGCCGCACTGGACTACGTGCGGGTCCGGCACGGCATCGGGGACGGCTCCGACATCGGCCGCACCAAGCGCCAGCAGGCCTTCCTCTCCTCCCTCATCAAGCAGGTCAAGGACCGCGGCATGGACCCGACCACCCTGCTGCCGCTCGCCGACGCGGCGACCAAGTCGCTGACCGTCGACCCCGACCTCGGCTCGGCCGCCAAGCTGATGTCCTTCGCCATGTCGATCAAGGACGTCAATCTGCACGACGTCAAGTTCCTCACCGCGCCCTGGCGTTACGAGGGCCCCAGGGTCGCCCTGGTGCACCCCGACGTGGACCAGCTCTGGGCCGCGCTCAAGGCCGACCGCACCATCGACGGCCAGGACGCCAGCGCCCAGAGCCCGGCCGCCACCGACTCCGCCGCCCCCAGCGCCCCGCCCACCACCGAGGCGGCGCCCACCCCCGCCGCGGACGCCCGGAACGCGGCGATCAAGGTCGCCGTGCTCAACAGCACCGGCGAGAGCGGCCTCGGCAGCAAGGGGGCCGAAGCGGTCAAGGGCGCCGGCTACACCGTCACCACCGTCGGCAACGCGGCCGGGAAGCCGCGCAGCACCACCGTGGTCGAGTACGGCACGGGCGAGCGCAGCGCCGCCGAGTCGGTCGCGAAGCTGTTCCCGGGAGCGACCGTCCAGCCCGGCGGCCACGGCCTGAGCGTGGTGCTCGGCCACGACTTCGCCGCCGCCAACCCGGCCTCCGCCACCACCTCTGCGCCCGGCGCCCCCAGCGCCCCGGCCCCGCTGCCGACCAGCGTCAGCGGCACCGCCCGCTCGGCGGACGACGACCCGTGCGCCAACGTGTCGTACGGCTGAGCCGCGCCGCGGCGACGACGAACGGGCGGGGTGCCCGCGGACCCGGAGTCCGCGGGCACCCCGCCCGTTCCGGCTACCGGCCGCTCAGCGCCTCGTCCCGCAGGACGGGCAGAACGCGGCCCCCTCCGGCACGTCCTTGTGGCACTGCCCGCACTGGACCGGCTGCGCCAGCCTGAACCCGCAGCCCGGGCAGAACGGTGTGCCGTGGGTCTCGGTCCGGCACTGCGGACACACCAGTTGGGTCGGCGTGCGGACGTCGAACTCCGCCCCGGCCTGCTGGCCGACCTGGTACGCCCGGTCCGTCACCATGTCGTTGAGGCCGCGCCGCTGGGCCGCCGCCGCCTCGGCCGCGGTGTCGGGGGCGCAGGTGAAGCACAGGCCCTGCTCCGGGTTGAAGCAGCGGCCGCAGACGTAGTGGGTGCACCGGGCGCAGCGGTTGAAGTGCGACTGGGCGTTGGCTATCGCGCGCTGGAAGGCGGCGTCCCGCGAGGTGCCCCAGGTCTGGCCGGCCAGGCCGTCCGCGGCGTTGCTGATGGTGTTGGCGTTGCCGCCGATGAGGTTCCAGGCCGCGTTGACGCCCTTGCCGATCCAGCCCGCCACCTGACCGGTGGTGAACCGCTCGAAGGGCGAACGCCAGGTGTCGGAGCAGCGGTAGCAGTAGAACTCGAACTGGAAGCCGGCGCCCGTGCCGTACTTCTCGCACAGATCGCGGTAGTTGTTGCTGAAGTAGATCTCGGAACTCACGTCGTCCCCGGTTGCTCAAGTGGCCTGTCGGCAGTCGCTCAGTCGCTCCCAGGGACGACGGGGGTCTCCGAACGGTTCCACCAGGAATCTCCGACACGCTCTTCACAACTCCGCGTCACAACTCCGCGGCTCAGCCGGTCCTGCGCCGTGACCGCCGGCGCCGCCACAGCGCGATCGGCACCACACCGGCCAGGGCGAGCGCCGCCGGGGCCGGGGGCGCCTGTTCCGGCAGGGCGCCCGCGGCCCGCGAGGGCACCTTGTCGAAGGTGTCCGGGACGGGCAGGGTGGACCAGTTGGAGATCGGCCACGCGACCACGAAGGCCCGGCCGACCACGTCGTCCACCGGCACGAAGCCGTCCCCGGTGAGGTTGTGGTGCGGGCGGGAGTCCCGCGAGTTGTTGCGGTGGTCGCCCATCACCCACAGCTTGCCCTTGGGCACGGTGACGGTGCCGACCGGGTCGTTGTCGCAGGGCGTCGCCCCGGGGAACAGGTACGGCTCGTCCAGGGCGACGCCGTTCACCTTCACCGGGCTGCCCGCGTTGCACTCGACGGTGTCCCCGCCGACCGCGATCACCCGCTTGATCAGGTCCTTCTCGTCCGCCGAGGGCATCAGGCCGACGGTGCTCAGCACCTTCTGCACACTGCCCATGACGCCGTCGTCCTTCGGCGCCGTGTCCTCCAGCCAGCCGCCCGGATCGTGGAAGACCACCACCTCGCCGCGTTCCGGCTCCGCGCCGAACCACGGGGTGAGCTTGTCGACCAGCACCCGGTCGCCGATCTGCAGGGTGTTCTGCATCGAGCCGGAGGGGATCGAGAAGGCCTGTACGAAGAAGGTCTTGATGCCGAGCGAGAGCAGCAGGGCGATCACCAGCAGGATCGGCAGCTCCTGCCAGAACGGGCGCTTCTTGCGCGCGGGCCTGGCACCGGCGCCGGGGGTCTCGTCCGGCTCGGCCGCCGGCTTCTGCTCCGGTCCGGCCGCCGGCCGGTCGCCCCCCGTCCCGGTCCCGCCCGGTCCGGTCGTCGGCCTCTCCTCGGTTCCGCCGCTCTCCCCGGACTCCGTACTCTGCTGCACACTCATCTGATCGGCCCCTCCCGACGGCCCGGCGGGAGCCCGAAGCGGGGACTCCCTGACAGGGAACGAACCTACCGAACTGAGGTTCCCGGGCGCGCCCTGACGTGGATGCGCTCGCCCTGCGGGCCGAACAGGCTGAGGAACTCCACCGGCTGCGAGCCGGCGTTGCCGAAGGCGTGCGGGGTCCGGGTGTCGAACTCGGCGGCCTCACCGGCCGTCAGCTCCAGGTCGTGCGGGCCGAGCACCAGCCGCAGCCGCCCGGAGAGCACGTACAGCCACTCGTAGCCCTCGTGGACCTTCAGTTCCAGCTCCGGTCCGGTGTTCCGGCCGGGCGGCACGATGTGCTTGTACGCGTGCAGACCGCCGAGGTGGCGGGTGAGCGGGACGATGGTCTGGCCGTTCCTGGTCACCGGGCGCGGGTGGATGCGGGGGTCGCCGGTGGCCGGGGCGCCGACCAGTTCGTCCAGCGGCACCCGGTACTCCCGGGCCAGCGGCAGCAGCAGTTCCAGGGTGGGCTTGCGCTGCCCGGACTCCAGCCGGGACAGGGTGCTGAGCGAAATGCCGGTCGCGGCGGCCAGTTTGGCGAGCGTGGAGCCGCGCTCCCGGCGCAGGGCCCGCAACCGGGGACCCACCGTGGTGAGGACGTTCTCGAACTCTTCGTCGGCCATGCCTGCTATTCGCCGGGACGGCAAGGGTGTTTGTCAATCCGGCACACCGGTGACGTCTGTCCCGGGAGCTGCGGAGCACGCGGCGGGGCCCGGTGGCGATCCGCCGGTCGCCACCGGGCCCCGTCCTCCGCGTTCCCGCTTTCCGGACTTCCAGTCACCGGGCCCGGCTGACCGGCGCGTCACACCGGCTCTTCGGGCGCTACCGGTACTCGCGCAGCCGGGGCCGCACCCCCAGCGCGGTGAGCCCCAGCGCCGCCGCCAAGAGCGCCCCGGCCAGGGCCGCCGCGCCGCCGTCGAGGTCGCTGTCGGTCGCCGAGACCGCCGTGTCCATCGCCGTCCGGTTGATCGTGATGGTGTCCTCCATCGCCGCGCTCAACTGCCCGAACTGGTAGTTGGACTGTCCCTTGGCGAGCCCGGTGTTGAGCGTGATCGCCTCCTTGGACTTCCCCGCGTCGTGCAGGTCCCGCATCCGGCGGTCGATCACCTGGTACTCCTGGAAGGCGCCCAGGACCCGCTCGGCGGCCTCCTGTTCGCCGGGGAAGGTGATGTTGCGCAGCTCGTTGCCCAGGAACCCGCCGAAGGGGACGACGGAGCCGTCCGCCCGGTGCCGGTCGAGGGCGTCCCGCAGCTGGGAGCCGTAGCTGCCCGTGGTCGCGCCGTCGAGGTGGACCACGGCCTGGCTCTGTTCCAGGTAGGCCTGCTCCCACACGGCCGCGCGACCCGGATCGATCAGGTAGCGGCTCTCGTCGGCGTTCATGTCGTACGCGACGGCGCGGGCCCGGCTGAGCGCGATCACCGAGTCGTAGGCGTTGCTCTTGGCCGTCACCAGGTGGTCCTCGGTGCGGCCCACCAGGGACAGCCCGGTCACCAGTACCACTCCGGTCAGCAGGGTGACGACCGCCAGCGCGGGGTTGACCACCCGGCGGTAGCGCACGGCCAGCACCCGCTGGAGCCCGGACAGCGCCGCGAGGGCGAGCAGGCCGACGGCGAGCAGCCACCACCAGCCGTTGCCCAGCGCGTCGCGCTGCTGGACGTAGACCCGGTCCACGGTGGCCTCGTTGGCGGCCGTGACCTGGTCGGCGGCGGGCAGCAGTTGGTTGCGCAGCAGGTCGGAGGCCTGTCGGTAGGCGTCCAGGGCGGCGGGCGAGGGCCGGCCGGCCGGAGCCCCGGCCTGTTCCTCCAGCAGCTGGGCGCGGGCCACCAGGGCCTCGTAACTGCCGAGCCGGCCGAGCACCAGTTGGACGGCGCGCTGCCCGGCCGGGTCGTCGGCGGAGGACTCGGCGGCCTGCTGGAGGTCGTCGTCGGCCTGGTCGCGGCGCTGCTCGTAGGTGTCCAGGGTCTGCTTGCGCAGCGCGGTGTAGTCCTGGTCGTCGCCGACCAGCAGCAGGTTGGCGGCCTGGGCGTCCATGTCGCTGAGCGCGAAGTAGAGGTCGGCGGCGCGGGTGGCCTGCGGGGCGGCCCGGTGGCCGATGGTGTCGGTGCCGTCGCGGGCGCCGCCGAGGACGGCGGTGGCGGTGGCGCCGAGGCCGAGCAGCGCGGCCAGGCTCAGCGCGGTGAGGGCGCGCACCAGGCGCGGAGTGGTCCAGTGGGCGCGGCTGGTGACCGTCCGGAGGTCCCGGCCGAGGCGCCGGGCCCGGGAGCCGGCCGGTACCCGCGGCCCCGGTGCCGGCCCGGGGCCGTCGTCCCCTTCCGCGGTCCCGTCCTCCGAGCTGGCCGGGCTTGCGGAGCCGGCCGGAGTGGCCGAGGCTCCCGAGGTTCCCGATCCGCCCGCTGTCGAGGTGGTCATGACGACACGTCCCTTTCCCCCGTCGCACGGCCTGCCGGGGCCCCGGGATGGGGCCCGGACGCAGAACCGTTTCTCTCCGCCGCGCGACGCTAGTGCCCACCACCTGCGGCAGGACACTCCCTGACGCCTCCTTGACGCCTCCTTGACGGCGCCGACCGCCGACCTTGACGCTTCCTTAGCGCCGGCCGGAGGAGTGCGCGTACATACCCTCGGGCCCGCGGCGGCGTCAACCCGCCTGGCCCGCCGGAACGTTCGTCCAGCTGGAGCGATTACGGACCGGCGCCGCCGCCACTACGCTACGTCGCATGACTTCTTCGGAGACGGCCCCCGGGCGGGGCACGGCGGTGGTGATCGGCGGCGGGCTGGCCGGCGTGGTGGCGGCGTGGGCGCTGCGGGGCTTCGCCGAGCGGATCCTCGTGGTGGAGCGGGACCGGTACCCGGACGAGCCGGTGTTCCGGGCCGGGGTGCCGCAGGGACGGCACGCGCACCTGGTGCTGGAGGCCGGCCACCGGGCACTGGAGGAGCTGATGCCCGGCATCAACGAGGAGTTGAGGGCCGCGGGCGCGCACCGGGTCTCCACTTCGGGCGACCTCAAGTGGCTCAGCTCGGCCGGGTGGATGATCGACTACCCCGCCCGGATGTCCTTCCTCTCCTGCACCCGGCCGGTGCTGGACAAGCTGGTGCTGGACCGGGTCCGCACCGAGCCGTCGATCGAGTTCCTGGAGGGCGCCGACGTGGTCGGCCTGCTCGGCTCGGCGCAGGCGGTGACCGGCGTGAAGGTCCGCGAGCGCGGCGGGGAACGGGGCTCGGAGCGCGGGGACGTCCGGGATGTCCCCGCCGAATTGGTGATCGACGCCTCCGGCCGCTCGACCTCCGTGCCCAAGTGGCTCACCGAACTGGGCTGCCGCCCGGTGCCCGAGGAGCGGGTGGACGCGGGCGTCGCCTACGCCTCCCGCCTGTTCCACCGGCCCTCCGGTGTCGACCTCGGCCACCAGGCGATCTACCTCCAGACCAAGGCCCCGGACAAGCCGCGGATGGGCGTGCTGCTGCCGGTGGAGGGCGACCGCTGGATCGTCAGCCTGGCCGGGATGCGCGGCGCCGAACCCGAGCCCGGCGAGGAGGGCTTCACCAAGCACCTGTCCCAACTGCGCGACCCGGGCCTCCAGGAGATGCTGCTCGGCGCCGAACCGGCGGGCGAGGTGCGCGGATTCCTGCCCGGCCCGGGTGTGCGGCGGCACTACGAGCGCAGCTCCCCCGCGGGCCTGGTGGCGGTCGGCGACGCCGCCAGCACCTTCAACCCGGTGTACGGCCAGGGCGTCACCGTCTCGCTGTTCTGCGCCCAGGTGCTGCGCCGTGCGGTCATGCGGCACGGCGGCGTCGGGTCCGACACGGCCCGGGACGCCCGGCGGGAGATCGCGGCGGTGTCCAAGAACGCGTGGATGATGTCCTGCGCCGAGGACGTCCGCTTCGCCGCCACCACCGGCGGCCCCACCGGAGCCCTGATCAAGCTCCAGCACCGCTACCTGGACAAGGTGCTGCACGGCGCGACCCGCAATGCCGAGGTCACGGCGGCCTTCCACGAGGTGCTGTCCCTGGTCGCGCCGCCGACCCGGCTGTTCCACCCGTCGGTGGTGGCCGCCGTCCTGCGCGCCTGACGGCCGTCCCGTACCTCCGGCACGGGGTGCCGCGTCGGCCCGCCGCCGGTGCGGCACCCCGTACGGCCACCGCCCGCTCCGGGCGCTCCCGTTAATTCGGGTGCGTCCGTTCCGGCCGGCCGCTACCCTGACCGACATGTCTACGCCCCGAATTTCCTAGCTGACGGACCCGCCTCCACGCCACCCGTGTGTCCGTCAGCTGTTTCGGAGCGTTATCCCATGATCACCACCCGTGGTGTCGACGTGCGCGTCGGCGCCCGCCTGCTGCTGTCCGACGTCACCCTGCACATCGCCCCCGGCGACCGGATCGGCCTGGTCGGCCGCAACGGCGCCGGCAAGACCACTCTGCTCGCCACCCTCGCCGGGCAACTGCCGCCCGCCGCCGGCACGGTCACCCGAACCGGGCCGGTCGGCTACCTCCCGCAGGACTCCCGCGCCGCCGACCCGGCCGTCACCGTCACCGACCGCATCCTGTCCGCCCGCGGTCTGGACGCCGCCGTGCGCGCGCTGCGCGCCGCCGAGGAGGCGATGGCCCTGGCCGGCTCGCCGGCCGAGGAGCGCCGGGCCATGGACGCCTACGCGCGCGCCGACGCCCGGTTCCAGTCCCGCGGCGGCTACGCCGCCGAGGCCGAGGCCGCCCGGGTCGCGGCCGGGCTCGGGCTGCCCGCCCGGGTGATGGACTCCCCCGTCGGCACGCTGTCCGGCGGCCAGCGCCGCCGGGTCGAGCTGGCCCGCATCCTCTTCGCCGACCACGGCACCCTGCTGCTGGACGAGCCCACCAACCACCTGGACGCCGACTCGATCGCCTGGCTCCGCGGCTTCCTCGCCGGCCACCAGGGCGGACTGGTCCTGATCAGCCACGACCTCGGCCTGCTGGCGGACACCGTCAACCGGGTGTTCCACCTGGACCCGCAGCGTGCCGTGATCGACGTCCACAACACCGGCTGGCAGGCCTATCTCGCCCAGCGCGCGGCCGACGAGCGCCGCCGCACCCGGGAGCAGGCCAACGCGGAGCGGAAGGCCGCCGCCCTGCACGCCCAGGCCGACCGGATGCGGTCCAACGTCGCCACCGCGACCACCGCCCGCAGCATGGCCCGCCGCGCCGACCGGATGCTCGCCGAGCTCGAACCCGTCCGGCAGGCCGAGCGCACCGCCCGCATCCGGCTGCCCGAGCCGGCGCCCTGCGGACGGATGCCACTCGGCGCGATCAGCCTCGCCAAGGCCTACGGCGGCCGGACGGTGCTGAGCGGCCTGGACCTCGCGGTGGACCGCGGCAGCCGACTGGTCGTGCTCGGCCTCAACGCCGCCGGCAAGACCACCCTGCTGCGCGTCCTGGCCGGCCACGAGCAGCCGGACTCCGGCCGGGTCGTCCCCGGCCCCGGCCTGCGGCTCGGCTACTTCGCCCAGGAGCACGACACCCTGGACCCCGCGCTCAGCGTCCGCGACAACCTCGCCCTGGCCGCACCCGACCTGACGGACGGTGAACTGCGGACCGTCCTCGGCGCGTTCCTGTTCCGCGGCGACGACGCCGACAAGCCGGCGGGCGTCCTGTCCGGCGGGGAGAAGACCCGGCTGGCCCTGGCCGCGCTGGTCCACTCCGGGGCCAACGTGCTGCTCCTGGACGAGCCGACCAACAACCTGGACCCGGCCTCCCGGGCGGAGGTCCTGGCCGCGGTCGGCACCTACCCGGGGGCGATCGTGATGGTCACCCACGATCCGGGTGCCATCGAGGCGCTGCGGCCGGACCGGGTCCTGCTCCTGCCCGACGGCGACGAGGACCTCTGGCACGACGAGTACCTGGACCTGGTCGCCCAGGCCTGACCTCCCGCCCGGCCCGCCGGCCTCCCCGGCGGGCCGAGCCGCAGGCGTCGGCGGGCCGGGGGGCAGGTACCGGCGGGTGGCCAAGTGGTCGGCCAGCAGCCGCTGGTAGCCCCAGGAAGGACGGTCCTCGGTGGCCCGGCCGTCCAGCCAGGAGAAGTCCCAGCCGTCCACGGACACGGACCCGGCCTCGGCGATCAGCTCTTCGAAGGTGCACATGCGGGCGTCATCGCGGCGGTGGCGCCGTACTGCCAGCGGATCGGGGGCCGGTCCGGTACCGCAGCACCGTGCCCACCCGAACCTCCAGGGCTCCGGCCGCGATCAGCCCGCTCACCGGCTCCGGGCCCCCGCCGTCCGCCTCGAAGGCGAGCAGCACTCCCGGTTCCTCACCGCACTGCCGCTCGATCAACTGCCGTTCCTCGGGCGTCGGCTCGCGGAACACCGGGTCCTGGAAGGACGCCGGGCAGCGCACGTACAGCGGGTCGGTGAGGACCAGCTCCAGGCCGTGGTGGTAGCAGAGGTCGTGACCGGCCGCCAGCCGCAGCTCGCCCGGACGCCAGGAGTACACGTCCCAGTCCCACCAGGACCCTTCCGGCAGGTCGATCACTCCGGCCACCGGGGCACGCCGTCCGCCACCTCCGCGATCGCCGGATGGCGGACGGCCTCCAGTTCGGCGTCGGCGAGCAGGTCGGCGATCAGGGCGGGCGGGCCGAAGACCTCGGTGGCGCTGAGGTCCCAGTTGGTGAGGACGAACCAGGAGCGGTCCACCGGCCACCAGTGCGCGGGGAACTGTCCGCCCTCCGGCCAGGCGTCGTGGTGGGCCACCGCCTCGTCAAGTCGGCCGCGGTGGGCGGTCACCGGCCGCAGAAGGTCCTCGATCTCGGCCGAGGCGAAGCGGCAGTCCGTCGCCGACCCGTCCGCGCTGTGCCGGGCCAGCACCTCCACCAGCCGGGCGAGGCACTCGCGGTCCGGCTCCCCGATCCGCGGGCCCTCGACCTCGCCCGGGAGCGCGACGCGCTCGTCGAACACCAGGTGCGACAGGGTGCCCGGCCAGCCGGCGAGGCGCCGCCCGGCGCCCGCGAGCGCCTCGGACCACCGCACCCGGCGCCCGTCCACCCGCAGCGTGTGCAGCACCCAGCAGCGGTCGGCGAAGCCGGGCCCGGGCCAGGACCCGTCCGGCTCGTAGCCGAGGACCGCCTCCCCCGCTTCCAGCAGCGGACGCAGCCCGTCCACCCCGTCCTCGTCCGGCAACCGTTCCACGGTCCGCCCCTTCCCCCCGGCCCCGGGACCGGGGCGTCGAAAACCGGTACTCCGTGCCGGTACGTCCGGGCGAGGATAGCGCCCACCGGCTCACCCCCTCCGCGGCCGCGGCAGCTCCGTTACCGCCTCCGCGACCCGCGCCGCGCCGTCCTCCCCAGCCATCCGGCCGGCCACCGACTCCGCCCGGTCCCGGTACGACCGGTCCCCGACGGCCTGCCGGATGGCCTCGCCCAACCGGGCCGCGGTCAGGCCTGCGAAGGGTACCGGCCCGGTGGCCGCACCGAGCCGGGTCAGCCGGACCGCCCAGAAGGGCTGATCGGCCGTCACCGGAACGGGCACGCTCGGCACCCCCGCCCGCAGGGCCGCGGCCGCCGTCCCGGCGCCGGCGTGGTGGACCACGGCCGCCATCCGCGGGAACAGGAGGGAGTGCGGCAGCTCGCCGACGGTCAGCACGTCCTCCCCGTCCGCGGCGAGCCCGGCCCAGCCGGACTGCAGCACACCCCGCACGCCCGCGTGCCGCAGCGCCTCGACCGCGAGGCCGCTGAGCCGCTCGCCCTGACCGCCCGCCATGCTGCCGAACCCGATGAACACCGGTGGCGGACCGGCCCGTAGGAAGTCCTCGACCTCCGCCGGGAGCCGCTGGCCGGCCGGGACGTGCGGCCACCAGTTGCCGACCACCGTCAGCCCCTCCCGCCAGTCCGCCGGGCGCGGCACGAGCGTGGGACTGAACCCGTGCAGGACCGGCCAGTTCGCGGCTTCCACCGCCCGTCGGCGCGCCGCCTGGGAGCACGCGGGCAGCCCCAGCCGCGTCCGCAGCCGCCGCGCCGCCCCCGCGTGCAACCGGTCCACCACCCGCTGGCCGAGCGCACCGGCCGCCCGGTTGCCCCAGCGGCCGAGCGAGCGCCCCGGCCCGACCACCGGCGGGAACTCCCCGGTCGGCAGCGTGGGTTGGAGGTACACCCCGAGGCTCGGCACGTCCATCGCCTCGGCCAGGTGCCAGCCGAGCGGTGCCGTCGTCGTGGCGAGCAGGAGCAGATCAGCGCCCGGAGCGGCCGCCTCGGCGAGCCCGTCGCCGAGCCGCTCCACGAAGGCGGCGGCCCGCGCCATGAGCGAGGAGCGGGCCTCGGGCTGCTCCCCGTCGGCCGCCCTGCCCCGCGGATCGACCGGCAGCGGACGGAACTCCAGGCCGCTGCCGCTCACGGAGTCACCGAAGATCTCCGGCGCGGCGAGGGCGACCTCGTGCCCCTCGCCGAGGAGGCGGACGCCGAGCCCGGTGTACGGGGCGACGTCGCCGTACGAGCCTGCGGCCATCACCAGGATCCTCATCGCGCCACCCCCGGACGGCCCGCCCCGGCGCGCCGCTCGGCGTTGGCACCGATGGCGCCGCGGAGGTAGCCGGCCAGCCCCGGGCGCTGCTCGGCCGGTGGCACGACGAGCGCGAAGGCGCGGGCGTCCGCCTCGTAGTCGTCGGCGATCCGGCAGTGGGTCTCGGGCGGGCAGGGCGTGAACCAGCGGATGATGTGCCGGCGGTGCTCCTCGGCGAGGTCCAGTACCTCCTGGTGGTCGGCGGGCAGCCCCCGGTCGAAGGCGGCGAGCAGCCGCCCGCGCCAGTCGGCGGCCTCGGCCATCAGGCGCCGCCAGTCCTCCTTGGTGTGGGTGGCGGCGCGGGCCAGGGCTTCCTGGTGGCCCTCCCGGTCACCCCACTTGAGGTGGGCGTCGGCGGCGTAGCTGAGGTCGAAGACCACGTCCCCGAAGACCTCGAACCGCTCCTCCGGAGTCAGGTCGATCCCGGTGCGCTGGACCTCGATCGCCCGTTCCGCGACGTCCACCAGCTTCTGCAGGCGGGCGATCTGCTCGGTGAGGGCGTCGCGCCGGGCGAGCAGGTGGTCCAGCGCGTTGGCCTGCGGGTCGGCCAGGATGGTGGCGATCTCCTCCAGCGGAAAGCCGAGTTCCCGGTAGAAGAGGATCTGCTGGAGCCTGGCGAGGTCCGCCGCGCCGTAGAGCCGGTAGCCGGCCGGACTGCGCTCGCTGGGCGACAGCAGCCCGGACCGGTCGTAGTGGTGCAGGGTCCGCACCGTGACTCCGGCGAATCCGGAGACCTGCCCGACCGACCAACTCATGGTTCCTCCCGACGATCCCTGCGTCCTTGCATCCGTGCGTCCGTACGTCCGCGTCATCACGTCAGTACGTTCGCGCAGCGGGCAGCCGGGGTGCTGCGCCGAGCCCCACCCTGCAGCCTGACGTGGGGTGAGGGTCAACACGCGCAGCCCGTCGGCCCGCGCCGGGCGCCGACCGCGCGGGCACCGGTGACACCCTGTCGCTGCTGTTCACCCCCTGGGGCGAGGGCCTGGTGCGCTCCTGGTACCGCCGTGCCCTGGTCGAGCTGAGCCGGCTCCCGCACGTGCGCCGGGTCGCGATCGCCGGCCGGCCCTGCGGCACCGCCCGCCCCTCGCCCGTTCCTCCCCGTGACCGACCGTGCACGGTGAGGAGCGGCCGCCCGCTCACCGGGCGACGGGCTGCGCACCTCCCTAGCCTGGTAACCGAGAGGAGGCGAAACAGCATGCTCGGAGACGGACCGCTGCAAGCATTGACGTCCTCCCGGCCCTAAAGGACCGGGATTCCTGCCACGGTCGTCTGACCGTCTCGGTGGGTTCCTGCTTCACGGCGCTGTGCCGGGACGAGTCCCGGTCTTACCCGCGCTCCACAGGCGTTTAGCCTGTCCGCCCGTCCGGCGGCCAGGATGTTGCGTGCGGCGTTCACGTCGCGGTCGTGGACGGTCTCGCAGTCCCCACACGTCCACTCGCGGACGCCGAGGG